>NZ_JAZGQS010000002.1:0-446550 GCF_036421055.1 Gottfriedia acidiceleris | reverse complement strand
AAAAAGCACATTAATTGAATGTGCTTTTTTTAAAATAATTATAGCAGGACTAAATATAAAACTATTTATTATTTATATCACTTATGATATTTTTGATACTTTCTCTTTAATTACATTCACAATATAACAATTATCACTTAATCCTGTGGTAAAATTCCAATTTACAAAAAAGTAAATAACTTCATTATTTATTAATGACTCAATTAAAAGGATTTTATTACAAATAGGAAAAGTTTCTGGGAAATCATAAGAAAAATATTTGCCGAGATTATCCCGACATTGAAATAGATTATATCTTTAATTTTTAATCCCAATAGAACAGAAAATAATAATGAAAAAATCATTGGTGTAATATATTTATAATCCTGTAAGGTAAAAAATAATTGATTATTAAATAGTAATAAAAGATATGTTATTAAAAATAAAATTTCATTAACTAAGAAAATAGTATTTAAAACTTTTTCCTGATTTTTTTTGTAATCTAAATTATATGATGTAAATCTGTCTAGAATAAAGTTAAACAAAATATTAATAAAAAGAATTAATATTAGCATGACAAATAATATAGCAAATATAGCTAGTATTATATTTGATTGTGACCACTGAATTTTATAAAAGCTCTTAATTTCTATAAATAATAGAAAAATGATCCCAAATAATAGAGAAAAATTCATAAAAAACATTGATTTTGAATTCATAATACTATTCTCTCAATATCATATATACTACTTAATAAATATTCTTTGTGATTTATTATAAACACAAAAGAGTCGACATTGAAAATTCTGTTTTTAACCAGTTCGCATGTAGGCATGTCTAAGTGC
Organism: Gottfriedia acidiceleris; assembly: GCF_036421055.1. Classification (GTDB taxonomy): domain Bacteria; phylum Bacillota; class Bacilli; order Bacillales; family Bacillaceae_G; genus Gottfriedia; species Gottfriedia acidiceleris_C. Next base: position 445,726 of record NZ_JAZGQS010000002.1, on the reverse strand, counting down.
TCAAAAGGTTCATCCAAGAACAAAAATTCCCAAGGATAATCAGTAAATAAAGCTGAAATGATTATTTTTTGCTTAGTTCCTTTAGATAAGTCCTTGCAAGAAGTGTAACGGTTACTCTCTAGATTTAGTAGTTTTATTAATTCGTCAAGATTGATGAATGACTTTGGAATTTTCAGCATCTTATTAAGGTAAAAAAGTAGAAAATCTTCTAAAAGCATATAAGGTTCGTAAAACGGGGTTGATGGAACAAAAAGGGTTTTACTTTTATTGTAATTTAAGTAGCAATTCCCTTCATTGACCTTATTGATTCCCAATATAATATTTAATAGTGTAGTTTTTCCTGATCCGTTTTTACCTTGCAACCAGTATTTTTTATTATCTAAAAGGGTTAAACTAAAATCTTTAAAGATATAGTTTTCCTCATGATAGAAAAAATCAATATTTTTTAATTCAATCAAAAAAAACACCTCTCAGCAGCTTCAATTGTTGCAGATATAATTAAAAGTACAATAGAAAAAAAGATTAATTTAATATAATTGGTAAAATTCAACTCTTTTTCTATAAAAATATCTCTGAATAAAACCCATGACATATATACCCATATTGTCATAGCATATAATTCAAATAAAAAATGGGGAAAAAATAAAAAAAATGTATTTACAAAATTATATTGTAGTAAGTAGATTTTTAAGGATCCCACTGTAATATATAAGTCTAATAATAATTTACCAACTCCTAGTATTGGTATGATATAAAAGATAACAGCCAATAAATTGTTGGAAAATATTTCAAAAACATTTTTTGGTTTGCATGAAATATTCTTATATACTGAAGCAGGATTTATATTAGATGGCACATGGACTAAAATTAAAAATAGTATAAATAAACTAATTATACATAAAAAATATCTATTTAATATTTTAATAAAAATCACCCAATGTAAATTACGTTAAATGCAATAAAACCAAAAAACATTTCCATGAAAAAAAAGTAAAAGAAATAATTTTTTTGTCCTTTAAATGATTCAAACATTATGATTTTATATGTAAATAGTAATAAAAGATAAAAAGCGAAGGCATTTACTGCAATAAACGTTAAAATGTGTATATGATAAAATCCTTTATTTATTAAATAGAAAATAAGCAAAATATTCATGCCTATAAAAGAAAAAAAAGTATTCCTATATAAAATTGTTTTCTTATAAATGTTTATTAAAGGAACTCTTAAATATTTGAATTGCATAAATAGTTGTCTGTAGTTAGCATTTACGTTTATTAATTCCGAGTAAATAAATAGATTGGCACATAAATAAAACAATGGAATATTTATCACTGCGTATAAAGGTATACGTCCTAAACCAAACAAATTTAAAGAAACGGATATCAGAAACATACCAAATCCAAATAATAATAAAAATAGTTTTAAAACTTTCATAAAGTTCTTTTGATTATTATTCTTTTTATAGACAAGGTAAAGTATGTTTAATGTAATAAATAGTAATATAGATACAAGTGAGGTAAAAAAACTTGTTAAAGAAATATAAGAGAAAACATAGCTTAAAAAAACAAAAATTAGGACAATGATCATCCAAATAAATACCATAATTTTCTCTTTTAAATAAAAAAACAAAAATAAATATCGATCTCCGTAAAACATATAGAAATCATACTGTAAGGATGAAATAATATTCTTGTTCCCGCTAATCATTGTCACCAATGTAAACAAAAATAGTATATTAATATCCAATGATATAAAAAAGAAATTAAATCTATTAAATAGATACAATAGCTCAACTGGATAACAAATAATAAGAAAGATACATAAGAATAGAAAAACTATTCCTATGTATTTAACTAATAATTTATTTATTTCAGATTTTATTAACAAGCTATTAAAAATAGTTTTAATCTCTTCAATTTTTAACTTTAAAATAGCTTTTAACATAGCTCTATTTAGCTACTTTTACCAAGTAGTTGCATAGCCTTTCCCGTATTTTGAAATAATTTTTTTAGCGGTAATAACAAGTGCAGTTGAGATAACTCCATATCCAACAATAATTGCAACTAGGCTAATGATCGTTGTAATCGTACTAAATGTATTAATAATGGTTATAACTTTTCCAGCCACAGTAGTAGAGATACCTAAGTTAGCTGCAAGATATGGCAAAGAAATAGTTAAAGTTGAAAGCAATACAGCCATTCCTAATACATAAAAAATTGTTTTTTTATTAATCACTAAAGTCATAATAGTGCCTCCTTTATTAATTGGTAGAGTCTAATAACCCTGCTAGTTAAATTGATCCAGCTGTAAATGACTATGATATCAACTTCACCATTAACATGAGCAAGGTCGAAATACATTACAATTGCATCAGTTAGTTTACCTTGTTTGTCAAAGAGAATGCGTTGGGTTAGTGCTTTGCGGTGTATACCCCTTACCATATTTCCTTACAAAATCAGTTGAAAATTTTCTTAAATGTAGAATGACGTCATACCTTAAACTAAAATGGTTAATATACTTCTCAATTGTCTTTTCTATCTATTCCTCTGTAATTTTCAATCATGTTTTATTTCATATCTCATCTCCTAAATTTTTTAGTAAACGTTTACGGAAATAGACTAACATCTTAAAAGGTAAAATTTACTAAAGTTTATTGACATTTTTGTGAATTTTTTCACAATTATTTCTACGAATGTGTTTACTCCTATTTGAACCGCATGAAAATTTAACAACTATGATTCTATTAACATGTATTATTCCTCTATTTTTATTTATTCTTCACAAGAGTACGTTTAAAAGTAAAAATTTATAACGTTTTACTAATATTTTCACAGAAATTCCACTATATTCGTTACCAACGATTACTATAATTAAAAACATAATATATTACATAAAGAGGTGATCGATTTGATAATATAAGGTTTTCTTGTTTTGGCAGATTTTGATAGATTATACTAAAAGGAGTTATTTAAGATTATGGATGAGAATGTTTTTCTAAATGACGAAAAAGAATTTACTTTGAATAGAATACTATCTATTTCTTCAGGGTTACAGGGTGTTCTTATTATGTTAAATGCACGTTTTATGATAGAAAGTATTGTGAAGTTATTGATCACATGTTTATTTTTGTTAAGTTATTTAATTATTTTTATACTAATGCCTCGAACTAAACGAAATTACCTATCTTTTATTTTAAGTTTTTTATTTTTTGTATGTGTACTAATATTTGTTAATAAGTAAATAGCGGAGGTCAGCATTGAATAATTTGATGCTAACCTCCGCTATTTTAAATTGTTTCAGTCCAGTAAGATTTTATTAATTTAGTACGCGCTGAATCGCTGTATATATATATATTGTGTCTAAGAACTCTTGTTTTTCCAGAGTAATAGTATTGAACAACATCTTCTCCGTATCGATTAGGACCTGGGCCGTATGTTGAAATAATGTGTTGAGCAAAACCAGCAAATGTAGATGACATATACACCGGAACAAAAAGACCTGCTAATCCAGTAGCTATTGTACCAGCTAACTCTTTAGCGGTATGCTCTCCCCAACTAAATGATATACAACTCTTTAGGTTCCGCTGCCCCCTCAAAAAACCGAACCGACTCATCGACCAGATGTAAATGATTATCCTTACCATGTGCCACAAACAAAGGACACTCAATATCTGTCGCTACTTTTTCCGCATTCAAGCCAAATAAACGAATCTGTAAACTGATAATTTCCAATTTCCGCCCCACTTTTTGTTTTCTATTATTCTAAAAAGCAATTTCCTTGTCATCTTTAAAACGTTGGTTTTTGTATAAAAATAAGAAGTAATTATTGTAGCCTCGGAACTAAAAAAAGATCCAATTAGACAACCTTAATCTCAACTAAACTATTAATAATCTCCTATTTACTACTATTTAACAGTAGCGATCTATAAGGTTTTCCAATAAAATTAAAATATTGTTAGAAATCTTAATCTTACAACTATATCGGAGGAGTATTGTGTCAAATTATAAATCACAACTGAAACGCATTGTCGAGGGATTAAAGCATACAGATCCAGCAATTCGACATGATGCAATTTTTGAGTTAATCGAACTATCAGAAGTAGATGACCTACAATTTAATTTATTAACTTTAGAATGGTTAGCAAAAGAAGCTGCTTATCCATATCCAACTTCATTTAAGGCATGGGATGAACCTAGTTACCATATAATCAAATTTATCTCTGATTTTGAAGTACCTGAATTAACAGAGGCATTAATAAAATATTACCCTGAATATAGTAAGCATGCTAAAGAAGAAGTATTCAGATACATAACCTCTTTTGACGGAGAAGAGTATGAACTAGCAATCTTGGAGTTAATCGAACAAGATATTCAAAACAAGCAAGTTGTTTTACCATTAGATGTACTATACGACAACCCTGGCATCATTATTAAACTATTAGATAAACATACGCAATTATTTGAAGTAGGTGAATATAAAAATACCTTTTATCGATTGTTATCATTTTGTTTAGATAAAGGTTATCTAGACCGTTTCAAACCAAAATACATCGCGCCATTGTTATTAGTAGATTATCAAAAGCAAGTAGATGAATTTCTTCCTTATCAAAATGATTATGATATTAAGTTTGTATATGGCTCATGGAAAGAAACCTACTTACAAATCCGTTCAATTATGTCGATCTATCTTTCTTTAATGGAGTATTACTTTAATGATGAGATGACACCTTTTATACAAGAAGCAATGACATTTACTGACCCGTTTATTCGAACGAACGCAATTATTGCTGCTCTTCAACGGGACATTGTCGTACCTGAAGAACAACTGATGGCCTGTGCAAAAAATATTGAATCGACAGAATACTTTTACTGGGAAATACTTAGAATTCGTAAAGAACATTTATTCCCTATTAAAGAGAAAAAACAAGAATACTTCGCTAAAAGTCACTTGTTCCTTTATATCGTGCAAGAACATGATTTTGTCCCTGAAACAATCGAGTTAATTAAACAACTTGAGATTGAAAACTCATATAACCAACCAATCCGTTATTATTTAGCTTCTGTTTCATATGATGATCAAGTCATTCCAGCATGGGTAGGAGCTTATGCTCTTGAAGAAGATGATGACTCTGTTCATATGTGGGAAGGTACTTATTTAGAAGATGGACAGTTCAATGAAAAATCAATTGAAGAACATGTACAACTATTTATGGACAACAGAGCAAATGAAAAAGAAGAAGATGCTTCGACTGTATACTACGAAGGTAAACCTAAATTAAGTAAATGGTTCTACGCTTGGTACGTCCTACTAGCTTTTAGAGGATATAAAGCATTCTCCACAATGGACCCAGTATACATCACTTTAACATCTTTACTTGCCATTTTAATCGTGTCATATCATATCTATAAAACTAAACTATTAAAAAACAAAATCGAAATCGTTGGCAATGTTGTAAGGTATACCGTAAAAGATGCTCACACTCAAATTTTACTAGAAGACATAAAGAAGATCACAATTCAAAAGTCTAATATGAAAACAAGACTCCTTGACCGACGTTCTAAAGTTGTTGCTATTTACAACAAACAAAACAAAGTTGCACTAGAATTTCCATTGGAATGTGTATCTTATGATGAATTTTCGTATGTTGTAGATGAGTTGACGGATCATTTAAAGGAACAACCGCATATTCAACCACAATGATTTAAAAGAAAAGCTTGTGCCTATGATTACAAAGTAATTATAGGTACAGGCTTTTTTTTATCGTTTTTTTAATAATGTACTGTTTATGTATTAAGTGAACTTTATGTGTCCAGGTAGAATCTTGTAAAATTGGAAATAAGTTCATACTATACTTTAAATAGGGTAGTAAAGATTTCCTGTAACCTTACCGATTCTAAACATAATATAAAGGAGAAAATCATCATGGAGAGCAATTTTGATGAAAGTGTAGTAGAACTCCAAAAGGTATTGGACCCTCTTATTTCCGCTGCTAATTCTAATTATAAAACGGTTAAAAAGAAAAATGGATTTGAGCGAATGTGGATACCTTTATTCTTTATTTATCCATTTAAACAGTTAGTATCACTAATAACAATCGGTCAATATGGTATGAAAGTATCAAAATTACAAGTTAGCGTTGGGATATCAGGTCTTGTTGCAACGATTACCAAATTTCTCCCTATCCCTGAATCATGGTTTAAATGGGGCTATGAATTTTATCATCAACATTCATTTTTACAACTCTTTATGTATGGATTGATAGCTTGGTACTTTGTAACAGTATTATACACCTTTCTTCAGATGCCAAATTGGAAGAATGAAGATTTATTCCATATTGATGCCTACAGAGTTTTCAGACCGAATGAATACGCAATTGTACAGCCTTTTTTAGGTACAACCTTTTCAATAGAATCATTAAATAATTTCATGTTACGGAACAGTGGTGAACGTGCCATCCGTGAAATAAAGGATATGACTGTAGATGAGGTCAATAGATTACAAGATATAGTTGATGATATGAACTATACAATAGATTCATATGAGCAAAACATACTTTTCCTTAATAAGATTCTTATTCATTTAGATGAAAATATAGAATTTATCGCTAATGGTGCACTTGAATACCAATATCTCTATATAATGGAATCTCCATTTTGTGTATATAAAGTGAAAGATGAACATTTTAGTCTACTACATAAAGAATATCCTAGACGATCATTTAAAGAAGAATTTAACGGTAAAGACTCGGATATGGTAAATGAACCCTACGTAAAATGCTATTTTCAAAATGATGAACTTATTTTACAAACAGATGACTCATACTCATATAAGATTTATATTGAGAGTAAAGATGAGTATTGGATCATTACATTTTTCGTGAATCTTCAAGATGAAGTTACATTGCAAGAATTCTTAGAAAATAGTATACTTTTAGGACAAAGTGAGATATTACAAACAGCAGATATTCATAGGATCCTAAAGTCGCACTCTAAGATTATTAGCGAAAAACCATTGGTTACTTCAAAATAATAAGAGAGGTGAATTATATGTTAAAAGAAGAATCTAGAAGATTTAATGATAGAAATAGAAAAAGATATAGTAAAGTCCGAGCTTATGCAAATAGTTCAACGGGTGCTGTAACAGTAACTATTGGTGATCGAACTATTGTAGCAAAAGATAATTCACTAGAAAGTGTTATTGGCGAAGTTCGAAAACAACGTAACGATCGATTAGCACAAAGTAAAAATAAAACTGCAAGATTTATGGAAAAATTAAATAGTATAGGAAATAAATAGGAGCTAAAAATGCGGCTCCTATTTTAATATTCTTTAATTTTTTTTAAAAACTCGTTTGTTTTCTGTTTTGACAATTTCAACTTTCTCTCTCGCTCTTCTCTATTCTTCTCGATAATTTTCTTAATCGTTGGAAGTTCTTTCTTTTTCATTACACTACCTCCTCATAAAAAAATATTCACATTTTCATTTCGTATACCAATGAAGTTAAATATTTTTAGATTTAGTAAAAAAAGCGTGTATCCACGATTACCAAGTAATCAATGATACACGCTTTTTATTTTATAAATCAGTTTATTTGTGCTTCTGTTCTTTCTAGTGTCCATTTACCTTCTTTTAATAGATAATAAAAATCTACGCTACGTCTATCTTCTTTTTTAATTGGCATTATATAGATTTCTAGTCGCCTACCTTCTACAAGACCATTAACTTCAACATCATCCCAGCCATTCATTTTGCTAGTTTGATAAATCCAGACCATAGGGTAAACAAAGAACTAACAATCGAAGTTCAAAAATAAATATTGAGGTGAATAACCACCCAAAAACACATGATAAAGTTTCTGGTATGCCATAGCAAAGAGCTATTACCACGGTTAATAAAAATGGAGCATAGTACAATAATTTAATTTTCATAGTTAACCTCTGGCTTAAAGTGTTGTTATAAAAATGATTGTACCATTTTGAATTAAACTTTCATTCCTTCAATAGTAGGGTATTTTATGCAGTACTATTCTTTCGTATAGATAAAAAGAGCCAGTGATTCAGCTCTGTTCTACTGCTGTTTTTCATTGCCTAAAACAAAACAGGGAAATCAAAATTTGCTTAACTTAATCGTAACTCCATTTTTCTATTTTTTGTTGCCATTCCAATCGACTCATAAAAATGGATCGCATTTTGATTACTTTCTGAAACACCTAATTCAATACTATCAACGTTCAATTCTTTCGCAAAATCAAGAACAGATTGCATCAGTTTTCTTCCAATCCCCTTTTTCCTACTCGCATCATCAACACATAAACTATTAACAAGTAAGATCTTCCTCGCATTAACAAATGAGTTTTCAAGTATTTCTTCTTCCTTCAAAACTGCCATGCCTACTATTTCTGTAGCTATAGTTGCTACTAGGGTACATTGTTTTTCATCTTTTAGTTGGTTATTGAATTCCTCTTCATCTACTGGAGTTGCGTTCTCTTTGTAAAGGTCCGGTCTTTCAAAAACGTGTAAATTGTGAACTTGTCTAAATAATGGTAATAATGACTGGTAGTCTTTTTGATTGGCATTTCGGATGGAAATCTCCATGCATTTTCACCTCTTTGGTTGTTTTCACTTTGCATTAATTTTCATTCAGATCCGAAAATTAATTATCCTCAATGATATCCAATAGATTAGCTGCCAACTTTAGTCTAATCGGTTTGATAAAACTTTTCCCTGCTCCCCAACCAAAATCAAATATTCCTTCTCCATTACCTGAGGAAATGCACTTAACATATGTCACACCACTAAAGTTGTCAATTGTAACCGTCAATGTAGCTGTACTGTCGTTTCTAAAAAAGTATTTCTGAAAGACTAGGATTACAATTTCTTTCTCCTCAGCAACTTTATAATCTTGAAAAATCAAGTTAGACTTTAATTCCATATCATCTAAAATAAGTTGAGATACTTGAACTGGCTTTATATTTACAGTGAATTCTAAGTAATGTTTCATTTCTTACCTTATCCTCCTTTTAATATGATATATAAGAATACGTCTAAATTAATTTACATTAATTCTATCAATTATTTCATTTAATTTTCTAAAGGAAATTATCCTATTTTAATTGAACAAACGTTATTTATCGTATTAAAAATGGGGTAATTCAAACTTTATTATTAAGAAATTGGAGATACTGTCCAATAAAAAAAAGCCGCTATTTTCGCAGCTTTTTTTATTATTGAACTTGAGGTAGTAGACAGATACACTTAATCTTTTTAGTTTAAGACATAAAAGCGATGGAGAATCTATTTTGCTTGTTAGACCGAAATGATACCGCCCGGTGGGACTGGAATGGATGGTCCGTTTTTTTTAATTTCTGCATCAACAAACAATGCATGGGGGAAAGTCGCACCTGCATTGTTAAAAGCTAAATCCGGGCCAGAGCCAAATATTCTTCCAGCTATTACCTCCACACTAAGTTTGTTTTTCTTCTCTTTCCGGTCAATATCGCCCCAAAATGTAAAACGCCATGTTCCGAAAGCTGGAGGTGAAGATGGACCAGTGACAACGATGAGGAGCGTATGCTGAGGGAGAATATTTACTGTCCAGTTACCAAATGCTGGGGACGAAATTTCTGGGTTTTGAACGCCGGGAGGTACCCCAGGAGCGGAAAATTCTACAACGAAATTAGCTTTAAGCGTTTTCGAACTTGGATTTTTAAAATAGATGTTAATCATATCATTGCTATCTGGCGCCTGGTTATCAACGGGCACATGAAATACACCAGTTGTAATTGCCTTCACTATTTTATCACATCCCATCCTTCATTCTCACCACACTCTTCGGATGAACTTACTTCTAAGAAAATTTCTTCAAAGTTGTTAGTCAATTAATTTCTTCCTTTCTATTAATAATATTAGATTAGTGACATCCCTAAATAATATGTAAAAAGAGAAAAACTGCTTGTACACAAATCTATGGAAACTACCTTTTTTTATTTCCAAATTAACTATTTAATGTGCTCTAATAAAATAGTGCTACTATTCTGCTCTGCTTAAGGAAATGAAATGTTAAATCCTGTATAGAACTGGTAGAGTTTGCCCCAAACTAAAATAAAAATCAAATTAATTAATGGGGTAATAAGTTGGAAAGATTTTTTCAATTTCATTCAAAACTAGTTCCGTTTCACCTTTTTTCATTAAATCACTTAATAACAATCGGAATCATATTAATTCTCAGTGTTTTTCTATTTGTCTTTAGAAAACAAATTCAGGACTCAGGTAATAAACGGCTTTTTCGTTTTTCTTTAGCATTTCTCTTATTGGCTACTGAGATTTTTTTTCATATATGGCTTGTGTATGAGAATGCTTGGTCGCTTAAAACGGGTTTGCCACTTGAACTTAGTGATATTACTGTCATTCTGGGAATTATCATGCTTCTTACAAATAGCTATAGAGTGTTTCAATTCATGTATTTTGCTGGTTTAGCCAGTTCCATTCAAGCCATCTTGACACCTGATCTTGGTCATTATTCATTTCCGCATTTTCGATATTTTGAGTTTTTTGTTTCGCACGGTGGAGTCGTGCTTGCTTGTTTGATTATGGTGGTGGCCAGCAAATATCGACCGACCATACCATCCATGTGGGTGACCATTCTCATTGTTAACCTTTATGCAGCTTGCGTGTTTTTCATTAATAAGGCTTTAAATACTAACTTCATGTACCTCATGAAGAAACCCGTAAATACTTCACTATTAGATTATTTAGGGCCTTGGCCATGGTATCTTCTCTCGGCAGAATTGGTAATGATTGTGAGCTTTTACATTTTGTATAGTCCGTTTTGGTTAAAAAGGAAAATGGAAAGAAATCGATAATTAGTGTTAGTGCTGTCAAAGATAAAGCAGATATGGCTACGGAATTTGAATAATAATAAGAGTGAGTCATATCTGCACGTTAATGGGGGCATTGGCTACTAAAGATCCTCCCCCCACCTATTATTTTACCTACGATAACGCTTCCTTTCTAAAGGGCTTAATATTTTTGCAGTGGATGGACGAGAAACTGAAGGTAAAAGCGACTGATCATAAAAATCTTCATCAAACATATCATTCCAAGGCTGAATTCCAAAATATGCTTCTGCAAGATCATCAAGTACACCACTTGTATGACTAATTGAACCAATTTCCGAATCCCCTATATATTATTTATAGTGTCTTATGTAACTAGACTAGGATTTAATGCAATAAATAACGAGACATTAAACAAAAAAAGCCAATTCCTTGACTTATAAAGGATTGGTTTTTAGTCTTGTTTATATTTTAAAATCTTTTTCGATTTATAAACCTCAACTTCCATCTTCAATGATATCGAATAGTCTTTGAGACCATTATGATCAATACTCCATTCTACAATACGCTCCGTTAATCGATCATTTAAATCTGTCTAAAGTGATTCTCGTAATCAAGAAGATCGATTTGTTAAATGTATATGTAAAATATTACCAATCTTAATAATAGGTTATAGCATAAACAAGCTTATCCTATTAAACATATAAATAAAATATGATCGTCCTGATAGGGAGATCTTTTAATTCATATTTTAATAAAAGGGGGAAAAAAATATGTCATTCAATCTTGCAACTTTTCTGGTTGTAGTAGTGCTATTGGTTGCATTGCTTTTAGCTTCATTACTAGGCGTTGACCAAGCACCAATTTTAGCTGCTATCTGTGCAACACTTGGATGCAGTTAATCAAATGTCCGTAAAAAAAGGACAAGCCCTTTAAATGAGGGTAAAACACCTAGAAGATTTTTATAAATTTTAATAATCTTCTAGGTTATTTTTAGGAAATAAATTCTTTCAAATTTATATAAAGGTGGGCTTTTTATTGAATAATAAGAAATCGAGTGAGCAAAATCTCACTGAAACAAGTGATATTAATAATTTAAATAGAGAAAGTATTATGAAACTAGCAAATAATCTTAAGGCGAATGAAACTACTATAGATATGAGTTCAATTATGAGGATGGCACAAAATCTTTTTAAAGATGATTCGCTAATGAAATCTGTACAAGATCTTGGAAAAGGCATTCAATCTGATTCAATTACATTTCCAAAAACCGCTCCAAAAAAAGAAGAGATTGAATTACCACAAACTAGTGAGGTATTAGAAAAAATATACAATGAGCTTGACCAAATAAAATCTGAACTGGCTGAGATTAATAAAAATAATAAGGATTTAGCTAATTTAGTTACAAATTTCCAAAGAAATGAAAAAAATAATAAGAAAAAATGGATTTTCTAAAAAGCCTTTCTCAAACTTTAAAAGAAACCCCTAGTGTTCAGTTGTTTTGAAAACTAGGGGCTCATTTATTTTTGCTTTCTTAACAACGTTTGGTAATAAAAGTTACCATAATACCTTTAAATCTACTGTTTACCTTCTTCAAGAATGAATTTAATATCGTTTTGATAATGTTCAAGATGTCCTTTTTCTATCATCTTTTGAAATGTATTGTCACCTTCACTAGCTTTTCTTGTCGTTGTTTTGCATAATCCTTCTAAACGTAACGTAACTATTTCTAAAAAATCTTCTTTCATTTCTTCCCCATAATTTTCAACAAACAATCTAATTCGCTGTTTTAGATTAGCATGTTGTGATGAATCTTAATTTACTTTCTCGCCTGTTTTAGAAAGTGTAAATATATCCAAAAAAAATCGACTGATCAGCCGATTTTAGTTACGATTTTAAAATATTATACGTAAGGCCAATTGCACCAGAATTAAATGTTTTATTTTCGACTAGTGAAAGGTTGCGTTTATATTCCGAGGCCTTAAATAAAGGTAAACCACTTCCTATAATAACTGGTGAAATAGTCATTTTAATGACATCAACTAAATCAAGTTCCATTAGAGCATGTCCAAACCTTGGGCTACCTAAAATAATAATATCTTTACCTGGTTGTTTTTTTATGTTTTTAATTTCTTCCTCAATATTTTCTTTTACTAATTTTGTATTATTCCATTCTGCTTTTTCTAGTGTCGTAGAAAATACAATCTTTGATGTCTCTTCAATCCATTTAGCATGTTCAATTTCATATTCTGACGCTTCAGGGTTAGAAGGAACTGATGTCCAATAATTTTCCATCATTTGATAGGTTCCTCTTCCCCATAACACGGTGTCTACAGTACTTAAAATTTCTCTAGCATGCTTTTCTAATTCCTCATTGTAAGATACCCATCCAATATCCATTGCACCCTTTGGTCCTTCTACAAAACCATCTAAAGAAGAATGTAAAAATAAAATAACATTTCTCATAAAATCCTCCTATGTACTAAGTTATAGTTGTTTCCTAAACAAAGAATTACTAATTGTTTGAACAAAATTGTTGATCATGTTCTTCCTAACTCACCCGAATAGATTTATTTGATTTTCTCCGCCAACTCTAAAATAATTCCTTCTGGGCCACGAACGTAGCATAACTTATAACTTTCTTCATATTGCTGTATTTCACTAAATATTTCCGTACCCTTTTCTTTCAATTTTGCAATAATAGCTTCAATATCTTCAACAGCAAAGCAAATATGTCGGATACCTAGTGAATTTGCAAGAGGTTGCTCTACATCCTTATCATCTGACGGTGTATAAAATTTGACTAGCTCGATCCATGCCTCACCATCAGGCATCCCCATTCCTACACATGCCGTTTTAACATTATTAAGCCCAACTATTCTGTCCAACTGTTCTCCATCCAATTCCCATTCCGCTTTCACTTCAAGTCCAAGGTCTATAAAAAACGCTTTAGCCTCTGAAAGATCGTTTACATTTATACTCACATGATCTATTCTATTGATCTTCATATCTCATACCTCCTAGGCTCTTGTTATTATCAATACATGTGTTGGTGTAAGGTTTGTTTGAAATTACAATTCGCTTAAAACAGAAAATATCCTTCTTCAACAAACCTGGGGCCTTTAGCTCAATAAAAAACGACTTTTCCGCTGATCTTGTTGTTCATCTAAAGAATCGTGCGTTAGTTGTACAAGGTGTATTATTTTAAACTATTCTTTTGTTCTAATTCACCAAATAAAGCAGCTGGTTCTATTTCCAAACCAATTAACTGTGCATTCCAGTTTACACCTACTAATAAACCATCTTCATTCATACCGTAAAGCCAGCTGATGCGTTAGTTCAATAAGAATATTCCATACAGATTTATTGTAGTTCAGGAAAAAAGTGATAATTTGTTATTTTATTTCATTAAGTAGGGTCTTTATAAGCATTAATAAGCTACACACTATAACAACGATTATTGATACATTATTCCACTTAAAATATCCATTTAGTAATCCTTTTTCCTTTCTTGTTAATGGAGAATCATCCATACCTTCTGATATGTTTTTATCTAACTCGTTTTCAAATTTCCTCATTAATATACTCGATCTTACTTCTACTCCAATAAATGTGATCACACAAATTATTATTAAACTATATATAAATATCAAAATATCCCCTCAACATTACTCATTAATAAACGTATATTTTAATTACACTCATATAAATAATAACATTAAGCAACTAAGCTGCCATTTACTTAATAAAAAAGAACAGCCTTTGGCTGCTCTTGATCATCAACTAATGCACCCGTTTATTGAATAAGCCGTTTAGTTTCTACCCCATTTATTTTCAAAAATGAGATGTTCTAACGAACGTCTTTTTTCCCAATTAGCTAATTCTAAAATTGGCTTTTCTGGATAGTGTTTAGTGTAACCGATAGATATAAGAGCAATAGGGTCAATATGTGGTGGTATTTCTAAAATATCTCGAATATCATTTTTTTTATAAAAACTTACCCACCCCATCGCAAGTCCTTCAGCACAAGATGCTAACCACATATTTTGAATAGCACAGGCTGTTGATAATATATCTGTTTCAGGAATTGAATTTCGCCCTAATACATGTGAACCTCCCCTTGTTGGGTCACATGTTATACAAATAGTTACAGGCGCTTCTTTTAAACCCTCAACTTTTAAATCAAGGAATTTCATTTCTTTTTCGCCTTCATAATGAACAGCTAATGCTCGTCTTTCTTTTTCTGCCGCCCAGGCTAATTTTTCTTTCATTTCGTCAGAGGAAACGATAATAAAGTTCCAAGGTTGCATAAAACCTACTGAAGGTGCATGATGAGCTGCATTTAATATTTTATGTAACTTGTTTTCTGGGATAGGAGTTGACAAAAAACTTCGAATATCTCTCCTATAATAAATAGCTTTATAAATTGCATCTCTTTCTTCATTAGAAAACATTAAATTTCTCTCCCTATCAAATAATGAAGAACTTTACTCGTTCTTCCTCTTGCATGAAACTATTCTACATTTATTATGGATTTAAAAAAACATTTGAAGCATTTCCTTCTATCTTGTTAAAGTGGAACTAAACTGCACGTTTGTTCAATAAGTAAGTTCAACAAATAGAGTGTTAATTCTCTCTTTGACAACGCTCCCGTTGGGTTAACGTGCATTTTTTAGCTTTTTATGACTTTACGATTATTTAGAGATTGAACTGGACGATGATCATCGGGGAAAATCTTTCGAAATGCTTCAATTTGTTCTTTTGACATTTCAATCGGCATTTCAAAAATGGTCCATTTTACCTCTTCTGTACAAGGAGGGGTCGTTAATGAACCCTCATAATGAAATGCAGTTTGATCTTCAGGAAGCAAAGCCTTTAAATCAACTGACTCATTCAAGGGAATATCTTTATCTGTTTCTTCTTTCGGTAGAATATCCCAGACCGCTGCCAGATTTTTATTTTCTTCACCTTCCTGAATCATCACTCCAAGGACAGCAATCTTTCCATTTGAATCTTTATGTACAAGGTGAAGCTCCATTACATAGTTTTTGCCGTTGAATTGATGCTCACTTGGGGTATGGAAATGAAATTGTGCAAGCTTGTACTCCTTCCCCTCAATGAGTATGCTGTTACTACCACCCGCAGCATTTGCCTGTACAGTATGACCATTGTTCATGAGTGAAAATAACGTCGGTTCATAATTAATTTGAACGTCTTCTGCAGCTTGTCCATTCTTAACTTGCGAAAATTCAATGTTAATCGGCGATTGTTCACTACCATTTACACAGGCTGAATTAGCAGGATCTAATTCCCCCCAGTGCTCGGGGCCTGTTTCCCCTTCATAGGACCAATGGGAAGTATTTATTTTAGTTACTTCTGTTCCTTCATTCTTTTCATTTGCCTGTTCTTCTTTTAGTTTGGGAGTTTGTGCATTTTGTGATGTACAAGCTCCTAATACAGAACTTAACATCACAGCTAAAATTGGATAAACGAGTATCTTCTTCATGTCAGTGTCTTTCCCCATTTCCTGTTTTTATAATTAAGATAATAAATATCTAATATAATACATATAACTAACCTCTTTATGTATAACGCTTACATTTGAATTTTGGGTGTATTATACTCTCTCAAATTTTTTGTGTTGATTTTTGAATTTCTTTTCATATCTTATTAAGCTAACCTGTCATTTAGCTGCATAAACAAACGATCCTTCGTTATTGAAGAATCGCATGAGTTAGTTGAATTAATCATGTAACTTTCTATTCATAAAAAGGTAGGTCATGGTTAATAAGACTAACATTACCGTTATAAGTACAGTTTCCTCATAAGGATAGTCAATAAAACTATTAATAATTATTAACAAGCTTATTGGTAGAAAAAAGCCAAAACCAGTTACTGTACCTAACATGGATTTGTTTTTAATCATTTTTTCATTAAAACCTGCTAACAACCAAGTTTGTTTTTTCACAGCTACTAAGTAAGACACTATTAAAAGCACTATTCCAATAACTAATAAACTGTAATCCAATATTAACACCTCCGGAGGACATACCAACCCCTAATTGGGATTTATTCCCAGTTATATAACTTAATATATTCTACAAAAAATAAATGAACCCTTTTTATCCGTTAATAACGCTCAAAAATAGAGCCACAAAAAATGTGGCTACTGATCTTCGATTAAAGAATAATTCTTTGAATCTATGTTGTATTTAGTTTAATTTGTTATGTAAAACTTTTTTCATTAACTCATTTGAAATGATTAAAGCTTCACTTCTGTTAGTCGCTGGACCTGTAATCATCCATCCGTCTTTTCCTGTCCAACCTTTTCCACTATGATCTTCTCTAAATTCTCCGATCGTTACTTTGTTAAAATCTTTGTTAGCAAAGAGAATACCATAGCTATCGATTTCAGGTTTTCCATTTTTAAAGTAACCATATTCTATTATCCCCATGCCATTTTGATCAAAGGCTATTTCTACTTTGCGATCTTTATTTGGATTAGGATTATTAGCACCTTTTACATCGATTGACCCTACAAACTTTCTTTTTCCTAATAAAGAGTGATGAAGTTTGCCCTTTATTTTTATCGTCACAGAATTTACTTGATCATGACCTGAACCAAGTTGATATTCAACACCGTTTATTGACTCATTTATAGTCTTTGGAATGAAATAATAAACACCAAAGCCAATAGCAACTAAAAAGACTAGAAGTATACAAGAAACAATGGCCTTTTTCAAAATATCACCAACATTCGTTAACTTTTATTGTATTCCTACCTTTTTGTCATTTTTTAACTAACACTTGTGATAAGTCAAAATATCGTTAATTAATTTTTAGCAACAGGTTTCTCTTCCCCTTTTTCCTCACTGTTTTCAATATTAAATGAATCGATAAATGAAATAAACTGTTTATAAAAATTAGGAAATAATTGATATAGTACACCTATAGTAAATAAACTCCACCCTAATACCCTGAAAAAATGAGGACCAGTAAAAGTATTAAAATATGTCATATAGACAAATAAAAGTCCAACTAAACTATACAAAGCACACACAAGATTCCTCAAATTCATTCCACCTTTTTATATGAAGATAATTCATTAATACTTTCGATATGTATTAATTTATTCCTTTTTATCCAAAACACGTTTTGAACAATAAAAAATGGTCTGCCTAAACAGAGCAAATTGCAAATAAACTACAATCAATAATCTAAAGAGGTCAGCATTCTATAAAAATAAACTGTTCAATTCTCCTGTTTTTCATTTTCCTTTCATTTTTATATGTGAATATAAAAATGTACTTTAATTCAATAGAAAGGAATTTAATTATGGAGAATAAACAAAAGACAATAAATACTCTGCTTAACAAGGTTCCAGAAGTTACAATCTATTTCTGGATTATTAAAGTTTTATGTACAACTGTTGGGGAAACATTTGCTGATTTCTTGAATTTTAATGTTGGTTTAGGTTTAGGACTTACAACGGTCCTTATGGGTGTTGCATTTTTTATCTCTTTATTTTTTCAATTCAAGGCAAAGAAATATGTTCCAAGTATTTATTGGATCACTGTTGTACTAATAAGTGTATTTGGTACATTGGTAACGGATAATTTGACTGACGCGATTGGAGTACCTCTTGAAACAAGTACGATTGTATTCTCAGCGCTGTTAGCATTAACATTTCTTTTTTGGTTTCTTAGTGAAAAAACACTTTCTATCCATTCAATTTTCACAAGAAAAAGAGAAATATTTTATTGGTTGGCGATTCTTTTTACATTTGCACTAGGTACTGCTGTTGGGGATTTATATTCTGAGCAACTTGGACTAGGGTATTTTAAAACTGGTGTAACAGTTATTGTGATCATACTTTGTGTATTCTTAGCGTGGAAGTTTTTAAAACTTGATGGAATGTTAGGGTTCTGGATTGTTTATATTCTTACACGTCCACTTGGGGCATCACTAGGAGATTACCTATCTCAACCAAAAGTGAATGGCGGTTTAGGTTTAGGAACAACAAGTACAAGTATCATTTTTCTAATCGCAATTTTAGCAATCATTGTTTTCCTTGCTGCTACAAAAATTGATATTTCATTATCTATTGAAAGAACAAATGAAAATAGAAGTAAGAGTAACATCATGACACAAACTATTTTAGCTCTGTGTATTTTCTTATCAGTTGGTATTGGCGGTTATATTAAATTATCATCAAATGCTGCTTCTACTGAAACAACATTATCTGGCCAATTAACCGATTTTGCGACAATAGAAAATAAAATGTTATCAGATGTTAACGCAAAGAACTTTCATTTAGCTAAAAAAGATGCTGATAATTTGGAACATCAATGGGATACTTCAGAGGCTAAACTTAGAAAAATAGATAGTACTTCATGGACTAAAATTGATGGTACGATTGACATTGTATTAGCAGCAGCTCGTACATCAGCCCCAGATGTAAATCAATGTAAAACGGCAATTAATCATTCTCTTAATGTAATAAACACTTTAAATAAATAAAAAACATTTAACTTTATGAATGAAAAAGCATTTCTTTATGAGAAATGCTTTTTTTTATTGTCAAAATGAAAGGGATATTCCATAATAACATCATAAAAAACAACATAAATTTATTGTAAAACGATAAACAATATGGTAAATTCATATTGTCATTAAATAAGTGAGGTATTTAATATGAATGGTAAAAGAGGTTCAACTTCTTTCTTAAAGCTAATTATTTTTCTAGCTGGAATTGCAGTGCTTGCTTTATGTATATTTTTGGTACCAAATATAGGCAATTTTGCATCAAAATTGTATCCAAATATTGCCTCAATGAAATATCTCCTTTTCATCGTATTGTATGGAGCTGCCGTGCCTTTTTACATTGCTCTCTATCAGGCTTTCAATCTTTTACGCTACATTGACGACAACACAGCCTTCTCGGAATTATCCGTAAAGGCATTAAAGAACATAAAGTACTGTGGGATTGCAATCAGTGGTATATATGTTTTAGGTATGCCACTCTTTCATTTTATAGCAAAGAAAGTTGATCCTCCAATTGGATTTTTGGTACTGATCATTATATTTGCTTCGTTAGTGATCGCCGTTTTTGCTGCTATCCTCCAACAGCTTTTACAAGAAGCGATCAACATAAAATCAGAAAATGATTTAACGGTCTAAGGGTGGATTGTATGGCAATCATTATTAATATTGATGTAATGTTGGCAAAACGAAAAATGAGCGTAACGGAGCTTTCAGAAAGAGTTGGCATTACGATGGCGAATCTTTCCATTCTGAAAAATGGTAAAGCAAAAGCAGTTCGTTTCTCAACATTAGAAGCAATCTGCAAGACATTAGATTGTCAGCCAGGGGATATTTTGGAGTACAAAATCGATGAAGACATTAAATAAAAACAGGTAAGAAATTTATTTAGCTAACGGGTATTCATAGAGAATTTAAGGGATAGCTTAATTGCCATCCCTTCTTTTCGTTAAATAATGAACATTTACTGATGCTTTATATCTAATACAACTGCCATTTCTTTCCCAAATCGATCGCCATGATCAATAAATCCTAGACTTGAATATAAATTATGTGCTCCTAAGTTTTCAGGATGATAACCTACAACAATTCTTTTGGCATTTGTTAGTTTAATCATCTCATTGATCATTAATTGAGTAGCAATTTTACCAAGTCCTTTTTGCTGAAAATTCTTATCGATCATTATTCTATATATCCAATAACCATCTAACTCTTCTTCTGTAGTATTAAACATTAAAAATCCTACTGCTTTACCTTCAAAATGAATCGCATATGGTTTTAGTGAAGATTCAAATTTCGATTGAGCAATCGAAATTGCATTCGGTTCAATATGACTTTTTTGATCTTCGGATACCTCTAAAAGACAGCATTCATACCAATTTTCTGCATTTAGTTCCACAAGTTCTACATTTCTTCTCTGCATAGTTTCTCCTTTGTTACGATTATTTCATCTAATTTATTTCAATCCTAATTTTAACAAATTTTTCCAATGTTTAATTGAGACGATTAGCCTAATTCAACAATTCGATTCGTTCAATTTAAATAAATAATGACTAAAAAAAATAACCTCTCAAGATTGAGTGGCTATTTCTTTAACAATTTCGATAAATTTTTTACTTATTTTTGAAAGCTTTTTGTTTTTTGGATAGATTACCCATAAATCCTTCACAACAAATTCATTATTTTCTTTGTAAGGAATAGATCTTAAGTTTCCGCTCAGAATGTAAGGATGATATTTAGCGCCTGACTCATGAGAATAGACAAATACATTATGTTCTCTAACAGCCTCTGTAAGTATATTCATACTGTTTGTCGTTACTCTTATTTTATTTTTATTTTCTTTAATTAATTTAGAATAATAGTAATCAGAATAGATTGAATAGCACGCAGTATCCATTTCGAATACATCAGATTGAGTTACGTAGTCAAGATGATAGAGTGGGGAGTTTTTTCCTACAATAACGTGAACACGGTCAGTCCGTATTAATTCATAGTTAATATTTTTTTCACTCTTTAATATCTCTAAATCTTGAGGGAAAAAGCAAAAATCATATTCAGTGTGTTTAATTGTTTCCATAATTAGTGGTGGATCTTTTTCCTCGATTTCAATCGTAACATTCGGATGTTCATCTTTAATTTTGTTCATAGCTCGAAGAAGTACGGCTGCGAATGTAGGAGCAGCGACTATTTTCAAATGAATCTTTTTATTATTTTTATAATCATACAGCTCTTCATTTAACTTACTAATAATTTGTAAGACTTCACTAGCTCTATTTATTAAAATCTTTCCTTCTTCTGTTGGAAATGTTCCTTTTCTTGAACGATTAAAAATACTTATTCCCAACTCATGCTCTAATTGGGAGATTGATTGACTTAGTCCTGAACTTGTAATATGCAATTTTTCTGCAGCCTTAATGATTGATTTCTCGCTTGCGACTTTGACGATATATTCCATTTGCTCGAAATTCATAATTTCTCCTCGAATATGAGTATACAACTTATATTTTCTTTCCATATGAAGTTGTATTCATTCTAGCACGAAAAAGTGGTTCAATTCAAAAACGAAACATTTGTGAGAGCCTCTAGTAGGCATTTGAAGCTTTTGAACAACAGTGAATGTAAGTCACAATCTTTCTTTCATGGTAGTTTACATTTCTAATTGTGTTGTCATTTAATTGATCATTAAAAATTGTTTGCGTCATTATGGTTTACTTGAGTATGGCTTCTGTAAATTAGTGGCCTTCCATTGGCCGCTTGTCAAAATTTGCACGTTTACTTCAACATCTAAGGATGAAGGCGATAGCGGGATTAATCCGTTCTTTTCATACTTTTTCCAGTCTTTTACATTATCTCGATAAAGTATTTGTGAAAGTTGATAAACATCAATTCCTTTATTAACCCCATTTTTGTAGGTTTCTTCGATTTCCTTTTTTAAGGTTTTTTCAGCTAATTGTTTTACAGTTTTCATAGGCAAATATTTTACAATTTGAAAAATATCTCCATCTATGCGAATCTTCATTCGAAAATGCGGTTTGTGGTTCTTTATATAAGCTACTGTTTGGATTTTTGGTTTTTTCAATACCATTTCGGTAACGGGCTCCCCATCTTTTTTTAATAGGATCGGTGCTCGGGTGAAAGACTTGCCCGTCCATTTTATACCTGATAAGTCTTTTTCAGATAAATACCCTTTGTATTGCTTTGAAGCTACAAAAGCCGACCCACTATATTTTAATAAAGGGAAATCATTTTTGTCTGATTTCCATTTTTTTTTTGAAATCGATAAGAATGGGATTTGTGTAGTCATAGCAGGCTCATAAAAATAAGCCCGAAATTTGTAAAATATTAAAGGACTAAAAAGAGAATAGTTTTTTGTCATTTCATTTGGGATATCCCTTAATGTATAAAGGGGTGAGAGATTTAAGATGGTTCCAGTTGCCAAAACATCCTCAACTGGTTCCTTCGTTCCAAATACCCACATTGTATTCCTAAACTGAAAGAAACGAGCAAAGAATTCATCAATTTGTCGAATATCTCCATTTTTTAATACATTCTCAGAGAATACGACTGTATTTATGTGCTCCCAAGATACCCTTTGTTGAGTCGTTTTATAAAAATCGAACGCTGAATGGTCTAAAATCTCCCCTTTTCCTTTTCCAATAAAAATTGGCTGTGGTGTTCGCATAGTAGTTTCTTGTTTTGCAAAAGTGGAAAAATTGATAAATTGAGGATAGAGCACGTATTGATTATTTTTATAGTCAACTCCTAAGGAATTCATGTACCAAACATGCTCTACTTCTCTTGTGTCCCAACAGCCGGTTAACAGAAAAATAGATGGAAATAGTATAAGTAGTTTTTTTTGAAAAAATTTTTTTCTCATCTTTTTTCTTCACCCTTTTTTTTCGTGCTATCGTTCGTATGAAGCTCTTTCGGTCTCTTCATCATACTTTTAAAACGAATTCGAATTGTTGCGGGAATCAAACTAGTTGGTACAAATGGGGAGTAAGGAGCCATAAATGGAACACCAAAAGAACGTAAATTCACAAGATGAACACATATAATAAAAACTGAAAATATAAGCCCAGTTATTCCGAGTAAGCTTGATAGTAGATAAACAAAATATCGGAGAATACTTAAAGTTCCCGAAAGCGACTGGTTGATTAAAGTAAATGTCGAAACCACTGAAATAGCCATCATTACGACAATACCTGGAGAAGCCAAACCTGCGCTGATGGCAGCTTGCCCAATAATTAACCCTCCTACTACGGATAATGTTTGACCAACAGTAGTAGGAATTCGAAGACCTGCCTCTCTGAGTAACTCAAATAAAAAAATCATCAAGAATCCCTCTAATGTAGTAGGGAATGGAACTCCCTCTCTTGACAAAGCCAGTGTTGCCAACAATGTGTATGGTATTTGATCCGGATGATAAGCGACTAAAGCAATCCAAAATCCCGGTAGAAAAACAGCTACTATTAAGCTGAAAATTCGCAGTACTCTTCCCAAGGTTGCGGAAGGGGCTGACGAATGCTGGTCCTCAGCATTATTCACAAAAAATACTAGAGTAACAGGTCCGATTGATGCAGTCGGTGAGCCTTCCACTAATAAAACAAAGCGTCCATATAGTAGGCAATTTACAGCATAATCAGGTCGTCCCGTATATTCTAATAAAGGGAAGAGACTGAATGGCCGGTCTGTAATAAGTTCTTCAATTTGATCAGATGAAACAATGCCATCGACTTTAATATTATTTAATTTAGATCGTACTTCTTCTAAAACATCTTGTGAAATAACATCTTTCAAATAAAGAACAGCAACCCTTGTTTTACTTCTAGTTCCAATAACGAATTGTTCATAACTAAGGGAACTTGTTTTCAATCTTTTCCGTATTAATCCAATATTGGTTTGAAGTTCTTCTACAAACCCGTCCCTTCCCCCTCTGAGTGAAACTTCCGTACTAGGTGCTTCTACTGATCTTGCTGGTAGCATCGCTAGTTTAATGGAAAAAACCAGCCTAGATGCAGTGAGGAAAAAGACAACTTCTCCTTCAAAAATTTTTAGGGCGAGGTCTTCCTGTGAAAAATCTGATTTAATGAAAGTGATAGGGAAATCAAGTTTTGACTCCAAATCCTTTGCATCACCGGTAAATCCATTTTCCAACACTTCATGAAGATGAGGCATGATTGTTTTTCGCAATTCTTTTATGTCAATAAGACTTTGACAATAGATAGATAAAATAGAAAAATAACGTTTACCACTGTCGATTTGCTGTTTTTGAAAAACGACATCGTGAGATCCTTCAAACCATCCCCTTAAAACTTCTTCATCCCACTTGACCTTCAACTGATCTTGATCAGGTTGATTATTGCGCTTCATTGGTTTTACCTCCATTCTCTTTATTCACAAACATAGAGAGTATGGCTAAAAGTACAAAAATCAAAAGGATAAATATAAGAGTACCCGGTAAAAATTGACGGGATAAAAACAAATAAAAAGAAGTATCGTTAATGGACAAAATGGATATTAAAGTGACCCACGCTAGGAAAAAAATTTTCACTCCACTATTTACCTTCTTATTTGTAACATTAAGAATATCTGAGACTAAAAAAGTAAGAAGAGACAAGCGGATAAAAGCGCCAACAAACCATTGATAAACTGATAAAAAGTCGAGATGTTCAATATAGCGACCAATTGATACGAGTCTCCATTCTTCAAAGGCTGGGTATCGTTGCTTAGCAGCCACGAATGGACCAAACTCTGTGATAGCCCCAATAGTTGGTCCAAGAGTAAGGATTACAAAAGTCATTCCAATCCATATCAAAGTAGTAAACTTTATTTTTTCATTTAAGTGATGATGAAAAAATAGGATAAAAGCAACTTCTACAAATCCTGATATTGGATAAATCATTCCTTTTATAACAGGAGTAGTACCGTATTCTATATATGGTTTTAAAAGAGTATAGTCTTTATGCGGAAAATTCGCAGTCATGACAAAAAAACCTAAAAGAATGACAATCGGGAGTAGGATACCCGCAGTCAACCCGATGGATTGAATTCCGTGTCTTGCATTATAAAAACAGACTATCGAAAAAGTAGCCCCTAATAATACTCTAGGTGTCATTGGGAGATAAAACGATAAAAAGGTTAACGTCTCCTTTAAAAGGACGACACCCGAGGAAAATAGATATAGAACGATCATAGCCATTAATGGGTATGTAATAAATCTCCCGAAATTTCCCTTAAGCCACAGAAACAACTGTACTCCGTTCATACGTTTTTGGATAAAGTAGAGAATCGGTATCAAGAATAGTAATGAAACGCTAGAGAGCAAAATAGTAATCCAAGAATCACGCCCCGAAACGTCCAAAACCATAGGAATGATAATCACATGGTTAACAAGTCCAGTACTACCAATTAGGATAAATGACATTTGAAGCAAGTTGATAGTTTGGTTTTTCATGTACATTCCTCCAGAAAGCAAATTCGTTACTAAGGTAGTATATCCTTCTGGACTATTTTTATTATTTTTGAAGTCACCCTGCCTACTTAATTAGCTAAATCAAAACCTACGTTTATAGAATGTGGATTAATAAAAAACGAGCCACTATTGTGACTCGTTTTCTTTGTTTGAATTTAGATTATGATCTTTCAAAGTTTATAAGCATCTAACAATAGGAAAAAAGAAAAACATATAATTACTATATAAAAAAATTGATTTGGGCATTTTTTGTTTAAATAAAGTAATCGTATTTAATTTAATCCTATACAAAGATGTGATAGTAAATTTTTCAGTTGATAAGGAATCTGGTAAATGCATAGAATAGTCTAAATCTATGAATTTCATACTTTCTTTGAAAAAATAGCTTATACCCACCATAATTTTTTCTTTTTATTATCGCTCAAGTAAAACAGCACATTTACTTTATTTATTACTTAGGATATTTTTAGGCTTAGAAAAAATAAATCATGATTAACACTCTAGGTTTTTTAAATAGATTTTAAGTGGTTAGAAAGATATTTACAATGGTAGATCTTTTCGTTTAAAGACGAGAATTCCAATTAAATATAGGACAAGTGCTAACCCAACAAGTATGATCAATTGAGCAACATAGCTTCCACTTTGAATGATGGCATTGGAATCGTAGAGAGTGATAAGTGTAACATTTTTAAGGAATTCCAGACTGTCACTCATACCAGAAAGCATATTCGTAGCAAAGAAAAACACCGTTAGTCCTGCACCAAGGGCAAGGGAATAGCTCGAACGATTGAATAAACAAGATGCAAAAAAATTAATACCGTTAATTGCTAAATTCAGTATCAAAGACCCTAAAGTTAGGATGAAGAACTTTTCTACTGGTAACTCACCAGGCTGGACTAACTCTGACACACTGTATCCAACAAAAAATATTAGCCCAAACATTGCCACTAGTGTAGAAATAGAAAAGATGATGCTTGTAAAAGTGTATTGAGTTCTTGTGATAGGAGATGACAGATGAAAGGCCATGCTACCTTTATCTACTTGATTTGCTATTAGCTTATTTCCAATAATAACTGAATAAATCATGGCAAAGATGAGGGCGAAGTTCCCAAAGTATTGATTTGCTATAAAAGCAATCAAGGTTGTTATATCACCTAAAGGATTAACAGGAGCATCCATGCTAGCTTGTGCAATTTCATGCATGGTTTCCGGAGTGAATACACTCACCACAATCCCTATTAACAGGGATAATACGCCTGAAATGATTGAAAATATTTTTATATTTGATTTAACTAAGTGAATAAATAAAGACTTTTTAAACATGCTCATGCTTCTCTCCTTTATAAAAATTCATAAAATGCTCTTCTAGAGAGTTCTTCATTTCATGAAACGATATTACATCCCGATTAGACAGAGAACGTATTAGTTCGTTAATTTGAATGTCTTCTATTTCTACCGTGACTTGCAAACTGTCCTTTTGAATCTCCCTAATCATAAAACCTTCATTCTGGAAAGATTGAAAATCATATAGTTTTTGAAACTTTATTTTAAATATTGTCTTGTCAAATTGCTTAAAGTCCTGCGAATTCATAACCGAAATTAATCTACCTTGCTTTATCATTGCAAGACTATCGCAGGTCCCCTCAATTTCCTCAAATAGATGAGAAGACATAAGGATGCTCTTCCCCTTTTGTTTTTCCTGGTGTATTAGCTTAACAAATACCGATTGCATAAGAGGATCGAGTCCAGTTGTAGGTTCGTCAAGTATGAGAACATGTGGATCATGCATAAAAGCACAAACAATCCCAACCTTTTGTTTCATTCCCTTAGACATTCGTTTTATTTGTGCAGACGGGTCTAATTCGAACATCTCTATCAGCTGTTTAGCTTTTGTCATATCACGGAGTCCACGCATATTAGCAGCATGCGAAATGAGCTCTGTACCAGTCATGTTTTCTGGAAAAGCAATCTCTGCAGGTAAATAACCGAGATGCTTTTGAATTTCTTTAGACTGATTCCAGCAATCTAAATTTAATATCGTAGACTTCCCACTTTGTGGTTTAATAAATCCTAGTAGATGGCGAATTGTAGTTGTTTTTCCCGCACCGTTAGGACCTAGAAAACCAAATACCTCACCTTCCTCAATTTGAAATGAAATATCAAAAATTCCCTTATTGTTTCCGTAATCTTTTGTAAGATGTTGAATGTTTATTGTTTTCATTTAATTTCACCACGCCAATCATTCTTTATTTATCCGACAACATGTCGTATGATATAAGTCTATAATGTACTAATGTCTCTATCAACCGACATTTTACTTCAATTGTCGGATTTTGAGACACCGAAGGAGGAAGAACGTTGAAAAAGAAGCCAACGATCACCGCACAAACAAAACAGAATTTAATAGATGCCTTCTGGGAACTTTATTGCACTAAGCGAATAGAGAAAATAACAATTAAGGAGATTACAACGAGAGCTGGATATAATCGATCAACTTTTTATGAGTACTTTACAGATGTTTACGATGTCCTCGAGCAAATGGAAAACACATTGATTTCCAAGCTACAAGTACTGCCTATGCAGCAGCTATCCTCTCCTGGAGATCCATTCCCGTTTGAAGCACTTGTTAGCATGTATTCACATCACAGCAAATACCTAGTGGTACTACTAGGAGATCACGGAGATCCTGCTTTTCATGGTAAAGTCAAAGCTAGCATGAAGCCGATGATAAAAGAAATTCTAGTTGCACAAGGAGCGAAAGACGGCTTTGAACTAGACTACACATTGGAATATGCTTTATCAGCTATGATCGGCACCCTAAGCTATTGGTTCAACCAAGAAAAAGCACCATCGATCGAAAGCTTGATGGTGCTAATAACGGAGCTTTCTAGTGAGGGAGTTATGAGGAGATTAATGGGCTGAAGTTGAGTGGCACTTCATTTTTAGGATAGTGTATTCGGATATTAAAAGGTAGCACTCGGGCTAATTTAGGAAAATAACAGTCAATTGAGAAGCAATATACTTAAACTAACGGGTGGGTGGCATTCGTTAAACAACAAGCAACATAAAAGTTGTAGTAGATGAGGTCATTTGTTATACAAGAAAGGATAGATGAATAGAGGCATTTAATTCTGATCATCTATCCTCTCTTTTACATTAAAAAATTTGTGTCATTTTACTTATTAGCATCAGCTGAGTCTTTAAAAGAGCTTTAACTAATTTAACTAAACTACAATTAACTTGAATTAGAAAAAAGATCCTTCGTTTTTGAAGAATCGTATAAAAATTGTATAAGGGATTTTTAAATTTTAGTCTAATTTATCTTTGCATAGATGCAGGTATCTGTTAGTTTTTTACCGTCAGCTGAAAGATCATCATTACGTAATATACCTTCAAG
The DNA here is from genome assembly GCF_036421055.1 of Gottfriedia acidiceleris. Classification (GTDB taxonomy): domain Bacteria; phylum Bacillota; class Bacilli; order Bacillales; family Bacillaceae_G; genus Gottfriedia; species Gottfriedia acidiceleris_C. The sequence goes on along the minus strand of NZ_JAZGQS010000002.1, from coordinate 416,480 downwards.
CTCAAAACCTAGTTTTTCAGGGATTGAACGGCTTTTAGTGTTATTAGAATCACATCTTATTTCAATTCTTCTAAATTTAAGTTGTTGAAAGCCAAGGTTTATTAACTCACTTACTGTTTCTGTGATATACCCTTTGCCACTAAATTGCGTGTTAATCCAGTATCCAATTTCACATTTAGAAATCTTCCAATTAATTCCGTGTAGGCTAGCAGTTCCAATAAAATCATTCGTATCCTTATGATAAATAAGATATCGAAAACTTTCTCTTTTCAAAAAATCTATATGGGCATTTCTCAGAAGAATTTCCGTTTCTTCAACAGTAGGAATTGACTGGAATAAAAGCAACCATTGCTTTAACTCACTAATTGAATCCTTAATAGCTTTGTTTACTATATTCCCTTCACCAGCTTGAAGTGGTGCTCGAAGAATTAGTCTGTCTGTTTCTATTTGTAATGGAATATCTATTAAAATAGGATGCATGTAATTTCCCCTCTCAAAACTTTAAATTATGACTAATGAAACTTATGTAAAAAAAGCTCGATCTTTGTTCACCGAGCTAATCCTTACAATACACTATTTAATTATTCATCACTTTTATAAATTCGCCATCATCTAAGTATCGAATATTCGTTATTTTGCCATCTTTGTTAAAATAAACTCTACCTGAAACTTCAGCTTGCTTTTGTTTACTTCCATCTTTTCCGTATAATAGATTAACTTTAAATTCATAGGCTCCTTCAATATTCTCAATTTTTTTAATATCAATATTATCTACATTCATTTGATATCCGCTTTTTTGTGCTAGAAATTGATAATTAAGAGCATATGCAGCGATAAAATTGTTGTACATCTTCTCAGTAAAATAAGGCTGGTAGGTTTTTTCATAATATTTTTCTAGTTCTGAGTTTTTTTGGGGTTGTGTACCTTCCCCATCTTTTCCTATGACTGTTACATTTTCTGCTGACGTTAACATATCAGTTAATTTTATATCAGGTCCTGTAAACTGTTTTTCTAAGACAGTTTTTGTAGTCTTAACATTTTGATCTTGAGCCGTGGACTTTACACTATTGGTTGAAGAGCAACCAGTTACTATGACTACTCCGGATAAAAGAAACGACATAATCGTCAATGAATAGAATAGATTTCTAAGTCTATTTTTCATTTGTTCCTCCAAAATTTAAGAAATAGAATATTAATTGCTTTTAAATATATTCCATTTTTTTCCTCAAAACCCTTTTTCTTTTGCAACTAAACTGTTTTTGTTAAATAAAAATACTTTCTTATAAAAACAACTCCATTTCATTATTTTTTTTAGTAAAACCCATTTTTTTATATAGTGGCCTTCCATCCTCAGATGCGTGCAACCAAATTCGCTTAACCCCACTTTTTTTACATTCATCAATACATTTTTCAAGCAATCTTCTAGCTAATCCCTTACCACGAAACTCAGTGGCTGTGTACATATTTAGAATATACCCTTCAATCCCTTGCAAATTCTCTAAATATGGTGGTCTTTTAAATAACACCATCCCACTAATACTTACTGGTACCCCATTATTTTCAGCCATAAAGGATATAAACTCATCTTTTGAAAGTGCAGTATTCAAATATTCCCTAGTTGAAGTTTCAATCAGTTTCTCTTCTTCAGGAGACTTCAATTCGCCCAATTCATTTAAAAGCTTCAAACGTAAACTTATTACATGCTCAATCTGTTCATGAGTTACTTTAATAAAATTGAACAATTAAACACTTCCTTTTTTCTGAATTTCTATAAGTATATAACTATTAAATCTTTAAAATAGAACAAAAAAAGATGCCGACTTGGACACCCTAATGAGCAAATTCAATCCATTTGACTAAAAGAATTAAAAAATAAAGTCTAAAACTGAACTAATATTCCTGTTTTATCATCAGAATGAATCTTAGTTTTCAACTCTTCCCTCTCTAATCGTATTGAATATTCTGCCAATCCAATCTCCTTAATTACTTTAAAAGTATGGATTAAATCAAACTTCGGATGAAATAAGCCATCACTGATTAGTAAAACTGACTTTAAATTATCAGTATCAATAGATCCCAATTGAATATAGTTTCCGACAGCTTCGGTTCCATTTGCAACTGAATAACCATCAACTGTATTAGCCATGCTTCGATTATAAATAAGTTGATTTTTAATCGAAACGTAGTAAGATTCATCTGGTAAATTAAGCCCTTGCCTCCGCTGCTTTTCTCTTCTCATTTTTGCCCTTATACTTATATCCTTTACTGTATCTTTCGTTAAGATGTTGATTAGACCATTATCGTATTCTGCTAAAATCATGCAATCTCCAAGTTGAGCAAATGATATCTTTTGCTTATCAATTTTAATAATCGCAACGCATGTGGACCACCGTTCCTCTGGACGATTTATGTCTATATTTTTTAGCTTCATTTCATTCATCAGTCTTCTATTTGCTAGAATAATTCCTTCTGATAAAGTCATTTCAGCCCTAAAATGATTTTGAAAATACTTTCTAAATAAATTTGAAGCAATATATGCACCATTCATACCATCAGCATTTTTAAATGGAGTAATTGGCGTTGCTCCATCAAAAACCCCATAAACATTTAGTTCGTTGTTTACTACCATTGCATCCTCGGACACTTTTTTTGAAAGAGATATTCTAGAAGTAGTACTAATCTCCATATTTTTTGTCACCACCAAACAAATGAATTTGTAGGTCATTAAATTAATATGGAACACAAAAAGGATTATGTATTTTTTCTATTTTATTCTTAAAGCTCTGTTAAAAAACTGTGTATAACTAAGATTCGTAAACAGTTTCCAAAATTTAGAAAATTTTCACACAAATGAAATATTTTGTTAACAAAAACTTATTATACTTAAACATTGTTGCTTGTATGACAACAAAAAACAAAAAAGAAGGTGTATCATGAAAAAGCGTATTCAATCAAAAAAGCTATTATCATTAGTTGCTGGAAGTGCACTTGCAATCACACTATTCGGCAATGATCAGAAAGCATTCGCATGGTCTGACGAGGATGTTCACAATCAAGACCATAGTACACATCATTTTATCTTAAATGGCGGTGTCAAACTTATTGCCGATAATACGAATCCTGCAATAAACAAGCCTACAACATTACTTAATCAGTTTCGCGATCGTTGGGAGCAGGGCTTATATGACGCAGATCACATGAATCCTTTTTATGATACGGGCACATTTATGTCTCACTTTTATGATCCAGACACACAAACAAATTTTACAGGAGCTTCTTATCCAACAGCTCGTCAATCAGGAGCGAAGTATTTTAATCTAGCATCGGATTACTATAAAAAAGGCGATTTTAACAATGCTTTCTACTACTTAGGAGTATCTTTACACTATTTTACAGATGTAACACAGCCACTACATGCTTCAAATATTTCAAATCTAGATCATCACGCGCCTGGCTATCATTCGAAGTTTGAAACTTATGCCGAAAGTATTCAAAATCAAATGACAGTACCTGATTCTGGTCTATATAATTGGGTCGATTCAACTGATCCAGAAGCATGGATTCATCAAGCTGCAGTACAAGCTAAATCCGTTTTACCTCAAGTTTGGAATGATACGATCATTAATTACTTCTGGCAAGCAGCTTACAGTAATTATTATTCTACTATGTGGAAGAACGAGGTAAAAAATCCGACTCTTGTTCAGTTAAATCAAGCAGAACGAGAGACTGCTGGATTCATAGACATGTTTTTTCGCGTAAACGGTGTAGAAATGCCTGTGACAGTATATAAGGAAAATGGTTTTGGTGGTGTATTTGAAATGCTTGGATCTGGTAATTATGATTACGACCAGCTTGTAAAAGGTATTGGCAATGATACGATATCTTCTATACATATTGCACCGGGCTATCAAGTCACTTTATATTCCGATGCAAATTATAAAGGAGCGTCGATTGTTCTTACAGATGATGTAAATGACTTAGGTAACTTTAATCATCAAGTATCAAGCTTAAAAATCGTAAAGATCTCAGCAATTTCTAAGTAACCTTAAGCCAACGGAAAAGCTGAAAGTTATAGAGGTTCAAATGCAAACTAACACATAGTATACATAAGAAAATAGAAAGAAAAAGAATAAATTATTTGAAAATAGTATAGTCCAATCGGATAAGTCATCATATAATAGTAAAGGTATTATTTATACGAAAAAAGTGAGGTGGAACATTTTTATGGGTAGTCCCAGTTTAAGTGAGTCGGATAATTTACCGACATCAGAGGAAGTCATACAATTGAATATCCGAGGAGGATTACATCATAAAAATGTAGTCCAACTTTTATAAGCTTTTGAAGACTTCCTCTAGAAAAGAGGAGGTTGGAATATGGTACACAACATTTGGAAGCAAATTAATTTAAAAAAACAAATTGAGAAACCCCAAAAAATTCAAGGGTTTGATATTGATTTAAACCAAGAGAATTTATCACGAATTGACCGACTTGTAGATCGATATGAGTCAGAAATTCTACATCATTTAGATAGTGATTATACTCAAAAAACAAAATTTTCTGATAGAATTGCAGATAAAATTGCGCAATTTGGTGGTAGCTGGAAATTTATTATTTGGTTTAGTTGTACACTTGCTGCCTGGATGATTTGGAATAGCTTATCTTTCACAAAAGCATTTCATTTTGACTCTGCTCCTTTTATTTTGTTGAACTTATGTCTATCTTTTATAGCAGCATTTCAAGCACCCGTCATTATGATGAGTCAAAATCGTCAAGCAATACGAGATAAGCATGAATCCGTTATCGATTTTGCTATAAATTATAAAGCAGAACAAGAGATTAGTGACATGCAAAGCCGTCTAACCAATATTGAAAATCAATTAGCAGAGATTAGAGATTTACTTAAGCAAAAAAATTGAAGATATTTGATAAAGGATCTTTTTCGAGAGATCCTTTTTACTTTTTACTAAACAGACCTATTAAATTAAGTGGGCTTTAAATAAAAAGAAACAAGCAAACAATTTGAATTGGTTGCTTGTTCTTTCATTACAAAATAATCGAAAACTTTTAATTACCAAAATATTGAATTCCATGTAATAATACTTCAAGCCCCCAGTGAAAACGTTCCATCGACTTCGTATCTCCGGAGAACATTTCTTCCCCAAGACTTAGTAATATTGGAAAAAGAACTGGATCAGCATTTTGGAATGATTCTTTAATAGCTGAAATTTGTACGCTTCCTTGCTTTTTTCTAGAAGTACGTTCATATGCTACTGAGGAAACGTATAGCAACAGCAAGTCTAATCCCCAGGCTGCTGATTTAGAATTAATCCCTCCATCCTTCAAAGTGGTGAGGATGTATTCTGATAAACTAAGGAAATTTGTGCCCCTCGGAATAGTAGTAAAGGAAAGTTCGGCTAGACCCGGTTCCTCATAAAGTAACAAGAAATACGCATTCAGCGCTCCAAATAAATTTTCCTTCCATGAATCTTCTTTCAATTCAGGCAAGACGAGTTGTCCAAGACCATAATCCAATACAAATGAACTTAAATCTTGTAAATTTTTAACATAAACATACAATGAGGATGGACCAGTATCCAAAGCTTTTGCAACCTTGCGCATACTCATACCTGCAACACCTTGTTCTTTAAGAAGTTCATAAGCAGTTCTTACTATGAGCTCCTGGCTTAAAGGCTCCTTAGCTGGTCGATCCCGACGACTAATTATTTTTCGATTCGAATTTTCCATAATTACTTTATAACATGCCTTAATCATTTAGTAAATATAACGTTAATTTTCATGGTGTTGTTCATGTAATGCATTCATTAAATCGCAAAACTTCACAGCTGCATCTTCAGAAAAACTTAGTTCTAAATTATGATGTGACTCCTGTGCCTTTTCTGAAGAATAAACATACATTTTTTCTTCATATTCTTCAATTGCATCGGCAAGATTGTTTTGACGGACGATTGCAAGAGCTAGATTCATCGCATCAAACATTGCCAAGTTAACTCCCTCACCTGCAAATGGTGACATTACATGTGCGGCATCACCAATAAGCGTTACTCCTGGATTACGTTTCCATTTGAAATTTATAGGTAACATATAGATTCGTCTTTGTATAACTGAGTCTTCAGCATAACGAATATATCTCTTCAAATGCTCATCCCAGTCACTAAATATATCTAACAATTTTGCTTTTGCCTCAATTGGCTTATCCATCGAAATTCCGTTATTTTCGGCCCAGTCTTTTTCTACTTTTAAACTAGCGTATACCTTTATTCGACCGTCCCCATTTAGTTGGGCAAGAATACCTTTATTATCCCCTAGGGCGAATACTTTTCCACGTCTATTGAACTCAGATAAATCAGGATATTTTTTGGCCACATTTAGTACATTAAGTTCAAAGAAAGTTAGACCTGAATACTTGATATTTGTATCTGTTAACAATGGACGAACGCGGGAAAAAGCCCCATCCGCCCCAACTAGACAATGAACAGTATCAACAAATCCATTTTCAAAATGAAGCTCTGTCATACCGTTATCAAGTGAAACAGCCTTTTCTAATTTGTACCCATATTTAATGCAGCTTTTATCAAGATCGCTTAGAAGAAGGTCGCAAAGTGTTCCGCGATCAATCTCGGGTCGGTCTCCTTTTTCATCGGGTGCCGTTATTTCGTCGATATAAATTTTTCCATTTTTATCGAAAAGACGGAAGTCCTCACCTTCATAACGTGCCATTTCCTGAAATTTCTCGTAAAGACCAGCTTCCTTAAGTGCCATTTGTCCTGATTCTTCATGAATATCTAATGAACCACCTCTTTGACTGTTCATATCAAGTAACTCTCGTTCGTAGATGATCGGACTAATACCATGGCGTTGCAAGATTAAAGCAAGTGTTAACCCACCTGGTCCACCTCCAATAATCGCAATACGTTTTTGCTCTTTAGATACTGTTGACATATTAAAACACTCCTTTATTTTCAAATTTTTTATACGTACTCTTTGTTTTATAAATACACCATTCCAATTGAAGTCTTAATCAAACAATATTTAGATAGTTGTTTTCCAATTTAGTTTTGGTGTTTGTTTTCTTTTTGTTCTTTCTTGCAAATTAACTTTAACATAACGAACACTGTTCGTAAAGAACATTGTTCGTTAAAAATAAAAAACAAGGTGAATCAATTTTTGAATTTCAGTTAAAAATTTCTGTTGTAATTGGAGTCCTGTTTCGGCATCAAGTACAGCAATTAAATCAGGTGTGACACAAAGTAAACGCTGATCTGTTTGTGCTAGTAAGTGCTCATTTTGGAAACTTCTAATGTTTCCCCTTTATTCACTTGCTCTTTCTTCATGCTCCTTAGAAACTGGTGAAAATACAGAAGTAATTGCTAACGAATCAACTTTCCCTTCAATTTCATTTGATCCACAATTTTTTGTAAATTTTGTGTAATCTTGCTTCTTTCACAATGAAATTTGATTTATTTTTCCATATTAGTGATATACTTAAATTATTAAATCCCTATTATAGGAGGAATGAAAAATGAACGAACAAGAATTAAAAGAATATCGTACAAATGTCATTTCATCACTAGAGGAAGAAATCGCTCACTACCAAAAATTAATCAAACTAACAAGACATAGTAGACTAAAAGAAAGCCATACATATAATCTTAAATTCATGCAAGAATTATTGGACGCTGAAAAAGCTGATCAAAAATAATTTGAGGCACCTTCTATTTTGAGAAGTACTTATACTGTTTTCACCACTTTTTTCATACACAAAAAAGTATTTTTCCAAGCATAAACGCTTCTCTTTTTATCTAAAAGACAATAGTTTTGACACATTAAAAGGCACCTCCAAATTGGAAGGTGCCTCTCAATCAATATCCAAACTTAAATTGCTAACTGTTCCAGTTAAAACATCACCTCTTTGGAATTTAAGATTAGTATTTAGCTTTAATACCAGCAATATCGTCTGATAAAGGATAATCCTTATTATTAAAACCTAACTTCCTCATTACTGAAATTGAATTATTTTTACTCTGTGTGTGGTCTAGACCAAGCGCATGACCAACTTCATGAACGGCTGTTTCTTTTCTTTTTGTAGAACTTAAATCTGTACGCCAATTTTTATAAAATGTAATATTACCCTGAGTTCTATGAACTGCATAGACATCTCCATATAAACTATTTACATATTCCATTTTCACATCAGCTCCCCCTACTGAAGTCACTTCATTAGTAAATTGAATTTCTGGAAGCGAGTTCCATGCAGTCAATCCTCTTATTATTTCTGATTTCAATCCGTAAGTACTAAATTCACTTTCTATCCAATAATAAGCATCTTTCGGGTGTGTGACTTTGTTACTTTTTAATACATAAGCATTGCTAGTAGTAGGAAAAAATAATAAAAAGACTCCCAATATAGGTAAATACAAACTACTAAATCTTTTTTTCATAAAACTTCCTCCACTTTCAATAAATGTAAAGATTGTGCATTTTTTAACATTTTAGTATATTAATATATATAATCAATTAGGTTTTTAGTTAATTCAAATAAATGTCATAACTTTTTTAAAGATTTATTACAATAATTAGGAGTGGTTTTTATGAGGATAAAAATTCTAGTTTTATTTGTTACAATGCTTTTAATAGTTTCTATCTATGGATGTAATAATAAAAATAAGTTTAATAACCAGATAAATCAGGTAATAAAACTTGAAAAAGATTATTTACAAAAACAAATGAAAATAAAAAATACAGAAAAAATAAAACGATCTAGTATTGTTATTGCAGTCTATAAAAATGGTAAATATATCAATCTAATTTATGAAATAAACAATTCTAATAAAATAGATTGCTTTTATAAAAAAACGAAAGAATCAAAATATATACGATACTTGAATACTGATAAAGAAATTGAGAAAGTAGAGATGGACTTAAAACATGCTGATTATATAGAAAATACTTATAATAAATAATTTTAAATATCAAATAAAAAAATGGAATGCACGATAAACCGATATTCTTGGTTTTATCTTGTATTCCTATTATTCCTGCATCATGTCCTATCTTCACTACCAATCACTCTATATTACTAACCTCCAAAACAATCTCAATCTTTCGCTTTTTTTTCTCAATCATTCTGGCAATAAATTCACTAAAATCATCTTTTTGATTTTTATTTGTATCAACACTAATTGCAGCGATTCGATAAAGGATTTTTAATTGTTCCATATGCTCATTTAAACTCATATTTGATAAATCCTCATATTGTTCAATGAGCCTTTTTCTAAAAATAATTTCCAAGTCATCGTTTGTCGCGGTTTCGTTTGAAGTATTTTTTCTAATATAAATTTTATCTGTAAATAATTTATCGGAGCCTCTTTTAGCAATAAACGGGATATATCGATTTTGCTCGGGGATATAAATGATGAAGAAGGTTTTACCACTAAAATATCCGTACATTTCATTCTCGTCGTAATCAATTTGTTGAAGATGATAAATTAGAATAGAAGGTAAATAGCCATTTAATTTTCTTTGAAAGTCGGTTGGATCCTTTAGTTCTTCTTTGAGGATCCCGACTGGGTGATTATCATCATTCACAACAAAAATAATTGATCCTCCACCTGAATTCGCCATAGCAATGATTAGTTTTGCAATTTGATCCTCTCTAACAAATGTTTCCTTAAAATCCAATGCATTGTTTTCTCCAAAAGATTGTTCAATTAGATTTTTAAGAGAAGCAATATCAAAATTCCTGTCTGCATAATTAAATGTGTTTAGAAATTCCTGCTTATAAATTGGCCTTTTAACCATAATTCCACCTAGTTTCATATTTTTTAAATCTAAACTAGATCTGTTATTACATTTAATGTTAGGAAAAAAGAAATGGCACCTAAAAAACGCAGAAATTTTTCTGGTAAAAAATGAAAAAAAAACCAAAGCATATAGCTTTGGCCTCTATTACAATTATCTAAAAGTCACTAGGAAATATTCTTCGTTTAAAGTGATATTCAACCGAGCGATTATTAAACAGATTACTATAATTTACTTTAATCTTTTTAACTTCTAATTGCTTAATTTTCTCTTCTAATGACTTCTTATCCTCATCAGTTAATTTTCCATCCTCTGACAAACTAGAAATTTCATCTAATAGTTCCTGAATCTTTTCATCACGAAATTCTTTTTCTTCGTTTTGTTGATAAATCGTCATCTTAGTATGAAGGATTGAATTGACTAATTCGTCCGCCCCACCCGAAAGTCTATTTAAGATTAAAAGCTGTTCATTTAATATCTCATTATCTAAATCATAAGGATACCTAAGTTGATGATCTATTTCGCTCCAGCCTTCTTCAAATATCGTTCTTACTTGGATTTCAGCTAAATAATTCACTTTTGTCATTTGCGACTTAATCACATAGTGCCATGATCGATATCCGGCATCATGAACTAAAAACTGGAACTTTTCTTCTTCAATATGCTGTTCGCTTGTCATATCTCCTAAGCGATGGTAAATAGTCGCTTTTTCATGTAAATTCCAATTTTGTCTAATTGTTTTGTCTATATCTGCGGCCTGGTATTTATATAAATGTAATGCTCTTATACCAATTAGATCCGTGATTTCGGATTTATAATTCGAAACATCGATTTCATATGATAAGTCTAATTTTTTACCTTTTATCGTCTTTCGAATAATCTTTTCAATTAAATGGTCGGGATATTTTATTCGCGATTTCACAGTATGAATTTCAGGATTTTTACGGAGTATTTCCGAAATAAAAGTAGCTACAGTTTCAAGATTGGGTATTTCTGATACGTATTCATTATAAATTTCAATATATTTTGACCAGTCTAAACAGTACTTTTTAAAGTCCTGTTCATCAATTTTATATTTTTCAAAGAAATACTTTTGATTCTCTATTAAGCCCATACGTTTTCTCCTTCTAACATTTCCATAACCATATCCTACCATATTTATGGAAGAAACATACTTTTACAGTATAGAAATTGAGGACAAAAAACATTAGTTATTTGCATTAAAGAAGTATATATTTTGGCTGAAGCTACACTTAAGTTAATAAATAGAAATAATATATTTCACTTTTTTGTAACATCATGGTAATTATTTAATCAAAATTATCGTTAAAATTGAGTTATATAAAATTAAAGGAGATTTAACAAAGATTAGCAAGAAAAAATTAATCATAGTTATTATTACAGTTCTACTGTTTTTAACTGCCTCGTTCTCTTATATAAAAATTAAACTTCTTTTAACTAAAATGCAGTTGAAGAATATCTCATTAAGCAAAAAAAATTGAGAAAAATAATATAAAAGAAATTTTACCTTTTTTAGACTGGATTAAAGAAACAGGTGATAGAAAATGGTTAGTTAGAGTACAGTTAAAAGGAGATTCCAATACATATAAAGATCATAATAATAATACGATTGTTTTAAACCATGTGAGATAAATAGTTTATTAAATTAGAACAGCCAAATGGCTGTTCTATTTTTTTACCAATTAAACGATTGAACTATTTTAAACCATTGTAATCCAAATTAAATGAGTTTTTAAAGTCATATGGCTTTATTATCCCTGGGCGCTTCCAAATAGTGCCATTAAAACTACTTTCAAATATTTTAAGCTCCTTACCTGCTTTCCAATAAAAATACCAAACTAAATTCACTACAGTATGTTTTATTAATATCAGTTGGGTTGGGTTTGAATTTAATATCATAAGATATCTTTTTATTAATAAAATGAGTACGGGCCATCTTAGTTGCTCTTTGACATAAAATTGAATTATTTGGGCGAGATACTTTGGTGTTCTTATATGATTTATGCCAATTTGAGATTGAAATTTCTTTTGGGTAAGAGTTAATACCTGGTATATGTAATAAAGTATTTGAACTAGTTACAATACCCGAATGACCAACTACCCCTTTATCACTTGTATTACTTGTTATTAATATATTACCTGGCTTGTAGTTGCTTTTTTGTTCAATTTATTAATAAATGCGAACGAATGACCTATTTTGAATATACGTTCGCAAAAATTTTATTTTTTTTCTAAAAAAACTACTTACATAAGAATGGATGTTCGTGTATAATGAAAACATCCAAACAAAACAGAACATACAATCCTAAAATTCAAGACATTTAAAGCCTAATAAATCTAAAAGTAGAAAAAAGAAAAGGAGATGTAAAAAATGGAAATTATCATTCTATGTAGTGTCTTATTATCTTGGTGTATTTTAGAGGGTTTTAACAAATTTGTAGTAAATCGTTGAGAAACTAAAAGAGATTCTTATAATACTCTAGCAAGTCCAAACACTTATTCCTTAAAACGATTACAAACAAAAAAGTGCTCTTCTATTTTGAAAAGATAAAAGAGCACTTTTGGAGATTTTTTATTTAGTTATGTATTCTTGCAATTCCTTAATTAGAATTTCTGCACCGTATTTACTTACTACAATCTTTCCACTATCAAACGAGAAATTATTTTCATCAATAACTCCTGTTACCATACAAGCATTACTTGAAACAAATTGTTTAAGGATGATCCTTTGCTCCTCTATAAATACTTCAAATGGTTCATATTTATTTAGATTTAACATTTTTCTTAATTCCTTTGGTAAAACTATTCTTCCTAAGTCATCTAATCTTCTAACAATTCCACTTAGACCGGAATTTTCATCGTACTTTGTAAGAATAATCTTACCATCTTCAAAATAAATTTCAAATGGAGCATTGTTCTCTAAATTCATTGTGTTTCTTAGTTCTTTCGGTAGAACAATTCTTCCAAGATCGTCTAGTTTTCTAATAATTCCAGTTGATTTCATACTTGCAACTCCCCATTTATTTCTATCTCTTTATCTACTCAATATAATTCTCTCTATAGTTACATTGAGTTTAGTTTAATAATACCAAATTATTTTAATTTTCTCTCTACTTATATCGACTCATTTTTACATATATTAATACAAACTTTTAAAAATTTTATTGATTTTTCTGAATTTATATCTTTTTTACCCTATATTTTTTAGTATTAGTTAATTTAATTTAATTTTTTTAAGAATTCAAAAAGAGATGAGTTAATTAATCGGTAACAAAATTACCTATCATTAACTCATCTCTCAAAATAAATATTTTATCTTGAATAGCCACCGAGACTTTGTTCAGCCATTTGAACTAAACGTTTTGTAATCTCTCCACCTACAGAACCATTTGCACGAGACGTTGAATCTGGACCTAAATGTACTCCAAATTCTGTTGCAATTTCATACTTCATCTGTTCGATAGCAGATTCAGCATTTGGTGAAACATATTGATTTGAAGATCTATTTGCCATGATATGTAGCCCCTTTTAATAAAATTTTCTGATATAAACTATCAGATTGCTGTTAGTATTTCATATGTAATTTAAAATATTCATCATCTAAATATTTCTATTACTTTTTTACATCCGAAATTTTGTAGCAAATAAAGTGATATTTGAAAATCTTAATTTATCTGCAAAGATTGTCAGATTATTTTCCAAAAAATAAATTAATTGATAAATATGATTGCATCAGTAGCTAATCACACTTAAAGAGAACCTCCATATATTATATTAGTATAATTCATTTTTCTAAAAAGGTAGGTGTAACAAAATGAAAGTAGATGGTATCTTTGAAGGAGGAGGAGTTCGAGGAATCGGACATGTTGGTGCTATTTGTGCTTTAGAAGAAGAAGGTTATGAATGGGCACGTTTGGCAGGCACTTCTGCTGGCGCTATTGTTGCTACTCTTCTAGCATGTGGCTATACAGGGAAAGAATTAAAGGAAATTATGAATCATCTAGATTATAAGAAATTTATTACAAAAACATGGTTGCACTTTATTCCTTTAATCGGATTAGGATTAAATATCTTATTTAAAAATGGGTTATATAAAAATGACTTTGAAGAAGAATGGTTAGAAGCTTTATTATCCAAAAAAGGTATTCGCTATTTCGATGATTTAGAAGAAGGAAAATTAAAAATCATTATTTCTGATATTAGTAATGGTAAAATGGTCGTTTTACCTGATGATTTACGAGATTACGGCTTATCAGCAAAAGATATAACAATTTCTCAAGCAGTAAGAATGAGTGGTACAATTCCCTTTTTCTTTCAACCCATTAAACTAAAAACTCCTATTTATGATTATCCAATCTTAATTGTTGATGGTGGAATACTAAGTAATTTTCCAATTTGGATTTTCGATGACCACCAAGAATGGCCGACTTTTGGATTTCGTTTAATAGATGAAGAAATTATTGCAAAACCGCTGGATGCACATAACCCAATCTCATTTTACAAATCAATATTTATAACGATGAGACAAGCACATGACATTCGACATCTAACAGCAGAAGTAAATGAACGAACAATAAAAATCCCAACTGGTGAAATTTCAAGCACAGATTTTAATTTAAATAAAAAAGAAAAAGAAGCACTTTTCACAAACGGATACCAAGCCGCAAAAAAATTCCTAGGAACTTGGGATTTTGAAAAGTTTAAACATAACTATCCACCTGAACCATATTGCCAAAAGGTGAATAGTCTGTAGTAACTTAAAAAACGCAATCTTTTCTAGATAAACATAGAAAAGATTACGTTTTTGTTTTTTCTAATTCAGGTTCGTAAGGTAATTCATTTAACCCTTACTTCTGCATCTCCTTCGATATATGAAGGAAAAGATACAAGATTAATTTTTATCGGATTCATATACTTTTGTCGAGATGAAATCTTAAAACCTATTATTTGCTTATTATTAACATTGCCTTCCATATAAGATTCATTCATTTCAATCTCTTTTCCATTTGCATCAAAGATTGATCCAATCATGTCGTAATTAAATTCCTTTTTTGTATTCAAAGTAAAAAATATAGTATCTCCTTCTTTTTTTAGGTCAGTTAAATAATTGCCGGTTGGCTGTTTCAGAATTCTTTGTTTCTCAGTATCAATTATAAGGTTCTCATCTTCCTTATTAATTGCCTGAATTTTATTTATGACAAAATATAATTCTTTTGGATCTTTAAAATAATTACTCTGCAAAAAGATAATTCTTTCATTATCGCTAATAATTTTTGCAGCAGTTCCATTAATTATTTTTGACCATACCTCACCATTTTGATCAACAAGTTTTATATCAGAGAAATCTAGTATTTTCTTTGAATTACTTGGATCCATTTCAACTTGTACTGCTACACGAAGTGGATAGATAGTAACTTTTTTAATTTTGATCTTTTGATCTTCAATTATTACCGTTTTATTAAGTTCATATATTTGATTCGTTTTTTTATGTTTTCTTATTGAAAGTGGAATCGAAAATTGTGCAGATTGCTTTTCATTCTTAATTTTTAAAACTAACTTAAAATCTTGCTGTTCATATGGTTTATCAAAATCGTATTCTACTGTGCTAGTATATTGACCTTTAACTTTATCGACAGTACCTCCAAAAGAAAAAGAGTGTTCGGGTAATTTTTCCCCATTACTCGGTTTAAGATATGCTTCAAGGATTTCGAAATTTTTCTTTTTTGAGGTACTATCAATCGTATAAAATAAAACGATGTCTTGTTCATCAGCAATAACAGAATCGATTGTAACTTTAATACCATTCTTTTCTTGTGAAGTACCAATCTTTTGGGCATATCTATTTTCTACCGCTGAAAGTAGACCCTTATCATGACGCACACGAACCATTTCAACAATTTTCTCCATTCCCGGTACTTTTGTTAAATAATCAGCAAACGTTGGAGATACACGTATACTTGCTAGAATTCCAAAAAGAAAAATGGCAGCTGCAATTATTGACCAAATTCTAAATTTCCTTTTCGGTTTTGTGATCATCTTAACTTCTTTTGCATTTTGAAAACCAATTTGGATAGCCTCGTCAATTTCATCAAGAGGTAACTCGACGTTTTCGTATTTTTCTTTCAAATTTTTTAATTCTCTTTCTTCTTTTTCAAACATTGCCTTTTTCTCCTTTCCCTTCAAGGATTCCTCTTAATGATCTCAATGCTTTATTTAACCAAGTCTTTACCGTACCTTCCGGGCGATTCCACATAATTGCAATATCTTTGATTTTAACATCGTGAAAGTATTTTAAATGTAATAGCTGTCGTTGTGTATCATCAAGCTGTAACATTGCTTCTTCTATGTCAATATAGTCATAGTCTTCGTTCATACCTTGCTGCGAAATATAGTCATCGTCGAAGGTTATTCTATCATTCTTCTTTATAAAATCCTGACAGTAATTAATCATAATCCGAATAAGCCATGTTTTTACATAATTTGGTTCTCTCAATGTTTTTATGTTTTGATAAGCTCTAAAGGTCACTTCTTGAATTGCTTCAATTGCCTCATCTTTATTCTTCAAGTAAGCTAATGCAGTTTTATATAATGATAATTTATGCTCATGCATAATTGATAAAAATGCATGCTCATCTCCTTTGATAGCCCTTTTCACTAGACTATGATCCTGCAATCTCAATCCCTCCATCTCGATGTTCTATACATTAGACTCCTGAGAGCTAAAAAAGTTTTAATAAATTTAATTTTCACCAAAAAAATTCCCTTATAGTTGACAGTACAGCACCTTGCTTTTAACTGTCTACTATAAGGGGAGTATTACAACTTTATAGATACCCTTTTTTTTAACTTTATTTTTTTATTTAATTTTATCGTTTCTTGCCTAAATTTTGATAAATATTTAAATTGACTAATGCTATTATTTTTATTCATAACAACACACCATTTAAAACAGGAGGATAATATTATGAAACTAGCAAGAAATATATTAATTATATTTTCTTACATAATGTTACAGTATTGATTATAGTTGGCCCGGAGTTTCATCAGTATAAATTGTATGTTCTTTTGTTACAGGTATTATTTTTTTGTACAGGCCCATTATTATTAATATTTATAGATTGGAAGAAAAAAAATAAAGAAAGAGCAAAAATCAGCGCTAAATCGGAGTGAAATGGAAATTTGAATAAAAATAAAAAGACATGAGCATTAAAACTCATGTCCTTCTCTACATCTATCAGTCTATCTATTTCTGTTTTTTCGATTACGTAAGAATGCCGGAATATATGAAGTTGAATCTTCTTTCTCATTGTATCGACCATAATCTTGTTGATCATTATGGCGGCTGTAATCTTGTTGGTCTGTGTAACGATTATGATCTTGTCGCTCTGGATAACGGTTATATTCTGGCTGCTCATTATAGCGACCGTAATCTTGTTGGTCATTATATCGTCCATAATCTTGTTGATCATTATATCGATTATGATCCTTCTGTTCATTGTAACGTCCATAATTTTGCTGTTCTGTGTATCGACCTGTGTCTTGCTGTTCATGATAGCGACCGTAATCTTGCTGTTGGTCTACGCGATATCTCTGATCTTGTTGGAATCGTTGTTCTCTATTGTATAAGCTAGGTGCTTCTTCTATTGGTCTAGAAGGAGTTCTTACCATTTTCTCTTCTTTATCTGCAAATCCTGTAGCAATTACCGTTACAATAATTTCATCTTTTAAATTTTCGTCGATTACCGAACCGAAAATCATATTTAATTCTTCGTGAGATGCAGAAGCTACGATATCAGCAGCTTCTTGTACTTCAAACAGACTTAAGTTACGTCCACCTGTAATATTCATAATGACGCCATGAGCTCCATTAATAGAAGTTTCAAGTAAAGGAGAATTTAATGCTTTCTGAGCAGCGATTGTAGCGCGATCTTTACCTTTTGCAATACCGATTCCCATAAGGGCTGTCCCTTTATGAGACATGACTGTTTTAACATCAGCAAAGTCAAGATTGATTAATCCTGGTACTGCGATTAAGTCGGAAATCCCTTGAACCCCTTGTCGGAGTACATTATCTGCTTCACGGAATGCTTCAAGCATCGGTGTTTTTTTGTCTACTAGCTCCAATAATCGATCGTTTGGAATGATTATTAATGTATCAACTGCTTCTCTAAGTTCCTTAATTCCACCTTCAGCATTTGTTGCACGCTTTTTACCTTCAAATTTGAAAGGACGAGTTACTACTCCAATTGTTAAGGCACCAAGCTTACGAGCAATTTTCGCAACTTCAGGTGCTGCACCTGTACCTGTTCCTCCGCCCATTCCAGCTGTAACGAAAACCATGTCCGCCCCTTTTAGTACTTCTTCAATTTGTGACTTACTTTCTTCAACAGCTCTTTTTCCAATTTCAGGATTTGCACCTGCTCCTAAACCACGCGTCAGCGTTGCACCAATTTGCATTGTAATTTCAGCTTTTGACTGTTTTAGTGCTTGTGCATCTGTGTTAAAAGCAATGAATTCAACACCTTCTACACCGTCTTCAATCATTCGGTTAACGGCGTTATTTCCGCCACCACCAACACCAATAACCTTTATTCTTGCAAACTGTTCTATATTTTCAAATTCAAACATGATCATTCCTCCTCGTCATACCGATTACATAATTTCACGTTTTTCAAAGAACCATTCAATTTCATTCTAAGATTTATCTTTTTATGTACGTAATAGTAGATTAGAATTATCCAATTCACTTAAAGACATGGAATTGTCCTAATTCCCCTAACACTACTATACAAGAAAACTACCTATTATCTTTTTGATAATTTTTCCTTAATATACCTTTAACTAAAACATGTATTTTAACATCTTAATGTAATATCTCTATTAACTTCGTAACAAATTTTCATTAAAAAGTTTGTACAATTAATATAATTCTTTTATTTTTGATTGAATCCTTTAAGAATCTATTGATTTATGAGAAAACACTACTACACGATATATTTTGTTAATAAATTCACAATATATACACTTACTCGCACGATGTTTCAAGTAAAATTTGTTAATATATACATGTAGGATAAATTATTTCCACATTTATTTTCTATCAATTTCATTTATAAATAAGGAAGAATAGAATTGAAAAAAATAGTATTATATTTAGAGTTTTAGTTACCTAAAAATGTATCGACAGAAGAAGAAGGAACGGAATTGAATAAATGATGAGTTACAGAACTAAATAATCAACTAGAAAGCTAAATATTATGTTTCATATTAAGAAAAAGGACTTGAAATATAACCAAGTCCTTCTCCTATATAAGTTCATTTTTCAATTAATTCTGTTTTATTATCATCAGTCCAATTTTGAACACCGTCATCTTCGTCCAATTCGATAATTACGTCCGTTACACCTTTTTCTTTCATGATTTTTTCTTCTAATCGATCTTTTATGTCATCAGCTTGAGCGATTGTTAAGTTAGGATCTAGTTCAATTTCCAATTCAACATGTAAATCTTCTCCCTCTTTAACAACCGTAAGAGCTTGAATATCTTTAACATCTGGATCATCCATTACGATTTCACCAATCTTGTCTTCCATTTCCTCATCAGATTCACCAATTACACCTGCAGCATTATCAAGAAAAACTTTTCCAACAACAAGGAACATCAAAATACCAATGATGACAGAAGCAATACCTTCCGCTTGATGAAAAGGTGTAAAGTAAGCAATAATTACTGCAATCATCGCTAATAATCCACCTAGAGTTGCTACTGTATCTTCTAAGAAAACTAATTTTGTAGCTGGTTTTGCTTTTCCTAAATTAGAAATTGCCTCGGTAACCACTCCAAAACCACTTGTTGTTATTCCTAATTCATGACTAATTTCTTTCATTGCTTTGTAAAGTACATATGCTTCAAGTACTACTGAAGCACCTAAAATAGTAAGAGTAATAGTCAGCCCCGAAGAGTGGGTTGGATGTATAATATGCTGAATTCCTTCGACAATCGTTTCAAATGCCATAATTCCTACAATTAATACTGCACCAAGTAAAACTAAATTAACAAGTCGGCCAAATCCATTTGGAAACCGATCTGTTGGTGCTTTTTTACTTAAAGCTGAACCGCTAAAAACAAAAAGTTGGTTAGCAGTATCGGCAGCACTGTGCATCATCTCAGCAAAAAGTGCAACACTTCCTGTCATACTAAACCCTATTCCTTTTATTATTGCTATTACAGCGTTAACAATAGCTGCTAATAATGCAGATTTATTACCCTTTTTTAAAAGCTGGAAAAATTCTTTCATTCTTTACTCCTCATCACTAGTATTTTTATATTATGTATTTTTATATTTTTTATTAGCTAACTCTTAATTAAAGTTCATTTAAAATTCAAAGTAAAAACAGTTCATTTTCTACTGAATTGGAAAGATATGTAATTTAATTTTAACATAGCTTCTGATCATTCTTATGTTCTTCTATAAAATAATTTTAATTAGCAAAAATTTTTTGATGACTTAAATATAAAAAACTTTTTCTTTAACAAAAGATGGCACTAAATACGAAAAAACAAATAGAAATCTAATAGATAAATGGCGATTATCAACATGGTTACCCCTAATAAGAAGTAAAGTATCTTCTTTAAGAAACGCATATTTTTATTAAAAATTGAGACCCATAAACAAAATAATCCTAATAATAAGATTGGTACCGCTAATAGCACAATCAACACCGATCTTCACATCCTTTATCTGAGATTCCTATGTCATACTTAATTGTTTTTGACCAAAAAAAGCTATCCAAAAAGACAGCTTTTAATAATTTATATGCGGTTAATGAATTGTACTAGTTATATTTCATTTTTTTACAATCAAATTTACATCTTACTTTCGATAAATGCTCTGATCTCTTGCCCATCAGTTCAGCCATTTGTTTAGATTGTGGATCTTCTTCTTTTTGTAAATTATCAATGATATTATAATAATCCTTTTCGCTTCGGTTCTGGCTTAATTTATAGGAGGCCTGAATTTCTTCCACTTTAATCTTAAATCCTACTATACCTTTTAGCTCACTTTCTAAAAGTTGTGGAGAAAGTTTATCCCATAATACTGGGTTTTCACGATTTTGTTCATATTTTTCTAGCATGATTGTTAATTCTTCTACTAATTCATCTCTTTCTAATATGCTTGCTTTTCCGTAAACATGCACGGCTTGATAATTCCATGTTGGAACTTCCTCAACTTCATACCAAGAAGATGAAATATAAGCGTGAGGTCCTTGAAACATAACAAGTACTTCTTCACTATTCTCAAATGTTCTCCATTGTGGGTTTCCATATGCGATATGCCCAGTAATATAATAATCTTCACCTTTTTTCGTTATACCTAAAGGTAAATGTGTAGCAATTGGTCTACTCTGCTTTGTTGTGATAATTGTCCCAAAAGAGTTTTTTTGAATGAAATCCCAAATTTCTTCAGGATTTGTTACTTTATAATTTTTTGGAATATACATGATTCGTATTACCTCCATAATCTTTTTTGTTGCAAATGCAATAAAAGTACTTCAATTTAAATCTAATCTAATATTGTTGCATTTGCAATATTTTTCTTAATGGATATGTACGATGAATCTTACTATTGACCAATGGTATTTCGCATAATAATAAAAAAGAGAAAAATCATTAATTTAAGAAGATTTTTCTCTTTCCTTATTTAAGAATAATTACTTAATCAATGCTTCATACACAGCAGTCGCCACGGCTTTGTATTGTCCTGTAGCATAGTCATCCCCTACAAATTTGTTCGGATTTATAAGTGGATCAATTACAAGTGAATGTTTTTTATTGGTCAATAAGACAATTCCTAAATTATTATCTGAATCTATAATAGTCAGAGTGCCTACCCAACCGGTATGTCCAATCGCATTTGGACTTGCATACAATCCAAACGTAGATGACATACTTGCAGAGCCATTTCTTCTCCACCCTAAACCATATGTTGGATTTAAATCGGAAGGTGCTGAAAACTGATCAATCGTCTTTTGATCAAAAAGTTTTACTTTTCCATATCCACCTCCGTTTAGCATTACTTGCAAAAGAACCGCTAAATCGCTCGTCGTTGAGAAAAGTCCTGCATGTCCGGATACGCCACCCATAGAATAGTATGCCTTCTCGTCGTGCACTTCTCCTTGTATTGTGTATGTACGAATATTTGGGAAGGAGATGATACCGTCACGTGAATTCCCCATTAACTCGGTTGCCGTGAAATCTTTCGGTTTAAATCCTTTTTGCAAAGGGTTAAACATTGTGTTTTTTAGACCTAATGGCTTATAAATCGTATTTTCTACATATTCGTCTAGTCTTTGGCCAGTTATTTTCTCAATAATAAAACCAAGAATCATATAATCTACGTCACTATAAATGTTTTTCGTACCGGGTACATATTCTAAAGGTGTTTCAGCGATTTTTTCAAAAGTTTCATTACGATCTTGTGTATACAATGAACCTGCTATAGTTAGATTGTGGTATTGCGGATCAGCTGGAAAACCAGCAGTGTGGTGTAAAATATCGATTAAGCGTAAGGAGTCCTTCCCTTTAATCGTATCAGTTGATTTGTCTTTAAAATTTGGAAAGTATGATTGTACAGTTGAATTCAAGTCTATTTTTCCGATACTAACAAGATGTTGTAAAGCGAAGTTAACTGCATACATTTTAGTGTTTGATGCCAAATCAAACATTATATTAGTCTTCATTTTCTGAGGATGTTTCAGTAGTGACAGCCCATCGTATTTTTTCGCGTACCCATAAGCAGAGTTTTTAACAATTTTCCCATCTTTTATAATCATTAGAACTGCGCCCGGAAAACCATTGTTTACATCCTGCTGGATTAATTCATCTACTTGTTTTAATTTCTCTGATGAAAATCCAACCTCTTCAGGACGTTTTACTTTGCTTAATACAGGAAAGCTATCACTATGTTTGTTTAATATCATTCCATTCACCTCTGCCTGAATTGAGGTTTTCTCTGCATTTGTTTGAGCATAGCTGACAGAACCTGTTGTAGTAACCAAAGCAAGCGATAGTGCTGACGTTACAATTCTACGAGCCATTCGAGCCAATTTAAATCTCCTCCCATTAAAATAAACTATCCAAACTTTCAAAAGCTTAATCGTTGAACTATTCGTTTTATTTTTGAAAATATCATTCAAAATTAAATTACTTATAATTGAAAGAAAATTCAAATCAATTAAAGTATAAAGGCGAGATTCGAAGTATGTAAAGTTTAATTATTCTTCTACCAAGGGAAGAACTGTTAATTTCTACTTGGCTTTTTCTATTTATAATATAAAAAAACGGATAGCCAATTCAGGCTATCCATTTTAAAATTTATCCTTCTACAACGTCTACAACATTAGCTTGCTGATAAACTTCTTTTTCGAATTCTCCTGTAGCCTTACTTGTTAGGATACCTGATGTCATTGCTCCACTAACGTTTAAAGCTGTACGGCCCATGTCAATTAGAGGTTCAACTGAGATTAGTAATCCAACGATTGCGATTGGCAGATTCATAACTGATAGTACGATAAGAGCTGCAAAAGTTGCTCCTCCACCGACACCAGCTACACCGAATGAACTGATTGCTACAATTAAAATTAGAGAGATAATAAATGATGCACTTGTTGGATCAACACCAGCTGATGGAGCTACCATAACAGCTAACATTGCTGGGTAGATACCTGCACATCCATTTTGACCGATTGAAAGTCCAAACGAACCAGCGAAGTTTGCAATTCCTTCTGAAACACCAAAATCTTTTGTTTGTGTTTTGATTGTCATTGGTAATGTTCCAGCACTTGTACGTGATGTAAATGCAAATGATAAAGTTGGTAAGGCTTTTTTCACATATCTTACTGGGCTAAGTTTTGCAAATGATAATAATAATAAATGCACAATAAACATTAAGATTAAAGCCACATAAGACGCTATGACAAACTTACCTAATTTTACGATTGCATCATAATCACTTGTTGCTGCTACTTTTGTAATGATTGCTAGGATTCCATAAGGTGTTAAACGAAGAATTAACGATACAACTCTCATCGTTATTGTATAAACGGTATCAATAATTTTAGCAAAAAACTCTGCAGTTTCAGGCTCTTTACGCTTTACTCCTAGGTAGGCAATTCCAACAATTGCTGCAAAAATTACAACAGCAATTGTAGATGTTGCACGTGCACCAGTTAAATCTAAAAATGGATTACTTGGAATTAATTCAAGGATTTGTTTCGGGATTGTCATCGCTTCTACAGTTGGAACACGCCCTTGTAATTCTGTAATTCTAGCAGTCTCTGCAGCACCCGCTGAAATTTTGAATCCATCAAGTCCAAAACCTAAAGCGGATCCAATTCCAATAGCTGCTGAAATAGCTGTTGTACCAAGTAGAATCCCAATAACAAGGACACTAATTTTACCGATATTTTTCGTTAATTTTAATTTGGTAAATGCTCCGACAATTGAAACGAATACTAGCGGCATAACAATCATTTGTAATAGTTTTACATAACCGCTACCAACAATGCTAAACCAGTCGATTGTTCCGACTGTAACATCATGTTCAGTTCCATAGATTAGATGAATAATATAACCAAAAATAAGACCTAAACCTAAACCTGCGAATACACGTTTTGAAAAAGATACATGCTTCTTTTGCATAAAATACAAGCCATACATAAGTACTAATAAGATTACTACGTTTACGCAGATAAGAAATGTATTCATTTTTCTCCCCCTTTTCTTTTAATAATATTAATTTACGAAAATACTAATACAAGTATTCCTATAAATCAAGTAGGAATTATTAATATTTTGTAAAATTCCTACTTTTCTATCATTTAGATACAATTTATCTAGAAATCTATTACTACTTAATTAAAAATACTTCACCATTTTGATCAAATGCATGCTTAAAATCAAAAGCAGTAGATGTTGATCCATTTTGAATGTAATAATCATATCTTTTAAAGGCCTCTTCCCACGAAACATCGCTTGGCTTCTCAGTCCACCACACAACATATGAAAGGTGCTTCTCTTTATAAGATTCCATCCAGTTATTACGATCTTTCAACGCTTGCTTATGGTATCCTGAGTAGGTAAAACGATATAAGGATTCTAGATTCTTCCATATCGTTAGAGTGATTATAGGATACCCATCCCCCTTATTAGCATCATCTGGGAGAGAGATTCCATCAGATGAAAACGCATCAATCATGTAACCTGATTTAGTAGCCTGACGAAAGATATCATTTCCTACAGAAAAAAATTGACGAGAGGCAGAGTGATCATATGGGTGTTTTAGCATACCAACTGTAAAGATTGCAACAAAAGCCATAAATAGTCCTCCATAGACAGGTTTTATTAAATTTATATTCAAGTAAGCTTTTATTTCATAACTAATTCTTTTTTTCAATATTTTTATATTTTGTAGAGAATTGGATTAAGTCGTACACTGTGTGGATGGGATGAATATTAAATGTGGATTTATAGGGATAGTTGACATATTTAACTCTGTTTTTGTAATGATTTTTTGAGTTTTTAATTGTCGTTTAATATGAAATTAAAAACGACTACCCTAATTAGGACAGCCGTTTTTTCATTCAGTCTAAAAATATTAACTAATTAATTGATAAACCTTGAAAATTACCCAAATAAAAATCGCTAACCAAATCATCAAAATGAATGATCCGACTATCCAATTTTTAGGTTTACCTTTTTTCATCATTTTTTCTGCTTTCATTTCACAGTCCACTATTACATTATCTGGTATTAGTTTTAAAGAGATATAAATACCTAAAGGAATGAGAATAACATCGTCTAAATAACCTAAAATTGGGATAAAATCAGGTATTAAATCAATCGGACTAAAAGCATATGCTACTACACAAACTATGAATGCTTTAGTATACCAAGGAACACGTTCATCTTTGCATGCAAAATAAAGTGTGAAGACTTGTCGCTTTAATTTCTTCGCCCATAATTTTAATTTTTTAAGCATTTTTTCTCCTATAATTGCGTTTTATCTCATTATATCAAAGCTTTTTATCAAAAATATAAAAAGAGTCGCGAAAATTAAAACAAATGTTTTACCACTATGCCTTGAGCAAAAATATAAACAAGCCATCCAATAATGCCAAGACCGATTGAAGGAAGCGCTACTCCTATAATCAGCAACATAACTACCATACCCGGAATCCCAATTACAACGTCAAAAAAGGGACATCGTTTATGACAGCCTTTTTAAATCCATATTAACTATCTTAAATCGAAACAGGTGGCAATGTCTTTCCTGTTTCAAGCAAGCTTTTTAAGTTACTTAAAATTGCTGGCCAGCCGTTGTTTAATCCTTCAAATGTGTCATCACGATCTACTAAATCAGTCGGTTCTAGATTTTCATGTTTTAGTGTTAATTTTACTGTGGACTCTAATACTTTCAACTCGAATGTAACGATTGAGGGTTCTTTACGGTTCGTCGGATCATTTGTATGATTCCATGTGAATGATAGTAAACGAAATGGCTCACATTTTAAAATCGTTCCATAATCTGTAACTTCACCATTTCGCAAATAAGAAACCGTTGAACCTACTTGCCAATCAGATTCAATTGCAGTTCCGAAAAAGTATTTTTCAGTAAATTGAGTGCTTGTTAAAGCTTCCCATAGTTTTTCTGGTGTAGTTGCAATGTATGTAACATAAACAAATTGTGGTTTATTCATTGTTCAAATCCTCCTCAAGTATTTTTAATTCATTTAATGCATCTAATCGATTATGTTCGAACTTGTTGATCCATCGCTTTGAAATTTCGCTAATGGGTACAGGATTTAGATAGTGCAGTTTATTTCGACCATGCCACTCTACAACAACAAGATTTGCTTCTTCTAGTATCAATAGGTGTTTAGTTACTGCTTGTCTACTCATTTCAAGATGTTGACACAATTCACTTAATGTCTGTCCGTTATTTATAAATAATTCATCAAGTAATTTTCTACGATTCGAATCGGCAAGTGCTTTAAAAACCTTATCTATTTCATTCGACCTCCCTACTATTTAAATAGTAAGCAACCAACTAGTTGCACGTCAAGTTCATTCATTCATTTTTCGTATAACCTGAAATGAATCAATCCTTGTTATTTCTCTTAATTTTTTTACCAAAAGTTATTCAATTAAATAGCTAATTTACATAATCAGTTACAAAACAAATGATTCCTTTTTTCCAAAAAGCTAAATGAAGTTGTTATTAGCAGGATTTTGGTATATTCGACAAGAATAGTTATTGAGGAAGAAGAGGAATTAATCATTACTAATGAGTAGACTACACTGACAATAATAAATATAAATGGACAGAGAGGTAGCAGATGAGTAACACAGTAGGAAACGCTTATGAGATTTTAGAGAGAGTTACTGATGGATTCTTTGCGTTAGATGTAAATTGGAATTTTACTTATGTAAACTCAGCAGCTGCCCGTCTACTTTTTCGTAAGCGGGATCACTTAGTTGGTAAAAATATATGGAGTGAATTTCCTGAAGCAATAGAGTTAGCGTTTTATAGGCATTATCATAAAGCGATACATGAACAAAAACCAGATAATTTTGAAGCATATTTTCCCCCACTCGATACGTGGTATGAAGTGAAAGCGTATCCTTCATTAAGCGGATTAAGTGTATATTTCAAAGTTATATCGGATAGGAAGCAATTACAAACAGAAAAAGATGAGCATTACAAATCCCTTTTTGAACAAAATCCAGATGCAGTATGTTCTTTTGATTTAAATGGAAATTATCTTACTGTAAATCCAGTTATGGAAAGAATGTTAGGATATAGTGAATCGGAGTTATTGCAGATGTCATTTGTACCTCTAGTAAGTAAAATAGACGTGGATAGAGCTATGGAACATTATAAAAGAGCTACCGAGGGCATTACCCAAAGATACCAAGTAAAAACATTGCATAAAAATGGCACTGTTATCAATTTATATGTTACAAATATGCCGATTATTGTAAACGGTAAGATCGTTGGAGTTTATGGAATTGCAAAAGATATCACAGATGGTCAATTGGAGCAGGATGAACTACGCAAAACGAAAGAAAGACTTGAATCTTTTGTTCACAACAATGCAGATGCAATTTGGGTTATTGATTTAGAAAATCGAGTGTTAGAGATTAATTCTTCATTTGAAACAATGTTTGGTTATTCAGCTGAAAGTATTATAGGGAGGATTTTACCGATTGTTCCCGATTTTCTAAATAACTTTATTCAAGAAGTACATAGTAAAGTAAGAACTGGTGTATCTGTTGTTGGTCTAGAAACGATTAGAAAATGTATGGATGGTAGTCTGATTCAAGTAAGTGCAACCCTGTCCCCTATTCTTGATTTGAAAGGAAATGTGATCGGAATCACAGGTATTTGCCGTGATATCACTTCAAGAAAAAAAACAGAGGAGACCCTCAAAATTAAATCGAAACAACTTGAATCATTTATTGAAAACAATGTAGATGGCATATTAATTTTTAATCAGAATGGTGAAGTAGTACATTCTAATAAAGCATATGACAAAATGTTTGGTTGGACACAAGAAGAGATACAGGGTGTGCATTTGTATGATTTAGAATCTATTCCAAACGATATTATGGCAGAAGTTAAACGATTTGAAGGTAAAGTTAAACAAGGAATGTTTATTTTCGGAGAAGAAACAGTCCGAGTTCGAAAGGATGGAGTTAAGGTAGATGTTATATTATCAGCAGCGCCCATTCACGATGCACAAGGGAATTTGGATGGTTGGTCAGTAACTTTAAGGGATATTACGGAGTGGAAGATGTCTCAATTAATGTTACAAAACACCGAAAAACTATCTGTTGCTGGCCAATTAGCTGCAGGAATTGCCCATGAAATCCGAAACCCTATCACCGCTATAAAAGGATTCATTTATTTGATGAAGAATGGATTTGGAGATAAAGAAGAATATTTTAAAATTATGTCATCAGAATGTGAACGAATCGAAGGAATCCTTAGCGAACTACTCATTCTAGCAAAACCACAAATTAATAAACTGGAACATTCAAATATTCAATTGTTATTAACTCAAATTGTCGATCTATTAAAAACTGAAGCAATTATGAATAATGTTGAAATTTTCACGGAGTATCTTACGGAAGATATTCATATTAATTGTGATGAAAATCAAATGAAACAGGTGTTTATCAACTTTATTAAAAATGCAATCGAAGCTATGAATAAAGGTGGAAAATTAACGATTCAAACAAAAAAAAGAGATGATGAAAAATTGATGATCCAATTTATTGATGAAGGAGGCGGGATGTCCGAAGATACAATCAATAAGTTGGGACAACCATTCTATACGACAAAAGAAAAAGGAACAGGCTTAGGGTTTATGATTAGTAAAAAAATCATTGATAACCATTTTGGCGAAATCCATATTAAGAGTGAAGTAAACAAAGGTACAACGATAGAAGTTATACTACCGTTCGTAAATGAATGACTTACTTAGCGGAGGATTCTATCAATTGATAGAAATTAACTAGAGTATTGAAATGTAAATAAAAAATCATCTTTTTTGGAAGTGAATTCAAAAGCAAAAAGAGAAATTGCGGAAACAATTTCTCTCAGTGTGTAGACAAAGTACTAAAAACTTGATTTTCAGACTGATTGCAAGCGCTTGTCTTTCGAGGCACGAAGCCTGGTGAGGAGCGGAGTTACCCTAGATGGTAATGAGCACCGTAGACAGGCGAAGTAACGAAGAAAGCGAGCGTTTGTCAACAGTCTGAGAGAAATTGCGGAAACAATTTCTCTTTTTTCATTT
This sequence comes from Gottfriedia acidiceleris, assembly GCF_036421055.1. Taxonomy (GTDB): domain Bacteria; phylum Bacillota; class Bacilli; order Bacillales; family Bacillaceae_G; genus Gottfriedia; species Gottfriedia acidiceleris_C. Next base: position 386,781 of record NZ_JAZGQS010000002.1, on the reverse strand, counting down.
TTACTAACCTGCAAGATCATTTGAAGGGTTAGCAGTTAGTTCTCGATTCCCTGGTTTAACAAAGATCATGGCTACCATTCCTACTGTTACTGCGATTGATGCTGCGATAAACATTGCACTATATCCGTGTTTTGCAACTAGGCTACCTGTTAAGGTAGGTGCAATAATTGTAGCTAAGTTTGCGATGAAATGTGTTACACCACCAAATGTTCCAGCTTTTTTTGGTTCCGTATCTAATACTACTGTCCAATAAATTGAGTTTGGTAAATAGTTAAATGCATTACCAATACACATTAAGATTAGGACTGCTGTAGCACTGTGAACTGTTGGAATCAGCATGAAACAAATTGCTGTAAAGAATAATGAAATAACTGTAAACCACGATCTAGCAATACGTAAATTCCCTGTTTTTCTAAGAAGTGCATCTGATATTTTCCCGCCAAGTAAACCTGTAAAAATAGCTCCAATCCATGGGATCATTCCTACTATTCCTAGTGATGCTAATGAAAAACCGAATTCATCTTGTAAATATTTAGGCGTCCAAGTAAGTAATAGTATATTTACATATAAAAAGGCAAAATAACCAATTGCATTCATTACTAGCGTAGGATTTTTGAAAAAATAGTACCATGGTGTCGATTCTTTTTCACTTTTACCACTAACAGGATTATTCAAACGGATTAACTCAAGTTCTTGTTTTGTAACTTTTGGATTTTCTTCTGGAAGGTTTGTAAATACTTTAGACCATATAAATGCCCAAATTAAACCGACTACTCCAAGAATAATAAATGTCACTTTCCAACTTGCAACTGATAATAGGCCAACTACGATTGGTGCTGTAATCAGTGCTCCTACTGGTGTACCTACTAAACCAAGCGCAACTGCAAACCCTCTTTCTTTAGGAGAAACCCAGTTAGCCATTGTTTTATTCATTGTTGAGAGGGTAGGCCCTTCTGCAAGTCCAAATAATACTCGGAAAACTGCAAATCCAGCTAAAGCTGATCCACCAAATAAAGTTGCGCCTAAATTACCAGCAAAAACAGTGCCTATTTCAAATATTGACCAGGCAGTTGCGGCAAGTAACCACATAAATTTAGGTCCTTTTTTGTCGGCAAACGCTCCACCAAATAATGCTCCAAAAATATAGCCATATCCAAAGTAACCTAGAATCTCGCCCCAGCTTATAGGACTTAATCCAAACTCTTTTATGATTTCGGCCTGTGCATATGCTATTGCACCTCGGTCGATATAATTAACGATCGTGATCATAATGATCATAAAAATGATAAAAAATCTATAATTATTTTTCATTTAAGCTAGTTCCTCCTATTAAATTTTTATCAGAAGGGACCCCCATTGATTTATCATTTTCTACAACTCATTACACAACCTTAATACCTTTTTTCCAAACAGATTTCACATGGTTAACGCCGAATAAATATTGTAATTCTTGATAGTTTTTAACATTCCATAATACAATATCTGCTTGTTTTCCAACTTCAAGTGAGCCGATCTGATCTTGGCGGTTAATTGCACAAGCAGCATTATATGTTGCTGCTGTTAAGCTTTCAGCTGGAGTAAGTCTCATAGAAATACAAGCTAAGTTCATTACAAGTGGCATGGAAGTTGTTGGTGAAGAACCTGGATTGCAGTCCGTTGATATGGCTACAGCTACCCCTTCATCAACCATTTTTCTTCCTTTTGCAGCATCTTCACGTAAATAAAGTGCGGTTGCAGGAAGAAGACAAGCAATTGTTCCTGATTTAGCCATTGCAGCAATACCTTCATCAGAAGCTTTTAATAAATGCTCGGCTGAAATAGCACCAACTTTTGCAGCTAATTCCGCTCCGCCATACGGTTCAATTTCATCAGCATGTATTTTTGGAATTAGATCATATTTCTTACCTGCTTCTAAAATTCGTTCTGATTGATCTGGTGTAAATACACCTTTTTCACAAAATACATCATTAAATTCAGCTAATTTCTCTTCTGCGATGATTGGTAGCATGTCGTTAATTAGGTGATCAACAAATTCATCTTCTCTTCCTTTAAACTCTTTTGGCACAGCATGAGCACCCATAAAAGTAGGAACTAATTCAACTGCATGCATATATCTTAATTTTTTCATAACTCTTAACTGTTTTAACTCAGTTTCTAAATCCATACCATAACCGCTCTTACTTTCTACAGTAGTAACGCCATGTGCAATGAATGAATCTAGACGACGCATCGTTTGTGCCATCAATTCTTCTTCAGTCGCTTCACGAGTCATGCGGGCAGTCGCATGAATTCCGCCACCCGCATTCATAATATCCATATATGTTGCACCTTCAAGACGCATTTCAAATTCACGCTCACGGCTTCCACCATACACAACATGTGTATGTGGATCTACTAGACCAGGAGTAACAAGTTGGTTAGATGCATCAACTACTTCTGCTTCATGAATTTTTTCTGCATAACGATCTTGAATTTCTTTTGTTGTACCAACAGCTTGGATTACTCCATCTTCAATCCATAAGCTACCGTCTTCAATTAAACCAAGCTCTGACATTGCTTCCTTTGAGCGTGGTCCTTTCACTGTTGAAGAAAGCGTTGCTAATTGAGCTGCATTTTTAATCCAAAGTGGTTTTGTCATTACTTATCAGTCCCTTTATCAAGCATTGGAATATTTACTCCTCTTTCACGAGCAGTTTGTTTAGCTAACTCATAACCTGCATCAGCATGACGAACTACACCCATTCCAGGGTCTGTTGTTAATACGCGCTCAATACGTGCTTCTGCTTCTTTCGTACCATCTGCAACAATTACAACACCAGCGTGTAATGAGTAACCCATTCCTACTCCACCACCGTGGTGAACTGATACCCAAGTAGCTCCACCTACTGCATTAATCATTGCATTTAAGATTGGCCAGTCTGCTACTGCATCTGATCCATCCATCATGCTTTCAGTTTCACGATTTGGAGATGCTACAGAACCTGAATCTAAGTGGTCACGTCCAATTACGATTGGAGCTTTTAATTCGCCACTTGCAACCATGTCATTTAAGATTTTACCGAAACGAGCGCGCTCTCCATAACCTAACCAGCAAATACGAGAAGGTAATCCTTGGAATTGAACTTTTTCCTGAGCCATGCGAATCCAGTTACATAAATGCTCATTATCAGCAAATTCACGTAAAATAGCTTGGTCAGTTTTGTAAATATCTTCAGGATCTCCTGATAATGCTACCCAACGGAAAGGTCCTTTCCCTTCACAGAATTGTGGACGGATATAAGCTGGAACGAATCCTGGGAAATCAAATGCATTTTCTACGCCTTCATCCTTCGCAACTTGACGGATGTTATTACCATAATCAAATGTCACAGATCCTTTTTCCATCATTTCAAGCATTGCTTTTACATGAGTCGCCATTGAAGCTTTAGAACGAGCTACATAAAGCTCTGGGTTTGAAGCTCTTAATTCTGCAGCTTCTTCTAATGACATTCCTGATGGTGTATAACCGTTTAATGGATCATGCGCTGAAGTTTGGTCAGTTAATACTTCTGGAATAAAGTTTCTAGCAATCATTTCTGGTAAAATATCAGCAGCATTTCCTACAAGACCGATTGATAATGCTTTTCCTTCTTTTTTCGCTTCTTCAGCTAGACGAATTGCCTCATCTAATGAATCTGTTTTTACATCTGTATATCTAGTTTCGATACGACGATCGATTCTTGTTTCGTCTACATCGATTCCGATACAAACCCCACCATTCATTGTAACAGCAAGTGGTTGAGCTCCACCCATTCCACCTAGACCAGCAGTAACAGTAATTGTACCTGCAAGTGTGCCATTGAAATGTTGTTTTGCTAATTCAGCAAATGTTTCGTAAGTTCCTTGAACAATACCTTGAGAACCGATATAAATCCAACTACCTGCTGTCATTTGCCCGTACATCATTAAACCTTTTTTATCTAACTCGTGGAAAGTATCCCAATTAGCAAAAGCAGGTACTAGATTTGAGTTTGCAATTAAAACACGTGGCGCATCAGTATGAGATTTAAAAATTGCTACTGGTTTACCAGATTGAACTAATAATGTTTCATCATTCTCTAAATTTTTTAATGAATCAACAATTGCATCGAAGCACTCCCAATTACGAGCTGCTTTACCAATTCCACCATATACTACAAGATCCTCTGGACGTTCTGCTACATCTGGATCTAAATTATTCATTAACATACGAAGAACTGCTTCTTGTTGCCAACCTTTTGTATTTAATTCCGTACCTCTATATCTAACTACTTTATCTACTGTAACCGTATTCATAATTTCATACCCCCTTGATGTGATATTTTCAGTCTAACATGAATTTTCCGATATTTAATTATAAAATGATGATTATTTTATAATTCATTTCACATTACTTAACTTTAATTTGTAATTTTATAAATTATCTCATTTTTTATTAATTAGTTAGTCTTTTTAAAAGAAAACTAGGAATATAAGAAAGGTTTTAAATAGGGTGATGTTGAATTTATTCATTGATTAAATCGAAAGGTGGGTATCGTAATGAAATCAACAGTTTCCCCAATTACTAGTAAAGTTAACTATGTGTTTATCCATGTTAAAAATCTAAAAGAATCAGTTAATTGGTATTGTAAACTTCTTGGTATTACGCTCGATCATAGCCAGTTTGAATCCCCAGTTTTCAACATCCCACTAACAGGTACTACTGGACTTACATTAGATGATCATACTTTTGATCCTACTTTTAAGTTTGAACCTTCAAAAAATGTGTTATTTAATTTCCACACTGAAGATATAGACGCTGCATATAACTTTATGAAAAAAAATAAGATTACAATCGTAAAAGAAATTGAACGTATTGGAGAGTTTGCATATTTTAACTTTGAAGATTTGGATGGAAATGTGTTAATGATCTGTACTAGTAATATGGGCGAATAGTAGGAGAAAATCCATAATTTAAAGCCTGTATCATCGTTATTAAAATTCGATGATACAGGCTATTTTTAAGCATTTTTATATAATTTACGGATCATTCTGATTTGACCACGGTGATTGATTTCGTCCTCAAAAACATGGAACCATTTAAAATAATTTGTAGCTTTTGCTCGACCAAACTCTGTCTGCTCATACAACCACTCATCTGAAAGTGTATTAAATTTTGCATAAGTTACTTCTCGAACCGAGTTTAACAGTTTAATATAATAGTCTGCATCATTCCCTTTTATCGTCTTTCTAGCATGATCATCTAAATCTAAACCAGGTAACCATTTCTCTTCTTCTTCTGAATTTAAATCTCGATTTTCAAAAGTATTAAGCTGATACCAATACTCAACTCCTGCCATATGAGTTAATAACATCCCTATTGTATTACCTGTTGGGGTGTGCAGGTAATCTAACTCTTCCACTGTAATATCATTAATAGCTTCCAAAGTTGTATATCTTACATAATTCATCATAGAAATTAATGTATTAAAATCTCCTTTTACGCCGTCTTGTTCTCCAACTAATAGTAATTTGTTCCACTCGTACATAGTTGCAACCCCTTTCACTTTTTTCTACACAAAATTTAATTTTATAATAATTAATCAATAGAAAAAAGTTAATTATGATGCATTAGCATGATGACGATGCATTTTACTATAATTACATTGAAATAGATAACCTTGTAAACTACTATCGTTTTTTAAATTATTTAAACTCCTGAATGGACAAACCATACTCTTCACATAACCTGTTTAGAACAGCCTCTAATTGATTTTCTAACTGATTAACTTCTTCCCACCCAACATACTCAAGAATTGAGCAAAAAACTCCAACATGACTATGCAAGGTTTTCGATAAATCAATTGATCTATAAATTCATCACAAATCTAGGTCTTGAAATTCACCTTTATATTTTTAAGCTGCTGAACCATTTGACATGGACAATAATACTAATATGACAAAAAAAAGACTACTATCGCAATAGCAGTCAATCGTTGTTATATATTAGCAGCTTAAACAAATTTTACAATCCTGATCGATAAACTAAAGGCGTGCATCCCTCAAGTTGTTTGAACTTTGCATTAAAATATGATTGGTGAGAATAACCAATTAATCTTGAAATTTCATCTAGTGGTAAGTCTGTTTCATCTAATAATCGTTTAGCTTCTCTAATTCGTACTTCATGGAGCGTCTCTCTAAACGAATGATTTGATTCGGCCGCAAAGCGACGGCTAAGTGTACTTTTATTTATTCGAAGTGCATCAGCGCAATCGGTTAAACTCCATCCGGCATCCCAATAATTGGATTCTATTAACTCTCTTGTTTTCTCAACCAATGTACGATGGCCTTCTTGGGAAGAATCATGCCCTTGTAGCAATAGTCTTGTTGTAAAATCAAGCAATTCTTGAACAATTTGATAGATGATTGGTCCATGTACAATTTTTTGGAAAATATCATAGTAAGTACCTTCCCAAGATGCATTTTGAAGATTATTTGATTTCATATATCTTCTTATTTGTGCAAGCACACTTGTTAATCGGATTCGAACAATTTCTGGATCAGGGTAAGGTTGCTGAAATGTTAAAAATTCTCGTTCCATCCAGTCTCGAATCGCTTTTGCATCTCTTCTTTCTAGCATTTCAATCCATTGGCGTTGTTCTAGAGGTGTCAGGAATGGATCCTTCTCTTGAAATGGCATCGGTTCGTTTTCAGCCAAAATAATATCATATCCTTCAAAGAAGATTCTTCTTGTTAACTGAAGTGTTTGCTCGAAAATATCTTTTAATGTTTCTTCCTGAGTTCCGACTTTCATTACGATTGCAAGTGGCTCATCCATCATTTCTTTCCAGCGAGCAAGAAATGCATTATATTCGTCCTGCAATAACACTTCATCGACTTCATGTACGGATAAAATAAAGTCAGAACCTACAAATAAACGATTTTGCCCGGTAAAAGGATTTCGTTCTAATGCTTTATAAACAAGAGGAAGTGTACCTGAATTCGGTGTCAAAAATGCAACCATCGTAATCGGACCATCATACAACCGTTCATTCAAAAAAAGGTCAGGATAATCTATCTTAAATGAGTTTATTTCTTCATTTATGTTGCTAGTAAAGTATCTTTCTTTATTACGAATTTGATAACGTAATTGTTGAATATGCTTTATTAAATCAGTAGGAGAAAAGGGGCGAAACAATACATCCTCCGCTTTGTATTGTAATGCAAGATAGGCAGTTTGAAAAATTCGCTCGGACGAAATACCTAACCAATGAATTGAAAATTTTTGGATTAAATCACCAAATCTCTCACTCTCATTTTTCCAATGATCCATATCAAATATGACCAGGTCGGGCTTTTGCTTTTGAATAGCCTTTTCAAACTCCCCCATCGTTTTCCAAGAAACAAGGTTAATACCAGTAAAGTGAGATTCCACGACCCACCTAATCCCTGAAGCTTCTAACTCATCTTTTGCAACTAAATGAATTTCCATCGTGTTTCACCTTCACTTCTAGCTTTTTTATATCATAATAGCAAATTTATTTTGTTTTTGTAGATTAAAAACGCTTCATTAATCGTTTTTAATAAAATAGTATATGAGGTGATTGTTAAATTTCAAATTTTCCTTCTAAAAAAAATGCCTCAAAAGTGTGTAAACTTTTGAGGCACTCAGGAAATGAATGATTATTTCTGATTAAATGGTGTAACAGGAGGCATAATATGCACTTTTTTATTTAGATAGATTCTTGCAATCACTGTTGATTGTGATAATCGTTTAATATCCTTGCCAGGTAGTTCCATTGATACGCCATTGAGTGCAGTCTTATAAACATGCCTGACCGTATACGGTACATGTTGATCTTCTAGAAGCGTTTTTAATTCTTCTTGAAATTTTGCATGACTTTCTTCTACTTGCTTAGTTGCTTCTTCCAAAGTAAGTTGTTTTCCCTCTGCCTCCGCTTCTTTAACAGCTACCACAGCAGGCTTCGTTTTAAATTCAATAATAATTGAAGTCATTTGGTTAGTTGAAATGTCAATTGATGGATCCACAAAAAAAGAAGGGTTCATTGTAACATTCGCCACCTTTGTCTCATCTGAAATTTTAGTTGTATGAAGTGTCTTCCCATTACATCCGGTCATGATAAAAAGCATTAAAACAAATAAAATACTTCCTCTATAAAAATTCTTCATCTTTACTACATCCCCTTCAAAAACTGTTTAATAAAAAAAGACAATCTATCAGGATTTTATCCTTTAGAGTGTCCTTTCAAACATTATTTTTGATAGATAAACAAATTGTAGAAGGAATGAACATTTGTTACATCCTATAATGATCATTCAAAAATTCAATATGATAATTAATTGTCCTTAAATATTGTTTTGTTGTATCTTTGGAAAGACTTTTAATCCTCTTTAGCATATGAACACTTAATACTTTTTCATTGTTATAAATTCTATATTTTTTTAAAGTTGAAAGTCTATGATTATATTGACTCGCTCTTACTTCATTTAGTTTTTTTACATTTATTAGATAATCTGTAAAGTTCATAATTGCCCCTCCTACTTATATAGAACAACGATTTTCGTAAAAAGAACTAGTCCTATTATTAAAACCTACTTAGGACTAGTTCTTTGTATCATTCTATTTAGCATGTCTACTAATTATACCTCTAAAGTTTTATTTGTTTGCTTCCATAAGATACAATTGGACTAGGCGATGGATTCTTCTATTTCACTGCTAAATTAATCTAAAGAGCATATTAAAAACCCCTCTAGAAAACTACTTTAGCCATCATCTAGAAGGGTTTGTCTCATATACTTATTTAATTAATTCCTAACTCTACCTTAATGTCATCAATCGTTTTACCTTTATATTTTTTAACCGGTTTTGGTGCATCCCCAACCGTTGGATTTTGCATTAAGTAATTTTTCTCGAAGAAAGCAAAATCTTTTGAATCAACAATATTATCAAAATTAATGTCTGCACTTCGTTTATTCGTTCCCCAATATGTTTGGATGTATAATGCATCCATTAAATCGATTACATTGTCTTTGTTAACATCTCCTGCAATTGGTGTACTATAGTTTACTTCTGGATTCCAGTGTGCAGTTGGCGTTGCTTCGTCATCTAAAAAGCCTACGTGGAAAGGCACATACATTGTGAAATGACCAGGTATATCAAGTGAAGCATTCATCTCTTCTATTGTAACTGGTAACTTTTCAACGGATGGTAAACCTAATGAACTAATGACTCCCGGATAGCTTTTACCGCTTTGGTCCTTTACAGAAAGAACCGCGCCAATTTTTGAAGGGTCTACCCTCCACGAATTTCTACCTTCTCTTTTCAATGAATCCGGTATACCAATGCCACCAGAAATTTTTGATTTAATTGATTTGCTCCAAATTGGCGTAATTGTTGAAAACATAGAGATAGTTTGGTTTGTTTCATTTACATAAGAGGCTGTTGGTGATCTGAATGTTGATAGCATATTAAATGCGTCATCTTTTACCCTAAATGTTACTTCTGCAAATGGTACATCACCTGTTACTTTACCGTCTGTCATTTCTACATTTACTTTTAAAGAACCAGTTGGAACAGAGATAGTTGTAAGTTTAGCAGTACCAAACTTTTCAATCGCCGGATTCAATTTCACGTCTATAACCTCTAATTGGCTACTTGTAAATGCAAAACTAGTATCCAACTTTTTCGCATCTGTAAGATTACTAGCCGTTAATGTCACCTTAACATTTTCACCTTGATTTACGATCTTTTTATCTACACTTCCATATACAATTGGCGTGCCTTCTGGAATAAAAGTATAGTATTTATAACGGTCACCAATCGCCGCTGAGTTATATCCTGCAAGTTCTACATTAAAGCTTTTCGCACTTATTGGAATATTGTATGTGAAGTTTCCGGTTGCATCCACGTGAAATCCGTTAGTAAATAATGAACTATTATTTTTTTCCATGACGAAATTGCCACTTTGATCGATTGAAATGCCTTGTTTTTTGTATTCATCCTGATTGATATCAAATACTCTCCCTGAAATTGGATAAGACTTTGTACCAGGCTTATACTCAATAACCCCTTCTTCTAAATCTGTTGTAAATTTGGGACCTGTAATATCAATCATCGTATGGTCAATCATCGTAAATGTTTTACCTTCACGATTTGTACCAATTATTTTTACTTTATAATGTCCAGGTCCATATGGTACCTTAACCTTTGTAGCTGATATTGGTTGCTTCGGATTTCCAGTGAATGGAAAATAATAGCCGCCAAATACTCCGTCTTGATAATAATCCGTATTTTCATTAATCTGAGATGAATTGATTTTTCCTAAATAGCCAATCTCTTGATCTGTTTCACTGTCTAATAAGACAAAATCAATTGTTTCCATACTCGATCTAACGTTAAAAACAACTCCAGTAGTGTAATTTAATAAAGGATAGTAATTATTGTAGTCTGAAGTCTGCATCTTATTGTATGTTGCCATAGAATTAAATCCATCTTCTACATAATGTACGCCAAATGGAATTTGATAATTTTCAGTTGGGTCGGCATTATTTGTAAAAACGAGATAGCCTTCGTAATTTCCTTTTTCTGCAGATTTTGGAATGCTTAAATTCATTTTAATTGTTTTTGAACTAATGCCTTCTATCTTAACGGAAGTTGGACCTGAAATTGTTACATTATTTTTTGCAGCATCTTTTGAACCTCTTAGTCCTGATTGAAATTTAGCTTCAATCCTAAAGGTTTTCGCTTTTTCACTTCTATTTTTTAAAGAAATATTTCGAGCTAAAGATTGGTCATTATCATTAAAACTAATTGATCCAAAACTCATCGCACCAGTTAACTCACTAATTAATTTCTCTTTTCCATCAATGATTGTTGACGTTTTATCAACAACACTAAATTCAACGTTTGAATGAATAGCTTCATAAGCATCTACTCTTCCACTACCAATCTCATATACACTGTAATCTTTTGATAAAGGGTCAGCAGTATTCATTAGGATTGATTTTATGTCTGCAGGTTGTAGATCTTTATTTGATTGAAGTAATAGTGCTGAAACCCCGGCAACATAAGGAGTTGCCATCGATGTACCAGATAAGCGCTCGTAAGCTATTTTATAATCTTCGGGCTTCGTACCATCTGCAGTTTTATTATTTACATAAAATGGAACAGTTGAAAGAACCGCGACACCAGGTCCAGTAACTTCAGGCTTTATATCATAATTTACTCTTGAAGGACCTCTTGAGCTAAATACTGCTAATTCATCATCTGGCGTCTTTACTTTTGAAAAATCGCCAAATGTGAAATCCGTATCACCTGTTTTCATAGCTGATAAGATTGCTAGTCCGTCTTCATATGAAACTGTAAAACTAGGAATTGAGTTGACCGATTCCCCTAAATACGCTTGAATCAGTCCTTCTGCTTTATTTACTTCATTGTTATAAATAATGACACCAGCTGCACCTTTACTTTTTGCTAGTTTAATTTTATCTACGAATACAGTGTCTCCACGAGAAATAAAAGCTATTTTTCCGTTTAGGTCTTTACCGTTATAATCTGCTGCCTTGCCAAGCCCAACGTCTACTAATTTAAACGTTTTTCCTTTTAAAGATGTTAAATCATCTAGATAATTTCTTGCCATTTCTCTTACAGTATAATTTTTACCATTTTGTAATCCAGTAAACTGGAACATATTAATCGCAGTTGAAGAAGCACCAACAGTTAATGCTAACGCTGCTGTTCCTGGAGAACCAAGAGTATACATCTTATCACCGTTATTACCCGCAGCAACTACTGTCGTTACCCCACTTAAAACAGCATTATTTACAGCTACTGACGTCACAAAAAGTGGATCATTTATTGATGCACCTAAGGACATATTAATAACATCCATACCATCTGCCACAGCCTTGTCTAACGCAGCAATCATATTAGCACTCGATCCACTTCCATATGGTCCAAGTACTCGATAAGCATAAAGTTCTGCTTCTGGTGCAGCTCCAACTGTTTTATATTCGCTATTTGCTACACCACGACCACCAATTATCCCAGCGACATGTGTACCATGTTCAGTATAATATTTACTTGAGCCCGAAAGTTCTGGCCATCCTGATTTTTTCCAATCAGCATACGTTGTTTCCATCGGGTCGTTATCATTATCAACAAAATCATAACCACCTTTATAAGCATCCTTTAAATCTGGGTGGTTATAATCAATTCCAGTATCAAGAATTCCGATTTTGATTCCTTTTCCTGTAAAACCTTCTGCATGTAAACGGTCTAAGCCATCATATGGAGAATAATTTGCTACATTAAACTCATCAGCTTTTAACTGCTCATTATTTTCTGCTTGTTTAGGTGGGTCAATTGAGAACTTTTCATTGCTCCAAACAGCTTTGACAGCTTTTGATTTTAATAGATTCTTTATTTGATCAGCTGGTAGGCTCATCGCTACACCATTGAATGCGTTTTTATATGAACGATTAATTTTGAAATTTACTTTTGATTTTTTCTCATCTATCAAAACTTTACTAACATCATCTTGAAAGTCTTCATGATCTTTGTCTACAAGGTTTTCAGCTTCTGCCCTAGTTAATTGTTCACCATATGAACTTGCTTCAATTTGAGCGACTTTTGCAGGCTTATTAACAAATTCAACAATAACATTTGTTTGTTCGTTTGAATTTAAATCAATATTAGAAGAAATTTGTAGCCCTTTTTGTTCATTTGTTGTAAGTTCATTTAAAGAATCCCTTTGCGCCGGTGTTAATTTTGCAAGTATATCCTCCGCTTTTGAATGGCTGACGGCTTTTGAAACATGACTTACATTTCCTAAAGAGGCCAAAATAAAACTTGATGATAGCGCTATAACAGTCATACCTTTTAGGATCTTTCTTTTACCTATATTTCTCCCCATCTTCGTCCTCCATGTTTCTATCTTTTTACGACACAATCATACAAACTTCCATTTTTAATTATTCAGAAAATTAATTCTACGGTCAACCGGGTTATTTTGGAGTGATAAGATCAACGATACGAAAAAAATCCTGTTTTTTCGACTGCTTTCGACAGTGAATTTGGAAGGGATTTGCGCATTCTTATTGCTATTGAATTTGCGAAAAAGAATAGGTAAAAAAAATGCTCTTTTGAAAAATCTGTATGAATTACACATTTCCCAAAGAGCATTTACTTAAAAAGATTGCTTCATGATCTATTTCGTTAATTTATTAATTATATCATCCAGTGTACGACCATTTTCAGTCGCTTTCGGTACATTTTGATGAGAAATTGTTGGATTTTCTTTAAGGAAATTTTGTTTAATATAGTTCATATCTCTCATATTAATTAAACCATCAAAATTAATATCTCCTTTATAGTCATTTCGTTCCCCAATGTTCTTCTAAATAAATAGCGTCTAAAATATCAATTACATTGTCTTTGTTCACATCACCAGCACTAGCCAATTTTGTACAAATGTATTTTTTCTCACCCACATTATCGTCTAAACCAATATAGAAACGCTTATGAATTGTGAAATGCCCTGGTATATCCAGTTCTAACATTTAATTTTTTTCTTTATTTCATGGCAGTTATCCCACTTCAAAATTAGGATCTTCTAAAACTTTTCCTGTAAATTGATTTCCAGCTTCATCAAACACTTTAACAGAAGCTCCCATTTTCGAATAATCAAATAGTTTAATTGGTAACCCAGTTGGATCTAATTTATAAACTGCTTCACCGTACATACTACCTAATTGAAGTGAATGAGATGCATTAATTTTAATCGATCAAAATCTTTTATCTTTTATATAACCATCTTATTTAAAATACTTTTTCATCGTCAATCGGGTTATTGATTACCAGTAAGATCAACTAGTCAAATAAAAAAGAACATATTTCGACCCAATTCTCTGGGAAAGTTTGTCATTTTTTAAAGTAAACAATAAAATTTAAATTTTTCTAGTAAACTTTATTCATAAATTTTCAGGACAAAATAAAAGACCATATCCAAATTTGGATAGGTCGTTTCGTTAGATTACTTTAATTTAATTGATTCATTGTCACAGAGAAGATATAGCTTTGATATTTATCGCAACCTTCGTATTTATATCTTTTACCGTCTTTTTTAAATGCTCTACCATCTTCTTGAAAACCTAAATCGTTTAAAACGTCTTTAATCGAACCATTTTCATAATCTTTTCCGACTTGGAATTCGATACTCAAGAAAATCACCCTTTTACTAGTTTTTATTTTTTATTTTGGGAATTTTAGGGTGATTTTATACTTGGCTTTGACAGTGTAACAATCGTTAGAGCTTATAAACTTTATCATACATATAGTTTAAAAAAACGTATATTAAATGTCTTCCATTAATGATATTAATTAAAATATCATTAGAAAAGGTTCCGTTTACTTTCTAACTATTAGAAAATAATCTTTTACTAATATAATAATTCCAATGTTTTTCTTCTCTTTAAGCTCTGTTTTTTTGAGTTAATTTTAACCAAAATCATACATATTCTTAATAAAATTCGATTTTTTATTTACCATTTTTTAACTAAAATTGATACTTTTTAACTATTTTAAAGATTCTGACTTATTTTTTCTTCGATATTTCCGCTTATTTTTCCCTCACAAAACGCAAAAAATGACGAATTTTGTAGTTTGATAAACCAGTTTTTCAGATGATACGATGAATTCCTCAATACCACATTGTTAACTAAGGGGAGGAATTTTTTAATGAACAAAAAGGTTTTAGCGGTTGGATTATCTGTAGGTTTGGCGGCAAGTAGTTTATCAGTAACTAATACATATGCTGCACCAAAAAATGTATTATCAAATTACAAGTACAATAAATCAGTTGGATCACCTGAATTCGTTTCCGGCCAGCTGACAAAACCATCAGCTAAGAGTGCTGAAAGTGTTGTAAAAGGGTATGTAAATGCAAACAAAGATAAGTTCAAACTTGGTTCAAAATCCGCAGAAGAATCGTTTATTGTTGAGTCTAGCAAAAAAGATACTTATGGTACCGCACTTCGACTACAACAAGTTTATAACGGTGTTCCTGTATGGGGATCTACTCAAACAGCTGTAGTTGGAGATAGTGGAACTCTAAATGTTTTCTCTGGTACAGTTATTCCAAACTTAGATACTAAAAAAGGGTTAAAATCTACTAAAAAAGTTAACGCAAATAAATCGATCAAAATCGCAGAAGCAGACCTGGGATATACCCCTGTCTATGAAAAAGACCCGACAGCTCAACTAGTAGTTTATACAAAAGGTGATGATGCTACGTATGCTTATGTAGTAAATTTAAACTTCCTTTCTCCTAAACCCGGAAACTATAATTATTTCATTGAAGCTTCAACAGGAAAAATTTTAAATAAATACAATAGTATTGATACAATGGACAGCATCCACGCTGCTAGTAAATCAGCTGGAGCATCAGTTGCTAAACCATCCGTTACTGGTACAAATGTAACTGCAACAGGTAAAGGTGTACTTGGTGATACAAAAACATTAAATATGACTCAATCTGGTTCAACTTATTATTTACAAGATAATACAAGAGGTAACGGTATTTTCACATATAATGGAGCTAATCGTACTACTCTTCCTGGTACTCTTTTGTCAAGCACTGACACACTACTAAATAGCACAAGTGAAGCTGCAGCAGTTGATGCACATTATTATGCTGGAAAAACATACGACTATTATAAAACTGTTTTTGGACGTAATTCATTTGATGGTAATGGTGCTGCCTTAAAATCAACTGTCCATTATAGCCGTAGTTATAACAATGCATTCTGGAATGGTTCTCAAATGGTTTATGGTGATGGTGATGGAACAACATTTACTTACTTATCAGGTGGACTTGACGTAGTAGCGCATGAGTTAACTCACGCTGTTACAGAAAGAAGTTCGAATTTAATCTATCAAAATGAATCTGGTGCATTAAACGAAGCTATTTCGGATATTTTTGGAACTGTAATTGAGTTCTATAATAATAATAATCCAGATTACGAGATTGGTGAAGATATCTACACACCAGGTATTGCTGGTGACTCACTTCGTTCAATGAGTGATCCAACTAAATACGGTGATCCAGATCACTACTCAAAACGTTACACTGGAACTTCTGATAATGGAGGAGTTCATACAAATAGTAGTATCATCAATAAAGCTGCTTACTTAATCGCAGTAGGTGGAACTCATTATGGTGTATCTGTAACAGGCATCGGTAATGATAAATTAGCAAAAATTTTCTATCGCGCAAATACTGTTTACTTAACTTCTTCAGCAACATTTAGTCAAGCTCGTGCAGCACTTGTACAATCTGCTGCTGACTTATATGGTGCAAGCTCTGCTGAAGTAACAACTGTTAATAATGCATTTGATGCAGTTGGTGTAAAATAATTTAATTTATAAATAAAAGTGAGTCTCATAAGTGGAAGTACTTTACTTATGAGGCTCTTTTTTATGAATAGAAACAGAAATCGAAAAAATTCCATCTCTTTTTTATTGAGAAACTTTCGTACCATTCAAGAAATTGAGTAATTCACTAAACGTGTTTTGAGCAGCTTTCGTATTCATTTGGAACTGGTATTCATGACCTAGTTTTCCTTCTGATTTACTATAAAAGACTTGTTTAACACCTGTTCTTTTTTCTAGTAATGTTGCAAATTTCTTACCTTGTGATTCAAAGGAACCTGTATTTCCGTCAGTTATAAATGTTGAAACAAATTTTTCTGGAATATTTCTTAAAAGGGATGATTCTTTTGTCATCTTTTCATCTTCCCAGTTGTATTTTCCAAAATAAGCCCAACCAACTCGCTTAAATACAAATTTCATCAACCTTGATGAAGCGTGTGTCTGAACTTCTTTCATATCATAAGGACCACAAAGAAGTATTGCCCCACGTATTGTATTTGGATCGACGCTTTGATCTATTTTAGCTGTATTGGAGTAGTTTTTATTTATTTGAATGCTTACAAATTGAGCTGTAAGCTGGGCTCCAGCCGAATCTCCAGCAATATAAATATTGTTTAAATCCAGTCCATATTTACCAGCGTTTTTTTTAATAAATCGGTATGCTTGATCAATTTGTTGTAAAGGGATAGGATAAGCAACACTCGGAACTAAGGGGTAATTTATATTCACTACATTATACCCATGACTCGCTATATATGTAGCGTATTTCCGTACATCATTTTTATCGCCCGCTACAAAAGCACCACCATGAATCCAAAAAATGGTTGGAACGTATTGTAGATCACCTTTATACTTAATTATGTCAAATGTACTACTTTTATATTTTGATGAGTACTCAATATCAGTATCCATTCTTGTTTTTTGTTTTGCTATCCCATAATCAGCTGCCTCTACTTCAATTCCACCGGCAAAAGACTTTTTCAAAAACCACGTTACAGGTCTTGGGGATAGAAATACCGATCCAACACCAATTATGATCATTATAAGTAAACAAATTCCAATGATTTTAAAAGTGCGCTTCATATTTATCCTCCTGATAAAAGAGTTAACTGAAGCTTATTATTCGTTTTTCCAACATTATCATACATGAAGACAGTATTTAAGCCAGTATTATCAATTTTCAAGCCAAGGCTACAAAGTGTTAGCGCTTTTTGACTTTTATCTAATTTCTTTCAAGTATTAAATTAATAACATTTTCTTAAGAGCATTATAAATCCCATGTTCATTGCAACTATCTGTAATTAAATTAGCTTTCTCTTTCACTGCAGTTTCAGCATTTCCCATTGCAACACCAATTCCTGAAAGTTCCATTAGTTCTATGTCGTTCATTCCATCACCGAAGAAGACAATATCTTCTCGCTTAAATCCATTTTCCTTAGCAATTTTCAAAATTGTTTTTGCTTTCGAACCTTCTTTAGGTATGACATCTGAGCCGAATTGATGCCAACTCACATATCGGAATTCGTTGATATCATATTTATGGAGATCGTCAGTCTTGCAAAACAGCATAGCCTGAATAATAGAATTTTCTTTCCAATACCTCTCATCATATTCAGGTATAAGCAAACCTAGACTTTCATAGGCCTTAATTAATGACTCTCCAGGTTCTTCAAAATGTCTTTTTACCCCTTTCAATGTTTGGAACACAATCTGATCATTGTTTTCCTTCGCAATTTCAATTAGTTTCATTATAGATTCTTTTGAAAATATCTCCTCATGAGCTAATTCATGACGCACATACCCTACTGATCCATTGCATAAAACATAAGTATCAATTTCAAGTTCGTCAACAATGGAAATTGCAGAATTGTAGTCTCTTCCCGTCGCGATTACGATTTCATGGCCATTTTCTTTTAGAGAAACCAAAGCTTGTTTCGTACTGTCTAGAAACTTCATTTCAGTCGTAAGTAATGTTCCATCTATGTCAAAAACAATAAATTTTCCCCTCATTTTCTTTCCCCATTTTTCTCTATTTTTTATCTTTAATTTACTTTAAACAGAATCTCTTTCTATAATTCGATAAGGTATTTTTACTTTGTCTCTAGATTTTTTTATTACAAGGCTACAAGCTTGTTCACCAACTTTCGTTAATTGATGATCCACTGTAGAAATTCCCATACCGATCCCAATTGGTTGATTTGCTTGACCTATGATTGCTAAATCAGTAGGGATTTCTAATTGTTGCGACTTTGCGTATAAATACATACCACCAGCCACTTCGTCCCCATTTGCATAGATAGCTGTTGGCTTTTTTCGTAAATGCATAAATTTCTTTGCTGCCTCATATCCGTCTTCTAAACAATGACATTCTGAAAGATGGTATTCAGGTTGAAGTTCACCAAATATTTCAGTATAAGCATCAATCATTTGCTTCGTGCTATTACTTTCTAACCTAGCAGTTGTAAATGCTACCACATCATGTCCTTTGTTTTTTAATAATTGAAAGGCATCTAGATAAGACGAATAGCGGTCTAAATAGGAACAGCCAATCTCTTTGTGTTGCGTATATTCACAAGCTACGATTGAACCATATTTACTAAATGGAATAATTGTTTCCCAATCATTTGCTCGTGAAGTGATAATGATGCCATCATAAAGCTTGCTTTTTAATTTTTGCAAATACTCGACTTCTTTTTCTTTACGATAATTTGAAGGAAGTACCGTTATCAAAAAATCTTTCTCTAATGCCTTGTTCAGTATCCCGTTTAATATTTGATCAAATGCTGGATTGTTGTTATATGGGAGAATAACACCAATTGCTCTTGTTTCTCCTCTTATTAAATCAATTGCATTTTTATTTGGTGTATAATTCATTTCTTCAATGACTTTAAGAACAGCCTCTCGTTTATCACTCGCAACATATTTATATTTATTAAGTACTCTAGAAACAGTAGAGACTGATACACCTGCTAATCTTGCAATATCGTTAATATTTGTCATCTTACACCTCCAACACTCATTACATTCAAATTGTTAAAAACCGTTTAAAGAAAGTTCAATTCTTTCCTTTCTCATTCAAACCAGCACGATTTTTCCATTTATCGTTTAATTCTTACTATCTATAATCCTTTATAAATTAAATACAAATCTTCAAAGATTTCCTATCCCCACTGTAAGGGTAAACAATGGTTATTACTTCGTGTAGAAAGCTTAAGTTCATCTTTTTTCACGTCTCGTTGAAAATCAACTTACTTTCAATCTAATTTATGAAATCGATTTCAAGTCAAGAGAAAAAATCAAATTAAATTTCATATATCCTATATTAAAGCAAATTCAGGTTTTGGATCACTCGAATTATTGAACTAATAGACTTAAGAAAAATAGCTCAATAACAATTAAAAAAAGTTGGAATGATCATTTTATTGATTCCAACTTTTTTTGTTATACTGACTACTATTTTTTACTTTGTTGCATCGCCTGCTTCTCCAAATACTTATACATCTTTTTCATATTTTCTGGTGCGTCCAATGGGTCTTTTACAATCATTTCAATCATGCAGAGTCTTTCGGAACATTCAATTTCAGCTTGGTTTATTGCCTGTTCAAGCTCTCCATAAGTATGAACAATAGCAGTAAACGCATTGCCTCCAAAGGCTTCCGCTAACTTAGTGTAAGACCACCTAGGGATTTTGTTGTATGTTTGATTTTTAGTTTTAACATTTAAATATTTTTCGATCGTATAACCGTCATTGTTTAAGACAAAAATTATCGGTTTACAGCCGTAATAGAGCATCGAACTGATTTCTTGTGCAGTTAGCTGTAGTGAACCGTCACCTGTAAACAGCAACACCCGACGTTCTGTTGCTGCGGCACAAACACCGAACGTAGAGGGGGTTGCATATCCGATGGAGCCCCAACCTCCTTGTCCAATATAGGTACTATTACTAGGCAATCTCACCTCTGCCATACCATTGTAGAATGTACCAATCTCAACAATCATAATATCGTCCTTTTTCAGCATCCGTTGAAAAAGTGGATAATAGCCAGCTGCCTTAAGAAGTTCATCGTTACTTTCATTGTATTGATCGTATGGAAATGACACTTTTCCTGGCAATCCTTGACCTTTATATCCAACATTTTGTACCGCCTGAAGCATGTCAGTAGCAAGAACGTTCGGATATACCGCCTCAGCAATCTTGACTAGGTCCGATTGGATATTAATTATCAATGTTGAATTCAGTTTTGCGGTAAAATTCGCTGTGTTGGTGTCGGCGGGTACCAAGCCAATCGCAATAATACAGTCTGCATTTTCTACCGTACTTTGGACTTCAGAACATCCAAACGAGCCTAAGTACATTCCGATATAATTTGGATGGGTTTCATCAAATGCCCCTTTACCGAACATCATGGATGCAACGGGGATATTCATGGCGTCTGCCAGCTGTAGAACGTCAGCCTGAAGGCCAAATCGCATGGTTTTTGCATCCACTAGAATAACCGGCCGCTTTGAACGTTCAAGTAGCTGACGGACATGATCTGTCGCAGCTTGAAGAGATTTTAAGTTTGATGTTTTTAGTTGTGGTGTTGGCTCGATCCGCTCTATAATTGGTTGATCGACTAAATCATCGGCCACAACGAGGTAAACAGGTTGTTTCTTTTCTTTTGCAATACGAATAGCTGCAGGAATTTCAATCATGGCATTTTCAGGTGTGAGTACCGCGCTATAAGCAGTTATCTGTTTATACATATTACGAAAGACATTAAAATCCCCATCCATTAGAGTGTGGTGCATCAGCTTATGCTCTTTTTGATCTTTTTGTTTTGGCGAACCAACAATGTGGATAATCGGAACGTGTTCACTATATGCTCCAGCTATCGGATTGCATGCATTCAACTCTCCAACACCAAATGTTGTAATAAGAGCAGACATCCCCTTCATTCTTGCATAACCATCTGAAGCATAACCCGCGTTTAGTTCGTTCCGTCCTTTTATAAACTGGATTCCGTTATACCGCTCCAACGTATCAAGTAATGAAAAATTATAGTCCCCTGCGACTCCGAAAATTTCAGTAATTCCTTCTTGCTTCAAACAATCGAACAAAAACTGCCCAACTGTTTTTTGTGCCATACCAGCATGTGTGTTGGGACTAACTGTATTCTTCATTTTATCCATTACACACCCACTCCTTTTCAATATCAATAGCTTGTTCAGTTTTTTAGTACCCTTTTTATTCGTACCCTATCATCGAACAAGCTATACGGTTGTTTGGAATAAGGAATAATGTAAAAATAAAGACAAAATAACAAAAGGACAAATCCGAATTAACGAACTTGCCCATTTTTAAAATAGATAGTTACTGAATTGTGTTTTTCAACATATTGTACATATTTGTAACATGTTCATCGACTTGATCTCGTGACATACGAAGTCGTTCAACTGAAGTTCCATATCCGATTTCTTGTTTGCCTTCTTTTAATCCATTGAAAATCCCATCCGCGAAATCATCTAAAGGTTCTCCGTGAGTATGCAATCCTGCTCCTCCTAAATCAGTATTAACTGCCGGAGGAGCAACTTCAATTACTTCTACAGATGATTTTGAAAGTTGGTGACGTAAACTCATTGTAAAAGAATGGATTGCAGCTTTTGTTGCTGAATAGATTGGTGCAATGACCAATGGAGTAAAAGCTAATCCCGATGAAACATTAATGATCGTTGAAGCTTCTTTTGTAGCAAAATATGGTGCAAATAGCATAGACAAATGGATTGGTGCTTCAATATTCGTTATGATTTCATTATTATAATATTTCCAATCGTTCTTGGCATCTGATTTTAAGATATTAAAACGTTGTTGAATCCCTGCATTGTTTACTAGCACATTTACTTCTGGATAGTTCTTAGTTATCCACTCAAACAATGAAATACGTTCTGTTTCAGAGCTCAAGTCACTCACATGTGTAATAAGATCTGGAAATTTTTCTTTAGCATTTTTAAGTATATTTTCACGTCGTCCAGTCACTATGACTTTATTTCCAGATTTAATAAAACGTTCTGCGAAAGCTAATCCAATCCCTGTATTTCCACCTGTAATAAGGATTGTATTTCCTGTAAGTTTCATTTTAATACCTCATTTCTATTTATTTTTTTACTTTATAATCGATTAGTTTGCGATCAAACTGTTCACTTTAGCATGGATTTAATTCAATTAGTCCAAATCTCTACCAATCGCTCTCCCTGCTTGTCTACCTGAAAATAAACAACCGCCTAAAAATGTTCCTTCCATTGCTCGATATCCATGTACGCCGCCGCCGCCGAATCCAGCAACTTCACCTGCTGCATATAGTCCAGGAATTGGATTACCTAAAGAATTTAATACATTACCATCTAAATTTGTTTGAAGTCCACCAAGTGTTTTACGACTGACAATATTTAAACGAACAGCAATTAACGGACCGTTTTTTGGGTCTAAAATTTTATGAGGAGTTGCAACACGAATTAATTTATCACCAATATAATTTCGCGCTCCCCTTAAGGCAGTAACTTGTAAGTCTTTCGTAAATTTATTATCCATTTCACGATCACGTGCAATGAGTTGACGTTCGATTTCATCATATTTTAGTAAATTTTCCCTGGTTATCTGATTCATACCTTCAACAAGCTCTTCTAACGTGTCTGCAACGACAAAGTCCTCTCCTTTTTCCATAAAAGCTTTTACAGGTGCTGGTATCCCTGAAGTTGCTCTTTTCATCACTTGTTTTATGCTTTTTCCAGTTAAATCAGGATTTTGTTCTGAACCTGAAAGTGCAAACTCTTTTTGAATAATTTTTTTCGTTAAAATAAACCACGAGTAATCATAACCAGTTTGTTGAATGGCTTGTAATGTACCTAAAGTATCAAAACCAGGAAAATTTGGTGCAGGAAAGCGTTGTCCCCTTGCATCTAACCAAATTGAAGATGGTCCAGGAAGAATACGGATCCCATGATTGCTCCATACCGGATTCCAATTTTTTATGCCCTCAGTATAGTGCCACATTCGATCACGATTTACAATTCGACCACCAGCATTTTCAGTAATGGCAAGCATTCGACCATCAACATGCGCTGGTACACCAGATATCATCCTTTTTGGCGGAGTACCTAGTCGACTTGGCCAATTTTGGCGTATTAAATCAAAGTTCGCACCAATACCGCCACTAGATACTAAAACAGCTTTTGCCCCATATTGAAAGTCACCAATTACTTCACGAGAACTATCTTCTCCTCGCTCTGATTTACTCGATTCTAATAAAGATCCACTTACACCTACTACAGCTCCGTCTTGTGTAAGTAGTTGGTCTACTCGATGTCTGGATCTGAATTCTACTAAACCTTTTTTCATATGCTCGCGAACTCTTCGTTCGAAAGGAGCAACAATTCCAGGACCGGTACCCCATACTATGTGAAATCGGGGTACTGAATTGCCATGACCTTCTGCAAGATATCCCCCACGTTCTGCCCAACCGACAATTGGAAAAAATCTCACACCCATATCATAAAGCCATTGTCTCTTCTCACCTGATGCAAACTCGACATATGCCTCTGCCCATTTCTTTCCCCAATAATCCTCATCATCTTCTCGATCAAATCCTGCTGTTCCAAGCCAATCCTGCCAAGCTAATTCCCTCGAATCCTTAATTCCTAACCGACGTTGCTCAGGAGAATCTACTAAAAATAACCCCCCAAATGACCACCAAGCTTGACCACCTATTGATGCTTTTGGCTCCTGATCTAATAACAATACACTTTTCCCACTATCAGCCATCTCAGCAGTTGCTACTAAACCAGCCAGTCCTGCTCCTACAACAATCACATCGAACTTCTCCATCCTACTTCTCCCTCCTTTTAAACCTTCTAATCTATCAAGTTATAAATTTATCTACAAAAACAGTTTTCTAAATATTCAGTTATCAATTAAATAATACAGTAAAAAACAAGAGAATAAAAGGAAAGAAGGTCCAACTATTCTGAACCTTCCTCCATATTTCAATGCTCTTGTTGAAAAATCCTAATGTACATTTTTCTTTTTAAATCTTCCACCACGTACTTCTGCAATATCTGAAATGGCTAAAAAGGCACTTGGATCAATATCATCGACAATTGTTTTTAATTCCGCTTCTTCTAATCGAGTGATAACACAATAAATAACCTTTGTGGTTTCACCTGAGTATGCTCCTGTACCATTTATATAGGTCACACCACGGCCCATTCTAAAAAGAATTGCCTCTCCAATATCTTCATTTTTGTCACTAATAATCCATGCAGATTTTGATTGTTCTAATCCTTCCACTACGATATCAATTGTTTTAAATGCGACTAAATATGCAATAATTGAGTACATTGCTCGATCCCAAGAAAAAATGAATCCAGCAGCCCCTAAAATAAATAAGTTGAAAACCATAATGATTTCACCAACGGAAAAAGGAATCTTACTATTAATAATGATCGCTAGAATCTCAATCCCGTCTAATGCTCCACCAAATCGAATCGCTAATCCTACCCCTACCCCTAAAACCATTCCTCCAAAGATTGTTGCAAGTAATATATCTTCTGTAAAAGCAGGGATATGATGAAACATACTTGTTAAATAAGAAAGAACAGTGATGCCAAGTATCGTCGAAATTGCGAAAGTTTTCCCTATTTGTTTATAGCCTAAATAAAAAAATGGTAGGTTTAATACAAAAAGAAATACGCCAAGTGGTAGCCCCGTAAGATGGGAAACCATAATCGAAATACCTGTTATTCCGCCATCGATAACATCATTTGGAACTAAAAATATTTCAAGACCTGTCGCTACAAGTAATGACCCAACTAGCATAGCGATTGTTCTTTGTAAAATCTTTCTTTTATGAGATTTAACATTTGTTGAAGAATGTATTGCTTCTGCCATCTCAAATACCGTCCTAACTTTTTTGTAAAATTTTTCTACATTTAATATTTGCTCTTATGCTCAATTTATACTAAATAAGTTCATTCACTGGACATTCACAATTTGTTCAAATATAATTAGCTAGACAACTATTTTAATTAGCTAGCTAACTAATTTATCAAGGAGACTTTTTTATGCGCAAAAAGCAGCCTTTCTTTTTTTTATTAAATCAGACTACACGTCAGTTTTCGAAATCATTTAATGAGCATCTCGTTCCTACTGGATTGTACTTGGCACAGTGGTCTGTTATTCATTATATCCATTTACATGGACCATGTACTCAACGAACAATTTGTTCGAATTTGAATATTGAGCCACCTACACTGACACGAACTCTACGTAGAATGGAAACTTTAGACTTAATCGTTCGCAAAGAAGGAACAGATAAGAGAGAGAAAATGATTCACCTAACTGATAAAGCTATAAATCAATTTGATAGTTGGAAAGAGCAAATCATTTCATTTGAGAATGATGTTATCAAAGATATACCCGATGAAGAGCTTGATATTGCACTTCAAGTTTTTCAAAAAATGATGAACAATATGAAAGCGTCGGAGGTTACTAAACAGGGGGAATAAGTTTGAAAAACGAGCGTTTATGGACAAAGGATTTTCTAAGTGTAAGCTTAAGTGGATTTTTTGTATTTTTAGTATTTTATACGTTGATGGCGACATTGCCGATTTTTGTGATTGATAATTTAGGACAAGAAGATAGTAAAGTTGGTCTTGTAGTAACAGCGTTTCTTATCGCCTCAGTTGCAATTCGTCCATTTGCAGGCATCTGGCTTGATACAATTGGTCGCAGAAAAATACTAATCATTTCATTAGTTTTCTTTACATTCACAACATTTTTATATCCTTTTATAAATAACTTTGCATTATTACTTTTATTGCGTTTTGCACAAGGGATATTTTTCGGTCTAGGGACAACCGCAACAGGAACGATTGTTGCTGAAATAGTTCCAGTAACACGTAGGGGCGAAGGGATGAGTTATTATAGTTCATCAATGATCCTTGCAATGGTATTTGGTCCTTATCTTGGTATTAATTTAATGAATCATTTCACCTTCCATATTTTGTTTTTTGTTTGTGGCTTCTTCGCAATTCTTTCACTTATTTTCGGTTTATTCATTGCGATTCCTAAACAAACATTAAAAGCAAAAACTCGAATTAAACCATCACAACTAATTGAGCGTTCAGCATTACCAATCTCAATTACTTCAGCAATTATCTCTTTCGGTTACAGTGGTATCATTTCATTTATCACATTATACGCAAAGAATTTAGGTTTTGTAGAAGTTGCTAGTTTCTTTTTTATTGTGTATGCAGTTTTCATTTTAGGATCAAGACCGTTCACTGGTAAACTATTTGATCGTAAAGGAGCAAACATAATTGTTTACCCTGGGATCATTTTATTTACGATTGGTCTAGTTGTCTTGAGCTTTTCAACTGTACCAACAATCTTTTTATTTTCCGCTGCTTTAATCGGTCTAGGGTATGGATCAATCGTACCTAGTTTTCAAACATTAGCGATTAACACTGCTGCCCCTGCCAAAAAGGGAATGGCGACAGCGACATTTTTTATGTTTTTTGATGTCGGTATGGGAATTGGCTCTTACGTACTTGGTATTGTATCTGCGAAAACATCTTTCCATATTATGTACGTAATAACAGCTATTGCTATATTGTCAACGACTGTTATTTACTATTTATTGCATGATCGTAAACAAAGAAAAGCGCTAAATCTTGAAAACGCAGCGGCATAAAATTTAAAACCCACCAAATTAGGTGGGTTTTCTTAATTTACATCGAAATCCCTTTATCGATAACAATAATCTTAACTTTTACTTTTATATTCGATTTTTGATAAGTATCAAGCCAATGATCCTCATTTTTTTTCCAATCAGCATACTGAAATGAGTGAGCAAGAATACCAAAACCAACTGGATCAACTTTATCTTTTTGAAAAGATTGGACTAAATTATTTAGTTCTTTTTGTAATTTTTTTTCGATCGCTTTTTTTAAGATAGCTTCTGTTGAATTCGTCAAACCTATTGGAGATTCTGTAAACGTGATCGGTAATGTCAAATTCACATTAAAACTATAATGACCATTTGAATATTTTTTATCGATTTTTCGCTTTACATCTTTAATATAAAAACTAGTTTCTTTATCTGTAAAGACATCATCTTCATCTTTTTTAAATTTGTTAAGACCTAATGCAAAAACTAATTGCCCTTCTAAATGATCTTTTAAAATTTTTAACAGTTGTGTTTCATTCATTGAAAGGGTTCGATTATACAAATTATTTTTAGTTAACAAAGTTGTTCCATTGACAACTAAATGATCTTTTTGTATTTCTAGTTCAGGTGCAAAAGGTGTAATCCCCTTCTCATAATACATTTGATGAAACTGTCGGATAGACGTTCTGAAAGCAACATTTCGAAAATCAGCAGTTTTTATTAATTGAGGAATATAGATCGGCAACTCAGGTGTATCCTTTGGTTTTAAATTAAAAACATCTGCAAGAGGACCATCCACAAAAATAAGATCTGCATTTAATCGAAATTTTGGATCTCGAAAAAACATATCCATGATTGAAAACCAATTTTTATGTTCAAGTACTTTTGACCCTATTAAGATTGCTTGAATTTTACCCCCACCAGTAACACCACTAGCTCGCGTATCAAAATAATTTCTAGATTCTTTTATCGATAGAGTTTGAACGTTAAAATGTTCAGTTTTCTCCTTTGTTTCCCCACTAAAGACCGGACTTGCCATAAATACTTCTACTTTATTTTCATCGTTTACATCGATTCCTAAAATCATCGATAATGTGACATCTTCTATATTAACTTTCCCTCTACAGCCTGAAACGCCGATTACTAAAAAAATACTAAGCAAACATACTTGAAAATATTTCAATTGATTTTCACCTTACTTAACCTATTTTTTATTAAACCGCCGACCAATAACAGGATGGGGATACCGATCGTGATGTATAATCCAGAAATCATTAAAACATGTAAATGATTAGTTGTATTTGTAAATGTTGGAACTTGAATAAATGTAAGGATGATAATAATTAGAAATAGAATAATAATGACAATCGGTAATAGTCTAAATTTAAATAACTCTGATAATCCATTCATTCCAGCCCATATAAACGTAACCCATGATTTCGAAATTATCATTAAAAATAATGAGAATAAAATGAAATCTAACCTCTCAACATATTGAAATTCAATTACACTTAAAATATCGATTACTGGCTCAAATGTCATTTTGATTTCATATGGACTATAAATAACAAAGCAAATAATGGTTACAAAAACGTAAGTAAAAGTTGTTAAAGCATTTCCAATAATTACGCCTTTTATCGCCTTTTCCTTCGACTTTAAATATGGGTAATAAACTAAGATTAATTCAATTCCTAGAAATGAAGTTGCCGTTAATGGAATCGTCTTAAAAATCGGCAACCAACCATCCTTAATTATTGGTAAAATAAAATTTATATCAGCATCTTTAAGTGTGAATAACAGCATGAATAAGGTAAAACAAGCAATCGGAAAAATTGCTTCGATATATTTTGCAATTAAATGAATTCCTCCACTTATTAGCTGATAAGTTGGAAAAAGAAATAAGATTAATAAAATATAAGTTTTTGTTTCTTGAAGTATGTAGGATTGAATATATAAAATCGCTCTAACTAATGCGAGATATCCTCCATATAGAAAATAAATTGCTTGTAACATAACTACAATCGATCCAATCGGTTTTCCTAAATAAAAAGTAAAAAAACCTATGTAGTTTAAATTAGGAGCCTTCTCTCTTAATTTAACAAATACAATGCTAATTAAAGTAGAAATTATCCCCCCAATAAGAATTGTAATCCAACTACTAGTACCTCCTTTTAGAGCTAGTTCTCTAGGTAGTGACAACATTCCAATCCCTACTTGAATACCAAAAATCATTAAAATAAATTGAAATTGTGTAATTTTTGACTTCGTAATTATCATGAAAGAATCCCTTCTAACATTCATTCCTCATTACGTTGTTTATTTTGTTTTTTCCAAAGATATCTTAGTGGAATCCTTATAAAAGTGTCCATAAATACCTCGCGCTGAACTGGAGAGAAAGGCGATGTATATGGTCTGTTAAAACTTGATAAACTCAGACCATGAATGATAAGGACCATTGTACTAACAATCAAACCAATTAATCCAAATAATGAAGCCATAATCATAACTGGGAATCGAATGACTCTTAAACTAGAAGCCATTTCATAATTTGGGATAATAAATGATGAAATAGCTGTTATCGCCACAACAATTACCATAATATTACTAACAATACCCGCCTGTACCGCAGCTTGGCCAATAACAATTCCTCCTACTACCCCAACTGTAGTACTAATGGGCGAAGGTAGTCTTATAGCCGCTTCTCTTAGCATTTCCAATGTAATCTCCATCACAATTGCTTCGATTAAAGGATCAAATGGAACCTTTGCTCTAGATTCACCGATCGATAGAAGTAACTTCAATGGAACAATTTCATAATTAAACGAAATAATTGCTATATATATCCCTGGTAAAAAGATCGTTATAAAAAAAGCAACAATTCTAAGCATGCGATTAAACGAGGATACGATCGCTCTAGAAGTATAATCATCAATTGTTTTAAAAAATATAGCGAAATTAATTGGTAAAACTATAACTTCAGATGAACAATCTACTATTATTACAACTTTTCCTTCTAGCAATGCCAATGCTGCAACATCCGGTCGCTCAGTTGTTAAAAATTGAGGAAATGGTGAAAATGGATTCCTTTCCATCAATTGTGCTAAATGATTTGCACTTAGTATGGAATTCATGTCTAACGAAGTTATTTTTTTGTTGATACCTGAAAGTAAATCTTCATCCACTAATCCATCGATATATGAAATTGCTACAATTGTTTTATTTTCTTTACCGAGCTCTGTTTGCTTAATTTGAAAGTCACGATTTTGGATTAATCTACGAAGTAATGCTATATTCGATTGATATGTTTCAACAAAAGATATTTTAGAACCTTTTAAAGAGTTATCAATGCTAGGTGGCATATATGACCTTTGTGGCCAATTTTCAGTCGAATAAACAAACGAAGTTGAATCACCTTCTATTAAAAGAATACTCTTCCCATCTAGAATGAATTTTTCAATATCTAATATTCGACTTGTTCTTTCGGTATTATTTGTAATATATAAATCAATTTCATTTGAATTTGAACTAATTGTATTGATAAATTGATCTATCTTTTTCTCATCAACTAAACCCGACAGATAAAATAGCATAGCCGGTTTATCGTTAATTTTTAATTGTTTTTTTATGAGATCGGAAGTCGGAAAAATTTTTTGAATGATATCACTGTTTTCTATTAAATTCCCTTCAGTATGAATAACGGAAGAACGTAAATTATATTTTCTTAAACGCTTCTTTTGTTCATTGGAATAATCCACTTAATCTTCCATCCTTTCATCATTTGCCAGCTTACTTTCAGCTAATCAGTTTTATCAAAAATCACCTTTTTTATACTTTAAAGGCTAGGTTGGGAGACAGTTGGATTTCACAGAGAACTTTCGATACAATAAACTATAAATAGGTGTGATGGAGGACCAAATATGGCAATCTTGTCTAATGCAAAATTTAAAGAATATAAAACATTGATATCTTCTTTATCTCCTTCACTTGAAACTAGTACATTAAAAAGTGAAAAATTTCTAGTAGATAAAGATGAAACGAAAAATTTAGAAATTTATTATGCTCCTTTTGAATACATTAATGAGCAAGCTAAAGTCATCATAGTTGGGATTACTCCCGGCTTACATCAAATGAAACAATCTTATTCTACTGTCATTAGACTTAAAGACGAAGTGATGGATGAAGAAGAAATTTTACACGAAGTAAAAAAGAATTCTAGCTTTGAAGGACCGATGCGAAAAAACTTGATTGCTATGTTAGATGAATTGGAACTACATCATTATCTTGGATTACATTCAACTAGCGAACTTTTTAGTACAGCAAGTCATTTAGTCCAAACTACGTCCGTTATTAAATACCCTGTTTTTTATAAAGGAAGAAACTATAATGGCTCAACTCCGAATATTCTAAGGACTGACCTACTTAAAAAGTATATTGTTAACACCTTTGCGGAAGAAATTATAAGACTAGACACCCCCCTCATTATCCCATTAGGAGTTAATGTTTCAAAAGTTTTAACCTATCTAACGACGCATGATTATTTAAAATCCGACTCCATTTTATACGGATTCCCCCATACATCTGGCGGGAATGGACATCGACATAAACAATTTGCGGAAAATAAAGAAGCTATGAAAAGAAAAATTAAATTATACTTTGAGTAATGATGAAAGGAGAACCAAAATGATATTACATATTCTCAGAAACAAAGACTGGCAAAATGCAAATAGTTCTGGTGAATATTCACCAGATAGTTTAAAAAACGAGGGTTTTATCCATTGTTCAACCCTCAAGCAAACTGTTGAAATCGCAAACTTATTCTTTAAAGGTGCAACTGATTTAAAAATACTTTGTATTAATGAAAAAAAAACAAAGTCAAAAATCGTATATGAAGATACCGAAAACTTTGGACAATTATTTCCTCATATTTATGGACCGTTAAATTTAGATGCTGTTTTTAAAGTTGTTGATCTTCACGCTGACGAAAATGGAAAATTTATATTACCTGATGAATTAAGAGAGCAAGAATAACAAAAAACTCAGTTTCACATAGGTGAACTGAGTTTTTTTAGCTTCACTCATCATCACGTAACAAATCACTTAAAAACTTTTCCCTATTTTGTAAAAAATATTTTGTAATTTGATAGTGATCGGTACTTTCATAATCAATTCTGGAAATTTCTCCATGATCAAAGCTTAAAATATCAGCATTTGGATAACCAAGGAGAATTGGAGGAGAATTGGAGAATGTGTAGCAATAATGAACTGCGAATTTTCATTTTCTACTAAATCATGAATTATTTTTAAAAATGTTAATTGCCTTGCTGGAGACAACGCTGCCTCAGGTTCATCTAACAAATAGATTGCCGTTTCATTAAATCGATTTAAAAATAAGGACAAAAATGATTCCCCATGTGATTGTTGATGGAGAGACTGTCCGCCATAGCTGTCATATTTTTTATTTTCTGGATCCTCTAATTCATCTAAGTAAGTAGCAAAATTATAAAATGATTCTGCTCGTAAGAAAAATCCATTCGAAATTTTCGGTAACCAAGAAAGTCTTATGTAATGTCCAAGTTCTGACTCCGATGCAAAAACTTCATAATTATTATTACGTCCCCCACCTGCTGAATTAAAATCACATTTATCAGCAATAGCTTCCAATAATGTAGACTTTCCAGAACCATTTTCACCTACAAAAAAGGTTACATTACTTCTCAGGTTTAATTCATCAAAAGATTTAATAGAAGGAATTGAAAACGGATATTGGCTAAAGGAATTAACATCATGGCGCAAAAGTTTAATTTTTTTTAAAAACATTTTCATCACCTATAAAGATTATACAGTAATGATGATCCTAATCTAAAAATTTATTAGAAAGAATTACATCATATTTGTCTTGAAATTCTCAGCTACGTTTTTATTTTTTCTTGCATAATCAATTCATAATTGTCTAATTTTATGAATTTTTTATTCGTTTTAGTAAGAATAAGAACAGATTTACATTGAAACTGTCTGCAATCGACCAACTCCCCGATTCAAATCCACTAACAAGTATAGGTAATTACTACGTTTATGTGTGATTCTCTTAAATTTAATTGCAGATTGCGATTCTCTAAATTTAATGGCACTTTTGCTAGTTTTAATTGCGATTTTCAGATTTTATTATTTCCACATAATGGCTCTTTATTGCGGCACTCCAAGACTTATTTGCAGCTCAAGCTTTTTTGTCATCACTCTTTTTTATTTGAATGCCCCTACTATTATTTTAAATTTGTCACTGCTCTTTATTTAAAGTTTTTAAAGACCTTTTATCCATTAAAATAAAAAAAGAGGTTCTCCTAACTAATTAGACTGTTAAGATTCCCTCGTTTTTTATGAAGGTTTTTTACATTGAATCAAAATACGGTACTAAGAGCATCCTTATAAATCACGATTGCTCTTACTACATGAAAAATAGCTACTAAAATAATCGTTACTTCGTAAGCAGATACTTTAACTAAATCGAATTTTTTTCGGAGTACAAATTTCCGAAAAAGTGCTGGGAATCCTTCATTCAGTTTTAAACAAATAATATAGAATACTAGAATAACAAAGTATAGGAAGAACCCCATGTCAGCATACTTCCAGTTGACTAAATCAGCAAATAGACTGCATAACCAAATAATTAAAACATTAACAATACAAGCTAGAATCCAATTGGAGAAAGAGGATGTCGTATAGATTGTTTTCATCAAAATCACTTCTCCTTTAAATCATCTGTAGTCAATTTTTACGCATGTAGTCGTTCTTTTATGCGTATATTAATGACTTTAAATTATGTTTTTTATATAAAGTTTTGTTGAAGTTATTTCACATAATTGTCCTGACTCTTCATTCCTTTCTCATGTTAAAATGAAATTATACTTACAAGAAAAGGGATGAACTACAATTAATCTACAAGAAAAAGTAAAAAATCTGCCTTTATCCCCTGGCGTTTATTTAATGAAGGATTCAAAAGGTCAAATCCTTTATGTTGGAAAAGCAAAAAGCTTAAAAAAACGAGTTCAATCTTATTTTCAAAATTCAAAGGGACATTCACCAAAAGTAAAAAAACTAGTAACCCATTTAAAGGATTTTGACTATTTATTGACTGATACTGAATTCGATGCTTTCATGCTTGAGTGTCATTTAATTAAAGAAATTAAACCAATGTATAATCGTATGATGAAAAGTCCGCAATCATTTATTTACTTAGTCATCAACTTAAATAAGAAGGTTCCTTCATTTGAAATTAGCTATGAGCCTATTGAAAGTGAAAATGTATTTATATTTGGTCCTTTTACAAGTAGAAGTACTGTTGAAAGAGCAGTTACCGGCATTAAGGAGTGCTTTAAAATTAATTGTGGTCATTCAACCGTTAAAAATAGCGCTTGTTTAAATTATTCATTAGGGACATGTAATGGGGTATGTCGAGGTGGATCAGCGTTAGAAGAGTACAATATGATAATTGATAAAGTGATTCGTTTTCTTAATCGTACTGACTTGGGTCTGCTCGAAGAAATGGAAAAGTTTATGTTATCAGCATCTGAACAATTTGATTTTGAAGCTGCAGCAAAATACAGGGATTGGATTGAAATGGTTAAGTCTTTAACTAATAAAGAAAAACTAATTGAATTTACTGAACAAAATCATACTATTATTACGATTGAACAATTAGAGGACAACAAATTTAAGTACTTTCTGATTCATCGGACGCAAATATTGCATTGTGAATTGGTAGAAATTGAAGACGATTCATTTGATCAGCTAATTGAACTTATGTATTCAAATTCACTTAATTACTTCAAAAATAATACTATTCAATTTTCTAAAGATGTAAGCCGCGATGAAATCGACGAAGCTCAAATTATTTACAGCTATTTAAATAGTAAGAATTGCAAACATCTAATTATTCCGAAAAGATGGCTTAGTCATACAAGTACTAAATTAAAAAAAGAGCTTCAAAAATTAGTTGATTTTTCTAAATTAAAATAGGCCCGAGGATATTTTCCTCGAGCCATTTTTTATCCCTTTACCTTCTCAAACTGATTCCAGTTAATTGATTTCTCTAATATAATTGAAAGAATGACACCCATAATCAGTCCATTTGTTAAAAATGGTTGAACAATCATAGGAAGATTTCCAAATGTTCCAGGAGCGATATTCATTAAGCTTACTCCAACTAAAACTGGGGCTGCCAATCTAAAAATTGTATCTGATGTAAATACTTTTCCATTTGTACTACTAAATGCTGTTCCAAACAATTGAAGATAGGCAACAAATAATACTGCATTTCCAACTGTTACAGGCATTGTTGCTAAAAATGAAATTAATGGTGGAAGTACACCAATTATTGCTAGCAGTGCCCCTCCAAATATAAATGGTTTTCTTTCATATATTTGTGTACTTTGTAAAAATCCAAGTGATGATGTAAATGGTGTATATGGAACAATTCCAAATAATGCAGCAATAATTGTAAAGCTGCCTGTGAAAAATAGTGAAAAACGATATTGTTTTGTACTCGCTTCTTCTTTTAATAAATCAGATGCAGCTTTAATTGATGCAAATGTATTACTTAAATTCATAATTCCTGCAAAAAATGAGATTGCGATTATACCTATTTCTAAATTTGGTGCGCCTAAAGGGAATAAAGAAAAATGCGCACTTGCTGCCCCTACTTCTTTTGCATCTGATCCAAATAAAATCGAATAGAATAACCACCCTACGATAATGCCAATTAATATTGAAAAATTGCTGATAATACGAGAACCTTTTAATTTTAAAATACTAACAAATAATACGATGCATACAGAAAGTATACTGATTGATATACTGATTTCACCATTACTCGTAATTCCAAGCATACCTTTAAAGAATACAAAAATAAGCTGAAATGAAAGTAAAAATAAATAAACTGTCATAACCATTGGGGTAAAGATTTTTTGAAGAAAAGAAATCAAATTGAATGCTGATAAAAGTAATGTAACAATACCTGCTGCAATAAATCCTGTTGCCATACCTCCTCCAATTTCTGTATAACTTAACCCAAACGCAGAGGCTGATAATCCTAGATTCAGCATAACTCCCCACAATAAACCAGAATGACCTTCCATGACAGGATATTTATGACCAATCCATCCTTGTAAAACGGATGCTATACCAGTAAAGATTAGTGAACTTCTGATTGTACTTTCAATAACATCTGAAGGCAAATGAAATGCAGCTCCTATTGATATAGGGACTACAATCGTATTTGCAAAAATAAAAAATAGCCATTGAACTGATGAAAAAAGAGTAGTAGAAACTCTCACGTTTTTCATAGTTTCCTCCTCCTCTTGCTTAAAAATTTTTTGTGTCTTTTATATAGACTGGATCATTAATCGCCTTTCTCCATTTTAATGAAGTTGATAGAAAAACACCAATAATAATGAGTGCTCCACCTAAAAGTTGAGATGGAGTAATATTATTTTTTAAAACAATCAAACCAACTAGCATTGCAACAAAAGGTTCTAAGTTAAGAAACATAGCCGCTTTTGATGCTCCGACAATTTGAATTTGATGATTCCAAATTAAAGTACAAATCCCATGCATAACAATCGCTGTTACAATTAATAGAATCCAAGGCATCTCTTCCTTACTCAACGCCCCAGTTGTTTGTGAAAAAAGCGCAATCGGTAATAAGCCTCCAAAACCAATAAAATTCGAGTAAAGCGAAATCGTGGTGGATTCATAGCTAACAGTTAGCTTTTTAATCATAATTATTGAAATTGAAAACGAGAGCATCGTTAGAAAAATCCAAATCAAACCAATTGTAATTTGAAGCTTTTGTCCGTTTGTAATAACAAAAAAGACACCTATAAAAGCTATAATTGAACCTAATACAAAACCTTTTGTTAGTCTTTCCTTTAAAAATATTGAAGCTAAAAAAGATGTAGTAAGAGGAGCAAGCGCAAGTATTAATGCAGAAGTTGTTGGATGGGTTGTTTCTAAAGCGGAATAAAATGACCATTGATTAATACAAGTACCAATTAACCCTAATAAAATAATCATAAACCAATCTTTTGTCTTAATCTTTTTCCACTTTTTCTTTATTAATGCATAGAAAGCCATAAATAGTAATATAAAGCACAATCTTAAAGCTGACAATAATACTGATGGAAATTCTTTTACTAGTATTGAACCAAAAATAAAATTACTCCCCCAACAAATTACACAGAAAAGTAATAATAGGTAAGAACGAACCATTTCATAGCCTGCTTTCTCAAATTATTAAAACTCATCGATAAACGAGCCTTTAGGAGAAGACAAATGTGTTGTTGCTTAATGAAAAAATGAAAAAGGAAATCTAGATATTTCTAGAGATCCTTTTTCTTCTACTATTTTTGTTTAACAAAGCCTTGATCCTATTTTTCCGTACAGGATAGGTAGTTTTTAGTCTATGTTTGGATGTTTATATTCCTTGGGGAGGCTTTTGGCATCCTTTTTTAATCTTAGCTATTTCGGTTTAGCGGAAACCCACTTAACTTTTTCCTATCCTAATCTTTCTAATTGTTCTATTTATTTACGAATCAGTCTTTCTTCACTTAAAGATCCACTAACGACCTTCCCATTATAAATTACTGCTTTACGATTTGCGCGTCTAGCAACTGCCTCGGCTGAACAGGTCGCATCTACCAATACTAAATTTGCAAGGTCACCTATTTTTGGCCATACTTGGTTCCCTTCAGTATCTAATGGCGTTTTTCCACCGGTAATATATTTTAATGTTTGTGCTAATGATACTTCATCAATCCATCTAAAGCGTTCAGCTAGTCTTCCAGCTCTTTCAAGAATATCTCCTGTTCCGAGTGGAGACCAAACATCAAAAATATTATCATTCCCCACAGCTACCTCGACTCCGCGTTCATTTAGTAAATCCACTGGAGGCATTTGTCTATTAATCGGAACACTCGTGACAATCGAAATTCCTGCGTCTCTAAAGCTGTTTGCTAGTTCGTATGCTTCTTCTCTTGGAACATCACCTATTCCAAATGCATGGCTAATCGCTACTCTGCCTTCCCAGCCTGCTTGCTTAGTAAATTCTACTATACGCTTCATCGTAAATGTTCCTAAATGACCTGGATCATGTAAATGTATATCTATATCTGCATCTGCTTCGACTGCTAAATTATAAAGCTGATATAATGACTCTTCAATATTTTGGTCTACAACAGCTGGGTCAACTGATCCAACAATGCCTGCTCCGTTTCTTAATGCTTCTCTCACATAATTGAATGCGTTTGATCTTAATAAACCATGCTGAGCAAATGCAACAACTTCGGAGCTAAGTCGGTTCGAATAGTTAATTAATGCTTGTTCCACTTGCTCTAAATTTTTTATTCCAACCTCTGGATAAATATCAACATGCGTTCTTACATGTGTAGATCCTGAGGCTAAAAGGATTTCAAGTAAAGCTTCTGCCCGTTCCTTCGTACTTGATGCAATCGTCGGTAAGACCATTTTTTCATATTCAAATCGTTCAATCACACTAGAAGTTGGCGTACAAGCTCTCCATACATCACCCATTAACGTTTTATCAAGATGTACATGCTTTTCAATAAATGAAGGTAAAACTAGTAAACCATCTGCATCTTGAACAGTAAATTCACTAGTAATATCCGTTTCTTCTTTTGTTATTCGAATGATCTTTCCATTTTCAATAAGAAGATGAAATAATTCAGTAGCAGTACCGATCACATTTCCGTTTTCTTTTTCAAACCCAATTTCTAGACGAGCATTTTTTAACCAATAACTAGATTTCATGAATTTCACCTCTTCTTGTAATCTATTGTTACTTTATTTCAAAGCTGATTCGTAATTCAGTCCACCATAAACAATATTTCCATTAGCTATTACAGCGGCACGTTTTGCACGTCTTGCTACAGCCTCAGCAGAACATGATGCATCTACTAAAACCATACTTGCTTCATCTCCTACATTTGGCCATAACTGGTTACCCTTTTCATCAAGAGTCCTTAACCCACCCGTAATAAATTGCAATGTTTGAGAAAGTCCATATTCATCTTTCCAGTTATATCTCTCAGCTAATCTTCCTGCTTTTTCTAACATATCTCCTGTTCCATGTGGAGACCAAGAATCATAGAAACCATCACAACCTAAAGCAACTTGTACACCTTTTGAATGTAATAAATCAACAGGTGGCATTACTCTGTTAATCGGAACAGTCGACATAATTGATACGCCTAAGCTTGCTAGTTTGCTAGACATTTCAACTGACTCATTCTGCGGTACGTCACCTAGCGCAAAAGCATGACTTATTGCTACGCGATTATACCAACCAGCTTGCTCAATAAATGAAACTAGTTTTTGTATTGTATAAAAACCAAGATGACCTGGGTCATGAATATGAATATCGATATCAGCATCAAATTGTACTGCTAGATCAACCATTTCAAATAATGAAAGTTCAATATTTTGATCAATACCCCCAGGATCTAATCCTCCGACGATTGTTGCTCCCTCTCTCATCGCTGTTTTCATAAATGATTTGCTATTTGTGCGAAGTAATCCATGCTGAGGAAAGGCAACAATTTCGTGGGTCATTTTATCTTTATACGTATAAAGTGCTTTTTGAATTTCTTCTAAATTTTTCAAACCAATATACGGATCAATATTAACATGTGTTCGAACATGGGTTGCACCACCTTTTAATAATAGATGCAGCATTTGTTCAGCACGATGTTGTCCTGTTTCAGCTAGTTCTACAAGTTCGGCTGCTTCTAAATTTAATCTCTCTACCAAATTTGCAGCAGGAATACAAGCCTTCCATGGAAGTCCAAGATAAGTCTTATCTAGATGATTATGCATTTCCTTAAATGCAGGTAAAGCCAGTAAATTTTTTGCGTCCTGAACTGGTAGATCTGTTTGCAATGGAAAAGTAGCCAATTGTAATTGTTCAATTTTCCCATCATTAATTAGTAAATTGTAAAGAGTAGTCTCAGTACTATCAATTTTTCCATCTTCAAATACAAATCCACTATCAAGTTTTACATTCTTAAGCCAATATGATTGATTCATCTCATCACTCTCTTTAATAAAACTTAAACTGTTGTTGATTCAAGATTTGAAATTGAACCACTTACAACAGTACCTTTAAAAATAACTGCAGCTCGTTTTGCTCGTCTTGCAACTGCTTCAGCTGAGCAAGTAGCTTCAACAAGTACGATGTTTGCTTCATCTCCTACATTTGGCCATGCTTTTTCACCTTCATTATTTAAAGGAGTTACTCCGCCTGTAATAAATCCAAGACTATTAGCAAGTGTTTTTTCTTCGATATATCTAAATCTTTCAGCAAGTCTTCCAACTTTTTCAAGATTATCTCCAATTCCAAATGGCGTCCAATGATCTGTAATGCTGTCATTACCTAGTTCAACTTTTACACCTTTTTCACTTAGTAAAGGAATTGGAATGGTTCTAAAAATTGGAACCGTAGAAGTAATTGAAATGCCTAAATCAGCAAATCTCTCAGCAATTGCAGTAGCATCTGGAACAGAAAGATCGGCTAATCCACTTGCATGACTTACTGTAACTCTTCCTTGCCATCCTGCTTTTTCAGTTAATGTTGCTAATCTTTGCATTGTAAATAATCCAAGATGATCTGGATCATGTAAATGAACATCGATATCAGAATTTGATTCAACTGCTATTTCCATAATCGTCTCAAGAGAACGTTCGATGTTTTCATCGATTGAAGCTGGATCAACCCCACCTACAAGATTTGCTCCATATTTCATCGCTTCTCTTACTAGTTCGACAGAGTGACTTCTTAAAAGTCCGTGTTGTGGAAATGCAACAATTTCATGTGTTAATTTATCTTTATATCCTTCTAAAGCTTGCAGCGTTGCTTCTAAGTTTTTTAATCCGATAACTGGATCAATATTACAATGTGTACGAATGTGAGTCGTACCATAACTTAATAATAGATCTAGCATCTTTTCTGCTCTTTCTTTCGCAGTTGGTAATAATTTTGGTAATAAAATTTGCTCTTCTTCAATACGAGTTTTTACACCATTTGTTGCTGGCATACACGCTTTCCATGGTCCACCATAATAAGTTTTATCAATATGAATATGCATTTCTTTAAATGAAGGAACCATTAGAAGGCCTTGCACATCATATTGAGGTAATTGATCTGTAATTAAATCACTAACTAATAGAATAGAAGCAATTTTTCCA
This sequence comes from Gottfriedia acidiceleris, assembly GCF_036421055.1. Lineage (GTDB taxonomy): Bacteria > Bacillota > Bacilli > Bacillales > Bacillaceae_G > Gottfriedia > Gottfriedia acidiceleris_C. Next base: position 345,378 of record NZ_JAZGQS010000002.1, on the reverse strand, counting down.
TTTTCAATTTTAACATTGTACTTTCCAGTTGCAGTTCCGTTGATTACTTCATTGTCATTATAAGTAAAACCATTTTCCAGACTCACATTTGTTAACCAATACGATTTTGACAATATACTCACCCTTCCATCCCACATTAAATTTTGATTCTATTTTCATTATAAGCGTGTTTGAAATATTTTGATTTTAGTATGTTTACATATTTTTAAGGTATTTTTACTACTTGTCTAAGTCTATCAATGAAAAGTAAACCTTTTGAGTGTTCAGTTTAAAAAAGTTTGTGTTAGTTGATTTCCACTACAGGATGTTCGCTTTCCATGGGGCGTGATTCTTTAGCCTCCTCGTTCCTGCGGGGTCTCAGGCTTCCCGCATCTCCTATTGGAATCGAGATCCGTTCCAATCTATGGAGAACTAACTTTCTTCTTTTTGCTGTTTTACTTACCCATGAACCCTTTATGAAGAAGTTACTTTTTAATTTCCACAAACAAGAAAGTTCACCCTAATTCAGGATGAACTTCCACTAACAGAAAAATAAGATTATTTAATTGTTACATCGTTAATTTCTAAATAGCCTGAAGGGCTAATTGAGAAGCCTTTTACATTTTTCGAGATTGCAGCGACATTTTCTATTACTCTTACAGGAATATAAGGTGAATCATCCATTTCAATTTCTTGTGCTCTAGCGTAGATTTCTTTACGTTTTGTTTCGTCTTTTTCTTTTCTTCCAGCATTAATTAAGTCATCAACTTTTGAATTGCTATAGAAAAATGTGTTTCCAGCAGCGCCACGGGAGTCTGAGTGGAATAGGTTGTACTGATTGTAATCAGCATCTCCTGTTGCGTTTCTCCAGCTTATAATAAACATTTCTGATTGACCTTTATTTACTTTTTCAACGAACGAACCGTATTCCATCACTTGTACTTTTAAATTAATGCCAATTCCTTTTAATTGTGATTGAATAACCTCTGCTAAATTTACTCGTTCTTTACTATCCATCGTTAGGATTGTTGCATCAAATCCATTTGGATAGCCAGCTTCTGTTAATAGTTTCTTGGCTTCTTTTAAATTGTAATTGTATGCTTTTAATTGCTCATCGTATCCGAATACTTTTGAGCCCATTGCTGAATTCGCTTTTTTACCAACATTGTTATATACACCTTTAATAATCGAATCCATTTCAACAGCATGAGCGATTGCCTTACGTACGCGTACGTCATTAAACGGTTTTTTTGTTACATTGAATCCGATATACTCTGTTCCATAACCTTCACTTCGGTACACTTCCATAGCCGAAGATGATTCAACTTGATTCATAACTGCTATTGGGAGTGGTTCTGCAATTTGAGCTTCTCCTGTTTCAATCATTGAAATCCTTGTTGAGTCTTCTGGAACAACCTTGAAATCAACCTTGTCAATTTTAGGTTTTTTCCCCCAGTAATTTTCATTTTTAACTAGTATAATATCCTGTCCTGGGGACCATGATTTAAATTTAAATGGACCTGTTCCGTTTGGTTCTTGAATAATGTTCTTACCATATTTATCAATTGTTTTAGGACTTATAATTCCACCTTCATGATTTGCTAAAATTGAAAGAAGTGGTGAGAATGGCTCGCTTAAAATAAATTCAACTGTAAATTCGTCGACTACTTTAACTTCTTTTACCATTTTAAATACAACAGCTCTTGGTGAAGCAACTTTAGGATCTAGTAGGCGATCAAATGTTTTCTTTACAGCCTCTGCATTAAATGGTGTACCGTCGTGAAACTTCACATCATGTCGTAGTTTAAATTCCCAAGTTTTATCATTGACTTGATTCCATGACTCTGCTAACATTGGTTGAATTTCGTTATTACTATCTCTCTGGACTAGACCTTCGTAAATTTTATGGTGAGTAACGCTTGCTGCATTTATTGTAGACATAAATTGCTGATCTAAATTTTCGGCATCTGATAACCGAGCAATTACTAGCGTGCTTCCTCCTTTTGAATCATTTGCTTGTCCATTTTCTTTCGTACCTACGTCTTGATTAGATGAACATCCTGTAATTGTGACAGCTGAAAATAGTACTAGAAAAAATTTACTTATTCCTGATTTTAGTTTCAATGCACTGCCTCCCTGTATAAAATTTGACTTACAAATATTTATCTAATTATATAAAATATTCTGATAATTATTTTTGAATATCTTTACCTGTTTTTTCAGTTTCTTTACTTTTTTTAATTATTTGACTTTACTTCTAGTTCATTACATGTTTCAAGTCTTTTAAATGATGGTGGAAATAGTTCATTTTCAGGAAGTTGTTCGTAATCTCTTTCCATGTATCCTCTTCTCATCTTGTTAAAATAGTCTTGGCCTTTTTGTTTTAATACCTGCATATCAAGATTAGGAATTACTTGATCTTGCATCACAATTCTTCCATTTATAATTGATAGTTTTACATCTCTACCTGAACCACTTACAAACATTGTTCGAATTGGATCATCAATAATGCCCATATGGAATCCATCTAAATCAACTGCAATGATATCCGCTTTTGCTCCGACTGCTATTTTTCCAATATCTTCACGATTAAGAAATGCCGCTGCTCCTAGAGTGATCGAATTGAAGAAATCGGCGTATGTAGATCCTTCAACTTCTTTTTCTACAAGTCTTGAAAGCATGCTACCAGTACGTACATTTTGAAAAATATCTGGAGGGAAAGTATCAGTACCTAATGCAATATTGATTCCCTCCTTCCTATATTTTGCATATGATTCAAGCCCTTCTCCGTGTCTTCCTATAATAAGTGGACAATGGATAACAGTCGTATTTGTTTCTTTCAGAAGTGAAATGTCATTATCGATATTGTAATTTGCTCCACTATAGCCCGATACAAAATGAGCGTGTGGTATTCCTGTATTTGGGCCTAAGAATCCAAGATTATATAAATATTTAATTGGTGTAACTCCGTGTTCTTTTAAAATTGTATGAAATTCAAAACTTCCTTGCGCGGCATGTAGCTTGATTGGAACGTTTAATTTGTCACTATAATACTTTGTTTTTATTAAAATTTCTTCAGTCTGTGATTCGATTCTTTCTGGAGCTAACATCCCTCTGACCAATCCATCGTATGCACCATCGAAAGTTTCAATAAACTTTACTGCTCTTTCTAATCCTTCCTCGCCCGCTTTTTCATCCCAATGAATTTTAACGTTTCCATCTGGCTCAACTACTCTAATACCAGCTTGATAGCTTGGTCCAAGGTAAATTCTCAACCCTAGTTTTCCTGCATGATTCGCTGCAGCTTCTAGCTCTTCAAAAGTTTCGGCCCATTTTTTGTAAAAAACGGATGTAATCGGCATTGCAGTAGTAATTCCATTTAAAATAAGCTGCGAATATGCATATAAAGATTTAAATGCTTCTTCCTCATCACTCATTAGCTCATGATGCCCATTTTTTACATACTCTTTTGACCAAAGGAGATTTTTTTGTCTATTTGATTTAGCTTCTAAATGCAAAATATCATGGTCAATATCACCTAATGCATTTAAATCAATAAAGCCAGGACTAAGGATCGCATTTCCAACATCAATTACTTGATCTACTATTTCCGTATAGTTTTTTCCAACAAACAAAATTGTATCTTTTTCATATACAATCTCTGCATTTTCCAATATGACATGTTCACTTCCGTCAAAACCAATGACATATCTTCCCTTTAGCTTCGTTTTCATTATTTCTCCTTCGAATTGAAAATTTTATTTTATTTTTCAACATATCTCATCTCGTCTACATAAGCACGAGCATGTCCCCAGAAATACTTTGTAGGTTGCATATATTTTTCTAATCCAGCGCGTTTTATCGTTGCAAAAGCTTCTTCATTTGCTTCATTTAAAACAGTGCTTTCATGTACTGTATGAACATTTCTGCCTTCCATTATTAGTTTTCCATCAACAATCACGTGGTCTACATCATTTGCTACAGCTTGAAATACTAGCCGATGAACATGCATATACTCTGGAGTCAAATGTGGTTGATGAAGATTAACTGTAATGACATCTGCTTTTTTCCCAATTTCAAGTGAACCTATTTCATCTTCCCAACCTATACATTTTGCTGCATCAATTGTTACCATTTCTAAAAGCTTACCTGGTGGTAAATAATAATAATCTCTAAGTGCTGCTTGATGTACAAACTGTGTTTTCCTCATGGCTTGAAATAAATCAAAGCTTGTAGATGGTGATGTACCATCTGTAGAAATCGCAACAGTTGCTACCATTTCAATTAATTCTGTGATTGGTGTACGTGCATTTATTTGTCCAAAACCAGGAGAAGCACTAATGTTTGTACCAGTTTCAGCTAATATTTTAGCTTCATCGAAGGAAATTCCTCGACAATGCTGAAGATGAACATCCGGACCTAATAGCGCATTTTCTTTATCTTGAATGGCTAAATGAATCATTCCACCAAATGCATCTGAATGAATTCTTGTATTATATTTCCTAGCAATCTCTCTTATTTTTTTAGCTTGATAGAGATCATGTTTTGTTAACCCATAAAGCCGATCTGGAGAAGTCGGATAGGAAGGATCAACCGATGTAACAATAACAAATGGCGTAATAAAGGCTCTTGTTCGATCATCATTTGCGTGATTTAATGCCTCAATAACAGCTTCTGCCCCTTTTAGCACTTCTTCATAAGTAACTTCTTTCTCAACCCTTTTCCCATCAACCCATCTACTAAATGAATGTGGCCAAGGTGGGTTACACGGACCAGTACAAACTACTTCACGCACACCTACTTCGTTATATGCTTTTGCATGGTTTATTGCAAATATGGGATCATCAGATCTCGGCACTGAGCCTAAAACACTTACTCCTGTTGTGATACCTGCTTTTAGTCGTTCAAGTGCTGATAACTTTCCTTCGTAATACCAAAAATCATCTGTCACATAATGCTTATACGTATTCGTCATAATCGGCATCCAAAAATCGATATTCTCCATCGCGATTGTTTTAAACATTGAATGACCGCCATGACCATGAACATCAATTAATCCAGGTAAAATACATTGATGACTACAATCAATTACTTTTTTCGCCTCATACTTAGTTTTCAAGTTTTCGGTGAGACCTATGTCTACTATTCTCCCATTGTGAATTGCAACGGAGCCATTTTGGATTATTCTTCTATCTGTATCCATTGTAATAACAGTTCCATTAACTAATAGCAAATCAATCATTTTTTTCCTCCTATTCTTAGTCTTTAGCATCAACTATGGGTATTAGCAAAAAAACAGCATAAATTAATTATGCTGTTTCATTAAATTACTTATTTCACTGTTACATTATCAAGCATTAAATAACTTGCTGGGTTTAACCAAAGTCCTTTAACTGATGAGCCGGTAACTGCTAAGTGCTCATAGTTACGAATAGGAACATACGGTACTTCGTCATTTTCAATTTCTTGTGCTTGAGCATATAACTCTTTACGTTTTTCACTATCTGCTTCCTGACGAGCTGATTCAATTAATTTATCTACTTTCGGGTTACTGTAGAATGCACTATTTCCTGCTGCACCTTGGGATTTACTATCAAATAAGTTAAATTGGTTATAGTCACCATCACCAGTAGCATTACCCCATCCACCTATTGCAACTTGATGTTCACCTTTTGCGATTGCATCAATATAAGCTCCGTATTCCAGAACTTGAATTTTCACTTTAATCCCAATACCTTTTAATTGAGATTGAATAACTTCAGCCATATTTATTCTTTCTTTACGGTCACTAGTTGTAAGTGTAAAAGAAAGGCCATCTTTAATTCCTGCTTCTTTTAAAAGCTTTTTAGATTCATTAATATCGTAATTATAGCCTTTAAGATTTGAATCATATCCAAATACTTTCGGACTCATTGTTGAATTTGCTTTTGTTCCAACATCGTTATATACACCTTTAATAATTGAATCTACTTCAATTGCATGTGCAATTGCTTTACGGACACGAACATCATCAAATGGTTTTTTCTTAACATTAAAACTTAAATATTCAACAGCTAGTCCATCAGTACGGTATAAATCCATTGTGTCAGAAGCTTCAATACGATCGATTTCTGTTACAGGCACTTGATCAGTTACATGCGCTTCACCAGTTTCAATCATTGCCAGTCTTGTAGCATCTTCAGGAACTACTTTAAAGACTACACCATCAATTTTAGGTTTATTTCCCCAATAATCTTTATTTTTTTCAATTTTAATTTCTTCTCCTGATTTCCAAGATTTAAATACATAAGGACCAGTTCCTACTGGATTTCGTCCAATCTTATCACTGTTTTCTTTAATCGATTTTGGACTAATAATACTTCCTTCATTACTCATTAAAATAGATAAAAGAGGAGCATATGGGTATTTCAAAATAAATTGAACAGTTGAATCGTCTACCACTTTCACTTCTTTTATCATTTCAAATTTACCAGCCTGAGGTGATGCAGTTTTTGGGTCTAGAACTCGATCAAAATTTGTTTTAACTGCATCTGCATTAAAAGGAGATCCATCTTGGAATTTAACGCCTTGTCGTAATTTAAACTCCCAAGTCACATTATCTATTTGCTTCCATTCTGTTGCTAAAAGAGGTTGTGGCTCCATATTTTTATCTGGTTCAACTAATGTTTCATATACCTTTTCATAGACAACGTTTGCTGATGGTATATCAGTAATAAAATGTGGATCTAATGTAGTCGCATCCGATAGTCTAGCTACGACTAGAGTTCCTCCTGCTTTTGCTTTTGTTCCAGTTGCACTACTACTTGTTTGGTCAGATGTACAACCTGCAAGCGCAGTAGAAATTGTTAATAATGATGCAAATAATACTCCAGCTGTCTTTTTCTTCATTGTTTTCTTCCCCCTCTTTCTATTTGCCCTATGATTCTCTTATTCACCATTTTTCTTGAGTACGTAGGCTTAATCAAATTATAAAAAAAAATAAAATTTTATATTTTCAGAATCTTTACTCGTTTTTTAATTATCTTTACTGCTTTTGGGCATTATATTTACTTCAATTCCAATTTTGAATAAATTTAAACAAAGAAAAGGGGGAAAAAGAATGAAAACAGAGATTGTATTGAATAACAATGAAATCAAATTAGAAAAAAAAGAATCTCAAAAACTAAAAAGATGGAAAGTATTTTATAAGAAATTTAAAAAAAATAAATTGGCACTAGTTGGCGGATATATCGTACTTTTTTATATTTTAGTAGCTATTTTTGCACCACTTATTTCGCCCAAGGATCCTTTTGCAATTGATTTAATGCATAAGTTGCAACCTCCATCACTAGAACATTGGATGGGAACAGATGATAAAGGAAGAGATATTTTAAGTAGAATCATTTATGGAAGTCGTCTTTCAATTTCTGTAGGTTTCGTATCAGTTTTATTTGGAGCAATTTTCGGAATCACTCTCGGGTTGATAGCAGGTTATTACGGAAAATGGATGGACACGATCATAATGAGGGTTGTTGATGTTTTACTAGCTTTTCCAGGTATTTTACTAGCACTTGCCATTATAAGTGCATTAGGTCCAAGTTTAATAAATGTTATGGTTGCTGTCGGTATCTTTTCAGTCCCAATGTTTGCACGTATCGTTAGAGGATCTACGTTATCCGTCAGAAAACTTGAATATATCGATGCAATTCGCGCTTTAGGTGCAACTGATACGACAATTATTTTTAAACATATTCTCCCGAATATTCTTTCACCAATAATTGTCCAAGCTACTTTAAAACTTGCTACAGCTATTCTATCAGCAGCAGGCCTGTCATATCTCGGATTAGGTGCTCAACCTCCTTCTCCAGAATGGGGAGCAATGTTAAGTAGTGGACGTGATTATTTATTTAGTGCACCTCACATTGCCTTATTTCCGGGTATTGCTATTTCAACATTAGTTTTAGGATTTAATATTTTCGGTGATGGTCTAAGAGATGCTCTAGATCCAAGGATGAAAAAATAAGGAGGAAAATAAATGTTTCTATTTATTGTCAGAAGAATTATACAAACGATTCCAGTTTTACTTGGTGTAAGTTTAGTTGTTTTTTTAATTATGCAGATGGTTCCTGGAGATCCAGCTACTTTACTTGCTGGTGAAGGTGCTACGAAACAAACGATTGAAATGATTCGTCATCAACTTGGACTTGATCGTCCTGTCGTTATTCAGTATTTCGATTATGTATACCATGTACTTCAAGGTGATTTTGGTGAATCACTTCGAAATAATCGTCCAGTATTAGATGAGATTATGATTCGTTTACCAATTACAATTGAACTTGCGCTAGCTAGTATTTTCATTACTGTCGTGTTTGGTATGCTAGCAGGAATAATATCAGCGACCAAACAGTACTCCGCAGCAGATATTACAATTATGATTGTCGCTTTATTAGGAATCTCTTTACCAAGTTTCTGGTTTGGTTTAATGTTGATCTACTTCTTTTCAGTTAATCTTCATCTATTTCCAGTTGCTGGTTGGGGAACATTTAAACATATGGTACTACCAGCATTAACATTAGGTGCAGGTGGTGCTGCAATAGTAGCTAGAATGACTAGATCAAGTATGTTAGAAGTTGTTCGTCAAGACTATATGCGTACAGCAAGAGCAAAAGGTTTAAAAGAACATATCATTATTTACAAACATGGACTAAAAAATGCATTAATTCCAGTTATTACTGTTGTTGGTCTACAATTTGGTGCTTTACTTGGTGGTACCGTTTTAACAGAGTCAGTTTTTGCAATTAATGGACTTGGTAGATTAATTGTTGATGCAATTAGGACAAGAGATTTACCTATGGTTCAAGGTGGCGTATTAATCGCTTCTGTTATCTTTGTATTTATGAATCTAGCTGTTGATATTCTCTACCGTTACTTTAATAAACGAGTTGACTTGAATTAAGGGGGTACTACTATGAACAAACAATTTGATGAAACAATTCTTGAGGTTAAAAATCTACAAACCTACTTTTATACGGATGAAGGAACAAGTAAAGCAGTTAATGGAATTAGCTTTACATTAAAAAAAGGGGAAACACTTGGAATAGTAGGAGAATCTGGAAGTGGTAAAAGTATTACATCCTTATCTCTTTTACGATTAATCCCCTCTCCTCCAGGAAAAATAACTGGTGGTAGTATTCTTTTTAAAGGTGAAGACTTATTAGCAAAAACCGAAAAACAAATGCGTTCCATTCGAGGTAATGAAATTTCTATGATTTTTCAAGAGCCAATGACATCTTTAAACCCTGTTTATTCAGCAGGCGAGCAAATTGCAGAAGCGATTCGTCTTCACCAAAAATTAAGCAAAAAGGAAGCTTGGGATAAAGCAGTTGAAATGCTGCGACTTGTAGGGATTCCTTCTCCTGAAAAACGTGCTAAGCAAGAACCACATGAACTTAGTGGTGGAATGAGACAAAGGGTTATGATCGCAATGGCACTTGCTTGTCATCCAGAAGTTCTAATTGCAGATGAACCAACTACCGCTCTTGATGTGACAATTCAAGCTCAAATTCTGGAATTAATTAAATCACTCCAAAAAGATTTAGGTACTGCCGTAATATTAATCACGCATGATTTAGGCGTCGTTTATGAAACTTGCGATCGAGTGGCTGTCATGTACGCTGGAAGAATTGTTGAATATACTTCAGCAAAAGAACTTTATAATAACCCTAAGCACCCATACACAATCGGGCTATTAAACTCTCTTCCACGTCTTGATATGGATCAAGATGAATTAACAACAATTCCTGGTACTGTACCTAGTCCATTCAATATGCCTAAGGGCTGTAGTTTTGCACCACGCTGTGCACATGCAAAGCCAATATGTCATCAATCAGTACCAGATTTACAAACATTCGACAAAAATACTGAGGTCAGCTGTTGGATGTACACATCACAATGGGAAACAGATCATACCATCAAAGAGAAAGTAGGAATTGAATAATGACATTACAACTAGTGGATAAAAAAATACTACTTAAAGTAGATCATTTAAAACAATACTTTCCAATCAAAGGTGGCGTTTTAGGAAGAACGGTTAATCACGTAAAAGCTGTAGACGATATTAGTTTCCACATTTACGAGGGAGAAACTTTAAGTATAGTTGGGGAATCAGGTTGTGGTAAATCTACTACTGGTAGAGCCATTCTAAGATTAGACGAGCCTACAAGTGGAAGCATTCATTTTAAGGAAAAAGATTTATTAAGCTTAGGAAAAAAAGAGATGCGTAAAATAAGAAAAGATTTACAAGTAATCTTCCAAGATCCGTTTGCCTCACTTAATCCTAGACAAACAATTGGACAAATTTTAGCTGAAGCATTAGCCATTCAAAATGTAGTTCCAAAAGAAGAACGTAAAGCTAGAATTGAGGAATTATTAGGGCATGTTGGGCTAAGACCAGAAGCTATGGAGCGTTTTCCCCATGAATTTAGTGGCGGTCAACGTCAACGTGTCGGAATTGCCCGTGCACTTGCAGTTGATCCAAAACTAATCATTTGTGATGAGGCAGTCTCTGCCCTAGATGTTTCAATCCAAGCTCAAGTGTTAAACTTATTAAAATCGTTACAGAAAAAATTCTCACTTACCTTTCTTTTCATCTCACATGATTTAGGTGTAGTAAGACATATTTCTGACCGAGTAATGGTAATGTATTTAGGAAAAATTGTTGAGATTGCCGATAAAAAATCGATCTTTGAAAATCCGCAGCATCCTTATACACGTGCCCTATTATCTGCTATTCCAGTACCAAACCCGGTACTTCAAAGAGAAAGAATCATGTTAACAGGAGATGTCCCATCTCCAATCAATCCTCCAAGCGGCTGTCGTTTTCACACAAGATGCCCTTTCGCAATTGATATTTGCAAATCAAGAGTACCTGAATTAAAAATATCTGAGCAAAATCATCAAGTTGCTTGTCACATAATTAATTAAATAGTATTCTTATAGGCATGAAGTGAAGGAAAAGAAGAGAATTAATCCTGCCATGTAGAAATTACTTCTATATATAAATATTTAATTGTTATAAAATTGGATGATAAATCGAATATTGTTTTGGATCAAAATGTTTTATAGCTCCTATGGAGAATGTGCGAAGGCTAGCCAATCACCTATGAAACACCAAGGGGATGTTCAGCTTTCGTTCCATTCCACTCAAGCAACACTTTATAAACAAAGTTTTCAAAAAAATTAAAAATATTATCAAAAAAACTATTTGAGGTTCTTAATGCTTAGTTACGAGGGATTTACTTTACTAATTATGCTATTTATTTTAGCTCCTATTATGGGAGCTATTGCTTTATTATTTTTGTTTATATTTGAAAAAAGAATTGACCTACTTGAAAATAAAAATAGAGAAATTCGGCTAGAACATGCATTACAAGAAGCTCAATACAATAAATTAAATCAGCAAATTCAACCGCACTTTTTATTTAACACACTTAATGTCATATTAAGCTTAGCACGTTTAAATCGAACTTCTGAATTAATCCGAGCCCTAGAAACATTCTCTCAATTTTTAAAATTTAAATATAAATCATCAGAACCCTTAATTCCGTTAAATCAAGAAATACAATATACTCAATATTATTTAGACATTCAAAATCTACGGTTTGGAGATCGTCTTAAAACACAATTAGATTGTCCAAAAGATTTATATAATGCGCTAGTTCCCCCTTTTATTTTGCAAACCTTAGTTGAAAATTCATTTAAACACGGTTTAGAAAAAAAGGTTGGAGAGGCTTTACTGAATATTCGATTTTATCAAGATTCTGAGCTAGTCTGTTTAGAAGTAATTGATAATGGTTTAATGGGAATGACTAATTCTTTTTCTAATCAAGAAGGCCATGGATTAGACAATATAAAAAAGAGATTGCAACTATATTTTGGTAATAGTGGACATTTACTGATTTCTTCAAATGAATTAGGAACAAATGTTAAGGTTGTTTGGCCACTTATTTATGAGAGTAAAGGAGTGAAAATCAAGTGAATGTATTATTAGTAGATGATGAACCATTAGAGCTTGAACAGATGGAATATTTGATAAAAAATATGTTTCCATTATGGAAGTTTTTTAAAGCTGCTGATGCATGCCAAGCAATCACAATTAATCAAAATCATAAAATTAATATTGCCTTTCTAGATATCAATTTACCTGGACGTTCAGGTCTAGAGTTTGGTGAAGAGCTTAGAGCAATAAATAAAGACGTAGATATTATAATGGTTACTGCATATCAAAGTTTTGATTATGCTCAACAGTCAATCCGAATCGGCGTTCTTGATTATTTAACAAAGCCAATAATAGAAAGTGAATTATATAAAGTTTTATCTAAGTATAGTGAAATCGATACGTCAAACCAATATTCTAGTTTAATACATCAAACTCTTACATATATACATGATCATTTCGCTGAAAAACTTTCTCTTTCTGATGTTGCCAGAGAAGTTCACACGAATCATACTTATTTAAGTAGAAAATTTCACGAAGAAGTCGGTGTATCGTTTTCAGAATATTTAATAGACTATAGAATACAAGCAGCCAAGCGATATTTAACAAATAATCCAAATTGGAACATATCCGATGTTGCAGAAAACTCAGGCTTTAATAGTCAGCATTACTTTAGTACTTTATTCCGTAAAATTGAGGGCATTACTCCAAAAGAGTATCGTGAGAAAGGAAAATAAACAGTGAATTCACGTTCATTTAGAGAATACGTGCAAGGCCCTATTCAAATTGGAATGGGTATGGGAATTATTTCACTCTTGGCACGTTGGATAACAGGAACTACGATATTATCTTCGCCAGAATCAATGATTAAATATGGTGTATTTGGTGGAATCGGATATGCATTTTTAGGTGCGATTGCTTTATTTGTATTTAGTTTTATTGGGAAAAAGGTTCGCCAAGAGTACCCCGATGGTTTAACAATTGGAGATTATTTGAGGAAGAAACTACATCCACTTGGTTATTGGATTATGATTTGTATTTTAATATTAACTAGTTTACACATATTATATATACAGTCGATGACTGCATCTACGTTATTTCATTTTCTTTTTAATTTACCGTTGTACATAGAAATAATCATTTTTATAAGCTTTTGTGTACTTTTTGCAGGCTTTGGTGGATTAAAGATGATACATGGATTAGCTGGATTCCAAGTCATTACAATGTTTGCAGCGGCAATTTTAATTCCGTTGTATTTTTTCGTAAAAGAGGGCGTTCAACCAGTATATGATGGGATTAAACTATACCATCCATACATGCTAGTTATTGATCATTACGATTTATGGGGTTTTTTATTTTCAGGCTTATTAGTTGGATTTGGTCAGTTTTTCTTTGACATTACTTCATGGCACCGATTATTTATGATTGAATCGAAAAAACTTCCTTTAACATTCTCAATTTCCGGATTAATTTGGTGTATTTTCCCACTTTCATTTTCATGTCTTTTTATAATTGTTATTTTTACAGGGGGATTTACAGATATTCAATCAATTTTAGTTGGTTTAGCAAATAAAATTACAACACCATTCTTTTTCATACTTTTTGTTTTATGTGCTTTTAATGCAATTACATCAACCTTTGGTGCGGTTTTACATTCGCTTGCTAGTTTAATCATTATCAATATAATAGAGCCATTTAAAACGATAAAAAATGATCAAAAAAAAATAAAACTTGCTTATTTTCTATCCGTGATGATTGGGGCGATCATCTTTTTCGCTACAATTATCCAATCAAAAAAAATTATTGATCTATTATTTTACTCAGGAAATGTCTATTCTGCATTGTTATTTCCTATTTTAGTGATAGTCTTTAGTAAGGGCAAAGTTGGGAATTATATTCCAATTAGTATTGTAATTAGTATTATACTTTCTTATATTGTTCAGCCTTATGTAGGTGAATTTCAAAGCATTTGGTTAAGTTTATTGTTTTCGATCGTGATTATTATTTTTGGTTTTACAATCCATTTTTTTAGTAAGAAAGAGTCTGTAAATATTTCATAGAGAAGAGCTAATCAACGACTTGATTAGCTCTTTATGCTGATGAAAAACAATCTCTAGCCTCCTCGGCAAGCCCTATTGGGTCTTTAGCCTTCAAATATTCTTTACTTTGAGTAATATAAAAATTGTTTATTTATTAATTTGTAAGTAATTAATAAACTAATTAATTGAATTTGTTTTCGTAAAAAATTAGCTCATAATAATAGGCTAATCAGCGACTTGAACAACACTTTTCTATTTTGAAGTATTAATTAGCTGAATAGTAAATTGCTTAAAAATGATTTATCATTTATTATTTGCCCATGAGACTAACGATGAAAATAAATTACGGAGGTTACATTATGAAAATTTTACTTTTTGGAGCAACTGGAATGGTTGGGCAAAGTGTATTAAGAGAATGCTTACAAAATCCTTCTGTTAGCTCGATTTACTCAATTGGTCGTAGTATAACAGGGATACAACATGAAAAATTCTATGAAATTAAGCATTCTAATCTACTTGATTTATCCGCAATTGAAAGTCAATTATCTGGATTTGATGCATGCTTTTTTTGCTTAGGTGTTTCATCATTTAGAATGAAAGAGGAAGATTATCGGAAGATTACATATGACCTTACATTATCCATCGCACGTACATTATCAAAATTGAATCCACAAATGACTTTTATTTATGTTACTGGATCGGGTACCGATAGTACTGAGAAGGGGCGTACAATGTGGGCTAGAGTGAAGGGAAAAACAGAAAATGACTTGTTAAAATTACCGTTTAAAGCTGCATACATGTTTAGACCTGGTGCTATTATTCCTCATAGAAATATAAAATCAAAAACTAAACTATATCAATATGGTTATAACGTAACGAGACCTATTTATCCGATGCTAAAAAAATTCTTTCCAAACTCAATAACAACTTCAGAACAGATTGGTCGTTCAATGATCAATATTGCAAAAGCTGGTTATCATAAACCATTAATTGAGGTTCAAGATATTAATAGGACAGGAGAAAAGAGTTAAGTAAAAAGAGTATAGGGAAAAGATTTTTCCATCTTTCCCCTGTTCCTCTTTTCATTAAGTATTTAAATATGGAGCTCCTCGTCTTGTGTTAGCTGCAGAAGATGCGTCTTCCCTTGTATCTAAATATGGGCTACCACCTTCGTCATAATTAATTTTATTAGAATCGTTTTCGCTCGTGTCTAAGTATGAGTTGGTAGCAACATGGATATGATTGTCATCCGTTTTTCTTGATTGATTATCTTTTGACATGTTTTTTTCACCTCTACATTTATATTGTGTATAGATGTAACTTTAAATAACAGGTAGTTTGAGGGAATTATTTATATTGGTCTATAACAAAGGTTTAATTTTTATGAACTACTTTTTTTTAAACCATCTGAGAAAGTTCTCTTCGTTAGAGTAACGATGAAAAGGTTTATTCTTTTGTTTTGATGAAGCAAAAAAGGATAGATCATCCAGATTGAATTCTAGAGTATCTATCCTTTTATTAATTTTATTCTTAGTTAACAGCTACATCTTCTAATACTCGGACAAATTCACCTTTATTAACTGGATAACCAGCTTCAGCGATTTTAACTTTTACAATTTTACCGATCATGTCTTCTGTTCCTTCGAACACGACTTTTAGATAATTGTCTGTGTAGCCTATTAATAGTCCTTCTGCACCATCTTCAGTATATTTTTCTTCTGGAATAACTTCTAGAACATCTCCATCAAACATTGATGCGTATTCTTTTGCAAGCTGATTTGATAATTCTATTAAACGGTGTACTCGTTCATTTTTAATTTCTTCGTCAACTTGATCTTCCATACGTGCAGCTGGAGTACCTGTGCGTTTAGAGTATGGGAATACGTGTAATTCAGAGAATTTATTGTCACGAATGAAATTGTACGTTTCCATGAATTCTTCTTCTGATTCACCTGGGAAACCTACGATTACATCAGATGTAATTGAACAGTTTGGTAATACCTCACGTAGTTTTTCAATTCTTTCAGCAAATTCAGCCATTGTATATTTACGACGCATACGTTTTAGAACAGTATCTGATCCCGATTGTAATGGTACGTGTAAGTGACGAACGACAATATTTGAATTGCGAAGAACTTCAATTACTTCATCTGTAATTTGACTAGCTTCAATTGAAGAAATACGAACACGTTTTAACCCTTCAACTGTTTCTAAATCTTTTAATAACATTGCTAAGTTGTAATCTTTCATGTCTTGACCGTATCCACCTGTGTGAATTCCAGTTAAAACAATTTCCTTATAGCCTGATTCAACTAATTGCGTAGCTTGTTTTACAACTTCTTTTGGATCACGAGAACGCATTAAACCACGTGCCCATGGAATAATACAAAACGTACAGAAGTTATTACAGCCTTCTTGAATTTTTAATGAAGCACGTGTACGGTCAGTGAAAGCAGGTACGTCTAATTCTTCATAAACTCGTGCTTTCATTATATTTCCTACACCATTAATTGGTTGACGTTCTACACGATATTGCTCGATATAATCTAACATTTTAGTACGGTCCTGTGTACCAACAACAATATCTACCCCAGGAATCGCCATGATTTCCGCTGGTGATGTTTGTGCATAACATCCAGTTACACAAATAACTGCATCTGGATTTTTGCGTACTGCACGACGGATTACTTGTCTACTTTTTTTATCACCTGTATTTGTAACTGTACAAGTATTAATTACATAAACATCAGCTTTACTTTCGTATTCTGTACGTTCATAGCCTGCTGCTTTAAACAGTTGCCAGATTGCTTCTGTTTCGTAATGGTTAACTTTACAGCCTAATGTATGAAAAGCTACTTGTGGCATTTCTTCACCCCATTAATTCAAAATAAAAGGAGGCAGCAGCTAAAACATAAAATGGTGCTGTTTCTGTTCGCAGAATTCTTGGTCCAAGTCCACATAGTTTTGCACCTTTTTCTTCTAGCTGATTAACTTCTTTATCAGACAAACCACCTTCTGGTCCGAACACTACTAATAATCGTGAACCTTCCTTTAATGACTGGAATGTTTGTACAAGCCCTGCTGATTCTCCTGTTTTTGCACTTTCTTCATATGCAACAATACACGCGTCATAATGCGGTATTGAGTTAAGTAATTGTTGAAAAGATACTGGCTGATCTACAGTTGGCACAATAAATCGGTATGATTGTTCAGCCGCTTCCTTTGCAATCTTTTGCCATCTATCAACTTTTTTACCAGCTTTTTTATCATCTAGTTTCACAATTGACCTAGCTGCAGCAAAAGGTAAAAAACCAGATGCTCCAAGCTCCGTGCCTTTTTGTATAATCAACTCTAGTTTGTCACCTTTGGGTAGTCCACTAGCAATCGTAATTGATATTGGCAATTCATTTGTATTCTCAACATATTCTACAACAGCTGCAGTTATTTGTTCACTAGAAATATTTGTAAGTGTACAACGAACTGTTGATGATCCTGGAACTGTACAAATAATTTCTTGATCTAGCTTCATTCGCATAACATTTGCAATATGATGAGCATCATCACCAGTTATTGTAACAAGATCATTATGAAGCTGCGTTTCTTCTATAAAATATCTTTGCATATTACATTCCTTGACCTGGCTTCTTTGCAATAATTGCAACCCAGTCCTCTAAATGTAATACTTCTTTTACTTCAAAGCCAACTCGTTTAAGCTCATTTTCGATGTCTTCTTGTTTAGCACCAATAATTCCTGAAGAAATAAATGTTCCACCTGGTTCTAGAACGTTAAATACATCGTCTACGAAACGAAGAATAATTTCAGCAAGTAAGTTCGCAACAACTACTTGGAATGGACCTTCAATTCCTTGTAGTAAGTTACCTTGTCCAACTTTTATGACGTCGTCAACTTTGTTTAATACAACGTTTTCTCTTGCACTTCGAACCGCTACATCGTCTAAATCATAAGCTTCTATATTTGTAGAGCCAAGTTTTGCAGCTGCAATACTTAATACTCCTGAACCAGTACCTACATCGATAACACGGTCAGTTGGTTTTACAACTTTCTCAAGTGCACGAATACACATAACAGTTGTAGGATGAGTACCAGTACCAAAAGCCATGCCTGGATCTAATTCTATAATTAATTCGTCTGATGATTTGACTTCATACTCTTCCCAAGAAGGTACAATTGTAAATCGATCTGAGATTGAAATTGGATGATAATATTTTTTCCATGCAGTAGCCCAATCTTCTTCGTTAACTTCATGCACAGCAATTGTATTTTTTCCTAAATCAATATCATATGAAATTAAATTATTAATTGCTTCTTTTATACCGTCGATCGTATCATTTAAAAAACTATTCACAGGAAGGTATGCTTTAACGATTACACCTTCCTCTGGATAATCTTTTGGGTTAAGTTGGTAGATTTCACCGTAAACCTGTGCTCGCTCCTTCGTCAAATCAAACACATCCTCTATGACAACACCACTTGCACCAGCTTCGTGTAAAATGTTAGAAATCGGTTCAACCGCATCCTGTGTAGTGTGAATACTTAATTCTGACCATTTCATAAACTACCAACTCCATTCATACTCTCTTCTTTACTTGGCAATACCCTCTAATCTTAGTCAGAATTAGAGGGTGCCATTTAAATTAATTCTTCTATTTAGTGTTTCCACTTTTTACCTTAACTAACGTACTGAATTTATAACTTCCTTATTATTCGCCAAAATTCTTAACTGCACGCTTTAACTTTGTAAAGAAAGAATCGTGTTTGTCGTCTTTTTGACTTTTACCAATATTGTAAAACTCTTCAAGCAATTCTTTTTGACGGCTTGTTAGTTTTGTAGGTGTGATAACTTTTACGATTACGTGCTGATCACCTTGACCATAACCACGTACGTCTTTAATTCCTTTACCTTTTAAACGCATTCTAGTACCAGTTTGTGTTCCAGCAGGAATTTTCGTTTTTACTTTACCATGTAATGTAGGAACTTCAACTTCATCGCCTAATGCAGCTTGTGCAAAAGTTAATGGAAGCTCGCAGTAAACATCATTTCCGTCACGTTCAAAGAATTCATGCTCACGAACATGGAATGCAATATATAAATCTCCAGCAGGACCACCATTTTTACCTGGTTCTCCTTGACCAGAAAGTCGAATTTGTTGCCCATCATCGATACCAGCTGGCACTTTCACCATGATTTTCTTACGAGTTTTCACACGGCCAGCACCATGACAAGTATTACATTTATCTTTAATAATCTGACCAGTACCTTGACAGTGTGAACATGTCGTACGGTTCACAATACGTCCAAATGGAGTATTTTGTTCAACACTCATTTGTCCAGAACCATG
Organism: Gottfriedia acidiceleris; assembly: GCF_036421055.1. Lineage (GTDB taxonomy): Bacteria > Bacillota > Bacilli > Bacillales > Bacillaceae_G > Gottfriedia > Gottfriedia acidiceleris_C. The sequence continues at coordinate 326,025 of NZ_JAZGQS010000002.1, read as the reverse complement.
ACATTGTTTACATGTTTCTTTTGACGTACCAGGCTTAGCCCCTGAACCACTACATGTATGACATGTTTCTTCAGTTGGAATTTCAATTTCTTTTTCCATTCCAAATGCTGCTTCTTCAAACTGGATCGTCATCGTATATTGTAAATCAGCCCCAGCTCTCGGTGCGTTCGGGTCACGACGACGTCCACCACCGCCACCACCAAAAAACTGACTGAAAATATCTTCAAATCCACCGAATCCGCCGCCGCCAAATCCGCCGCCGCCGAATCCTTGGTTTGGATCTGTATGACCAAACTGATCATAATGAGCACGTTTTTGATCGTCTGATAGATTTTCGTATGCTTCTTGCACCTCTTTAAACTTTTCAGGTGCATCAGGATCCTTATTAACGTCAGGATGATATTGTTTTGCTAATTTACGAAACGATTTTTTTATTTCATCTTGTGATGCACTTTTACTCACGCCAAGTACATCATAGTAATCACGTTTACTCATAGTGTTACAATCCGCTCCTTTCACATAAAGAATATTTTAACATATCCTGTGATTTTCTTAAAGAAAAAGAAAAAGTCAAAGCCAAGGCTACCCTGACTTTGACTTCCCTTAATGTTTTAGATATTTATAAATTGTCTAGTTCGGGCGTTTAATAACCAAACGCCTGCCACTTTTCGGTATTATTTTTCGTCCTTAACTTCAGTAAACTCAGCGTCTACTACATCGTCTTGTTTCGCTGCGCCTTCAGCTCCACCTGCAGCTTGTTGTGCAGCAGCAGCTTGCTCATAAAGCTTCATCGTTAAAGCTTGAACGATTTCAGAAAGTGCATCTTTCTTCGTACGAATGTCATCTAAGTTACCAGCTTCTAAAGCAGCTTTTAATGCGTCTTTAGCTTCGTTAGCTTTAGTAACCTCAGCTTCTTCAACTTTTCCTTCAAGATCTTTTAAAGTTTTCTCTACTTGGAATACTAATTGATCAGCTTCGTTTTTAAGGTCAACTTCTTCTTTACGTTTTGCATCAGCTTCAGCGTTTAACTCCGCTTCTTTTACCATGCGTTCTACTTCATCATCACTTAAACCTGAAGAAGATTGAATTACGATGTTTTGCTCTTTTTGAGTTCCTAAGTCTTTTGCACGTACAGTTACGATACCATTTTTGTCGATATCGAATGATACTTCAATTTGTGGAATTCCACGTGGTGCTGGTGGGATATCCGCTAATTGGAAGCGACCTAATGTTTTGTTATCAGCAGCCATTGGACGCTCACCTTGTAGAACGTGAATGTCTACAGCAGGTTGATTATCAGCAGCTGTTGAGAATACTTGAGATTTGCTAGTTGGGATTGTCGTGTTACGATCGATTAATTTTGTGAACACACCACCCATTGTTTCAATACCTAATGATAATGGAGTTACGTCTAGTAATACTACGTCTTTTACATCACCAGTTAATACCCCACCTTGAATTGCAGCACCTAATGCTACCACTTCATCAGGGTTTACACCTTTATGTGGCTCTTTGCCTGTTTCCTTTTTGATTGCTTCTTGAACTGCAGGAATACGAGTAGATCCACCAACTAAGATTACTTTATCAATTTGGCTTGCTGATAAACCAGCATCTTTCATTGCTTGACGAGTTGGGCCTAAAGTTCTTTCTACTAAGTTGTGAGAAAGTTCTTCGAATTTTGCACGAGTTAAGTTTAACTCTAAGTGTAATGGACCAGCTGCACCCATGCTAATGAATGGTAATGAAATTTGAGTTGAAGTAATACCTGATAAATCTTTTTTCGCTTTTTCAGCAGCATCTTTTAAACGTTGTAATGCCATTTTATCTTGGCTTAAATCAACACCGTTTTCTTTTTTGAATTCAGCTACTAAGTAATCAATAATCACTTGGTCGAAGTCGTCTCCACCTAGACGATTGTCACCAGCAGTAGCTTTAACTTCAAAGATTCCATCTCCTAATTCAAGGATTGAAACGTCGAATGTACCGCCACCTAAGTCGTAAACTAAGATTGTTTGGTCTTCATCCATTTTATCTAAACCGTATGCTAATGCAGCTGCAGTTGGCTCATTGATGATACGTTCTACTTCTAAACCTGCGATTTTACCAGCATCTTTAGTTGCTTGACGCTCAGCATCATTGAAGTATGCAGGTACTGTAATAACTGCTTTCGTTACTGCTTCACCTAAGTAGGCTTCTGCTGATGCTTTTAAATTTTGAAGAATGATTGCAGAAATCTCTTGTGGAGAATAATCTTTGCCTTCAATGTTTTCTTTATGATTAGTACCCATATGACGTTTAATTGACATGATTGTGTTAGGGTTTGTAATTGCTTGACGTTTTGCTACTTCCCCAACTTGACGCTCACCATTTTTGAACGCAACAACTGACGGAGTTGTACGTCCACCCTCTGGGTTCGGAATTACTTTTGGCTCTCCACCTTCTAATACTGCGACACAAGAGTTAGTTGTACCTAAGTCAATACCAATAATTTTACTCATTGCATGTTCCTCCTAAAATTTACATAAGTTATATTTTAGTTTTTGAAAAAAATTTTATATTTCTGTTAGCGATTTTATATAGACGCTTAACTAATTACTCGTTTACTTTTACCATTGATGGACGAATTACTCTGTCCTTTAGCTTATAGCCTTTTTGGAATTCTTGTAAAACTTCATTAGATGGCTTAGAATCATCACTTTCTTGCATAACAGCTTGATGGACATTCGGATCGAATTGTTCACCAAGTGCTGGGATTTCTTCTACACCTTCTTTTTTCACAGCTTCAACAAGTAAACGGTAAACCATTTCCATACCTTGTTTTAAAGAAGCAGTTTGCTCGTCTGTTGCTTCAACTTGTAGGGCGCGTTCAAAATTATCTAGTACTGGTAATAAATCAGTTACTAAACTTTGAGCACGATAAGTCATTAAAGCTTGTTGGTCTAAAAGTGCACGACGTTTATAATTTTCGAAATCAGCATGTAGACGTAAATACTTATTTTCCTTCTCATCTACTTCTGCACGAAGTTTTTGAATCTCTTCTTCAGAAGAATTCACATTGTCAGTTTTCTCTTCTGTATTTTCTTCTGTAAAGATTGAAGGCTCTTCAACAGTAGTTTCTTCATTCACTACTTCTTCATTTAAAAGTTCTTCCTGACGTTCTGTCATGTCACCTTCACCTCCTATTTTTTTATATGTAATCCATTGTTTCTTTTCACAATGGATTTATTCAACATCCTTAGATGAAAATAATAAATTCAATTGCCCTGTTATTAAATGCATTAATGAGATTACTCGAGAATATTCCATTCGAGTTGGTCCTAATACTGCGATTGTACCAATTTGATCTTCACCTAATGAATAGGTTGCGCTAATGATACTTACATTTTCTAAACCAGACTTTTCATTTTCCTTACCAATTTTGACACTTAAACCCATCTGTTCAAAAGGAATAATACTTTTTAGTTCTTCTTGTTTTTCAATCATGTTTAACAATACTTTCATTGTCTCAACATTATGAAATTCTGGTTGAGCTAAAATATTCGTTTTTCCACTTAAAATCAGCTTTTGTTCAATCGGTACGTCAATAGTGCCACCAATCATCTTAATAACACTTTCATAATTCGAAATATGCGTACGTAAAATCATTGCAATTTCTTTATAAAGCTTATCATTTATTTGATGAATTGGAACATTTACTAGTCGCTCATTTAAAATATTTACCATTTTCTCAATATCACTCATCGACACACCAGATGGTATAGTTACTGTACGATTTTTAACAATACCTGTGTCTGTCACAATAATTGATACTGCTGTATTAGGTCCTATTGGGATAAGCTGAATATTCTTAAGCTTATTTTCAGTAACTTTTGGTCCTAGAGCAATTGTTGTGTAATTTGTTAAATCAGATAGTATATCGGCTGAATTTTTCACAAGCTTTTCTATTTCAAAGATACGCTCGGCAAAAATACCTTTTATCGAACGAACATCATCTTCATTAACAATTTGTGGTGATAACAGATGGTCTACATAAAAACGATACCCTTTTTCTGAAGGGATTCGACCTGCAGAGCTATGAGGCTTTTCAATATAACCAAGTTCTTCTAAATCAGCCATCTCATTTCGTATCGTTGCTGAACTAAATGAAATACCTTCCTTTTTAGATAAACTCCTTGAACCAACAGGTTGTGCCATGCGAATAAAGTCATCGATAATAATTTGGAGTATCAATAACTGTCTTTCAGTCAACATGTTTATCACCTCTATTAGCACTCTTATCTAGTGAGTGCTAAATATATTATTAACTTAACAAATCCTTTATACGATGTCAAGAAGTTAAGGGTAGGAATAAAGAAGTGCTGGATTAATGAATTCGGAAATTTTTTTGTGCATTAGCTCTATTCTGTTGTCGCTGAACTCATCTACTTTTCCTGCTCTTCTCACTTACTACTTTAAAGTAAAAATGCTTGAAATACTTCGTTTCCTAATAACTTCCCTTTATGGGTTAATCGAAGAAATACTCCATTCATCTCGACTAATCCATCTTTCATTAGTTTTTCAATTACGTTCGGAAATACTTCATTAAAGTTTGAACCAAATTTTTCTTGAAATTTTCTTTCCGAAACTCCCTGCATTTTACGTAGCCCTAAAAACATTTCTTCTTCCATTTTTTCTTGCTTCGTTACCGTATGTTCATGAACAATTGGGACACCAGTATCATCAATCAACTGAAAATATTTCTTTAATGGTCCTGCATTTGAATATCGGATTCCATTAATATAGCCATGTGCTCCCGCACCAAATCCAAAATATTCTTCATTATTCCAATAAACAAGATTATGCTTACTTTCTAAGCCATTTTTTTCAAAATTGCTAATTTCATATTGGTGAAAGCCCTTTTTTTCTAAATAGTTCATTAAAAAGTCATACATTGCCGCTTCATCTTCTTCTGGGGCTGGTTTGAGCTTGCCCCTATTCATTTCTATGTAAAAAACCGTTTTTGGTTCAATAATTAATGAATACGCTGAGATATGCTGTATCGGTAGCTTCATTGCTTTGTCTAAAGAATCAACAAATTGTTCCATTGTTTGACCAGGTAATGCATACATTAAATCAAGATTAATATTATCAATTCCAACTTCTTTGGCGGTTTGAATTGCTTCTTCTATTTCGTTTGGAGAATGTGTTCTTCCAATCTTTTTAAGTAAACCTTCATCAAATGTTTGCGCTCCAAAACTAATTCGATTCACTCCACCATCTTTTAAAATCTGTAGCTTCTCTTTTGAAATTTCATTTGGATTACTTTCAAAAGTCATTTCAATTTCTTTTTTTCCTTTAATGATCTGTTTATTAATGATTTCAATTAAGCGTTTAGTTTGAGGTAATGTTAATGCAGTTGGTGTTCCGCCACCTACAAAAACTGTCTTCAAATCTATAATCGGATTTCTTTTTAAACTTTCAACAATTTCTTTCTCAAGATATTCTAAATATTGATCAACCGGCTGACGGTCCATCATAAATTTATTAAAATCGCAGTAGTAACAAATCTGCTGACAAAATGGTATATGAATATAAACGGAAGATGCCATACCTTCTCCTCTTTTCTATGTGAAAAGCCCCTGATTCAATACCATCTAAGGTGCAGATTCAGGGACTTTTGTTGATTTCAACTTTATGATTGTATATTTTCTTAAGAAATTTGTCTATTTAATCGCTTTACTATTCTTATTTATCATTATTAATATTTTTTTGTTTTTTATTCATTTCTTAAATTATAAAGTAACAAAGCCTAATATCCCGAGCGCTCATTTATACATGAAAGCAAAGTTATTAATCATTCTAATCGCTACTATTATGAACTTTTCCGTTTGTATACCAAAAAGCAGCGCTGTTATAGCTCTTGAAGGTAATGGTACCCATTGTTCCATAATCGGTGCAACACTTTGGGCAAATCCTGTTACTGCAAAAAAAATAGGTTATAGAATAAAAAAAAAAATTACTCGGACAGAACTTTTACAAATTAAAAACCCTTAATTGGCGTTGGTGCAGGACTTGGAGTCGGTCTTTTAACGTTCCTTTTAATATCTACATTCAAGAACAATCTACTCCTATTAATTAGCTTATCCATTTGGATATTATGATTATTTTTTTATTTGTTATTAATTAAATGTTACAAAATTCAAAACAATTAAGTTGGGATAGATTATATGACTCCAAAAACGATGTTAAAAATGCCACCGCAATTAAATTACGGTGGCATCTTTGGATAATCATCAATTCTATAATTGATGATTTCTTTTAATTATTAATCATCCATACGTAAAACAGCCATGAATGCCTCTTGTGGAACCTCTACAGATCCAACAGCTTTCATTCGCTTTTTACCTTCTTTTTGCTTATCTAATAGCTTACGTTTACGAGAGATATCTCCACCGTAACATTTTGCTAATACGTTTTTACCCATTGACTTAATTGTTGAACGGGCAACAATTTTTTGTCCAATTGCCGCTTGAACTGGTACCTCGAACTGTTGTCTTGGAATAAGTTCTTTTAATTTTTCAACAATAACTTTCCCACGATCATAAGCAGCGTCTCTATGAACGATAAATGAAAGAGCATCTACTTGTTCACCGTTTAATAAAATATCCATTTTCACAAGTTTAGAAACTTTGTAGCCAATTAGTTCATAGTCAAATGATGCATAACCTTTTGTACTTGATTTCAATTGGTCAAAGAAATCATAAACAATTTCAGATAACGGAATTTCATAAGTTAACGTTACGCGGTTTGCATCTAAATATTGCATATCAATAAAGTTTCCGCGTTTCTTTTGGCAAAGCTCCATGATTGCTCCAACAAAGTCATTTGGAACCATGATTTTTGCTTTTACGTAAGGCTCTTCTACTCGATCAATTGATTGTGGATCTGGCATATGAGCAGGGTTATCAACGATAATCATATCGCCTTTTGTTGTGTAAACATTATAGATAACACTTGGTGCTGTTGTAATTAAATCAATTTTAAATTCGCGTTCAATACGTTCTTGAATGATTTCCATGTGTAATAATCCTAAAAATCCACAACGGAAACCAAATCCTAAAGCTTGTGATGTTTCTGCTTCAAATTGTAAAGCAGCATCATTTAATTGAAGCTTTTCAAGTGCATCACGCAAATCATTATATTTAGAAGTATCAATTGGATATAATCCACAGAATACCATAGGATTTAATTTACGATAACCTGGTAGTGGCTCTGTTGCTGGGTTCTCAGCAAGGGTAATTGTATCCCCAACACGAGTATCTCCAACATTTTTAATAGAAGCTGTTAAGAAACCTACGTCACCTACAGTTAATTCATCTCGTTGTGTAGTACGAGGAGTAAAGACTCCAGCTTCAACTACTTCGAATTCTTTACCTGTAGCCATCATTCTAATTTTTTGACCTACTTTAACAGTACCTTCCACAATACGAATATAAGCTACAACCCCACGGTATGGATCGAATAACGAATCAAAAATAAGTGCTTTTAAAGGCGCATCTGGATCTCCTGTTGGAGCTGGTACTTTTTCTACGATTTGTTCTAAAATTTCTTCTATTCCGATTCCTGCTTTAGCAGATGCTAATACTGCTTCAGATGCATCTAATCCAATTACTTCTTCAACTTCTTGTCTTACACGTTCAGGCTCTGCACTCGGTAAGTCAATCTTATTAATAACCGGTAAGATTTCTAGATCATTGTCTAAAGCTAAATATACGTTCGCCAATGTTTGTGCTTCGATACCTTGTGCAGCATCAACTACAAGAATTGCGCCTTCACAAGCTGCTAAACTACGTGAAACTTCATAAGTAAAGTCGACATGTCCAGGTGTATCAATTAAATGAAGAATATATTCTTCTCCATTTTTCGCTTTATATTGTAACTGCACAGCATTTAATTTAATGGTAATTCCACGTTCACGCTCTAAATCCATTGAGTCTAATAGCTGAGACTTCATCTCACGCTGAGTTAAGGCATTTGTTTTCTCAAGAATTCTATCTGCTAATGTAGATTTTCCATGGTCAATGTGTGCGATGATTGAAAAGTTTCTAATTCTCTTTTGTCTTTCTGATCTTGACTCTTTATTCATTTCATCACTCCTAAATTTCTCGACAGCATAGATAGTTTTGATTATATCAAAAAAACAGGGAAATATTCAATCTATATTAGCAGTATATGTCGAATGAAGTTTAGAAGGTCTAATTAAAGCTATCAATAATAGAAGGAATTTTTTCAACAATCTTAACCCCTTTTTCAGTTACATATGTAACAAAATGGGATAGTCCTTTACCAACAACTGTAAAATAATTAAATGCCCCTAATCTTTCTAAATGATCTTCTCTAATTGCTAGTCCTTCTTTCGTGTAATCTTTTCCAAAAAGTACTGGACCAGCTTTCCCATCTTCTTTTGAGATTTTTACTACATCGTCTACATGATAGTAATCAGTTGAAGTAACTTTACTTATTCCGTCTTTCGCAACTTGCATACAAGTAATGATTGTTATCGAAAAAATAATGATTAGCGTAAAATACCGAATCATATATTTCATTTGTTTCTCCTCACTTACGAAATATTAATGAGTATACGAGCCAATATTATCTTGATTAATTTTAGAATGCAGAGCAGCGTTCATACCGCCAGCAATAATATTTGCCATATCTTCAATAAATGTATCCACTTCTTTTGGTGTAACCATTAAGTTATGACCAAGTGGTGACAGTACTTCATGTATTAATTTTCGTTTTTCATTCTCTTCAAGTGTTCCTACAATCCCCATAAATGCCATTCTTTCTTTTTCACTAGGCATATCTTCGTCGGTATACTTTTTCTTTTCACCAAATGCCATTCCTGAAGGGATTAACGCTTTAGCAGGCTTGTCTCCCTCTTTTATTTCTCGTCCGAAATGTTTTAAAATGAAGTCAATTGTATCACTTGTAATAGCAACAGCATCAACAACAGTTGGAACGCCTATAGCAATTACTGGAATACCTAGTGTTTCCTTACTTAATTCCTTACGTTTATTCCCTATTCCAGAACCTGGATGAATACCATTATCTGTAATTTGGATTGTTGTATTAACTCGCTCAATGGACCTAGCTGCAAGTGCATCGATCGCAATGACAAAATCTGGTTTTACTTTATCAATGACACCTGAAATAATATCGCTCGTTTCAATACCAGTTATTCCCATTACACCAGGCGATAACGCACAAACTGGACGATAACCATCTTGTACGCTTTCTGGCTGTAATTCAAAAAGATGCTTCGTAACAACTAAATTTTCAACAACCATTGGACCAAGTGCATCTGGTGTTACATTCCAATTCCCTAATCCGACTACTAAACAAGTTTGATCTTCCGTTATGCCTAAATTTTTTAAGAATGCAGAAAACTCATTTGCAAAAACCTTTTCAACCTTTTCTTGAAGTTCAGTATCTTGTTCACGAATACCTTGAACTTGAAGTGTTAAATAATTCCCAGGCTTTTTACCAATTTTTTCAGATGCCGACTCTTTAATATGAACATGAGAAATACTTACACCATCTGCTTCACGTTCTTTAACGATGACGCCTGTAATTTCTTCTTTTGTTTGTTCTCGTTCCTCGAGCATCTCTTTTGCCTCTACTGCTAAATCTGTTCGAACACTATATTGACTTAAATCTAACTCACTCATTTATCTAGCCTCCACAATACTCATCGAAATTTAACAATTCTCTTCTTAACTAGTTTAGCTAGATGTTACCAATTCTAAACGAGTTGTTTATTTTTCTTTTGAAAAGGCGAAAATAGCTGTATGAATTCTATTGCCAAATGGGACTTGTTTTGATAAAATAAGTTTTGTTCTATTTGTATTCGAGGCAAATTTCTCGACTGCATTCGGGAGGTGAAAGGTATGCCAAATATTAAATCAGCTATTAAACGTGTAAAAACAGCTGAAGCTCATCGTGCTCACAACGCATCTTTAAAATCAGAAATGCGTACGGCAGTTAAAAATGTTGAAGCTTTAGTTACTAATAACGAAACTGAAAAAGCGCAAGAAGCTTTATTAACTGCTTCTAAAAAATTAGATAAAGCTGTTAACAGCAATCTAATCCACAAAAACGCTGCTTCACGTCAAAAATCTCGTTTAGCTAAAAAAGTTAACGCTATGAACGCGTAATGAATGAAATGGTGTCTCATCTGAGACACCATTTTTTCGTGCAATAAAGTTTTTCACTAGCGTTTTTTAATCCTTATTTGCGATCAACCATATATGTTAGTTAAATAAAGATTGGGTCCTTTATCGAATATGTTTATTGCATTCTCCAATCATAAACTCAATATAATCTATAGCATCTTTTCTTCTTTTAAAAATTGATTTGTAATATGATTTTTTTTGATCAGTTCGTAATCTCATTGACTCCTTAATAATCTTATGCCATCTTTTGGGAATAGCCTCTAAAACATATTCACCTACTCCTACTTTCGATGTAATATCTCTTTCTTTAAATGTGTAATAAAGCCGAGAAACTCCCAAAACTCCCCATTCGATACTTCTTAAACTTACAAATAAACTCAAGTATTTAATTGTAGGAAACTTCTTACAGTTGTTTAACCAGCCAAACCAATACGAATTAAGATTATCTTCCATATTAGATAGTATTGTATCCCAGTTTACCGTAATATCCACATTTTCAATATGTTGCCCTCTTACAGTGATTCCATATTTTTTTAATTGAAAAGCATCTATGGAGTTCTTTTGAAATTTATTTAAACCTTGAAACTTCCCATCATTGAAACGAACACATAATTTTCCTTCTTCATTTAAGGACTCGATATCTTCATTAAGAATATACCACCCATCCAAAATTGTATGAGGGAACATTCTTTGCAAATCTTTATGAATTTCTTTCAATATTTTTAAATCGGTATCAGATACTTTGCACTTAACAACAGCGATAAAATCGATATCACTAAATCCATTCTTAAAAGCACCTAAAGTAATTGATCCATATAAATAAAAAGAATCAATTAAATTTGGTAATTTTAAATCAATATGATGAAAGTATGTATCTAAAACAACGTTTATTTCTTTTGGAATTTCATCCATAAACCCATCTCCCAAATACCATTTATTGGTAAACTTTAACAAATACTACTTTATTACAAATTATATAAGTTGTATATTAAACATCGTAGCCTTTTTCTAACACAAAAAATGGCAGTCCAATTTAATGTTATCGGACTGCCAATTGTTTTTTTATTTAATTTATTAAACGAATATTCATTTAGTAGTGAATCTCTTATAATTATTTATTTAATTGAAGAATTAACATTTCAAGGATCATTACCTTATCTCCTTGACCTGTCTTCATTTTGTAATCAACTTCAGCAATTAATCGTATTGCTTCTTTCAATTCATTTGCTTGAAAGTTATTTGCTTGCTTTTGTCCATAAAACACTCTTCCTGGTGATACACCAACTGAAGAGGCAATTTGATTATTGGAATATCCACTACTCGATAATTGTTTTATTCCGTACAATAATCTAAACTGACTAGCTAACAATGCAACTATTTTTATCGGTTCTTCACCAATAAATAATAGTTCATGAAGAATTTTAAGTGCCTCAGTTGTCTGTCTTACTGCTGTTTTTTCGATAAGAGAAAAAACGTTTTGTTCAATAGTTTTAGCTACCATCATCTCTACTAGGTCTGCATCAACTTTTCCTTCATTCCCAATAAACAGTTGTAGCTTCTCACATTCAAGCTTTAAGATCGATAAATTATTTCCAACAAGTAATTTTAATTTTTCAATTGCTTCATTAGTAATCGTTACATTCCCAGTAAACCGCTCTTTGATCCAGCTGTCTAAATTACTCGTTTCAACAGGATGACATTCAACTAGCTCTACTTGTTTTTTCATCGCTTTTGTTACTTTTTTCCGCTCATCTAATTTTTCAAAAGGAGCAACAAAAACAACAGTAGTAAAAGGCGCAGGATTTTCAATATAATCAAATAGTGGTTCTATATCTTGTACAATTTTTTCTTTTTGAGCTGTTAAAAACAAACATGATTTTATGATGATGACTTTGTTTCCGCCAAAAAAGGACGGTGTTTGAGCATCCTCAAGAGCTTCACTTAAATAAGACTCTTTTAAATCATATGTTTGATAATTAAAATCATCAATTTCTCCTTGTAAAGCTGCTTTCACGATTAAGTTTTCTGCTTCTTGAAGTAAAAAATCTTCCGTACCTACCAATAAATACATTGGCGCTACATTCTTTTTCAATTTTTTATGTAAATCATTAATCATGTTTTGCTCCTCTACACTAATTTTCTTAGTATAGTATAACATGTCCTACATGAGAAGGAAGAGATTAGTAAATACTAATCTCTAATTTATATTAACGTTTTAAATAAAGACCCGGTTTCTTCATTTAAAACGGTATAACTAAAACAAACATACTATGGATTTTTTAGTTATATTGATTTATACTAAAATTGAATTAGGAGGGGTTATTTGTGAATACTTTTGAAAAAAATGTTCAAAGCAAACGTAATGATTCAACAGATTCTGGCGTTGGCTTTGCTGTTTCATTTGGTTTCTTCGCAACTCTATTTATCATCGCAACAATTGTGGAGTATGTTACGCGATAATACATAGAATCAAATGACTGGACTGCCTCGGCAGTCTTTTTAATTTGCTTCTTGGTTTCTGTTATTTGTTTTACGATATGCTTTAAATGTATAAATGGTACCTTGTCCTCTTTTAAATTCATAAGTTATTGCACCAAGTTTATCCGTACGTAAGATTCTAACATTGTACTTTTTTAATCGAGTAAGTACTTCTTCTGTTGGATGACCATATCGATTTTTTTCTCCAACTGAAATAATACCAAATTTCGGCATAACAGCTTTAATAAATTTTTCTGAAGTAGATGATTTACTCCCATGATGCCCTATTTTCAAAACATCTGACTTTAAATAAGGATATTTAGAGATGAGCCGATCTTCTCCATTTTCATCTAAGTCACCAGAAAACATCCAATTCTTCCCGCCTATGTGTGCCTTTAAAACGATTGACCCTTGGTTTTCCTCACCTACATAATCTTTAATTGGCGAAATCACTTGAAAATAATTCTTACCGATTTTCCAACTCATACCTTCACTTATTCTTTTAATCTCTACTCCCTTTTTTATGGCTAAATTCATTCTTTCTTTTTCTGCTGAAGTAAATTTCGTCTTGTCACCTACCATTAATTGTTTTACATTAAATGACTGTAGCACCTCTTTTCCACCTCCAATATGATCAATGTCACCATGTGTAAATATTAATTTATCTATTTTACTTATTCCTTCTCCTTTTAACAATGGAATCAATACATCATTGCCAGTTGAAAATGGTTTTTTACGCTTCATCCATGTTTCTTCTTTTCCAGTTAACTTACCTCCAGTATCAATTACATAATTCCCTTTATTAAAAGGCAATTTTATAAGGATACAGTCACCTTGACCTACATCTATAAACATAATCTTTCCAATAGGGTTCATAAAGGGATAAAATAAATGCCCTCCAATCAGAATAAAAAATCCAATTAGGCAATAACTATATAATTTCTTCTCTTTCTCACTTTCCATAAAGTATAAAATTAAAAATATTAGTACTATATATATAAACAGAATTCCTTTAGAAGGATGCATAAAAATCAACTTAATAAACGGTAATTGCATACATAAACTCAATAATTTATCAGATATGTTAAGAAAGAATGTTAGCAATAATGTTAACATTTCGCTCATTTCAAAATTAATAAAACTTATACCAAAACAAAACATACATAGTGGCATAATAATAAAACTAATATAAGGAATGAAAAGTAAGTTAATGATTATACTGTATGGTGATAATTCATGAAAATTAAAAAGCAATATAGGGATTGATGCTAATTGGGTAATACTCGATGTAAAAAGAGCCCTTGCAATCCAAGAATTGTAATTTAAAATTTGTTCAGAAATTAAAACGAGTACAAAACTGGTTATAAAAGAAAATTGATATCCAATATCATCAATATAATTTGGTTTTACAAATAACATGATTATACAAGAAGTGAATAATAACGAAGTAATGTCAACTTTCATTTTTGCTAATTTGTAGAAGCAAACTAGAACACCAATAATAACTGCCCTGACAACTGAAGCTGAAGCCCCTGCTAGAAATCCATACGTAATAATACACAAAATCGTTATAAATAAGCTGGTTTCCTTCGTTACTCCGATTCTAATGAGAAGAAAATAGATGCCAACACTCAATAAACTAATATGAGATCCACTAATCGCAAGTAAATGCACAATTCCCACTATTTGATATTGAGATTCTGTAGTTGCATTCATTTTTGATCGTTCACCAAATAAGAGAGCATTAATATAACCTTCTGTATTGGAATTAAAATTTACCTCTACATATTTAGTTAAGGCATGGCGACTATAATTTATTGATTGAATGATGGTTCGTTTTCCATTTTCACATTCCCTTAAACTATTTGGATTAGCTGTAATAATCCAGTGAATTCCTTGGTTTAATAAATACTTCTTATAATTAAATAAGTATGGGTTCGAGTTTTCTAAAGGTAATGTAACTTCACCTTTTACCTCACATATTTCACCTATTTTTCTTTTTTGAAAAACTTTTAATTGTTCTTTTGTATTAGCAAAACTATTTAATAAAATTTTTTGATTATGGAGTTTAAATGTAAACGAAACCTTATTACCATCTATTATTGGAGTAGAAGTAATTTCTCCACGTACATTTTGCGAGGGCTTTGTTTTAGGGGAATTCATTTTATTGTTTTGTATGTAACATATACTAAACGTAATAAATACCGAAGTAATACAAATAGATAAAAGTATCCATTTTTTCTTTACGACTATAAAGATCATTAAAATGAGTAATATTAATAGAAACAATGTATGATAGGATTTAAAAAAGACGATTGTTATTATTTGGACAAAAACAATATAAGCTAGATAAATACTCATCACTTAGCGTATGAAAATATACGGAGTCATTTTTTCAAGGGATTTTTTGCCGATTCCATTTACAGATTCTAATTGTTCTATTGAAGTAAATGGTCCGTTTTTATCAATATAATCTAAAATATTTTTTGCTTTTGCTGGACCAACACCCGGAATATTTTCCAATTCTGATTGTGATGCATGGTTTATATCAATCGTCTCATTTTGTTTGGATTCATCCTCCCCATTCGTAATTATTGTTTGATCAGTTTCTTCTCCAATAAACGGTACATAAATGACCATCTCGTCAACTATTTTTTCAGCTAAATTAACCTTATTAACATCAGCTTTTTCTTTAAATCCTCCCGCTAATCTAATTACGTCAATAACACGCTCTCCTTCGTTACATTTGATTACACCTGGTTTTTGTATTGCTCCTTTTACATCAACCATATATACTTTCGAATTCACTGGTTTACTAACTTCTTTTTTCTGATCATCGTTCTTCTTTACTATTTCTTCTTCAAGTGATTGCTTTGCAAAAACTACTTCATTTTTACGCTCAGTTTGATAATAATTTATGACTAAAATAGCGACAAATACGAGACAAATCCAAACTAATTTATTATGAATTAACTTTTTCATTATTAGTCCTCCATTTTAACTTATATCATTATTTTCGACGTTGCTTCATATAGTGTAGGAGAGAATGTATGCAAAGGAAGGGATGTACTCATGAACGTAGGAATCATAGGTACAGGAAATATGGGCACCATTTTGCTCAAAGGATTTATTAAATCGAATGCCGTGAAGCCCTCCGAATTAACTGTTACAAACCGTTCAATGTATAAAGCTTATGAGCTAAAAAATATATATCCTGATTTAAATGTTGTTGAGACAGCGAAAGAAGTAATTACTGCATCAGACATTGTATTAGTTTGTGTTAAACCTTTAGAAATTCAGCCACTCTTATCATCTTTACAAAAACATTTCACTAAAAAACATTGCGTTATATCAATTACTAGTCCGATTAACGTTGAACAATTAGAAGCGATACTACCTTGTCAAGTTGCACGCGTTATTCCAAGCATAACCAATCAAGCATTGAGTGGAGTAACTTTAGTTAATTTCGGGAATAGGTGTACGGCCAAAAGTAAGGAGCAAATTATCGAACTTTTTTCAAACATATCTAAACCAGTCATGATTACAGAAGACATCACAAGAGTTTCATCGGATATCGCAAGCTGTGGACCTGCATTTTTTAGTTACTTGCTACAAAAATTTATCGATGCGGCTGTTTGTCAAACCTCAATTTCAAAAGAGCAAGCAACGATTTTAGCAGAAGAAATGATTATTGGATTTGGAAAATTAATTGAACAAAAACATTTTACGCTTGAAACACTCCAAGAAAAAGTATGTGTAAAAGGTGGAATAACTGGAGAAGGAATTAAAGTATTAGAAGCACGAGTAGGAGATTTATTCGAAGAAATTTTTGAAAAAACACATGATAAGTTTGATAAGGAAATAGAGCGAGTAAAGGAACAATTTTGATTAACTTAAAAATGATTATACCGCTTTACACCATTTGTAACAAAAATATAAAATTCAATTTTGTATGACTAATAACGTAAAAAAACCCTTTAAGAAAAGGAATTTTCTTAAAAGGGTTTATTATTTTTTCATTGCTATAAAAAAGATTCGTTCAGAAGTATCATCTACAGCTTCATGGAAATCTGCTATAACTTCTTTCACTTCAAATCCAGTTTGATTTAACAATGATTTATACGTATTTATTGGAAATGTTCTTTGATTGTGATACTCTTCGAAGCGTTCGTATAAATCACGATTTTCCTCTTTCATAAAGAAAACTAAATCATGTTCAACACTTAATGGATGTTCCCCTTGCGAACAAGACCAAACTAAACTTAACTCCGCATCATCAATAAAAAATGTCTCTTCACCAAAAATTTCTTCAATTTTATAAGGAGAGTGTACATCAAATAAAAATAAACCATTATCCTTTAAGCTTTCATTTACTTTTATAAAGGTTTGTTTTACTTGATCTTCTGTTTCTAAATAATTAAGTGAATCACAGAAAATTGTTACACAATCTAATTGATCAAACCCTTCTAATTCCACCATATTTTGTTGAAAAAAAGGGATATTAACTTTTTCCTGTTCTGCTTTTGCCATTGCGACACTTAACATTTCCTCAGATAAATCAACCCCACTAATTGAATAATTCAATTTTGCCATTGAGATGGGTAATGTACCTGTTCCACAACCAATATCTAAAATTGAAGGCTGAAGCATTTCATATTTTTGAAATACATCTTCTAAGAATTGAACCCATTTTTCATATGGGACATCATTCATTAGTTGATCATACAAATACGCAAAGCGATTGTATGTCATGAAAGAAGCTCTCCGTAAACATCAAGAGAAGGTGCATCTCCCCAAAGTTTTTCTAAGTTGTAATAGTTTCTTTCATCACGATGGAAAATATGAACGACAACGTCACCGATGTCTACTAATACCCAACGAGCTTCATCAAAACCTTCTAAACGTTTAACATCTTTACCATTTTTTTGAGCTTGGTCTTTCACTTCTCTTGCAATAGCTTGAACTTGCTTATCTGAATTACCGTGACAAATAATGAAATAATCTGCAATTGCAGAGATTCCTTTCATGTCTAATACAACTAAATCTTCAGCTTTTTTATCATCAGCAGCATTTACAGCTAGCATCATTAATTCTTTTTCATTCATTCTTTTATTCCCCCTGGCTTTTAACTTGCTTTAATATTGAGTTATATGTTTTAACCGTTAATGGGTAGACTGTTTGTTCTTTATCAATCAAAAATGTAATTGTATTTTTTAATGCAAATAATAAAGCTCGATCTAAATCTTGATCCGCTAATTCACGAGCTTTCTCTACTCCGGGAAAACTCCGATTAGGTTCAATATAATCTGCTACATATATTATTTTATCTAATAAATTCATTTCTTTATGACCACTTGTATGATATGTGATTGCTTGTAATATCTCTTGATCATCAATTCCATATTCATGTTCAGTAAGAAATGCACCAACAGGAGCATGCCATAATTCTTTATTGTACTTTAAAAGCTTTAATGAAAATTTATTTTCTTCCATAATTGATTTTAAGTCTTTAATCGGCATGCATTTTGCGACATCATGGAAAATTGCAGCTAGTTCTGCTTTTTTTACATCCGCACCGTACTTTTCGGCTAGTCTAACTGCAGTTTCCATCACACCAATAGTATGTGTAAAACGTTGGTTCGTTAGTTTTTCTTTTACAAGTGAAAGTGCTTTTTGTTTATCCATTAATCCGCTTCTCCTCTAATTAACGGTATTTAACATATTAAGGAAGTACGATAGTTTTATTTTCTTTTGACTCTTTATATAAAACAACTGTATGTCCAATTACTTGTACTAGTTCAGCATTTGCACCTTCAGCTAGCTGATCTGCTACATCGTAACGATCATCATCACAATTTTGAAGTATACTTACTTTTAAAAGTTCCCTTACTTCAAGCGCTTCAGAAATTTGCTTAACCATATTTTCATTAACTCCACCTTTACCTACTTGAAAAATAGGGTTTAAGTGATGAGCTTTCGAACGTAAAAATCTTTTTTGTTTACCTGTTAACATTTTGTTCCTCCAAGTTTTCTTTCTAATAATGAGTATGCATCAATCGTATTCGGAAAAATTCCTGTCCACTCTTGAAATGCTAATGCCCCTTGATAAATAAACATCGGTAATCCGTTTTGAATAGTCGCATTTCTCTCTTTTGCTTCTTTTAAGAATACTGTTTTAAATGGACTATATATTAGGTCCGAAACAATTGCATCTTTTGATAAATTAGTTAGTGCTAACGGCGTGCTATTTTCATTTGGCTTCATTCCAACAGAAGTTGTTTGAATGATAAGAGAAAAGCGCCCTAAATATTCTTCAGCATCTGAAATAGACATAATATTAACTTCATTCATCAGCTTGCCATCTAATAGATCCTGTGCTTTTTCTAACGTTCGGTTTGTAACTGTAATATGCTTAACACCTAAGTGCAGTAAGCTATAAAGGATTGCCCTAGCAGCTCCGCCTGCACCGATAATCAAAATCTTTTCTTCTTCAATCGGATTTTTCAAAACATAGGATAAGCCTCTACAATACCCCATACCGTCAGTATTTTTTCCATACAGTTTCCCATTTTTATTAATAACTGTATTTACAGCTCCAATTGCTTTTGCCAATGGATCAATTTCATCTAAGTACTTCATAATTTCTACTTTTAGTGGAGCTGTAACATTAAATCCTTTTACTGTTGAACGAAATTCTGTCATAACTGATTTTAATTCTGTTATCCCAACTTCTTTTGCAAAATATTGACCCGAAATATGATTCGAGTCAAACCATTCATTATGCATAGTTGGAGACATTGAATGACCAATCGGTTGACCGATTACATAGTATTGGTCTTTCATATCTATTCGCCCCCAAAATTATTCTTATATAATAGAATTACGAAGAGTTACAGCTACACCTTTTGGTACATAAGCAACAATTTTAGCACCAGGTTCATTTACTGTGATCCAACCTAACCCTGAATAAACTATATCAGTTTTAGCATCTTTTATCATAAATTCATGCTTCACTAATTTAGGAAGCTCATTTATTTGCTCACCATAAGGTGGAACTAATAATTCCCCAGCTTGTCTTTCATATAAATCATCAGCATTTTCTTGTTTAGTACGATGAATTGATAATTCGTTTGAGAAGTGACAAGTAAAAGAACGTCTTCCACCCTCTAAATAATCAAAACGTGCTAACCCACCAAAGAATAATGTTTGACCCTCATTCAATTGATAAACCATAGGCTTAATTTCTTTTTTCGGTGTTATAACCTTTAAACCTTTTTTATCAACGAAATGAGCCATTTGATGATGATTAATAATACCTGGTGTATCAATTAGATCACTCTGATCATCAAGTGGTATTTGAATCATATCAAGTGTTGTACCCGGAAAATGAGAAGTTGTAATAATATTGCTATTTTCTTCACTATAACGTTTAATCATCGTATTGATAAACGTTGATTTTCCAACATTTGTACAACCTACTACGTATACATCCTTACCTTCACGATGCTTTTCAATACTTTCAGCTAATTCGTCTATACCAGTGCCTTTTACTGCACTAATTAAATGAACTCCTACTGGTTTAAGTCCCCAACGTTTTGCAGTTCCGCTCATCCATTGCGTAAGCTTATTTTTCTTAACTGACTTCGGAATTAAATCTGCCTTATTTCCAACTAATAATATTTTGTTGTTACCAACGAATCGATTGATTCCATTTAACCAGCTGCCCGAAAAATCAAACACATCAACTACTTTTATGACAAGACAGTCTTTAGAACCTATTCCATTTAAGATACGAATAAAGTCAGAATCAGTCAACTCTACATCTTGAATCTCATTATAGTTTTTTAAACGGAAACAACGTTGGCAAATAATCTCTTCTTTTTCTAATGATGATGGAGGTGCATATCCAAGCTTGTCTTTATCCTCTGTTTGAATTTCAACTCCACAACCAATACATCTTACTTCTGTATAACTCACTTTTTATCCTCCCATTGTAGCAATCCTTGCTTCCTTAAGGATGAAAGAATTCTACGTTCTACCATTCGATTAAATCTAGTCCAAATTCCATCTGTACTTGCAACCGGAACAACTAAAATTGTATGAATTCCTTGACGATTGCCTCCAAATACGTCTGTAAGCAACTGATCTCCAATCATGACAACTTCATTTGGCTTTAAATTCATTTGTTTATATGCTTTTTTATATGATGTAGCAAGTGGCTTACGTGCACGATGAATAAATGGAATTCCTAAAGGATCACAAAACTTTCCGACACGCTCAGCATTGTTATTCGATACAACAGTAATTTTAATCCCTGCATCATCCATGCTTTTGAACCATTTCGTTAGTTCTGGAGTAGCTAATGGACGGTCCCACTCTACTAACGTGTTATCTAAATCAGTAATGATCCCTTTTATTCCTAAGCCTTTTAAATGCTCAGGCGTAATTGCATAAACATTATTAACAGTTTCACTCGGTAAAAATTTATTAAACATTATTACACCTCAATATATTCTTAAAATCGTTCGACAAATAACTACAATCATTCTAACTGTGGATAAATCTTATACACATTATCCTTAGTCTAAGAACCTACCTTTTCAGAATATATAAACAAATTACCCACAACTTATCCACCTATTTCTGTGGATAAACGAACGATTGTTCTATTTTTAAAAATTTGATACATTAAGTTTACGAAGAAATTCAAAAACTTTTCTCACTCGGAGGTGAATGCCCAACCGGGCAAAAAATATGTACAAATTAAATGATGAGTTGTTACTTGAGTCGTACAAAAAAGCTCTAGGTTTACAGCTTGATCCTGCCTTCATTTATTTAATTGAAAAAGAAATTAAACGAAGAGGTCTAGAATACTATATAAAAAAAACATCTTAAACATTTTTATTATTTTCAATATATGCAAATAATACAAGTGAAATATAAATACAAGCACTCTTTACAATAACAGAAAAAGAACCATCTTTCTATACGATGGCTCTCATTTCGTGAAAAAAAGTGCATACTTAGTGTAATTTACCAAGATTTTGACCAACTCTGATTGCTTGGCCAGATTGAAGTTTCAAATTTGGTGAAAAACTATTAGCTTCAAAAAGCAAAACAACTGTAGAACCGA
Source organism: Gottfriedia acidiceleris (assembly GCF_036421055.1). Classification (GTDB taxonomy): domain Bacteria; phylum Bacillota; class Bacilli; order Bacillales; family Bacillaceae_G; genus Gottfriedia; species Gottfriedia acidiceleris_C. The sequence goes on along the minus strand of NZ_JAZGQS010000002.1, from coordinate 304,200 downwards.
AAGAAAAATACCCTACTTCTTCACCTTTTTTCAAACGTTTTTCTTTTTTAGTTACTACGATTGTGTTAACAAACATAGCACCAACTTTAATCATCGCAACATGTTTATTGTTTTCAGAACATAATACTTCTGAAATAACTCGATAATTTTTTGAAAGTGGATCTTTACCATACGTTAATCCTGCTTTATTCACGGGATAAGATTTAGCACCTAACTCGAATTGTGATACAATTTCGCCTTCGATTGGGCTATGTATACGATGATAATGGCTAGGACTTAAATACAATACCATATAATAACCCTCATCATATTTATCTGCCATTTCCTTTGAACCTAACATCTCAATAATGCTATATGTCTTTCCTTTAACGACAAATTTAATATCCTTTTCAATTTTCCCACATGACTCTAACACACCATCTACCGGACAAGCTAATTCACTTTCACCAGCATGAATCGGTCTAGCATTTTGCTTTAATTCTCTAGTAAACAAGGCATGTAAAGTAGGAAAAACGGTCTCTTTACTTTCATCCATATTTAAATTAAACGCTTTAATATAAGGATTAATAAAAATCCTACTAAATCTAGAAGTAGCAAGCCTACGCAAAAGACCAGAAGTAAAACGATTATTTGTCAACTCTATAAACAAACGATAAAAACTCTGTTTCATCAATGTACTCCTAACTAAAATTATATATATAAATTTATAACATATTATTCCAAAACTAACAAAACCCTAAATAAATTACTGTCGCTAAAATTAATTGTTTATTTTTCTAATATTACTTGCACTTTCTACTGCTTTGATCCTTTCTAATAACCCTGCCATTACTAACCTTAACTATTCCTTTTACCTAAAACACTTAATATCCCTGTATTCTACTTGTCACTAACTGTTCACCAAGATTTCACACTGAGTTCACATTAAGCTGGTACAATTACTGATGTAATATACACTAGGAGGTTGCCTATGTTGAAAGATCAAAGCTTAGGTGAATGGACTAACACACTTTTAATCTATAAATTTGCGTTAGATGAAATCAATACTAAAATTAGAATTTTAAATGAAGAATTCACTTTAACTCATAATCATAATCCAATAGAACACGTAAAATCACGCTTAAAAAAACCTGACAGTATTATAGAAAAGCTTGAGCGAAAAGGTTTAGAACTAACACAATATAATTTGGAAAATTATATAAGTGATATAGCTGGAGTACGTATTAGTTGTTCATTTATTAGTGATATTTATATGATCTATGAACTATTAAAACAACAAGACGATATTCATATAATAGAAATAAAAGATTATATAAAAAATCCAAAACCAAATGGCTATAAAAGCTTTCATATGATTATTGAAATTCCAATTTTCCTTGCTTCTGAAACAAAAAGAGTAAAAGTGGAAATCCAAATTAGAACAGTTGCGATGGATTTCTGGGCAAGCCTGGAACACAAGATTTTTTATAAATACAATAAGAAGGTTCCAAAAGCAATTATAGAAAGTTTGAATGAAGCTTCAGCAACTGTAAATTCTTTAGACTATAAAATGGAGATGATTAGAGATCAGGTTGAACAGTTAAATTAGAATATTTAAGATTTAAGTATAAAAGAATAAATGTTGAAAAATAATTCTTTTACTAAGAAACAAGGTATCTTTAGATACCTTGTTTCTTATATTACTATTTATTCGGTATCCTTTTTTGCTCATATATTGTCTCGAACCTTTCATATATTAAATAAAAATGGTTTTAATTAATTAGACTCATTTATTCTCTTTCTAGTTCTTTCAGCTTTAAATTTAAGATAATATAGGATATGTTAGTATAAATGTAAATTAGAAATTAGAAAGTTTGTGACATAGATTAAAAAATTGGAGGAGCCGATTTGAATAATGAATTAAACTATAAAACACTCATTCCTGAAAATATCCCAAATGAACGTAAGTCCGCCTTAAAAACCCTTTTATACTATTTTTTAATATTTATTGTTGGTTTGAACTTACTAATCTTGATTGCTTCAATATGGGGTATGATTTTTGTTAGTGTTGCGGATATAAACCTTACTGAAAAACAATTTGATAATCTTGTAAATACCGTATCAATTTATTCGGATTCAATTTTTGGTGTCCTCAGCTTATTATGGCTCTATTATTATACGAAGAAAAAAGGGCTTCTAACTTTAAGACGAATAAATATAAATATGATTGATGTTGTGATCGTTTTAGGGGCATATGTGGTTCTTATGGCTTCTTCACAACTTCTTGATGTTATTTTTCAACATTTCAATTATTCAATTGCTACGCCAGATAACCAAAAAGCAGTGGAAGGCTTATTGCGGACTAATCCAGTCCTAATGATTATCTCTGCGGTTATTCTTGCACCAATTAAAGAAGAATGGATTACACGTAAGCTAATTATTGGTTCGATTTTTAAAAACTCGCCGATTATTGGGTTAATTGTAAGTTCATTTGGGTTTGGCTTATTGCATATGCTTGCTGGTTTTTCAATCTATGCATTACTTTCATATTCTTTAGCTGGTTTAATTTTTGGTATTATCTATATCAAAACAAAAAAAATCGAAGTTACAATTTTTGCCCATTTTTTAAATAACTTAGTTTCAATTATTGCTTTTTTTATTGTAAACTAACAAAAAACGCTCTAAGGAGCGTTTTTATAATGTATTTATGAGGTGTATAATGAATTATTTATTGATACTAATCGGAGGATTTTTTGGAGCAATTCTTCGTTACCTTATAGGTCTATCAATCCATCCACTTTCAAACGGATATCCAATTCAGACATTTTTAATTAATATAATAGGATGCTTCTTTTTAGGTTTCTTTTTACCGATGGCTAAAGTTAAATTAGAACCTGAATATACTTTACTAATTGGAACTGGATTTGCTGGAGCATTCACTACATTCTCTACTTTTTCACTTGAAAATGTAGCGCTGATGGATGAAAAAAAATTGCTAGTAAGTTTAGTCTATATCCTCTTAAGTTTAGTTATCGGAATAATTTTGGCATATTTTGGTTTTAAAGCGGCTGAGAAATTTAATAAGGTAAAAGGAGAAACCTCATCATGATTGTGATTGTTGGAATAGGTGGGGGAATCGGAGCAATTTTTCGTTATGCCCTTGGAAACTATGTTAATAAAAAAGTTAAAACAAATTTTCCTACTGGAACCTTCGTGATAAACATACTCGGATCGTTTATTTTAGGTTTAATAAACCATTTATATCTCGATAAGTCGATGTCTACTACAATGTGGCTGTTTATTGGAGTAGGAATATTAGGTGGATTTACAACCTTTTCTACATTTGGTTATGAATCGATTCAATTATTGCTTGCAAAAAAGTATAAAACTGCGTTATCTTATATCTTTTTATCTACTGTTATAAGTATTTGTAGTGCATATGTCGGTTTTCATATTTTTAGATGAACGAGAATTTTAAATCTAAAACAAAAACCTCTGATCCCAGAGGTTTTTTTATTTTCAATGTCACCAACCAAAATCTAATGTTTTACCAGTTTCTGCATATGTTTTTACATTACTTAAAATCATTGGCCAAGTAGATTTCGTATTTTCATATGAAGGGTGATTTTTTGGCCATTGGTCGTTAACTAGTGTTAATTTTGTGCATTCACCTATATTTTCAAGTGTAAGTGTAATTCTAGTTTCTAGCTCAGCATGATTTTCACGGTAAACTGGGCCTGGATGTTCTGTATAACTCATCATTTTATGAGGTTCAAATGCTAGGATTTCCCCATAAACATGCACTGTATGATCTCCAGCTTCTCCTGGTCCAATATATTCATATTTTGCACCGACTTCAAATGTAGATTTTAAAATACAACCAAAAAAGATAGCTTTAGTTGCTTCTGGCGAAACAAATATGTTCCACACTTCTTCTGGTTTAGCCCCAATATAAAACTCATACTTAAGTTCTTCCATTTTCTCATCCTCCATTTGTTTTATGTGCAGAATGATGAATTGATTCTAGTTGCCAATTCCATTATATACCAAAAATAGTTCAGCTTATATTATTTTCATTTGTTTTCAAGAACTTATATATTAATATTAATTCATAATAAATTTAATTAAAGCTAAAAAAAATTTAACGAGGGGTGACAAAATGAATTTAACCTATGAAGTGATTGACAGGAATCAAATTGAAATATGTAGAGATTTATGTAATGAATTAATGACTTTTCAGAAGGCAAAAGCGAAGATCAAACCAGAGTTGTTTGATCGTATGAATTTCGATACACGGATGGTTCCTTCAATAAAAAAAGCTATACATAATTATATTGTTATCGTGAAAGATGGAGATCAGATCGTTGGTTACGTTTATTCAAATATTTCTCCAAAAGAAGTATACGTAAGCGAATTTGCAACTTTTTTTGACCTTTCATCAGTCCATAAAAAGAATGTTGGATGTTTATCTCAATTTTACATTAAAGAAGAATATAGAAAATATGGAGTAGGCTCTGTACTATTCAGTATGTCAATGAACTGGTTAAAACAATTTGACGATGTAGAGGATTATTTTATCTATGTTTCAAATGGAAATGACGACGCTCTAGAATTTTATAAACGTAAGGGATTCTCGGTTAGTCATACAATATTAGATGGTTTCATAACAGTTTTAAGATGTAACGCTCAATTTCAAACAATTTAAGAAAAGTAAAATGAAGGGGTGTCTCAAAAAAACTTCGAGACACCCCTTCCATTTTTATTTACTTTTAAAATGCCCAGTTACCATTTCTCATGATTGGTTCAACTGTACCATCTTCTTTAATTCCATCGATGTTTAATTCCGCTGATCCGATCATAAAATCAACGTGAGTTAAACTTTGGTTGATTCCTAATTTTCCTTGCTCTTCTGAAGGTAATTTTTCCCCATCCTTCATATTGTTTGGATATGCTTTACCTAATGCTAAATGGCAAGAAGCATTTTCATCATATAATGTGTTAAAGAAAATTAAACCTGTATTTGAAATTGGTGAATCATGTGGTACTAATGCTACTTCACCTAGACGGCGAGCTCCTTCATCAGTATCTAATAAGTGTTGTAAAGTATCATAGCCTTTTTCAGCTGTGAAATCGACAACTTTACCATCTTTAAATGTTAAAGAGAAGTTCTCAATTAAATTTCCACCGTAATTTAATGGTAAAGTCGCCTTAACAGTACCATTTACCCCATGGCTATGTGGCATAGAGAATACTTCTTCAGTTGGAATATTAGGATTAAACCATTTTCCATCTTCACTGTTCGCTCCGCCACCTTTCCATACATGATTATCCACTAAATCTAGTTTTAAATCAGTACCAGGTGCTGTGTAATGTAATGTTTTGTAGCGCTTGTCATTTAATTGAACAACTTTTTCTTGTAAGAAATCGTTATGTTTAACCCAAGCTTCAACTGGATTTTCATTGTCTACTCGGCAAATTTTGAATACTGAGTCCCAAAGTAATTCCATCGCTTTATCTATTGGTTCATTTGGATAAACTTTTTCAGCCCATTCAACACATGGAATAGCTACGATAGACCAACGAATTCTATCAGCCATCATGTATTCACGATAATTATGTAGTGCTTTGCTAGCTGTCTTATTAAAAGTTGCAATTCGTTTTGGATCGATACCTTTTAATAATTCTGGATTTGGTGAGATTACTGATAAAACAGCACCTCCATTTTCAGCTAATTCTTCCATTGCTGTTACTTTCCAGCCTGGGAATTCTCCAAAAACTTCTTCAGGAGCTAGTTCATATTTAGTACGAGTAATTACGTCATCATTCCAATCAATGTTTACATTTTTAGCTCCAGCTTCGTAAGCGAATTTTACAACTTTACGAACGAATTCTACAGCTCCGATTGGTGCATTTATTTGTAATGTTTGTCCTGGTACGATATTAACACCACTTTTTACCGCAAGTTCAGCATATTTTTCTAATGATTTTTCAAACTGAGACATTGATATCCCTCCATGTTTAACGATTTAAAAAACTAACCTACTAAATTATAATATAAAGTTCAGAAAATTGGTACAGAAAAGAGACTGACTATTCATTTTTATTTGAAATGTCAGAGAGAATTTGACAAACTAGCGAAGTAATTGATCTCGTTGTTGTTCTTTCACCAAAAAAAGCACCCTGGAGAAGTGCTTTTAATGTGGAAATAAGTCTGAATTTTTTATGAAACAATGTATGTCTCATAACCATTAACATTTAGAAATTTTTCAGCTTTCTCTCTATCATATTCTGTTTGAAGGCTTATTCTTAGTACACCTGGTAACCCTTCACGTGATTCTATGATTCTTAGATTCGTAATGCTTACTTGGTGAATCGATAAAATTGTCGTGATGTTAGCAAGCTCACCGACTCGATCTAAAACGTCTACATACAAATCAAAATAACTTGGGATGGCGCCATTTGCTTTTGCTGGCATGTTGTCTCTAAAATCTTTTGATTCCTTGAAATAATGAAAGATATCTTCCTTATTCTGGCTTTCAACTAGCTGATACATTTCTTTCATATCATCAATCCAATTCGAAATTAATGAAAGTAATGTATCCTTATTTTGAATCACAATATCAGTCCACATTTTTGGGCTGCTTGATGCAATCCTAGTAATATCTCTAAACCCTCCGGCAGCTAAAGCTGTTATTAAAGGCTCGTCCTTTGAGTAAGTTTTAACTTGCTTAACAAGATTAGAAGCAATAAGATGTGGAAAATGGCTTACCACTCCGGTGATTTGATCATGTGTTTCTTCATCAATTACAACAAAATGTGAACCAGTTCCTTTAAGCCATTCTTTTAATTCAACGATTTGATCATTTTTTGTATTTTCACTTGGTGTCAAAATAAAATATGCATTTTCAAATAAATGAACTTTTGCACTCTCGATGCCAGTTTTATGCGAGCCTGCCATTGGATGACCTCCAATAAAGCAATAACCTTTATCTGTCAGAGTCTTCGAATGCTTCATAATTTCACTTTTCGTACTACCTACATCAGTTAATATGACATCATTCTTAAGTTCATATTCACTTAACATATGTATATATTTTATTGACTCTTCTACAGGACAAGAAAAAATGATTAGATGAGCCTTCTCGGCACAGTCTTTAAGCTGTACCGAGATTTCATCTAAAACTTGAATTTTTTTACCAATTTCAAGTTGTTTTTCGTTTATATCATATCCAATTATATTTACATCATGAACTTTTTTTATTGCCAAGGCAATTGAGCCTCCGATTAATCCTGTACCAATTAAAAGGACGTTCTTTTTCAAGGCATTCACCGCCTATCCTTCATTAAGTAATATTATTTATGATTGTAGTTTTGCACGGAAGTCTTTTAACTCAAACATAAATTCTTCAAATTGTGGGATATTCATTTGTTGAGCTGAATCTGATAAAGCAACAGCTGGATCAGGGTGTACTTCAGCCATTACTGCATCTGCTCCAATTGCCAATGCTGCTTTTGCAGTTGGTAATAATAAGTCCTTACGACCTGTAGAATGTGTAACATCTACAACAACTGGTAAATGTGTTTCTTTCTTCAGAATAGGCACTGCTGAGATATCTAATGTATTTCTTGTAGCTTTCTCGTAAGTACGAATTCCTCTTTCACAAAGAATAATTTGGTCATTTCCTTGCGAAATAATGTATTCTGCTGCATTAATAAATTCTTCAATTGTTGCTGACAGTCCACGCTTTAATAAAACCGGCTTATTTACTTGACCAACTGTTTTCAGTAAATCAAAGTTTTGCATATTACGTGCACCAATTTGAATTACATCAACGTATTCTAAAGATCTTTCAACATCATTTGGATTTAGTATTTCACTTATTACTGCTAAATCAAATTCATTTGCCACTTCTCTTAAAATTTGTAATCCTTCGTATCCAAGCCCTTGGAAATCGTATGGAGAAGTTCTAGGTTTAAATGCACCGCCTCGCATCATTGTTAATCCTTGTTGTTTCATAGCTTGTGCTACCGCACGTACTTGATCATAGCTTTCAACTGCACATGGACCCATAATAAATGATTGAGAACCATCACCAAGGACAATATCATTTTTCACTTTAACAATTGTATTGTCAGGCTTTTTCTTTCTTGAAACTAAAAGAGCTTTTCTATGATCATCCTCTTGAAGTTCTAAGCTTGCTTGGAAAATTGTCTTGAAAATATGTTGTAAAGTTGATGTTTCAAATGGACCTTCATTTACATTTGCAATCATATCTAAAACTTCACGCTCACGAACTGGATCGAAACGCTTAATACCATGTTTAATCTTTTGCTGACCAATTTCTTGTACAACTTTTCCACGCTCGTTTAATAATTCAACGATTTTTAAATTAATCTCATCAACCTTATCACGTAATTGCACTAACTCATTATTTGTACTCATTTCTTTTTCCTCCTCAAATTTTAAATGTCTATTCCAATACCACTTCTTTTATCAAGAAGTAAGTATGTAAAAAATGAAAACAAAAAGTCCCTACTGAATAAACAGTAGGGACGAATTAATTAATCGCGGTACCACCCTAGTTGTGAACAAAAATTCTGCTCACCACCTTCATTTTGTTAACGATCAAAAATGACCGTTTCTATTTTTATTAAATAAAAATAGAAATTGCTCCAAGAATGTAATTCAGCATACCTTATGTACTGACTCGCAGCCTTCGTCAGCTCTCTTAAACAGGGAAGTTATGCCTACTGTGCCCTTATCAACGCAATCTATTAAATTGTCAAAAGATTCATTAAAAAAGTTATTAATGAGGATTATAAAGCACTATTAAATAGGCTGTCAATGCATTTTTTTTCTAGAATATGTAACGATTTAAAAAAAGATACATCATCATTAGAATGGTAGCGCTTACTATTTTCAACATTTTTTTTACACTGCTTACATTTTTTTTATGGTACAGACACACAGAATTTGTACATTACATAAATATATAAATAACAACTAACCTAACCTTCCTTAGGAGTGATTATATGCCTGGTTTATTTACCGCCTTAAGTCTTTTCTTAAAAGAAGTGTTTGTGTTTGTTTCCTATGTTAAAAATAATGCCTTTCCTCAACCTCTTTCACAAGCCGAAGAAACGCTTTATTTAAATCGTATGGCAAATGGAGATGGAGAAGCACGAAATTTATTAATTGAACATAATTTAAGACTTGTAGCCCACATTGTTAAGAAATTTGAAAATACCGGAGAAGATGCTGAAGATTTAATTTCGATTGGTACAATTGGTTTAATAAAGGCAATTGAAAGCTTTGTTCAAGGTAAAGGAACAAAATTAGCCACATATGCTGCAAGATGTATTGAAAACGAAATACTTATGCATTTACGTGCTTTAAAGAAAACAAAAAAAGATGTGTCCCTTCATGATCCAATAGGCCAGGATAAAGAAGGCAATGAAATTTCACTATTAGACATTTTAAAAACTGAGACAGAAGATGTAGTTGATCAAATTCAACTTAATATGGAATTAGAAAAAATCAAGCAATATATCAAGATTCTTGACGACCGTGAGAAAGATGTAATTATTCAACGATTTGGTATTGATATGGATAAAGAACTAACTCAACGTGAAATCGCAAAGAAATTAGGAATCTCAAGAAGTTATGTTTCGAGAATTGAAAAACGTGCTTTAATGAAGATGTATCACGAGTTTTTAAGAGCTGAAAAAGAAAAGAAAAAAGATAAAAAATAAAAATTAAACCACTAAAGATGAATATGACCTCCAATTGTCAGTCTGATCTAACAATTGGAGTGAATTCATTTTTAGTGGTTTTATGCTTGCTCTTCTTTTTGCAATACGCGTTTAAAATAATTGGATGTTAGAAAGAAACCTAATGCAAATATCAGCATTGTAAAAACGATACTCTCGACCATTAATATTTTATGTTGGGTTAATCCGTCCTTTGGAAGGAGAGTCCCGATATAGAAAAAAGTAGCCAATGCTGTTGTAATTGCACCATATGTTTTAAAATCGTTAACCTTCGCCTGTAGCTTTTTTAAATTCACGAATACTACACCTTCCCTTCTTCTTGACTTAATAACTGTAACATATTTTATTCTAAAAAAGTGAAGGTAATTAAAGGTAGTACATGTAGAGATTAGTAAGTTCAAATTGTCAATAAAACAAACTATTTATGTTGATTTCCATTTTTTGCTTTTTTACTAAAATTATATTAATAAAATAGTAATTGTAAATATTTCAACACAAAGAAAAAGGGATTATTTTAAATCCCTCAGTTTGTAGACATAATACTGAAAGCTTGATTTTCACTGAGGGATTACTTTAAATTCCCTTCTTCTTTCAATATTTTACGTTTTCAGCTATAAGTTATTTCAACCCATTCTTAATAAACTCAATTGTACGTTTAGTTTCCTGTTCTTCGTTCCAAAGAGGTGTATTTTCTAGGACGATTGAAGAGATGACTAGACCAATTACTGTTGAGATAATTAGTCTTAGAACTGTCGGTATCGGTAGTTCTTTTATTTGCCCTTTATCGATAAACGATTGTAATACAGTGGCTGCTTTAGGGTACATTTTTTCTTTAAAGAGTCTTTTTAACTCTTCTTGCATATCGTCTTGGAATGGTATTTCTTGTATGATTATTTTTACAGCTTCCTTATTTTTCTTTGCAAATTCCATTCGATTTTTAATTAGTGCATTAAGAAAATCTTCAAATGTTTCGTACTCTAAATGAAATACTGCTTTAGAAAAACGATCCATTTCAAAAGGAGCAATTGTTTTTACTAATGTCGGTTTGATAATACTTTTTAATAAATCCTTTTTTGTTTTAAAGTAACGAAAAATAGTCCCTTCAGCAACATTTGCTTTTTTTGCAATTTCATTGGTAGATGTACTAACAAAACCTTTTTCTGCAAAAATTTCAATTGCAGCTTCAAGAATTTTTATTTCTTTTTCATTCATTTCTTGTAATTTTTCTTCTGGAAAAAACTCTTCTAATTTAATTGGTAACACTCCTTATATTGACCGCTGTTTCTTTAATGCAAGTATATTTAAAGAAATAAATACGATTGAAAATCCAAGTAGGATTAATAATTGATATACAACATCAGAAAGCGACTGTCCTTTTATCATAATCCCTCTAAGAGCTTCTGCACCATATGTCAGTGGTAAAATACCCCCGATAAATTTGAACCAATTTGGTAAAAACGCCGTTGAGAAAATACCTGAAAAAAGTATTTGCGGGACAGCAATAACTGGAATAAATTGTACAACTTGAAATTCATTATTTGCATATGCAGATAACAGCATACCAAGCGTAAGAGCAGTGAGAGATAATAGAATATTAACTACGCAGACTTCCCATGCACTTCCTACATTATACATATCCAATACACTGATTGAAAAGACAGTTATAATGATCGATTGGATTAAAGCAAAAAATCCAAAGCCTAAAATATAACCAACAACAATTTCCCATCTTTTGACTGGCGTGACGAGTAATCTTTCAAGTGTTGTTGTTAATCTTTCTCTGACAAATGAAATACCTGATAAGATAAACACAAATAAGAACGAGAAAAATCCAATAAAAATTGGTCCAATTGAATCAAATGATTCCATATTTTTACTACCATATATAGGGTCCATTACAATTTTTAGATTAGATGGTGTATTTTCTTTAACTGCAGATTGAATAGCATCCATTACTGCAGTTGTTCGGGCTTTATCTGTCCCTTCAAATTGCACAACTATTTCTCCCGATTTAAACAAGACTGCGCCATCAAGATCCATATTTTTCAATTTATCTTCGATGTCCGAAGGATTTACATTTTTTACTTTGGCATAATCTTTCACAATTTGCTCAAATGCAGGAGGGGCATCAACTAGGGCTAAGGTAGGTTTTGTGTCATCTTGTTTTAAGATATAAGAAAATAAAAATAATAATACGATAGGTGCAACAAAAATCATTGCAAGTGATCTTCTATCTTTTAAAAATTGTTTTATGATACGTTTAGAAATAGCAAAGACTCTCATGGGCTCACCTCAGTATTAAAATATAGATCTTCGATTTTGCCTGTTTTTGATTGCGAAATTAAATTTTCAGTAGTATCTAAAGCAATTAATTCTCCTTCTCTAATTAATCCGATTCTTTCACATTTTTCAGCTTCTTCCATGATATGGGTAGTAATGATTATCGTAGTACCTTGTTTTTTCATTTCAAAAAATTGATGCCAAATTTGCTTTCTTAGTACTGGATCAATTCCAACTGTCGGTTCATCAAGGATTAGTAATGTAGGTTTATGGAGAATTGAAATTGCAAGAGAAAGTCGTTTTTTCATTCCCCCAGAATATTGATTAACTTGCTTGTTTAATGAATCTTCTAACCCAACGATCTGAGCTACTTCTTGTATTCTCGACTTAAGTTCTTTCCCTTTTAGACTATATAGGGCACCAAAGAAATTTAAATTATCAGCACCAGTTAAATCGCTATATAAAGCGTCAGATTGTCCCATATAGCCAATTGACGGAAGGACTGTGAAAGTAGGCATTTCATTATTGTAGACTAATACTTCTCCTTTTGAACTTTTATCGATTCCAGCAATCAATTTGATTAAAGTTGTTTTACCAGAACCTGACGGACCTAATATTCCAAATATCTCTCCTTTTTGAATGTTCATTGAAATATTTTTTAGCACAGTTCTTTTTCCAAATAAACGATCAACATTTTGGATTTTAACAACATTGCTCATCTTATTCCTCCGTTCAAGTCTATTTCTTCATAGAACCCATAATGAGTGAGTACTCACTTTATACTTTTATTTTAATTCACTTTTTATTCCCAGTCAACAAAAAGTGAGTACTCACTCAATTGTATTCAAACAACAAAAAAAGATGCCCTTAAGACATCTTAGTGCGGTTATAATGTACAAAAACTTGAATATCAGACTGATTACAAGCGCTTGTTTTTCGAGGTGCGAAGCCTGGTGAAAAGCGGAGTTACCCTAAACGGTAATGAGCACTCCAGACAGGCAAAGCAACGAAGAAAGCGAGCGTTTGGCGGGTAGTCTGAGATGCCTATTAGACATCTTTCTTTAAACAATTTATAACGCTTTAATCATTTCCTCAACCATTAATGTTGAATTAACTGCTGCTGTATGAAGGAATTGATCAAATGAAATATTTGATTCTTTACCTGCAATATCTGACAATGCTCGTGTTACAACAAATGGCACTTTAAATGCATAACAAACTTGAGCGATTGCAGCTGCTTCCATCTCTACAGCATACAGATCCCCAAATTTCTCTTTCACGAAGTCAACTCTTACTGGATCGTTCATAAATGAATCTCCAGTTACGATTAATCCTTCAACAACTTGGATACCATTAATTTGTTCAGCGCATTTTTTAGCAATAGACTTTAATTTATCATCAGAAGGGAATGCTGCTGGCATACCTGGAACTTGTCCGTATTCATAATTGAATGCAGTAACGTCTACGTCATGATGACGCACTTCAGTTGAGATAACAACGTCGCCAACGTTTAAGTCTGTATGAAGTCCGCCTGCAGATCCAGTGTTAATCACAACATCTGGCTGATATTTTTCTAAAAGAATTGCTGTTGCCATTGCTGCATTTACTTTACCAATTCCAGACTTTAATAAAATTACTTCTTTTCCTTCGTATGTACCTATGTTATATTCTGAGCCTGCAATTTCTTCTTTTCTCAGGTTGTCTAATTTATCACGTAATACATGTACTTCTTCTTCCATTGCTCCAATAATAGCTATTTTCATTCTCTCAATTCCCTACTTTCTCTTTCAAACTTTAATCATTTTACCATATAGAGACAGATCATTCATCTTTAAGAATGCATTCAACAAAAAACACTTAAATTTTAATAAAGAAAGACGTTGGTTTCCTTACAGGAGCTTGCTTTCTATGAGGCATAAGCTTACAGTTTGCTTCTGTAGGGACTAAAAACTTTATTACCGGATTTTAATACTTTAACTCTTTTACTTCTTGTACCAAAATAGGGAGCCAGCCTTCTTTTACAACCCAGTGTAAGTATACGACATATTTATAGCTTAAGTCGTTTGTAGCAACATATACTTTTATACTTTGTTGATCGTATCCTTGACCAATATGCCAAACTAGATAATCTTCTTTTGTTAAAGAAATCGCATTTGATACTGTATCTTCTATTTCATAAAAGTCTTGAGACTTATGACTATAGTGAACTGTATGAGGCTCAATTTGTTTTGTTTTGTTAGGTGTCCATTCTTTTACAGTCGATTCTATTATATTTTCATCATTTATTGAATCTTTAATAATCTCATTTACTTTTTCACGATATTTCGCTTGATATGGATTCGGTATATCAGTCATTTGTTTTGGTTCTTGAGCAATCGTAGTAATCTTAGCTTTAGCAGTATTAGGCTCTATCTTTTGTTGGTTGACGATCGGTAAAGTGATTTTTATCCCTAAATAGATGATTCCAAAAAGAAGTGGAATAAGTAGTATTCTATAAAAATAATTTCCACTTCGTACTCGTCTTAATTTTTGGACCCTTTTGTTTGGTTCAATCGAAGTCATTGACAAAATCCTCCAAAAACAACTAATTTTTCCCTATTTTAACATAGAGTTACCTAATTAAAAATAGCTATTTTGTGTGGCTTTTATCAAAGTTATATATAGATTTTATTAAATTTGTAACAGTGTCAGAAGTAGATGTAACTTCGTTTGAAACATTTAAACTAACTACTGCAAATGCATATCTTGGCTTATCATATGGGAAATATCCTGCAAACCATTTATTTTGTTCGACTATTTTACCATCTACTACTTTTGTTTCTGCTGTACCACTTTTCCCTGCTAAAGTGTAAGGCAAACTAGTATATCGATTTCCCGTTCCTTTCGGATCTGTAACTACACCTCGAAGCAACTCTCTTAATTGCTGCATTGAATCTGGAGCTAGATAATCATCCACTAATGTCTGTTCTGGAAATTTAAACATCTCTGTACCATTTTTATATAATACAGAATCTACTACCTTTACTTGTTTTGGACTCCCACCTCGTGCAATGGTAGCCATCATATTTGCTACACCTAAAGGGGATACTTTTACATCCTGTTGCCCAATGGAAGTATTTAAGAGCTTATCACTCAAATAGTTTCCTACAAAATAAGTTGGTTTCCCTTCATTTTGAAATTGACTAAAATTAGACTCATGATAGACAGGTCCTGTCCAACCTACTGGGCCATCTAAACCTAGCTTTTTGGCATATGTTTGAAACATATCTTTATTTTTTAAAGTTAATTGCTTACCTAATTGGCCAAATGTGTAATTACAACTTTCATAGAAACTTTGTTGAAAATTTAAATTACCTTTTCTCTTTTTCTCTTCATCTTCATATTTACCGACTAGATTATTATTACAATTATACATTTGATTTTCTTTCACAATTCCTTGATCTATAGCGGCAGCCGCTACAACTGTTTTAAAGACTGAACCTGGTGTACTAGCTAATAGTGCATAATTAGTCGCCGTATTATCATTCGAAGAAAATAAATTTTGGAAATTCATATTTGGTCGGCTAACCATTGCTAATAAATTGTTAGTCTTTACGTCAATTAGGACAGCCGCACCTTTTTGAAGTTTAGCTTGGTCAACAGCTTGTTCTAAAATTTGTTGTAAATCTTTATCAAGTGTAGTAGAAAGGGAGACTGGATAAAATGGATTACTAGGTTTCGCATATTTTACTTCATTTCCAAACATCGGTTTACCTAAATTATCTACGTGAAGCATTAAATTAGATGTGCCGTCAGATTTTAAGAAATCTTCAAACTGAGCTTCTAAACCAATTACTCCAAATTCTTTCGGTTTATAGTCTCGATCACTTTCATACTGTTTTTCATATTGTTCTTTATTTTCTCTAGCTATTCCAATTAGATGCTCTGCCAATTGTTTATCGTCTTTGTCTTGAGACAACATGGAAATTAATCCAGAAACATGTAAATTATTTATTTCATCAATTTTTTCCGATGTTAATGTTTTTGTCATTCCTTCTAATGTAAAAGGTTCTTTTTTACCATTAAACTGATTTTTAATATTTGCTACTGGTACCCCTGTAATCGACGATAATTTATCAATTGGCCAATCGATTGTTTTTAAAAATGGAAATAAAATAACTTTTGGAGTGTAAGCTGCACTTAATAATTTTCCATTTCGGTCAAGTATTTTTCCACGTCCATTATCAATCCGAAACTGAAATGTTCTTTGAGCAACACTTCGTTCAATTAGATTTACCTTTTGTGGGCCAAAATTCTTTTGATGAAGTACACTAATATCTAAGCATCTGTATAAGATTAAAGAAAATAGTAACGAAATTATAATTAATATGGCTTTTATCCGTCTATGCATAAAAAACACCTCATCTACAGTGTAGACGGGGTGTTCTTTTTTCAAACAATTAAATTGTTGAACAAATCAAATTATTTAACAGCAATAATTCTTACTTGCATATCTCCACCAGGAGTATTAACTGTCACTTCTTCACCAACAGTTTTGCCCAATAAGCTTTTTGCGATTGGAGAATCATTTGAAATTTTACCTTCAAATGGATCAGCTTCAGCACTACCTACAATTGTGTAAGTTTCTTCATCACCAGCTGGTAATTCCAAGAAAGTTACAGATTTTCCTAGAGTTACTGTATCTGATGCATCATTATTTTCAGTAATAATTTCAGCATTACGGATCATATTTTCTAAAGTTGTAATACGACCTTCAACAAATGCTTGTTCATCTTTTGCAGCATCGTACTCAGAGTTCTCTGAAAGGTCACCAAAGCTACGAGCAATTTTAATACGCTCTACTACTTCAGCACGCTTTACTGTTTTTAAATTTTCTAATTCTTGTTCTAATTTTTGTTTCCCAGCTAAAGTCATAGGGAATTTTTTTTCGTTAGCCATTTTGTACACTCCTTTTAGTATCCACCGTTTCTTTTATGTAAAACTTCTAAATATCTGTTTATACAATGTAGTTGTACAAACAGTGTATGAGAATAATTAATGAAACATTCAACTTATGAAAACGCATTCTTTTATATAGAAAGATGAAGAAGTGAGTGCTTCTCCATCTTTCCAAAATGATATTTAGGAATTATTCTCTCATATGAACGTATTATAATACACTTACTCTTTCAAGTATAGTCTGAATTTTTGTTGCCATTAAATCAATAGCCACAAAGTTCTGACCGCCTTCTGGTATGATAATATCTGCGAATTTCTTTGACGGTTCACAGAATTGATTATGCATAGGGCGTACAACATTTACATATTGGTCTACTACAGAATCGACTGTTCTTCCACGTTCTTTTATATCGCGTTGTATTCGACGAAGTATTCGTAAGTCAGCATCCGTGTCTACAAATATCTTTATATCCATTAAATCACGTAAACGCTCGTCTTCTAGTACTAGAATACCTTCTAAAATAATAACTTCTTTTGGCTCGACAGGGATTGTTTCTGAAGATCTTGTATGAATTGTATAGTCATATACAGGTTTTTCAATTGCTTTATATTGCAATAAATCTTTTATATGCTCAATAAACAAATCATTATCAAATGCTAATGGATGGTCATAATTTGTTTTCAATCTTTCTTCCATCGGTAAATGCGTTTGATCTCTATAATAAGAATCTTGCTGAATCATTAAAATTGAATGACCTTTAAATTGATCATAGATTGCTTTTGTTACAGAAGTTTTACCAGAGCCAGTCCCTCCAGCAATTCCAATTACAATGGGCTTATTCCCCATACTTCAATCCCTCTTTCTTATCAAACTAACTTTTTTCTCATCATGTTGTAAGGATATACTTTTTGATCCACTTTAATTTTTACAATTTCTAATGGATGTCTTGCAGCGTCTACTTCTGTACCATCTTCATTAACAATTACACCAACTGTTTGTTTGAAGTTTTCAATTTCAGGTCCAAAGAATTCAATTTGGTCACCTGGTTTGAAGTAGTTACGTTGCTGGATTGTTGCGATACCAGTTTCATCATCATAGTCTAATACAAGACCTGCAAAATCATACGTTGTTTTTTTGCTATGATTTCCATACATTTGCTCTTTCATTCCTGGGAATCCTTCAAAGAATGAAGAAGCAGTGTCACGATTAGCACATTTATCTAGTTCTTCAACCCATTCTTCTTTAAATTCAAAGTTTTCTGGGTCAGCACAATATGCATCAATTATTTTACGATAAACAGATACAACTGTTGCTACGTAGTGAATTGATTTCATACGTCCTTCTATTTTTAAGCTATCTACACCCATTTCAATAAATTTAGGAATTGAACGTAATAAGTTTAAATCTTTAGGGCTCATTGCAAATGGAGCATCTTCTTCAGCAAATAAAGCATTTTCTGAAGCATCCGGATTTTGTGAATCAGTTTGTACTAAATCGTAATCCCAACGACATGATTGACAGCATCCACCGCGGTTCGAATCACGTGCAGTCATATGATTACTCAAAGTACAACGTCCAGAATAAGCAATACACATTGCTCCATGAATAAATGTTTCAATTTCAACATCTACTTTTTCTTTAATCTCTTTGATTTCTTCATAGCTCGTCTCACGTGCTAATACTAATCGGTGTAATCCTTCTTCTTTCCAGTACTGTGCAGCACGATAATTTGATAAAGATTGTTGTGTACTTAAATGTACTTCTAATTTAGGTGCAGCTTCTTTACATGTTTCAATAATATATGGGTCAGCTACAATAATACCTGTAACGCCTGCAGCTTCAATGCCTTGTAAATACTCAACTAATCCGTCCATGTTTTCGTTATGAGCAAATATGTTTGTTGTTACATAAATTTTTGCATTAAATTTGTTTGCAAATTCTACCCCTTCAGCCATTTCTTCAATAGAGAAGTTATCTGCATTCGAACGTAAACCAAACTCTCTACCACCAATAAATACAGCATCTGCGCCATATCTTACTGCAATTTTTAATTTTTCTAAATTACCAGCCGGTGCTAATAGCTCAGGTTTCTTCACGATTACACGTTTGCCATCAACTATTTTATCTAATTGTCCAATTGCCATTATTAGTCCTCCTCTTTAATACAGGTTAGGTACAAGGTTCTAGGATCTGGCTTTTCCTGATTTCTAGAGCTCCTTGGCTTCCCTGCTTTTCCATCAAAAATCTTACCTCTATTAATAAACTGTTTCTTTAAAGAAGAATCCTGTGTCCAGTGGTCTGTTTACAGGTTGGATTGCTTCGATTTTGTCAAATAGTTCATCTTTGATTTCTTCGTAAGCCCCGCGGTCTTCTACACATAAATCTATAGCTTGTCTGTATAGTTTTGTTACTTCAATGATATATTCTGAAGATTTTAAGACACCATCAATTTTGAATGAATCAATACCTGCATCAACTAATTCTTCTAACTCGTTAACAATACAAATATCATTTGGACTCATAATATGAGTTCCATTTTGATCTTCAAAAATTGGATATTTGTTATTACGCTCGTGGTCAACTAAGAACATATTTCCTTCATATTTCTTTTGTTCAACGATTTCTAAATTCTTTCCTTGGTATTCAAAATAGTTACCAACAAGTGAACGTTTTGATTGGAACATAGCAGTCATTCCATGTACTTGTACTTCGATTTCTACTTTAGCATTTTCTTTAATTTCAGCGACAGCTTCAAGGCTTAATTCTCTAGCTAATACTGCACGTTTAGATCCACGTTTACCCCAGTAATTACATGTAAACCAGTTTGTTGCTGTTGTTTCTGTGTTCCAATGTAATTGCATATTAGGTGCAATCGTACGTACTGACATAAGAACTGCAGGATCTCCGAATACAATTGCATCTACATTTGCATCTCTTAAAAATGCAATATAATCTTCAATTTCATCAAGAATTTCATTATGGTAAACGCCATTCATCGCTACATATACTTTTACATTTTTTTGATGTGCAATTTCTACTGCTTCTTTTACAGCTTCACGATTAAATTCGCCCGCTAAGCGTAATCCAAAACGTTGCTCACCAATAATAACTGCGTCTGCACCAGCATCTGCTAATTTCTCTATATCATTTAGGTTAGTTGGCGTAACTAATAATTCAGGCTTAATCATTATTAACTCCCCTTTTCTTACTAATAGCAACTCCATCACCAATTGGTATAATTGTCGAATCATACTTAGGGTGATTCATTAGCCATTCATTGTAATTTTGAATCTTTTTTATTAAAGCTTTCTTTCGTCGATCATCAACTAAATCCGCACTTTCAGCAACTTGTCCTTTAAATAAAACATTATCTGAAATGATAACACCTCTGTCCGATAGCAAAGGCTCATATAATTCAAAAAATCGTTTATACTGAGCTTTAGCTGCGTCGATAAAAATAACATCATATTGTCTGTTCTCAGGCAACTTTTCTTTTAAAAGTAAAGCATCACCTTCTAAAAGTAGAATTCGATTACTGTAATCACTTCGCTCAATAAACTCTTTTGCTTTTCGAATTCTCTCTGCATTTCGTTCCATTGTAACAATCTTCACATTTGGAAATTCTTTTGCCATTCGAATACTTGAATAACCTATCGCACTACCAATTTCAAGAATGGAAGTTGGCTGTATTAAATAAAGTAAGCCAAGCATAAATTCCATGCCTGCTTTATCCATTATCGGCACATGATGCTCCAATGCATAAGTTTCCATTTCTTCTATAAAAGGTTCTCTATGTTTATAAAAATTCGACAAGTATTGACGAACTAAAACGTCATTCATTGCTTATAAAGCCTCCAATAGAAATACAACCTTGTCTAAAAACAAGGTGTAAGTAAAATTTCTGTGTATCTGAATTTATTTAGACCCGTAATATTCTAACATAAAAAAAAGACCCTTGGCTAGTACCAAGAATAGTTGCAACGCTTTCACTATTTTTTAATTTACAAAATTCCTCAGTAGACTATTTATACTACTGAGGAATTTAATATTTTGTATACAAGTATTTCCAACTTTTTATTTTATATGCTTTTCTTTTTCAGTATTGTGCTCTGCTAATGATTTTGTAAAGATTACTTTACCTGTTTTATCAGCAAGGAAATATAAATAATCTGATTTGGCAGGCTCAAGAGCAGCTACTATACTATCTACGCCAGCACTTGCGATTGGTCCTACTGGTAAACCTTTAACGTAATAAGTATTATAAGGAGATTTAACTTCTAAATCTTTATATAGTACACGTTCTTTATGTTTACCCAATGCGTACAAAACGGTTGGATCCGTTTGTAATGGCATTCCTATTTTTAGTCGATTATAAAATACACTTGAAATTAACTTTCGATCGGTTGTACCAGTTGCTTCTTCCTCAATTAACGAGGCCATTGTTAATGTCTGATGAGGCGTAAGTTTTTTGTTACTCATTTCTGCTTTATATTGGTCTAAAATTTTCACTGTTTCATTTAGCATAGGTGTGATAATTTCCTCTAAGCTTGGAGTAAAATCCCCATACATATATGTTGAAGGATATAAGTACCCTTCTAACGGATAGCGAATTCCTGGTTTAAAAACATCATTCGTTATTAATTGAGGAAACTTCTTTTGTAGCCCCTGAATAAATGCTTTATCATTCAACTGTTTTAGTACAGCTGCTTGATCTAATTTAAATTCTTTTGCAATAATTGCTGCAATTTCGTTTATTTGTGAACCTTCAGGTATCATTAAATTCTTTACAGCAACCTGATATTTACCACCTACCTGTAAGTGGTTTACAATCGTTGCAACTCCTTGGTTTTCGCTAAAATGATAATTCCCTGATTTCAGACTAGCGTTGTTATGCAACTTCACATATAGTTTAAAAATTGATGTATTTTTTATTAAGTTTTTCTTTTTAAAAATTGCTGCAATATTATCTACAGAGCTTCCTACAGGAATTGATACTAATTTAATTTGTTTATTTGCTGAGTTAACAGGTTTTAACATATATTTATAAGTTGCAAACCCTGCTCCAACTACGACAATACAAGCAATCATAAAATATGTAAAAATAAGCATACCTCTGCTTTTTTTATTTGTCTTCTTGTATCCATTTTTATCAAAATCGTTAAATGACAAACTTACTACCTCCTTTTCCACGTTATAGTATACTACAAATAAGTGCTAAATCGGCAATTTTCTACATAAAAAAAATGCTAAACACTTTGATAAGTGATTAGCATTTTTAAATCCAGAGATATTATTCTCCTTCTTCTTCGTCAAAGAAAGTGTTTAATACTTCTTCAACCATTTCCCACTCTTCGTCAGATTCGATTGGATATAACTCTCCATCTTCACCATCTTCTGCTGGAATGAAGCTAGATGCATGATAGATTGGGTCTCCATCTTCATCAAACTCTTGTCCAACTGGACTATAAATTACATATGATTTACCATAATCATCTGATTCAAAAGTCATGATAATATTACAAAGAATCTCATTACCTTCCTCATCGATGATTGTAATTTGTCTGTCTTCACCGTGTTCCATTTATATCACCTCAATTATTTTAATCCTTATATGTATAAGTGAATAGTTGGAGGGGCCGACCATTAAGTTATAATGCAACTACACTTGTTGTCGGCCAATCTCCATTCTTCTTTATCACTTTATACTATCTAAGTAGTTTTGTAAAATAACTACTGCTGCCATTTTATCAATTACTTGTTTTCTTTTCTTACGACTTACATCAGCAGAGATTAGAAAACGTTCGGCAGCCATTGTTGAAAGCCTTTCATCCCATAGTATAACCGGAAGATTGAATTCTTCTTCAATCATTTTTCCAAAACGAGTACAAGCTTCACCACGTTCTCCAATACTTCCGTTCATATTTTTAGGTAAGCCTACAACTATTTTTTCGATTTCGTAACTGTCGATGATTTCTTTTAGTCGGTCTAGTCCAAATTTCTGACGTTCTTCATCAATTTTGACTGTCTCAATACCTTGAGCTGTCCAACCAAGAGCATCACTTACAGCTACACCAATTGTTTTAGTACCTACATCTAGCCCAAGTGCTCTCATTAATTATTCTCCACGATGTTGTTGTAAGTAAGATTTAACTAATTCCTCAATGATTTCATCACGTTCTAATTTTTTCATCATACTTCTTGCGTCGTTATGACGAGGAATGTATGCAGGATCACCTGATAATAAGTATCCTACTATTTGATTGATTGGATTATAGCCTTTTTCTTGTAACGCGTCATGAACCTTTAACAAAACTTCATTAACTCGTATATCTTGACCTTCATCTTGCAAACTAAACTTCATCGTTTTATCAAATGAATCCATACAAAGCACCCCACTTATCCGTATATTTTTAACTAATTACATTGTACCATTTTTATTAAGCAGTTACGAATCAGTTAAAAATTTTTATATCTGTTATTGTACACGATTTTTGTTTTATTTTGAAATCGTGTTCATCCATTTTTCAACAAAAGCAACAGCTTCGTCTAATTTAGAAGGATCTTTACCACCAGCTTGAGCCATATCAGGACGGCCTCCGCCTCCTCCACCACAAATTGAAGCAGCTTCTTTTATTAGATTTCCTGCATGATATCCTTGACCTACTAAATCTTTTGTAACACCAGCAATTAAGTTTACTTTTCCTTCATTAGCAGAACCAAGTAATACAACAACAGAACCAATTTTATTTTTAAGGTCATCAACCATTGTGCGAAGACTATTCATATCTGCTCCATTTACTTTAGCAGCAACGAATTTTACTCCATTTACTTCTTTCACGTTATTACTAATATTTCCTGCTTCAATATTGCTTAATTTTGAAGAAAGTGATTCATTCTCTTTTTGTACTTGTTTTAAATCTGATTGTAAAGATTCAATACGAGCAACAACGTCTTTCGTATTTGATTTTAATAGGCTAGCTGCCTCTTTTAGTTGACCAATTTGTTCTTGCATATATTCGTAAGCTGATTTGCCAGTTACTGCTTCGATACGGCGAGTACCAGCTCCAATTCCTGACTCAGAAATTATTTTAAATGTACCAATCGATGCTGTGTTATCAACATGGCATCCACCACATAGCTCAAGACTATAATCTCCAACTTGTACTACTCGTACTACATCACCATATTTTTCACCGAATAATGCCATTGCTCCCATTGCTTTTGCTTCAGCAATTGCTTTTTCAGAAATTTGAACCGGAATGCTTTCCCAAATTTTTTCATTCACAATTTTTTCAATTATTTCAAGTTCTTCAGACGTTACTTGACCGAAATGTGAGAAGTCAAAACGTAAACGTTCTTGGTTTACTAATGAACCAGCTTGATTTACATGAGTTCCAAGAACATCCTTTAATGCTTGATGTAATAAGTGAGTAGCAGTATGGTTCTTTACAATACTTGAACGGTTAGCTTTATTAATTGTTGATTCAACTTTAGCACCAACTGATAACGAACCTTCAACAACCTTCACTCGATGTAAATTTTGTCCGTTTGGAGCTTTTTGAACATCAAGCACTTCTACCTTTAAACCAGGAGCAGTTAACGTTCCACGGTCTGCAATTTGACCTCCACTCTCAGCGTAGAAAGGAGTTACATCAAGAATTAAATGAGCTTCTTCTCCATTTGCTACATCTTCAACTTTTTCTCCGTCTTGTATAAGAACAAGTACTGTAGATTCAACCGAACCTTCACTATAACCTATAAAAGTTGAAGTTTCCTTGATTTCACGAAGTGCTTCACTTTGTACCTGCATTGAGTCAACATCTTGTCTTGCAGAACGAGCACGCTCACGTTGTTTTTCCATTTCAACTTCGAAACCGTCATGATCAACTGTTAATCCTTCTTCTTCTGCATATTCTTCTGTTAATTCTATCGGGAACCCATATGTGTCATAAAGACGGAAAACATCTTCACCTTTAATTATAGTACTTCCTTTAGCTTTCGCATCCTTCATCACATTTGTAAGAAGTGATAGTCCTTCATGTAATGTTTCATGGAAACGCTCTTCCTCATTTTTAATTACTTTTTGAATAAACGGTACTTTTTCTTTCACATTTGGATAGTAGCTTTCCATAATTTCTGCAACAACTGGAACAAGTTCAAACATAAATGGACGTTCAATACCTAATTTTTTAGCAAAACGAACAGCACGACGGATTAATCGGCGTAATACATATCCGCGACCTTCATTTGAAGGAAGAGCACCATCTGCAACAGCAAAAGATACTGTACGTATATGGTCAGCAATTACTTTAAAGGCAGTATCTTGATCTAATTGTCCATTTCGATATTTTTGACCAGAAATAGTTTCAACAACATTAATAATTGGCATAAATAAATCAGTGTCAAAGTTTGTGTCTACTTCTTGTAGTACACTTGCCATACGTTCTAAGCCCATGCCAGTATCAATGTTTTTGTTTGGTAATTCAGGGTATTCTTTACGATCTAAACCATCTTTTGAATTAAATTGAGAGAATACAATATTCCAAATTTCTAAATAGCGATCATTTTCTAAATCCTCTTTTAATAATTTAATTCCAATGTTATCTGGATCATATTTTGTCCCACGATCATAAAAAATCTCTGTACATGGTCCACATGGTCCTTCACCAATTTCCCAGAAGTTACCTTCTAACAGGATTATATGCTCAGGATCTAATCCTAATTTAATCCATAAATCGTACGTTTCTTTATCTTCAGGATAAACAGTAACGTATAATTTTTCTTTTTCAAAACCAAACCATTCAGATGAAGTTAAAAGCTCCCAACCCCATGTTACAGCTTCTTCACGGAAATAATCTCCGATTGAGAAATTACCTAACATTTCAAAAAATGTATGGTGACGAGCTGTTTTCCCAACATTTTCAATATCATTTGTACGAATTGATTTTTGGGAATTTGTTATCCTTGGATTCTCTGGAATTACTCTACCATCAAAATATTTTTTTAATGTTGCTACACCACTATTAATCCATAATAAAGTTGGATCTTCTACTGGTACTAAAGATGCACTTGGCTCAATAGAGTGACCTTTTTCTTTAAAGAAGTCTAAGTACATTTGGCGAATTTGAGCAGCAGTTAGCTTTTTCATTATATTAACCTCCATTTAGTAAATTTATAATGTTATAAAAACAAAAAAATCCCGTCCCTAAAACAGGGACGAGATGTACTCGCGATACCACCCTGATTATGAATAGAAAGCTTATTGCTTAGGCAAAATGCCTCAAAGTCTATTCATCACCTCAAGAGACCGTAACGTGGTCTGACGCGTCAGTGATTAGCTGCATTCAGGAGTAGCTTTTCTGTCACCCTTCATTAAAGTTTCTTTCAGCCTAGGAAACTTCTCTCTTTTGCATAAGCTTAAATGGTTTAGTGACATACTTGTTCCTTCAAAATTTTGCAAATATAAATTGTATGAAAAAATAGTATCATTGTCAAAAATGAAAGTCAAGTTGAGAGACGTTCTTTTCTATTGCTGTAATAGCGAATAACAGAAATAATGACAACTAATAATGGAACTGCTATTAACAAACCAATAAAACCAGCTATTTCACCTGCAACTAATAATGAAAACATAATAATTACTGGATGAGTATGAATCGACTTTCCAATTATAAGCGGAGAAAGGACGTTACCTTCAATCAATTGTAAAATAATTAAAGTAATACCTACTCTAATTAATAAACCTGTCCCTTCCGAAGCGGCTAAAAACAAGGTCGGTACTGCGCCAATAACTGGTCCGAAATACGGTATAATATCTGTTATTCCTATGACCACTCCTAATACTAAAGCATATTTCATTCGAACAATCCATAGAAATATCGTTGCTAAGACGAATAATAAAAAACAAACTAATATTTGACCACGAATATATTTTCCAAATGTATTATTAAGTTCTTTTGCTAAACCTTTTACTTCATATCGCCATTTGTAAGGGATAATTTTCCAAAATATATTCGTTAAAACCTTATAGTCTTTTAAAAAGTAAAAAACGATAAACGGAATGATAAAGAGTGAAATAATATTATTTACTAATTGCTTCATCCATTCACCAGATTTATTTAATAAAGATAATCCCGATTTTTCAGCACCATTAATCATTAAATCAATCCGATTATGAAGAAAAATTGGCATTCTCGAAGTCTTCCGTTCGATTTTTGATAGGAAATGATCATATAATGCCATTACTTTAGGAAAAGCTGTTAAAATATCTTGCCACTGTTGTTTAAAAATAGGGAGTAATAAATAAAGCCCTAGTACACAACCTCCAAAAAATAATAAATAGATCAATAAAATCGCAATTACTCGTTTTATCCCTTTATTATGAATATATTCAATTGCTGGATGTAACAAATAGGCAATGATTAATCCAATCAAAAATGGAACCATCGATTTTAAAACACCAATTACAATATGTAAATAAACAGGTTTTAAATAATAAAAAACGATTCCAACTAATCCAATTAGTAAAATTAAACATAATCGATATATCCATTTTAACTTTAAACCGTCCATAAAAAACCTCCATACTGATAATAGTATGGAGAATTTCAATTAAATTATGTGACTCGTTAAAAATTTTACGAAATCTTCTCTCTTCACAACATTCAGTACACATTTAGTTTTTGCCTCTTGTTCAATAATTGTTAGTTCTTTTGGAAATTCTTTCTCTACTCCAATTGTCATATAAGCTAACTTCTCTTGTGCACGCCTTGATCTATTATTTGACTCTTTTGCTCCAGCAAAAACATAGTCCATTTTTAACTCGTTAAAAGCAATTTTTAAAATTTCAATTTTTGAAGCTTCGTTATACCCTTGTCCCCAAAATGGAACCCCTATCCAAGTGCCAATATGACAAATTCCATCTCCTCGGTCAATGTGCTTTAAACTTGTTATACCGACAACCTCACCTTGCTCATTCAAAATTATCCGATTTATTACTTTACCGTCTATTTCTTGCTGAACAATATAGTTAATAAATCTAATTGTATCCTCAATACTATCTACTTTTATTCCTAAAACATCTTTCACACCTGGATCTGATGATAACCTGAAAACCTGCTCTGCATACTTCAAATCATTTCTAACAAGCTTAACTCCCACTCCCATATTTACCATCTCTTTTCCATGTTTTTATATATGATAAAAGATGATATTCATTTTCTCAATGAAAAAATATGGATTGCACTAAAAAATAGTATAGTCAATACATTTAGAACACAAATAGTAGATTATTGATTAATGTTTTTGTAACTGTAACCGTAGCTTTTATAAAAGTTTGGAAATTTAAAAGGATGCTCGACTCATGTGGGATATGCTGGAAGGCTTTAGACCCCGCAGGAACGAGGAGGCTCAGGTCCCGCCCTACGGAAAGCGAGCATCCTGTAGTGGAAATCAACCAGATTAAACTTATAAAATTGATTCTATTTTTTAACTGCATAAGAAAAGCAAAGCACATGCCTCATAGACATGTGCTTAAAAAATTAAAGCATTTTTTTCAATGACTTTCTCATACGTTTCATATTCTTTGAAGTAAGCCATTGGTTTTCGTACATTAACTTCATCGCAAGTGCACCTGCACCTAAACCTAAACCTAATAAAGAGCTTTTTCTAGCCATCAATTACCCACTCCTACATACTAAGTTTTCGATCCTCTTCGTCAAATAAATCATCTAACGAACTTAACGTACCATCTTCTTCAACTTGGTGGGTATAAATCATGCCTTTATTAATAGTTAGTTCAATATAACATCCCCAACAATAATATTGATTTACACCTATTTTCCCTAAGTCTTTACTATGACAATTTGGACAAATCACAACGCTCGCTCCCTTAGCCTTAAAAAAGGCAATGTTTCTAAGCATTGTGACCAAATTTTCATAATAATATACGTTAGTACAGGAATCGTCTTGCACTATATATTCTTAGTCATTTACATGAAATCATAAGGTGAAAGATTTGGTAATTCGTCTGAAAGCTGAAATGGTAAATCTTCGTTTAGTAGTACTTCACCATTTTCAATCCCTTTTAGTTTCATACATAGAGTAGTTTGTCTGTGACCATCATCTGTTCTTCCAATACCTTGAATAAATGCATCTTGTTCACCGCACATGATTAGGAACTTCTTACTTCTTGTCACTGCAGTATAAATTAAATTCCTTCGAAGCATACGATAATAACTTTTGACAATTGGAAGCACAATAATATCAAATTCACTACCTTGAGATTTATGAATTGAACAACAGTAAGCAAGCGTTAATTGAGAAAAATCTGGTCTAGTATAAGTCACTTCATTTCCATCAAATGAAACGATTATTATATCTTGTTGTTCAACATTTTCTTTGGCGAAAAAAATGTTTACAATTTCACCCATATCTCCGTTAAAAACATTATTTTCAGGAACGTTTACGAGTTGGAGAACTTTATCACCTGTACGAAAAGTTGTATCACCAAAATTCATTTCACGTTGCTTTTCTTTTTTAGGGTTAAATACTTCTTGTAGTCCTTCATTTAGGGCATCAATTCCTGCTGGACCACGATACATTGGTGCTAATACTTGGATATCTCTTACAGGAAAACCTTTTTTATTGGCGTTTTCACACACTTTTTTGACGACTTCAACAACTTGTTGACTTGAACAACCGATAAATGAACGATCTTTTCTTTGTTCAAATAAATCCTCGGATATTGTTCCATCTTTTATATAATGTGCAAGCGTAATAATAGAAGAATCTTCTGATTGACGGTAAATATCTTTTAATCGCACGGTTGGAACTGTACCAGAGTTTAATAAATCCTTTAAGACTTGACCTGGGCCAACAGAAGGTAATTGATCCTCATCCCCTACAAAAATAACTTGGCAGCCTTCTGGAATGCTTTTCAATAATTGATTCCCTAACCAAACATCGACCATTGAAAACTCATCAATAATGAGTAATTTTCCATTTAAAGGATTTTCCTCATGATGGCTAAACTCCCCTTCTCTTGTCCAACCAAGTAAACGATGGATTGTTACTGCTGGTAATCCAGTTGCTTCACTCATTCTTTTTGCCGCTCTCCCTGTAGGTGCAGCAAGCAAATAGGGGAATGGATCATCTTTCGGGTAAGAATGCTGATCTAATGATAAGTCATGGATTGTTGAAAATAGATTAACGATTCCTTTAATAACTGTCGTTTTACCTGTCCCTGGTCCTCCTGTAAGGACCATCATAGCTGACTCCATAGCTTTTTTTATTGCTTGTGCTTGTGAAGGGGCATATTTTACATTCATTTTTGATTCGAGATCTTCAAGCTCTTTTGCAAATCTAGTTTCAGTCATTTCTCCTAAATCTGGAGCACTGCTTAATAATTTTTGGATTGCATTTACAATGCCTTTCTCAGCGTAATAAAGCGCAGCTAAATAGATTCTCTCATCTTCCATTACTAGTTTTCCGTCTGCTACTAATCGTTTCATTTCCCGAGAAATGTCGACTGCTTCGACAAGCTCTTTATCCTGTTTCATTAATAATTGTCTAGTTTCATCGATAAACTGATCTTGCGTTATATAAACATGTCCTTCTTGCATCGATAAATGTTCTAAAATATAAATACAACCCGCTCGTATCCGATCTGGATGATTTCCTGTAATACCGATTGCTCGACCAATTTCATCTGCTCTTCCAAACCCAATCCCATCCACATCTTCAATTAACTTAAACGGATTTGTTCTTATCACATCAAGAGTTGATTCATTATAGGTCTTATAAATTTTAATCGATAAACCCGTTCCGATACCGTAGCTACTTAAAAAGCTGATTACTTTTTCAAGACCTTGATGAGATAGTATTGTTTCATATATTTCTTTAGCTTTGGATTTTGCCAGCCCGGGAACGCCTTCTAAGCTATCTGCATTATCTAAAATTTTATTAATTGCACCTTCACCTAAATGGTCAACGATTTTTTCAGCTGTTTTCTTTCCAATTCCTTTAAATAAATCTGATGATAAATATTGAATAACACCTTTTTTAGTAGATGGAAGCTCTTTTTCAAATGATGAAATTTGAAATTGTTTACCATACCTCGGATGGTCTTTTACAATCCCCTTAAATGTATATGTTTCATCTTCATTCATCCTTGGGATATTCCCAGTAATGGTCATTTCCTGTTCGCAATTTGATAAATTTGTATCAACTACTTTTACCTTTGCAACAGTATAAAAATTTTCTGCATTATAAAAGATGATTGTTGTGATATGCCCTTTAATATATGGTGTCTCATCAACAAACAATTCCATTTCACTTTGGGTTTGCATTTCTCCACCTCCCCGATCTTGCAAAACGATTCTAGTTTCAATCCTCTTCTTTATTTTCAATCACTTTTAGTGCATGCATAGCAAGCATATGATCATCTTGACTTTCAATCGCTTTATTAAAATGGTCTTTCGCAGTTGTAACTTGATCATTAAACATCGCGATAATGCCTAGATTATAATGTGCATCCGCATGAAGTTCATCTAATTGTAATACCTTTTCTAAATTAATTTTTGCTTCATCTAACATTTCTAATTTAGCTAAAGTAAGGCCATATTGGAATAATGCATCTATATCTTTATCATCTAACTCAATCGCTCGTTGAAAAAATGGAAGTGCAAAACGATCTTCTCCATTATTAACACAGCATAAACCAATCATAAAATGGACATCACTATCATTCATGCCAAGTTTCACACAATGTTGAAAATGTTTTTTAGCTAATTCAAACTTTCCATCTTCAAAATACACCGTTCCAACAGCATAATGCGCTGCTGCCAATTCCGGATCAATTTCTAAAGCCTTTTCAAAAAAACGACAAGCTCTTTCGACATCTCCCATCGATAGTAAAAGCTGTCCAAAATTAACATATGCTAAAGAATTAGTAGGATTTTCTTCAATTTCTTTCGTTAAAAAATTAGCTGCATCCTCTAAGTTTCCCTCTTGTAGTGCTGCTACTCCACGTTCAAAATTATTCATATATGACACCTCTATGTATTTTCTTTCAATAATTTTTGATAAGACTCCATATTTCTGTACTAATCAATTTGAAACTTAATATATCTATTTAACACTATCACACCATAGTATACATTTCAAAGGAACGTTTCTTCAAAATTTCTACGATAAATTAGGTATTCCCATTCAAAAAAACAACCCCAATCATTGTGATTGGGGTAAATAAATTTATCTTAAATAAGTTAATTCATTACCATCGATAAATGCACGATCAATTGTTCCTCCACCTAGGCAGTCTGTCCCGTCGTAAAATACAACGGCTTGGCCAGGAGTGATTGCACGAATTTTTTCGTGGCAAAGAATTCTTACTGAGTTATCATCTAAAATGTGAACTGTTACTTCATTATCTTCAGAACGATAACGGAATTTAGCAGTACATGTAAATGAACCTTCTTTTGGTTTATTTGATGTCCAACTAATATCAGAAGCAAGTACTTCATTGCTATAAAGTAACTCATTATGAAAACCTTGTTCAACTAATAAAACATTATTTTTTAAGTCTTTTCCTACAACGAACCATGGGTCTCCATTTCCACCGATTCCAAGTCCATGACGTTGACCAATTGTATAATACATAAGTCCATCATGTTTACCTTTAACTTCCCCGTTCATTGTTCTCATTTCACCAGGTTGTGCAGGTAAATAATTACTTAGAAATTCTTTAAAGTTACGTTCACCTATAAAGCAAATTCCAGTGCTGTCTTTTTTCTTAGCTGTTGCTAAATCTGCCTCTTCAGCAATTTTACGGATTTCTGGCTTTAAATAGCCTCCAAGTGGAAACATAACTTTCGATAATTGTTCTTGACCAAGTTGATTTAGGAAATAAGTTTGGTCTTTATTGCTATCAATTCCTCGTAACATTTTATATTCATCGTCACGGAACTCAACTCCAGCATAATGACCTGTCGCTACATAATCTGCTCCAAGCTCCATTGCATGTTCAAGAAATGCTTTAAACTTAATTTCTTTGTTACACATTACGTCTGGGTTTGGTGTTCTTCCTTTTTTATATTCATCTAAAAAATAGGTAAACACTTTATCCCAATATTGCTTTTCAAAATTCACTGCATAATACGGAATTCCTATTTGATTACAAACTGCAATTACATCTTCATAATCTTCAGTTGCTGTACATACGCCAAATTCATCTGTGTCATCCCAGTTTTTCATAAAAATACCGATGACATCATATCCTTGTTGTTTCAATAAATATGCTGTTACAGATGAATCTACACCACCTGACATTCCTACTACTACGCGAGTGTCTTTTGGATCTTTTTTATTCATAACTAATATCCCCTCGCACTTTAAAAATTTATATTTTAACTAATCGTTTAACAATTGAAGATACACGTTCTCCAAGTACACGGATTTGTTCGTCTGTATTTCCATAACCAAAGCTGAATCGAACCGAAGAACGTATTTTAGGTGAATCTATTCCAAACATTTCAACTAAAACATGTGATGGGTCAATACTACCAGCTGTACAAGCAGACCCACTTGAAGCTGCTATGCCTGATAAATCAAGGTTTACTAAAAATGATTCAATTGAAATATCTTCAAATGATAAGTTTAACACATGTGGTGCAAAAAACGACTCATTTCCATTTTTTTCAAAACGAATTCCATTTTCTTTTAGAACATTCATTAAGATTTCATGGAAACGCAAATAGCTTTTTATACGTTCATCTCTTTCGATGTGAATTACTTCTACTGCCTTAGCTAATCCAACAATACCGGGAACATTTTCTGTACCAGCACGACGTTTACGCTCTTGCTGTCCACCATATTGTAATTGTGTAAAAATTGCATTTTCACTTACATAAAGAAAACCTACACCTTTAGGTCCATTAATTTTATGTGAAGAGATGGATAAAAAGTCGACACCAAGTTCCTCAACATTAATCGGAATTAAGCCGTAAGCTTGTACTGCATCTGTATGAAAATGAGCTTTATGGTCACTAAGAAGTTCACCGATTTCTTTAATTGGTTGAACTGTTCCGATTTCATTATTAACCATCATAATCGATACTAAAATTGTATCATCACGTAGCGCTGCTTTTACATCCTCTACATTCACACGACCTGTCTGATCAACAGGTAAATACGTAACCTCAAAGCCTTCTTTTTCAAGAGCCTGGCATGTATGTAATATAGCATGATGCTCGATGCTAGAGGTAATAATGTGCTTACCATATTCTTGATTCGCATAAGCAGCGCCTAAAACAGCAAGATTATCGCTTTCCGTTCCACCGCTTGTAAAAATAATTTCGTTAACTTTTGATCCTATACTATTAGCACAAATCATGCGCGCAGTATCAATCTTTTGGCGAGCTTGTCGGCCAAACGAATGAATACTAGATGGATTTCCAAAAGTCTCTTGCATTTCTACAACCATCTTTTCAATTACTTCTGGATGCATTGGAGAAGTCGCAGCATGATCTACATAAATACGTTCCATTTTTATTAAACCCTTTCTTTATGAAGCGTTCGTCTATCTTTGAACGCACTAAATTAAATATAAAACATATAGCCATTTAAATCATCTGATTCTAATTTTGCTAAATCCTCAAGACTCGTATTGTCTAACACTTCATTAATCGCTTTTTGAACACGAGTCCATAATTCTCTTTGTGCAGGATTTTCATCTTCAAGATTTTCGATTGGAGATAGTGATCCTTCAAGTGCAGTAATCACTTCACCTGCAGAAATTTCATTCGGTTCCTTTGTTAAAATATACCCACCATATGCTCCACGAATACTCTTAACTAATCCTGCATTACGTAATAATGAAATAATTTGTTCTAAATAATGCTCAGAAAGATTTTGTGCTTTCGCAATACTTTTGAGTGAAATTGGTTTATCACAATATCTTTTAGCTAATTCAATCATAACTGTCAGTCCGTATCTACCCTTAGTTGAAATCTTCATTCATTCACTCCGTTCAATAAAATGTATCTCTTATTTTTATCAGATTTATCCTATTTTTAAACTGTAGTAATACAATTATTGTACACTATTTGGCCTATAAATTCACATGACATGAAAAAAAATACACTAAACCAATTGGAAAAGTGCAATATCCATATAATAATGATAAGTAAGATTTTTTAGTTTTACTAGTCTATCTTTTTATCAAACCATAGATTTAAAACTTTTGGTCTTACTCCTCTATTTTCTAAAATCTATACCTAAAAATCCGCCCAATATATTTTAAAAAAAAATGTTGTTAATCCAAGTTTTCACTAAATTACTTAAAATTTAGTCAGTTAAAATTTTAAAAAAAGCATCAAAATATTAAAGCAAAACTAGGAATTAACTAAAATAAAGAACTGGAACTCTATTTTGAGTTCCAGTTTTTGTTGTTGAATAACGTCAATTAAATGCTAGCTTAGCTTTTCAATTTACCAGCACGTACGAATTGAGCGGCTGCCGCTTTTTCATCAAAATCTTCAACATTTTTTCTAGATTCTTTTATGTTATTTAAAAAACTTATGACTTGGAATTCGATACTTTTTATTTCGTATTCAGTATCAGCATTTAATAAATCCTCTAATAAGTCTAAATAAACGGCTTTCTCTTCGGGTGTTAGCACTAGCCTCATTTCATGCCTCCTTCATCTTTTGCCAAGTAAATTATTGAAAATACTACACAATTTGCTTAGAAATATTATGCAGTGAACTTACCCTTTCCCGTTCAGTATTAAGTGCCCTGCTTAAAAGAAAGCTTTGAGATGAGAGACCAGCTAATATACAGTATCCGATTACCATACGCATATCCTTTAACATGTTTTCTGGTATAAATAAAGAAACAAATAGTGTCGCAGCTGTTGCTCCAAATAAAATATCTGCAAGAAAACCTAAATAAAAGCCTTTCTTTCGTCTCACCGGGAGCATAATCGTACCTTTGTTAAACAGGATGTGAAAAATAAATCCGGTCACTCCACCAATGACAACCGCCAGGACATAGAGCTTAACCATGTTCATCCTCCATTCTTATTTTAGGTACAAAAAAAATTCCTACTTTCGTTTCGAGAATAAGGTAATCGAAATGATCGCTAGGATTGGACAAGTTCTATATAAAATATGAACAGCTTGTTCTTATTATTATAAAAGCTTAAAAATAAATTATCAAAACAATTTGTAAAATTTATCCAATTGTGACAAAAAATAAGGTAAAAGACCTGATTTTTTAATTAACCAAATAAACCACAAGACTTTTTAACTATTTCTCATTACCCTTATTATGATATATTGGAATTAAAAAGAAGCTAGAGGAGGTTTTAAGTTGGCTGTACAAAGAAAATTCAAGAAAATAGTAAAGCAATTACGCCATCAAGATCTATATCAGCGCGCAAAAGGCATAGACCAACTTAGAAAGTCTCTTCGATCAGGTGCTTCTATTGAATCATTAATTTATTTATTAGAAGAAGCGGGAAGCAATTTCCCGAAATCAATAGAAGATTGGGATGATGGAAGCTATCACTTAGTTGGTTTTTGTTCAGAGTTTTCACTTCAAGAATTAATCACTCCAATCGAAAAGAATTTTGAAGCATATAGTGAACGAGCAAAACTTCAGGCCCTTTATTTATTAATAAGTCTGAAATCAGAGTTAGCTAGAGATGCTTATATACGAATCATTGAAAAAAATAGTAAACGGTACTCGCTTGATATCGATGTTCAATTTATTTTTGAAGAGACAAATTGGGCTCCAGAACTTGTAAAAAAACTATTACCGTTAATCGAAAATGAAGAAACTGCAGTTTCAATTTTCCATTTGATTCTATTGTGTAAAAGGAATTCAATTTCTTTATCTTTTTCATCCGCTGAGAACGATTATATAATCGAACAAATTAAAGTTTTATATAAGTTTAAACGAGATTCTTATTTAAAATATGATCAAGATTACAACTTAAAATATGTATACCAGGCCTGGAAGGAACCTTACCTCATCGTTCGAACAGAAATGGGTATTTGCCTTCAATTAATGCAATATTATTTTGACGATATCATGTATGACTATTTAATAAAAGCCCTTGAGTATAAAGATCCTTACCTAAAAGTTGATGCTGTTATATCTCTGATGGAACATGGCGTAAAAATTGAAAAAGAAATACTTGATTATTGTGCTCATAATATTGAATCTGCGGTATGGTTTTATACTAAATTAAATGAATTCTCAAAGAAAGATATTTACACATTTACAGAAGAGCATCAACATAGTTTTGTGAAAAACAGACTGTTTCTTTATTTAATTGCTCATGAAGATTTCGGTGTGATTCCCGACGAGATAGAAATTATCAAGCGTTATGATACATCAAACTATTATGAACAAGAAGTCACTTATTATTTAACTAAATTTCGTAGCCAACAAGAAAATTGGGAAGAAAATGATTGGATGGCTGCATATGTAGGGGCTTATGTTTCTGAACAAATTCCAAGTCCACGATTTTATGATGAAACAATTACATCATTTACAAAATGGGACAAATATACTGAGGATGAACATAAAAGCCAACTTGAATTACTAAATAAAGAAGAAAACGATAAATTAGGTCAAGAAGTCATTTTGGAATCAAAGCCAAGTTGGCATTTTGGTACTTATTTTCTCGGCTTTCTAACTGCTGTTAGAACAGGTACTGCTTTTGGAAATCACGATCCTATTTATTTTTTATTACTAACTTTACTATGGATTATTTTCTTATATAAAGTGTATGCAACAATTCAACTTCGAAAAGAGTCTAAATTAATCTTAACAACTAGACAGCTAACCTTAAAAAAAGGTAATGAACTGAAATCGATTGAGCTTCATAAGATAAACCGAATGACAATCGAACTCCGAAAATGGGGTAAAAACGAAGGGAAAATGGCAGCATATCAGCGAAAAGTAAATTATATTGTTTTCTATGATAAAGATGACAAAGAGATTTTATCAATCCCTTCAACTTTTATTAAACCAGATCTACTTTTCCTTGAGATAAAACTATTAACTAGTCATTTAATTGATTCTCCAACTATTGAAGTGTTTGAAAATGATATTAGTGCTTAAAAGTAAGTCGGGACTCGAATCTCGACTTTTTTTATTCATGTTCCGTTCATATTAGGTTGTTATGATATTACTTAAAGATCTTATACACATTATCAAACTAACCATCGGGGGACATGTTTATTTATGAATTCTAAAAAAAGTTGGTGGGTTTTATTTATTATTTCGCTTTGTGTCATTGTTCCATTTATGGCTCCTTATTTTCTTATGGAACCAGAGATAAGTCGTATCCAAATTAATTCAACTTCAATTCAATATCCTACTTTAATTACACATATCTTTTTTGCATTTATTGCTTTAATTGCTGGATTTTTACAGTTTGTAAAAAACATTAGATCTCGTTACCCGAGATTCCATCGAATAATCGGAACTATTTACTATACTAGTGTTTTTATAAGTGGAATTTTGTCATTGATCGTACTATTTTATTTAGAAAATTTTTCAAAAGTTATGTCTTTTTTTGTTTTAGCTATACTATGGATTTTCACTACAATTAAAGGTATTCATAACGCTAAGAAGAAAAATTACATTGCTCACCAAATCTGGATGACTCGAAGTTTTGGAATCACTCTAGTAGCAGTGAGTGGTCGTGTTTTAGTACCATTTATATTATTAGCCTACTTTTTACTAAATGGATTGCATCTACCTGGTGGAAGAGAACGAATGGTTGAGGAAGCTCTAAATGTTAATATTTGGGTGGGTTTATTAATAAATTTAATCATAATTGAGTGGATCATATTAAAAAGGAAGGTAGATTAAGCGACCAATTTCGCTTTATATCTACCTTCTCTTTAATTCCGATTTTTCTTAAACTGCTGTAGTTTTTCAAAAATAGCCCCGTAACGTTTTTCGTTACCTGCCTCTTTTGGCTTATAGTAGACTTGATTTACTAGTCGATCTGGAAGATATTGCTGATTAACCCAACCACCAAAATTCCCTAAAGGATGATCATGTGGATAAATATAACCAATCCCGTGCCCCATATCCTTTGCTCCAGCATAGTGAGCATCTTTTAAATGTGCTGGAATATCGTCATGTAACCCACTTCTTACATCATTTAATGCTCGATCAATTGATGTGACACTAGAATTAGATTTGGATGACAAACAGAGCTCAATTACTGCATTTGAAAGAATAATTCTTGCTTCTGGAAATCCAACTTGCTTCGCGGCTTCACAAGCTAGCACAACCTTCCATGGATCCCCAGCTAATCCGATATCCTCATAAGCAATCACTAATAACCTTCGAATAATGCTCGTTAAATCACCCGCTTCAATGAGCCTCGCCAAATAATAAAGAGCTGCATTTACATCACTTCCACGAACACTCTTTTGGAAACCAGACAATGTGTCATAATGAAAATCTCCATTCTTGTCATGATTAAAGCCTTTTGAACGAAGAAATTCATCTATAATTTCATCTTGTACTACAATTGTTCCGTCAGACTCTTTTGTTGAACCATATACGATTGATTCCAAAATATTTAAAGATGACCTTGCATCTCCGTTTACTCCATGAGCAATTTTTAAAATTTGTTCCTCTGAAATTTGGATTTGCAAATTCCCTAATCCTCTATCCTCATCTCTTAAAGCTTTATCTAATAATTTATAAATATGTTTTGGTAAAAGCGGTTCTAATTTTAAAATGTGGTTACATCGAGATCGTATAGCACTGTTAACATCATGGTAAGGATTCTCAGTTGTTGCCCCAATTAACGTGATAAATCCGCTTTCTACATATGATAATAAATAATCCTGTTGCAACTTTGACCAACGATGAATTTCATCTGCAAAAAGAATGATCTCACCGAACATTTTCGCCTCATGAACGATATCCTCAAGTTCTTTTTTACCAGAAGTAGTCGCATTTACAGTTACAAACCGTTTATCGACAGTACCAGCAATTGCATGTGCAAACGATGTCTTACCTATTCCAGGTTCCCCATGTATTAACATTGAAGGAACTCGTCCGTTATGTATTAGTCGATACAATGCTGATTCTTTTCCGATAATTTTTTCCTGACCAATTAATTCATCAATCGTTCTTGGTCTCATACGGTATGCTAGAGGTTCATGACTCATTTTTCTCCCTCCTTTATAACTCTTTTTACTATTGTAATTGAATTGGAAACATTTTTCATCTGCACCCTTCAATTATTTCTTTTTACTAATAATTTATTTGGTGAAGATAATAATAGATGAGATAAAGAAGGTGAAAAAATGAATGCTCCAAAAACAAAATGGTCACTTGAAGATGAAAACACATTAATTGAACTAGTTGAAAAATACGAAAGGAAAGGTAAATCGAAGCAAGAAGCATTTGAAATGGTAGCAAACATTATTAATCGGACAAAGTCAGCATGTGCTTCTAGATACCGAAAACTATCAAAAGTTCAATTCAGAGAAATAAACAACCATAAAGAAGTTAGCGATTTAAATCAGCCTATAAATCCTCCTTCACTGAATATTGGAATGGTCATTCAATACTTAAAGAATTTCGAACAAAAGCATCAAGCTTCAAAGGAGAATATGAAGTTAAAAGAAAGAGTAACTAAATTAAAAAACGAAAATGAGAATTTAAACAAAAAAATAATGAATCTTAAAAGATTAATCCAAAAGAAACAAAATATATTAATCAATCTAACAGATTAAATTTGGACAAAATAATGTAAAACATTCACAGTATATTATTACTTGTACTATTGTATAATGAAGTAACAAAATGCAAGCACTAGTAAGGAGTATAATGAAATGAATTGGAAAAAAGGCGGTTTATGGATTATTATATTTTTTATTATTAAAGGTACATTATCTACACTTTTAATTGTTACCGGTGCTAAATACTTTAACTTATCCTATCTTCAAATTCTTCTTCTTGTAATTGGGCTATTAGTTATTTCTCTAATCGGACGTCAATTTGTGAGAGGCCGTAAAAATAGCACTAAAAATGAGAAGGACTTAAATATGTAATCCCTTATAACCTATAAGGTAATGCGTCAGAACAGACTACTGATTGCAAGTGCTGG
The DNA here is from genome assembly GCF_036421055.1 of Gottfriedia acidiceleris. Classification (GTDB taxonomy): domain Bacteria; phylum Bacillota; class Bacilli; order Bacillales; family Bacillaceae_G; genus Gottfriedia; species Gottfriedia acidiceleris_C. The sequence goes on along the minus strand of NZ_JAZGQS010000002.1, from coordinate 263,077 downwards.
TCTTTCGAGGCATGAAGCCTACTAAACGGTAATGAGCACCGCGCAGGCAGGCGAAGTAACGAAGAAAGCGAGCGTTTTCGGGCAGTTTGAAACCCCCAATATTTTTGGGGGTCTTTTTTATTTATTGGGCTTACGTTTATTCATTTCAATCGATTCCATATCATTTACAACGCCATCTTTGCCAACCTTACCGTTTTTCTTAACTACATTATTTTTCTTTTGATACTTAACATTTAACCGGTTGGATAAATTGTCTACACTATGCTGTTTTGAATCTTTTTCCACGTCACTAGTACTATTACAAGCAGTTAATATTGTTAAAGATAATCCGAAAGTACAAAAGACTTTCAAGGCTCTATTCAACATCAAACACCTCCTATTGAAGGTAGTTTTTACATTAATAAATAAAAAAACTGTAGGAAATTAATTCCTACAGCCGAGTAGCATTCGTTATTCTTTACCTACACGCTTAATTTCAATATCCTTTATCAATTCGCGAACTGCATGACTAGCTGCGATTAACCCTGCAACTGATGGTACAAAGGCATTTGAAGATGGTGGCATTTTTGCTTTACGAATTTTTGTATTTTCATCTGGTACGATTTCTTTACGTACATCTTCACGAATAACAATTGGACTTTCATCTGAATAGACGACTGTTACTCCTTTTTGAATACCTTCTTTGCGAAGTTTAGTTCGAATAACCTTTGCAATTGGATCGTGAGTTGTTTTTGATATATCCGCAATTTTGAATCGAGTTGGATCCATCTTATTAGCAGCACCCATACTTGAAATAATTGGAATTCCACGGCGACGACACTCTTTAATTAAGTGAATTTTATATGTAATTGTATCAGAAGCATCAATTACATAATCTAATGGAATTTCGAAAAACTTTTCAAATGTTTCTTCTGTATAAAACATTCTATGTGTAATTACTTCGCACTCAGGATTAATCTCAAGAATACGTTGCTTCATCATTTCTACTTTAGGCTCTCCCACTGTTGATAATAAAGCATGAATTTGTCTATTCACGTTCGTAATATCAATAACATCTTTATCCACTAGTATTAAACGTCCGACTCCAGAACGCGCTAAAGCTTCTGCAGAAAATGAGCCAACGCCTCCAATACCTAAAATAGCTACCGTACTGTTTTGTAATCGCTCTAAACCTGCTTTACCAAAAGCAAGCTCATTACGAGAAAATTGGTGTAACATTTATTCAACTCCCACTATCTTAATCAGATTACAATGATTTAAATATACATGATACAACCTTATTACATCAAGCTTGAATTAAAGAATAACAGAATTTTTCTTAATCCTTCAAAAAGAAAAAGGAAAGGATTAAGAAAATTAATTCCTTCACCCTTCCTTTTTATTTTACTCTTCTACAGTTGTTTTTAACGCTAATTCTTCTAACTGTGCAGAAGAAACTGGACTTGGTGCATTTGTTAATAAGCAACTTGCTGATGCTGTTTTAGGGAATGCAATTGTGTCACGTAAATTTGAGCGTCCTGCAAGTAACATAACAATGCGGTCTAAACCTAACGCAATTCCGCCGTGTGGTGGAGTACCGTATTCAAATGCTTCCATTAAGAAACCAAATTGTGCTTGTGCTTCTTCTTCAGAAAACCCTAAGCATTTGAACATTTTTTCTTGTATGTCTCTTTCGTAAATTCGAACTGAACCTCCACCAAGCTCGTAACCATTTAATACTAAGTCATAAGCTTGAGCTTTTACACTACCCGGATCTGTATCTAATTTATCAATATCTTCACGAACAGGTGAAGTGAATGGATGATGAGCAGCAAAATAACGATTTAAATCTGCATCATATTCAAGTAATGGCCAGTCAGTAACCCATAAGAAATTGAATTTAGATTGGTCAATTAAATCTAAGTCTTTACCTAGTTTTAATCGAAGTGCACCTAAACTATTTGCAACTACTGAAGCATCTGAAGCTACGAATAAAATTAAGTCTCCTGCTTCTGCTTCTACAGCTAATTTTAATGTAGCAAATTCCTCTTCACTAAAGAATTTAGCGATTGGACCTTTGAAACCATCTTCTTCAAGTTTTAACCAAGCAAGACCTTTTGCTCCATATCGACCAGCATATTCTTGAAGACCATCGATGTCTTTACGAGAATAATTTGCTGCTTGACCTTTTACATTTAAACATTTTACTTGGCCACCGTTTTCCACAGCTGAAGTAAATACTTTAAATCCACTTTCTTTAGCAAAAGAAGAAACATCAATTAACTCTAATCCGAAGCGAGTATCAGGCTTATCAGAACCGTAGCGATTCATCGCTTCATCATAGCTCATACGAGGAAGTGGTGTAACTAGTTCAACACCTTTTGTTTCCTTCATCATTTTAACCATCATTCTTTCAGACATTTCCATTATTTCTTCTTGAGATAGGAAGCTAGTCTCAATGTCTATTTGAGTAAATTCTGGTTGACGGTCAGCACGTAAATCTTCATCACGGAAGCATCGTGCAATTTGGAAATAGCGTTCAAATCCAGAAACCATTAATAATTGTTTAAAAATTTGAGGTGATTGTGGTAATGCATAAAACTCACCAGGATGTACACGGCTAGGTACTAAATAGTCACGAGCTCCTTCAGGTGTACTCTTTGTTAAAATTGGCGTTTCAACTTCTAAGAAGTCTTCACCATCTAAGAAATCACGAATTGATTTTGTAATTTTTGAACGTAATTTAAATGTGTCATACATAACTGGACGACGTAGATCTAAATAACGATATTTTAAACGAAGGTCTTCTGCTACTTCCGTTTTATTTTCAATTGCAAATGGAGGATTCTTAGCTTTATTAATAATCTCAATCTTTTCAACAGAAACTTCAATTGCTCCCGTTTCAAGATTTGTATTAGCTGTACCTTCACCACGAGATACTACTTTCCCGTGTACGTGAAGAATAAATTCATTACGTACAGTTTCAGCTAGGGCTAAAGCTTCACCTGAAGTTTCAGGATTAAAAACGATTTGTACAAGTCCGGAACGGTCACGTAAATCAATAAAGATTAATCCACCTAAATCACGTCTTTTTTGTACCCATCCTTTAAGTGTTACAATTTGACCAATATGTGATTCTCTTAGTTCTCCACATAAATGCGTTCGTTGTTCCATTTTCAATTCCCCCATTTGATTATTTAGAGCTTACGTATTTTACAAAGATGTCTAATGCAACTTCTTCTTGTACACCAGTCTCTTGGTCTTTTAAATTAATGACTCCTCGAGATAATTCGTCTTCACCTAGAACTGCTACAAATTTTGCTTTATAACGTTCCGCTGCTTTGAATTGCGCTTTTATTTTACGATCTTGGTAATCTTTTTCACAAACAAGACCAGCTTTACGCAATTGATATAAAATTGCAGTTGTTTCTTTTTTCACTTCTTCTCCAAGTCCAATTAGGAATACATCCATTTCTTGTTGGATTGGAAGTTCGATTCCTTCTGTTTCAAGAGCTAATATTAAACGCTCGATACTTAATGCGAAACCAATACCAGGAGTATTAGGGCCACCGATTTCTTCAACTAATCCGTTATAGCGACCACCACCACTTAAAGTTGAAATTGTACCGAATCCTTTACCTTCTAACATAATTTCAAATACAGTGTGATTATAATAATCTAAACCACGTACTAAATTTGCATCGATCTCAAACGGTATTTTCATAGCTGTTAAATAAGATTGAACAGCTTCGAAATAGTTCATTGATTCTTCATTTAAATAGTCTAAAATGGATGGTGCTGTCTTCATTGAAGGGTGATCGTGATCCTTTTTACAATCTAAAACACGTAATGGATTAGTTTCTAAACGATTATTACAATCACTGCATAGTTCATGTGCTACCGGTTTAAAATGATTCACAAGCGCCTCACGATGTGCTTTACGGCTTTCTAAGTCACCTAAACTATTAAGAACTAACTTAACGTTTTTCAATCCAAGACCACGATATAAATCCATTGATAGAGCTAATACTTCTGCATCGATAGATGGATCATTACTACCTAAAGCTTCGATACCGAATTGTACGAACTGACGATAGCGACCAGCCTGTGGACGTTCATAACGGAACATAGGACCGATATAGTACAACTTAGTAGGTTGATTGCTATTTCCGTACATTTTATTTTCAACATACGAACGAGCGATTGACGCAGTTCCTTCTGGACGTAATGTTAATTGACGATCTCCACGATCAGTAAATGTGTACATTTCTTTTTGAACAATATCCGTTGTATCGCCAACTCCACGTTGGAATAATTCAGTATGTTCAAAGATTGGTGTACGAATTTCGTTATAGTTATATCGTTTGCATAAGTCTCGTGCAAACTTTTCAATATACTGCCATTTTTCAATCGTACCAGGTAAAAGATCCTGAGTTCCTCTTGGGATATTAATCGACATTGTAAATCCTCCTAAATAATAAACCTTTATAAATACAAAAAACCCTCGTGCCTACTGAAATAAAAACAGTAGGGACGAGAGTTATAAGCCCGTGGTGCCACCCTAATTGAAGAACAATAAACTGTTCTCCCACTTTCATCGTTAACGCCGATTACGTTTATCCTTACTAGAAATCGTTCAGAATAAAGCCTCGGGAGTGTCTTTCAAATAGTCTACTTGTGGAAATGCTCTCAGCCACGGCACTTCCTCTCTCTACAAGAGTTTCTATCCTACTTTTCTCCGTCTATGGAATGTTACTATGTATCAATATGTTATTTAATATCTTACGTTCGGATACACCAAATGTCAAGAACAGTTAAATTTTTTTTACGAACGCTCCAACTGTCTTTTTAAATCACGCACTTCTCTTAAAGTTAAACCAAACTCACTTGCCATCTCTAATGAATTGGATTCTTGTCCCCTATTTTGAAACTCATGAAAATCCATATTCAAAACACCTTTTCTACCTGATCCTAGACTATTACGATTATTTATTCTCATGCTGCAGTCTCCTTCCAAGTATGTTGTTATATAGGATGTCCAAATAATTAATAGATTAAACAATTAAATATTGTGGAAAACTTTGGAAGCTTATACTTGAATTAGTATTTTTTTACTTCACTTATTTAGTTCTATGGATTCGGAGAAAACAAGGTGGTATTTGATAAAATTTGAGTAGTATTTTATATCGATATTCTAGAACGTATTTTATTTAATAAATTAGATGTTTTTATTGATAATTACATAAAACTATTATAATTAATTGTGATTATCAGGGTTTTATTGCGATTTCTGATTTTTAATGGCGATTCTCGATTTTTAATTGTAATTCTTGATTTTTATTTGTCATTCCCGTTTTTTATTTTCTATTCCAGGGTTTTATTTGCCATTCCCTAATTTTATTTGCTATTCCAGGGTATTATTTACCATTCCCTAATTTTATTTGCCATTCAAGGGTTTTACTTACGATTCCTATTTTTATTAGCAATTTCCATTTCTTAAAATCTTCATCTCAACTAAAAAAAACCATGGTACACACCATGGTTTAATGAAATATTCTTAAACTAGATTGTATACTTTCAACTGATCCGTCTATGAAATACATTAATCCGTAATAAACTAGGATGATTAAAATAACAAATAAAAGTGCTTTAAAGAAACTTTTGAGGATTGTAAACAAAATTACACCAGCGATAAGAATTAACACGATTGTAATTATGTCCATATAGCTACCTCCTCTATATTCTTTATAAGAACCCGGGTACTTCATTCTATTCGCTAAATGAAGATATTATTTTAATAATTAAATCGATCAAAAAAAATGCCTCCTTTTTTGGAAAAGGAGGTCAAAGATTGGCTTATTTACTTTCAATCATAATTGTAATTGGTCCCCAGTTTGTAAATGTTACATCCATATCTGCACCAAAAATGCCTGTTTGTACTTCGTATCCTTGTTCACGTAAATATGAATTAAAATATTCATATAATTCGTTTGCGATTTCTGGCTTAGCTGCATCTGTGAAGCTTGGACGTCTACCTTTTCTCGTATCGCCATATAAAGTGAATTGAGATACGGATAGAATCTGGCCTCCAACATCAATTAATGATAAGTTCATTTTTCCTAGTTCATCTTCAAATATTCTCAGGTTAACTGCTTTGTCCGCACAATATTTAACATCTTCTATAGTGTCTTCATGCGTTATTCCGACTAACAATAATAACCCTTTAGGTATTTGACCTACTACTTGTCCGTCCACTACTACTTTTGCTTCTTTTGTGCGCTGTAATAATACTTTCATAAGTGGCACCTCCTATTAGTGGAAAATACGTCTCACAGAGTAAATGTCTGGAATTTGTTTAACCTTATCCACTACTTTTTGCAGGTGGTTTATATTACGAATAGACAAACTCATTGTAATAGTTGCCATTTTATTTCGATCATTTTTTCCTGTTACTGATGAGATATTCGTTTTTGTTTCATTTACTACTGATAGAACTTCATTTAAAAGACCTCGACGATCGTAACCGAAAATTTCTATATCGACGTTATAATCACGTTCAAACGTCGGGCTTTCTTCCCAATCAACTTCAATAAAGCGATCTTCTTCACTATCATTTAACATGTTTACACAATCGCTTCGATGAACTGAGATTCCTCTGCCTTTTGTGATATAGCCAACAATATCATCACCAGGTACAGGATTACAGCATTTTGATAAACGAATTAATAAATTATCTACACCTTTTACAGAAATGCCAGCATCTTTACGACGTGATGGAGCTTTTTTAAGGTCCGAAGAAAGTTCTTTTAATCGGTCTTCTAGTTCAATTTCAGTACGTTTACGGAATTTATCTGTTAAACGGTGAGCAATCTGAGTTGCAGTAATTCCATTGTATCCAACGGCTGCATACATATCTTCAGCATTAGAGAAATTAAATTTCTCTGCGACGCGTTTTAAATTTTCAGACGTTAAAACTTCTTTTAAATCACATTCTAAAGCTTTAATTTCTTTTTCAACTAATTCCTTACCTTTTTCAACATTCTCTTCTCTTCTTTGTTTTTTAAAATATTGACGTATTTTATTTTTAGCATGTGAAGACTGAGCTACCTTTAACCAATCTTGGCTAGGTCCATACGAATGCTTCGATGTCATAATCTCAACGATATCACCGGTTTTCAGTTTATAATCAAGTGGTACCATTTTTCCATTTACCTTTGAACCAATTGTTTTATTTCCGATTTCAGAGTGAATTCGGTAAGCAAAATCGATTGGAACAGATCCTAGTGGTAATTCAAAAACATCACCTTTTGGAGTAAATACAAAAACCATATCAGAGAAAAGGTCCATTTTTACTGATTCCATGAACTCTTCTGCATTTGTAGAATTATCTTGCCATTCGATAATTTCACGGAACCAACTTAATTTATTTTCTAAAGTTTTTTGTGAAGGAAGATTAGCATTATCCTCTTTATATGCCCAGTGTGCTGCAACACCATATTCAGCAATTTGGTGCATTTCTTGTGTACGAATTTGTACTTCTAGTGGTTCACCTTTTGGTCCGATTACAGTCGTATGAAGAGATTGATAAAGATTTGCCTTAGGCATTGCAATATAATCTTTAAAACGACCTGGCATTGGTTTCCAGCATGTATGAATAACGCCTAATACAGCGTAGCAATCTTTAATACTATTAACAATTACACGTACGGCTAATAAGTCATATATCTCGTTAAATTGTTTATTCTGTTTAGCCATTTTATGATAAATGCTATAAATATGCTTAGGACGTCCGGAAATTTCTGTTTTAATTTCTACATCTTCAAGTTGTGTTGAGATTTCGTTTATTACCTCTTCTAAATATTGCTCGCGCTCTGCTCTTTTTCGCTTCATTAAGTTAACGATTCGATAGTATTGTTGTGGATTTAAATAGCGTAATGCTGTATCTTCAAGCTCCCACTTTACTTTACTAATCCCTAGTCGATGAGCTAGCGGTGCAAATATTTCTAACGTTTCATTCGCAATTCGCATACGTTTTTCTTGAGGTAAGTGTTTTAACGTTCTCATATTGTGAAGGCGATCGGCTAATTTAATCAATATTACTCTCAAGTCCTGTGCCATCGCTACAAACATTTTGCGATGATTTTCAGCTTGCTGTTCTTCCTTCGATTTAAACTTGATTTTACCTAACTTTGTTACACCATCAACAAGCATAGATACTTCTTTGCCAAATTGGTTCTCTAAGTCCTCTTTAGACACTTCAGTATCCTCTACTACATCATGAAGAAACCCAGCACTAATGGTTGTAGCATCCATCTCTAAGCCAACAAGGATACCTGCTACTTGAACCGGGTGTATAATATATGGTTCACCTGACTTACGAAATTGCTCACTATGTGCATCACGAGCATATTCATAAGCACGTTTAATAAACGCCACATCATCTTCTTTTAAATAATGGGTCGCTTGCTCTAAAACCTGTTCTGCTGTCAAAACTTGCTCAGTAGCCATCTAATCACCTTAAATCATTATTTCTTTTATTATCATGAAAATTTCGTTTTTTGTAAAGCAGGAGTCGTCAAATTTCATTTTTTTTTGCAAATCTTTGATAGAAAAAGAGCACTCTGATTTATCAGAGTACCCTGTTTGGATAACATTATCATATGTTAAAAATTAATATGTCATTAGTGTAAATATATCATAGCCTTCTAATTTTTTACGACCTTCTAAGTAAGAAAGCTCAATTAAGAAAGCAATTCCAACTACAATTCCACCTAATTCTTCAACTAGTTTGATTGTAGCCTCGATCGTACCACCAGTAGCTAATAAATCATCAGTGATCAGAACACGTTGACCTGGTTTAATAGCATCTTTATGCATTGTTAACGTATTTGTACCGTATTCTAAATCGTAGTTGTAGCTAATAACTTCACGAGGTAATTTACCTGGTTTACGAACAGGTGCAAAACCTATTTCTAAAGCGTAAGAAATTGGACAACCAACGATAAACCCACGAGCCTCTGGTCCAACTACTAAATCAACATCTTTTTCTTTCGCATAAGCTACGATTTGATCAGTTGCTTCTTTATAAGCTTTTCCATCATTCATTAATGATGAAATATCTTTAAACTGAACGCCTTCTTTCGGCCAGTCCGGTACGATCGTTATATAATCTTTTAAATTCATTAAATAAGTGCCTCCCCATTTTCGGAAAAATGACTTTTCATATTTTGAAAAAATGTAGTTAATTCATCACATTTTGAGTACAGAAATAAACGTTCTAGTTCAATACTAGCTAATTTTTTTGCATACGTATTAGATAAAGAGAGATCTTTCTTCTCAGTTTGTGGCAACAAACGAATTTTTCCATCCTCTATTGTAACAAATTCTAAATCAAAAAACACCTTTGTCATAAAATCGACTTGTTCTTTTTTCCATCCCATCTTACGACATAATGCCACTTCATACATGTTCATGTCAAATGGATTGGTATTTGCTAAGATTGAATAGAATTTTTTAAAGCTTTCTCTACTCGGTATTGGTGAGAAGAAATGTAATTCTTCTTGATTAAAAATTAAGTAGATACGTTCTGATAATCCTTTTCGAAAAACCTCTTTCAAATCATTTTCAGAACTAGGTAAATCAAGTAGGATCACATAATTATTTTGTATATTAATATCTAAGTTTAGTACATCTTCATATGCAATAAACGTAGAAATAGGATATTTAGTCTTTAAATTTTCATATTCATTTGATGATTGATGTAAAAATATGAATTTTTCTTCTGTATGAGGCAAAGTTAATCGGTGTGGCTCTTGACCTCTTAAGTCAAATAACTGCCAATGATTTACTTTAATATCATGAATCATTAACTGTGGCTTGCGTTTACCATTCCATTCGTTAATAGAAGCCATTCCTAGGCACGATACTTTTGATCCTGTTGCAATTTCATTGGCAACATGTCCAAATCCGAATCCTACAGCATCAAGGAATGTAACGTCATCTTTTAGTTGTACTTTAAGATGTGCACCTTCATTACCGATTTGTTTAATATTTAGAGCATCAACCTCGTTTATTTCTAAAACAGGTTTTGGATTATGCATCCCAAAAGGTGCCAGCATATTTAATTCATTAATAAATGAGATTGAAACTTCACTAGCCTGACATTTTAAATCGACTTCTTTTAATGGGATAAAATCTTCATCTGTCATTATTTGGTCTGCATATTCATTTAAACGATGTCTTAATAACTCGACATCTTCAATAGCCAATGTCATACCAGCAGCAAGTGTATGACCGCCAAAATGAGGTAAAATATCTTTACATTTTGTTAAGTTTTCAAATAGGGAAAAACCTTCAATGCTCCTTGCAGAACCTTTTGCTATTCCTTTTTCATGATCAATACTTAGAACAATTACTGGTTTGTAAAAGCGGTCAACTAATTTCGAAGCAACGATTCCTACTACTCCTGCATTCCAGCCTTCTTTTACGACAATAATCACCTTATTTGAACAAGATGAATCAAGTTCGTTAACTTGCTTAATTGCCTCTTCTGTCATACGTGAAACTAATTCTTGACGTTCCTTATTTAGAATTTCAATTTGCTCCGCTCTTTTTTTAGCAAGTGCTCTATCATTTTCTAAAACTAAATCTACTGCAGGCTTAGCATCACCAAGTCTACCAACTGCGTTGATTCTAGGACCAATTGCAAATCCAATTGTTTCTTCAGTAATTGAATCTGTTGTAGTTCCACTAATTTCTAAAAGAGCTCTTAGTCCTTCACGCTGAGTTTGCTTCAGTTGCCTTACACCTTTTTTTACGATTAAACGATTTTCATCAACTAAAGGTACCAAATCTGCAACCGTCCCAATAGAAACTAGTTCCAAATATTCCTCTGGCTCCCTACCTAATAATGCGGAAGCGAATTTAAACACAACTCCTACGCCTGCTAATTCTTTAAAAGGATAGCTAGGACTTAGCTTTGGGTGAATAATTGCAATTGCGTTTGGTAATTCCTCAGGTGGTTCATGATGATCCGTAATAATTACATCCATCCCTAGTTCATTTGCAAAATCAACTTCCTCTGCTGCGGAAATACCTGTATCTACAGTAATAATTAATGAATAACCTTGATCGTTCGCCCATTTAAATGCATTCTTATTTGGACCATACCCTTCAGTAAAACGATTTGGTATATAAAAATTTACTTTTGCTTCTAGTTCGATTAATGTTAAATACAATACTGAAGTACTGCTAACTCCATCTGCATCATAATCGCCAAATATTAATATTTTTTCATCTTCTTCAATTGCTTGAAATACTCTGTCAATTGCAATATCCATACCCTCTAATAAAAACGGGTCATGAAAGCTCATTTGATCTTCATATAAAAACTTACTTGCTGCATCTACTGTATTAAATCCACGAGTTACAAGTAGCTTAGCTAATAGAGGGGAAATCTGTAATTCTTTACTTAATAATTGTTCTTCTTGGTGATTCGATAATTTCGGTTTCCAACGTGCTTTTGACTTTAACAATACTCTCACCCCTAACTGTACTATTATACTAAAGTAAACTTATTGGATGAAAGAGTTATTTTTATCATTATATGGATTAATATGGACAAAAACATTTTCCACATCTTTTTGTTCCATCAACTTTGCTTTAACATTTTTACCAATCTTATGCCCTTCTTCAACCGTTATATATGGATCTACTGAAACTTTTATATCGATTATGACGTAATAGCCGTGTTCCCTTGCATAGAGAGAATTTATCTCTTTAACTCCTTCTACGTTCCTAACAACTTCTTTATATGGTTCAATATCTTCTTCATGAAGGACATGATCCATTGTCGTATGTATTGATTCTGCTCCAATATCCCAAGCCATTTTTAATATCATAATGGCTACAATAACTCCGGCCGCAGGGTCTGCATATAAAAGTACAGGTATATTAAATTTAGTACCAAGAATTGCTAAACCAATACCAACCATAGCTGCTGCAGATGAGTATACATCAGAACGATGTTCATATGCATTAGCGATAATTGCGTCACTATTTAACCTTTTCCCTAAAGCATATTTATAGCGAAACATCCATTCTTTTAAAAATATAGATATAAAAGCTGCTAATAAAGCGATTAGCTCAGGTGGATGGACTGGCTTAAAAAATGCAGTTATAGAAGATTTAGTTATTTCAATTCCAACGATAAATAATAGTACAGCAACAATAATTGCAGCGATTGATTCAGCCTTACCATGGCCATATGGATGATCCTCGTCAGGTGGCATTTTAGCAGCCCTTAAACCAAATAAAACCGCTATCGAGCCAACCACATCTGACGCTGAATGGACTGCATCGGCCATTAACGCTTTACTATTTCCAATATATCCTATAATTGCTTTAACAATAGCTAGAAGTAAATTTCCATATATTCCGATATAAGCCCCTTTTTTGGCTTCCTTATAACGCTCTTCCTGTTCCATATACTTTACCTACTTCCTTTTTTGTTACTCTTAAAAAATACACTTATCATTATTAACACATTATATTAGTATCTTCAAATCATAATGAATTTAAAACAAAAAAGAGTATAAGCATGAGCTTATACTCTTTTTAAATTTATTTAGCCTCTTCAACATCGATTACTTGATTTTTATCAAGCTGGCGACCTTTAATAAATAACCAAATTTGTGAAGCGATAAAGATTGAAGAATATGTTCCGACAACTAATCCTATTAATAATGCAAGTGAGAAGTTAAGAATTGCATGACTTCCGAATAAAAGCAATGCAAGTACTGCTAATAGTACAGTAAGAACGGTTTTAACAGAACGACCTAAAGTTTGACGAATTGATTCATTTACGACTTGTTTCAATTCTTCTCTAGAACGAATTTTCTTCTTAAGCTTCATATTTTCACGAACTCGGTCAAATGTAACGATCGAGTCATTTATCGAATAACCAACAATCGTTAGAACTGCAGCGATGAAAGTGATATCTACTTCTAACCTAAAAATACTAAATACTACAACAATGAAGAATGCATCATGTAGTAGGGCAATTACTGAAGCAATTGCATATGAGAATTGGAAACGTAATGATACATAAAGAATAATACCTGCTGATGCGATAATTAATGCTTTAATGGCATTAGCCGCTAATTCTCTCCCAACAACTGGATCTACTGTACTTACGTTTGGTTCTACCCCAAATTTCGCTGTAAAATCCTTTTTCAAATCATTAATCTGGTCTTTTGTTAATACACCTTTAAATACGATTGAACCTGTTTTTGCATCATTTGTAGAAACAGTAATACTTTCAGGCTTCAAGTTCATTTTTGAAACTTCATCATTAACAACTTGTTTTGTAACAGCGGATTTTGATTCAAATGTTACTCGTGTACCACTTGCAAAATCAATCCCTAAATTTAATCGGAAAATAGAAAGTAGAATACCTCCGACAACTACTGTAACGATTGAAAAATAAACAAATTTTCGACCAACACTTACAAAATCGACTTTATCATATTTTGTAGGAGGGTGAGCTAGATTATGATTTAAACCAAGAATTTCACTTTGTTTAATACCAAACCATGTTTTCTTATTATTTAAGTAACGACTTTGAACTAATAAAGAAAGTAATAAACGAGTACCGAAAACCGCAGTTAAAAAGCTTACTAAAATACTAACAATTAAACTTGTTGCAAATCCTTTTACTGAGCTTGTACCGAATATGAACAATACCACCGCAGCAAGTAAAGTTGTAATATTAGCATCAAAAATCGTTCCAAATGAACGCTGATTACCTGCACGATACGCAGATGCAACTGATTTTCCTAGTTTAAGCTCGTCCTTCAATCTCTCAAAAGTAATAATGTTGTTATCAACTGCAATACCAACACCTAGTATTAATGCCGCAATACCTGGAAGTGTTAATACCGCATTCATACCGTCAAATACAAGTAATGTTACGTATGTATAAGCCATTAACATGATGCTTGCGATTAAACCTGGTAAGCGATAGAAATAAAGCATAAATAAGAAAATAACTGATACACCAATAATTCCAGCAAAAATTGTTTCATGAAGAGCATCTGTACCAAATTTTGCACCGATTGATGTTGAATACAATTCTTCTAGGTGTACTGGAAGAGCCCCTGCATTTAATAAGTCTGAAAGTTCTTTTGCACTCTCAACCGTAAATGTAGAACCAACAATCGAAAGTGAATCGTCAGTAAATACTTGATTTACACTAGCTGCAGATAAAAATTTAGGCTTTGCTTTTGCAGATTCCTTTTTGAAAGAGTCTTCTCCTTCTTTGAAATCTAACCAAATAACCATCATATTATTTGGAGCACCCATTTTTAACACTTTACTTGTTACATCTTTAACCTTAGAAGCATCCTTAAACGTAATTGATACACTAGGTTTACCCATTTGGTCAAATGTTTGCTTTGAAGCGCCTTCTTTTAAATCCGCCCCAGTCATTAGAACCTTATCATTTACGTCACGAATTGTTAAGTTCGCTTCAGTAGAAAGAATATCACGTGCTTTAGCTTGATCTTTTACACCAGCCAATTGTACACGAATACGATCTTTCCCTTCGATTTGAATGTTTGGTTCACTTACTCCTAATACGTTTACACGTTTTTCAAGAGCTTTTGCTGTACTTACTAAAACATTTTTGTTAATTTTGTCGCCTTTCTTGATCGGCTTAACTTTGTAAAGTACCTCAAACCCGCCCTGTAAATCCAGACCAAGCTTAATATTTTTGGCGGTACCAAACACAGTTGTGCCGATTACTGCCGCTAAAACAGCAATAATTAAGAAGAAGGCAACAATTCTGTTACGCTTCACCATGTTGTGAATTTCCTCCTCTAACTAGTTCAAGTTCTAGTACGAAAATGGTATGTTTTCATTCTTATATTATACAAATGCAATTTTTTTATTGTCAATTAATGGTTAAACTGACTCCCCAAACTGCCAAGTAGGTGATTTAAATGCTTCGATTCGAATATAATTCATATAATCGTTTACAGTTAATGAGAGTATGTCTTCTACCAGTTGAAAAAGCTTTGGTTCATCCTCTTTCTTTCGCCATAAGGTTCTTTCGAGGCATTCCCATAAGTCATCCTCACTGACAGTATCGAATCCAAGCATTCTAAATTCATCCAGTTTACTTTCAATTACTACCTGTAGCTTAGGTTTAAATTCTGCAGCTTGTTGATGAAAAGTCGACATACTCTTCCCCCCTAATTTTCTGTATTTTTAGAAAAATGATTTTAAACCTTCACATTCATTTACTAGATGTTGAACTAACTTGTCATGCTTGCCTACATTTCTAGCATATATATAATTGTAAATCATTCTAGGCTGTTTGAGAAGGTGGTAAAAGTAATGACAAAGCAAACGTTTTTAAGAGGAACGTTTTTTTTACTTATTGCAGGGCTTATCACAAGAATATTAGGGTTTTTTAATCGAATTGTTGTAGCAAGAATTATGGGTGAAGAGGGCGTAGGATTATTTATGATGGCAGTCCCGACACTATTTTTGGTCATGACGCTTACACAGCTCGGCCTACCAATTGCCATCTCGAAATTAATAGCAGAAGCAGTTGCTCAAAATAGACAAGATCGGATAAAAAAGATTTTAGCTGTTTCCATGTCAATAACCGGCATATTAAGTATTATTTTTACAACAGCAATGATCGTTTTATCCCCTTTCATCGCTAAAAACTTATTAACGGATGATAGGACTATGTACCCATTAATTACCATCGCTCCAGTTGTTCCAATTATCGCAATCTCATCAGTTTTAAGAGGATATTTTCAAGGCGTACAAAATATGCGACCTTCTTCCTTTTCCCAAGTTATTGAACAAGTTGTTCGAATAGTACTAGTTGCAGTTTGTACTAAAACTTTTTTACCATATGGTGTTGAATTTGCCGCTAGTGGAGCCATTATCTCTTCTGTATTAGGAGAATTAGCTTCCTTAATTTATATGCTTTATGTTTTTAAGAAAGAAAAAAATGCAAAGTTCATTTCTGGATTTAAGAACAATATTAAAGATGGAAGAAAAACGCTTAGCGATTTATTAAGTATTGCATTACCAACAACCGGAAGTCGTTTAATTGGTTCAATATCAATGTTTTTAGAACCAATTGTTGTCTCACAAAGTTTAGCAATTGCAGGGGTATCCGCAGCTGTTGCAACTAAACAATATGGATTACTTGCAGGGTACGCACTACCTCTATTACTTTTACCAGCTTTTATTACTTATGCACTATCTACTTCACTTGTACCAGCGATTAGTGAAGCAATGGCCAAAAAAGATCGTGTAACTGTTGAAAGAAGATTGCAGCAAGCACTACGGTATTCAATGATTGCAGGCGGTTGGTCTGTTGTCATTTTATACGTATTTGCTTCACCGATTTTAACACTAATGTACAAAAGTGACCAAGCTACGAATTTTATATTACTTTTAGCACCTTGCTTTATTTTTTACTATTTCCAAGGACCACTTCAAGCTGTATTGCAGGCACTTAATCTTGCTAATTCAGCTATGATTAATAGCTTTGTCGGTTCAGTCGTAAAAATCGCTAGTATTTTATTACTAGCTACAAATCCAAAGTTCGGTATCAACGGTGTTGCTTTAGCTATGAATATTAGTATTGTAACAATAACAGTTCTTCACTATTTCACTGTATTAAAGGCCATCAACTTTTCAATTTTTGTTAAGGATTATGTTTATTGTTTAATCATTTTAGGTATTTGTATTTATGTCGGCAAGTTCATCAAAGAATATGTAGTTTTTTCATCTTCATTATTAGTACAAACCTTAGCAAGTATTTCTGTTGTTACATTGATGTATTTCTTATTAATTTTATTATTTAATCTAGTTAAGAAAGATGAGATCATCCGAATTCCTTTCTTTAAAAAGCTAATTACAAGATAATTGACAATTCAATAGAACATTACAAAACCTCAAAGTAATTTTGAAGTGTACCCCAAATGTTAAACACAGTCTAACATTTGGAGGTGCACTTCATTTAATGTACTTTGTGGTTTCTTTAAAGACTATTTTAGTAAAAAAAAGTTTTTAATAGTTTTTTCAGCGAAATTATATTAATTCAATTTAAAACATAAAAAACTACTTGATCATTTAGGATCAGAAACCTAATGTACCATGTTTAACACAGTGTGTTCATACTTTTGACTCAAAAGTATTTAAACATTCTAACCACAATAATAAAAAATATTAATGGACTTTCCACTTCAGGATACAGTTATCTCTAGATCCTGCATTATTCATCTTTCTTATCAAAAAATATTTCTCCGGCTCGTAAGCTGCAATAAGCTACTTGTTTAAAATCATCATAACCATGCTTTTTTAACTGTTCTAATAGCCATTGTTTATCTTTATGATATTGATTTAAATTATCTTCTTGTACGATACCATCTAATATTAATGGAAATGTGAGTGAACTATAATTTATATCACCGTTAATTTCTTTTTTAAATATTGATAATTTTCCTGTAGGCTCTAGTAATGCATAATCAACATCCCGTACGTCCCCAATATCCTTCTCTCTAAGTTGGAGTAATAGATCGTCAAATGTGTATCTTTGTTTTTTCATCTCTTTCTCCAAAACTTTACCTTTACTAATGATTAATACGGGATGTCCATCTAATATTTTTCTAAATTTAACACTTTTTAGCGAAATTAAGGAAAAGATTATTTGGATAACGACAATTAAAAACATTGGATAGATTACTTTTATAATTGGATCAGAATGGTTTTCGATACCGATGGCTGCTATTTCAGTTAGCAATATGTATACGACTAAATCTAATAAACTTAACTCTCCTATTTCTCTCTTACCCATTAACCGAAAGAAAAATGCAATAATTAAATAAATTAAAATGGTACGAATCGTCATAGAACCTAATTCCATTTTACTTACCCTCACATCCAAAACTTGTTGATTTTAAAAAACATGTTTTTCAGCTAGCGCTTAACACCTGTAAATCCAACTAATTTTCTATAAAGAAAATAATCGTAGAATTTTGTTCAGAATTTTACTATTTCTAATTGCTCTATAAGTATTCTAAAAATTCATCTCATGAATATGCTTGTATTAAAAGAGTGTACAAGGGGGAATATGAATGAAAAAAACAGCTGTAGCTGTCTCTTTTGGCTTTTTAACTATTCTATTATTAGTATTGTCAATTAGTTTGATTTTATCATTATTACTTAAACTAACTTCACTTACAGAAGCAAGTGTCACAACAGCAACTCTTATCCTATCATTTATCGTTATGTTAATTGGTGGTTTTGTTACAGGAGCTAAAGGGAAAGAAAAAGGTTGGATTCTTGGATTATTAACAAGTGGAGCGTATTCTATTTTTGTATTTTTTGTACAGTTTCTTGGCTATGACCGAACTTTTTCACAGGAACAAATAATGTATCATGGTATCTTTTTAGGTGTTTGTATGTTAGGTTCAATTTTTGGAGTGAATGCAGCAAGTAATAAATCTTATAATAATTAATCAGACTGCCCGCCAAGCACTTGTAATCAGTCTAATCATCAAGTTTTTTATTATTTAAATTTCTTACAAAATAAACAAAACGCTAGTTTCCAAAATGGAACTAGCGTTTCTTACGATACAATTTATTAAAAATTAAGCTTGTGTTCTTGTTTCACGAATTGCGTTTTTTTCAAATACCATACGTGAACCATCAGTAGTTTTTAAAGTAATTGTATTATTTTCTTCGTTAACAGCATCAACTATACCGTGTAGCCCACCGATTGTTACAACCATATCGCCTTTGCTAATTCCAGCTTGCATAGCAGCTGTTTGCTTTTGACGCTTTTGTTGTGGACGGATTAGTAAGAAGTAGAAAACTATGAACATTAATATTAGAGGTAAAATCCCCATTAAACCATTACCCATCTTAATCTTCCTTTCAATATGTAAATTTTAGAAGTTCCTAGCGTTCGGCTTATTAAAACCGTATTGTTCAAAAAACTCTTCTCGGAAATCACCTAAACGGTCTTCGCGGATTGCTTGGCGAACTTGTTCCATTAATTGTAACAGAAAATGTAAGTTATGGTAAGTAGTCAAACGCATTCCAAACGTCTCTTCACATCGGATTAAATGACGGATATATGCTCTTGTATAGTTTTTACATGCATAACAATCACAATTAGGATCAAGTGGAGTATAGTCCTCTGCATATTTTGCATTCTTAATTACTAATCGACCTTCACTAGTCATACATGTACCATTTCGAGCGATACGCGTTGGAAGTACACAGTCAAACATATCCACTCCTCGAATTGCTCCATCGATTAACGAGTCTGGAGAACCTACCCCCATTAAATATCTTGGTTTATCCGTTGGTAATAAAGGAGTCGTAAATTCTAAAACTCTATTCATTACATCCTTTGGTTCACCAACTGATAACCCACCAATTGCATAACCAGGGAAATCTAATGAAACTAAGTCTCTTGCAGATTGTTTACGAAGTTCTTCGTATTCTCCACCTTGTACAATACCAAATAATCCTTGATCCTCTGGTCTTTGGTGTGAATTTAAACAACGTTCTGCCCATCTGCTAGTTCTCTCAACTGAACGTTTCATATAATCATACTCAGCAGGATATGGTGGACACTCATCAAACGCCATCATGATATCAGAACCTAATGCATTTTGAATTTCCATCGCCTTTTCTGGTGAAAGGAATAATTTATCGCCATTTAAGTGATTTCTGAAATGTACGCCTTCTTCTTCAATTTTTCGGAATTGACTTAAGCTGAATACTTGGAATCCACCTGAATCTGTTAAGATTGCACGATCCCAGTTCATAAATTTATGTAAGCCACCAGCTTTTTTAATAATCTCATGTCCAGGCCTTAACCATAAATGGTAAGTATTACTTAATATAATACCTGATCCCATTGCTTTTAAATCTTCAGGAGCCATTGTTTTAACAGTGGCTAAAGTACCAACAGGCATAAATGCTGGAGTTTCAAATGAACCATGTGGAGTATGGACAATTCCTAATCTCGCACCTGTTTGCTTACAAGTTTTAATATGTTCATAACGAATTGCTGTCATTTTTCGATTCCTTTCAATTCTTAAAGTATTAACATTGCATCGCCAAAGCTAAAAAAGCGATATTTTTGATTTACTGCTTCTTTATAAGCAGATAAAACTGGTTCTCTTCCAGCTAAAGCACTAATCAGCATAATTAAAGTTGATTTTGGTAAATGGAAGTTCGTAATCATCCCGTCAATTCCCATAAATTTATATCCCGGGAAAATGAAGATAGACGTCCAACCACTAGCCCCTTCAAACTTACCGTTATTAGCTGTAGCAATCGTTTCAACTGTGCGTGTAGATGTTGTTCCAACAGTAATGATTCTACCACCGTTTGCTTTCGTTTCATTTAACAGTTTAGCCGTTTCATCAGACATATAGTAGTATTCTGAGTGCATATCGTGTTCTTCAATCGATTCTACACTTACTGGTCTAAATGTACCTAACCCTACATGTAATGTAATAAATGCTAACTTTACACCTTTTTCTTGAACTTTAGCTAAGAGTTCTTTTGTAAAATGTAAACCAGCCGTAGGTGCAGCAGCTGAACCAATTTCTTTTGCAAATACAGTCTGATAACGATCTCTATCTTCTAATTTTTCTTTAATATATGGAGGAAGTGGCATTTCACCTAATTGGTCTAAGATTTCATAAAAAATCCCATCGTAATAGAATTTTAATTTTCTTCCACCTTGATCACTAGAACCTACACATTCTGCCTTTAATCTGCCATCCCCAAATAAAATGATTGTACCTTCTTTTACTCTTTTCGCAGGCTTAACTAATGTTTCCCAAACATCCTGCTCTTCTTGTTGAAGTAATAATACTTCAATTTGAGCACCTGTATCTTCTTTCACACCAAATAATCTTGCAGGCATGACTTTTGTTTCATTTAAAACTAAACAATCGCCCTCTTGTAAATAATCTAACACATCTGGAAACTGTTTATGCTCTACATTTCCAGACTCTTTATGTAATACCATTAGTCTCGATGCTTCTCTGTCCAACAAAGGAGTCTGAGCAATCAATTCTTCAGGTAAATCAAAATCAAATAAATTTACATCCATTTTATACACCTCATAAATTTCAGGAGTAGGAGAAAGGGAGATTGTCCACAATTCCCTTTTCCAAACTCTATTGATTCGTACTCATTTATTTTCTCCCAAATAAAGAAAAAATAAGTGAAAGTAAAATACTTATGATAATACATGTTACAATCGGAAAGTAAAACGATACATTTCCTTTTTTGATAAAAATATCGCCTGGAAGTTTCCCTACAAATCGAATAAACAATCCAACAACTAATAAGATAATTCCTAACGTAATTAAAATTTTTGAAAAATCAATCATTGCTCCGGCACCTGCAATCCGAAATGTTTGTATGTTAAATCAGTAACAATTCGTCCCCGAGGTGTCCGCTGAAGAAATCCAATTTGAAGTAAATATGGCTCATATACATCTTCAATTGTTTGTGACTCTTCACCGATTGAAGCTGCAATCGTATCAACCCCAACAGGACCGCCCTTAAATCGCTCTATAATAGCTAATAACAATTTATGATCGATGTGATCTAGCCCTGCTTCATCTACCTGCATTTGAATTAAAGAGTCTTTTGCAATTTCAAAGGTAATAATTCCACTTCCTTGAACTTGAGCAAAATCTCTAACTCTTCGTAATAAACGATTTGCAATTCGAGGTGTACCTCGAGACCTTCTAGCTACCTCTAAAGCAGCGTTATTTTCAATTTCCATTCCAAATAACTCTGCTGTTCTTTTTACGATCAATGCTAGCTGTTCAACTGTATAAAATTCTAACCGATTTAATACTCCAAAACGATCTCTAAGTGGTGAAGAAAGAAGTCCTGCTCTAGTTGTTGCTCCTATTAATGTAAATGGTGGCAAATCAATTCTTACCGACCTAGCAGTTGCATCTTTTCCAATTACGATATCAAAGAAAAAATCTTCCATTGCCGGGTAAAGTACTTCTTCTACTGTTCGAGGCAGTCGGTGAATTTCATCGATAAATAAAACATCACCTGGTTGAAGTGAAGTCAAAATAGCTGCTAGATCTCCAGGTCGTTCAATCGCTGGTCCTGAAGTCGTTTTGAATCCAACACCTAGTTCATTCGCAATAATTGCTGCTAAAGTGGTTTTACCTAATCCTGGGGGACCGTATAGTAGAACATGATCTAAAGACTCATTTCGCATTTTTGCAGCTTCAATAAAAACTTGCAAATTCTTTTTAACTTTATCTTGCCCTATATATTCCCTTAATGATTGAGGCCTTAGTGAAAGCTCTTGATCAAATTCCTCGCCACTACTTTCACTTGATAAAATTCGGTCATCCATTTTCATCACCTCTTAGCTTGCAATAGTAATTGAAGTGCTTTTTTAATATATTCATCAGTTGAAAGTTTTTCATTCTTTAATAACGGTACGATCTTTTTAACTTCTTTTTCCGCATAGCCTAATGCTTTCAAAGCTTCAATTGCATCATCCAATGAAGATGCTGCGCTTTCTTTCTCTTCTATTGCATCTAGGTCAGTAAATAAATCGACTTGAACTGCTCCAAAGACTTTTTCAAGTTTTCCTTTTAAATCAAGGATCATTTGTCTTGCTGTCTTTTTACCTACACCAGGAAATTTTGTTAAAAATACTTCGTCCTCTTCTTCTATCGCATGAACAATTTGATTTGGCTCACCAGTCGCAACAATTGCCAAGGCACCTTTAGGACCGATTCCTGACACACTTAACAATTTTTGAAATAAAGTACGTTCATCTAGTGTTTTAAAACCATATAACATCATAACATCTTCTCTAACATAATGATGAGTATAAACTTTTAGGAGTTCATTTGAAGGTCTAAAAACATATGGATTAGGTGTAAATAATTGATAGCCCATTCCATTATGATCAATGACAATATATTCTGGTCCAACCCATTCTATCTTTCCAATTATGTATTCGTACATGGTTTTCTCCCCTTTTTACATGTATTCCATTGTACCATAGATAGAAGAAGGAAAAAAATAGTCGGCTGTCGAAAATAAAAATTTTATATATATGATTTAACTGACTAAAAAATATAGCAAAATTGTAAAAGCTCGATAACTAAGAAAATCTATAGGGAGGCCATTCGATTTGAACATTTTTCCAATTCTAACGACAGAGAGACTTTATTTAAGAGAAATTAAAGTCACTGATCTTAATCGGATGTTTAATATATTATCAAGAGAAGATGTCACCAAATATTATGGACTAGATGCACTAAAAAATAGTAGTGAAGTATTGGATGTAATTCATTATTTTAGAGAAATGTATGAAGCGCGCAATGGCATCCGTTGGGGAATGATTGATAATGAAACAAACAAATTAATCGGAACATGTGGATTTACTGCTTACCAAGAACGAAACAAAAGGGCCGAAGTTGGCTATGAGCTACATCCAGACTATTGGAGAAAAGGTTTTGCGACTGAGGCTCTAAAAGCATTATTATCATATGGTTTTGATGTTCTCCAACTAAATCGAATTGGAGCAATTGTTTATCCAGAAAATATACCTTCCCAAAAACTCCTTGAAAAAATAGGATTTACGAATGAGGGTCTACTACGCGAGTATTTAATACAAGGAAGTACAGCTCATGATACTTATGTTTATTCAATTTTGCGAACTGAATGGGAAAGGGACCAGGAAAAGGAAGTTAGAGATAGAAGAAATGACTTAAATCATAAAAACACAAAAAATCCACAAGGAAAATAAGTCACCTTTGTGGATTTTTTTATATTTAGAAAGTTTTAGAAAGTCGTTACCAATTAACCATTGTCGAATTCCGAAATTCAATTTACGATTCTTTCATACTCTTTTAAGTAATGTAATAGATAATCGTAATGATCTTTGGTCGAAATTTTAATCCCTTTCTCAAGCTGCTTTTGTTTATTTACTTCTAATTTATTCGTATCTATTTGAAAAAAAGATTCAATGATATTATTACCACTTGGCTCTCCAATATATAAATTCAAAACTCCATCTGTATTTATACCTAAATAACCCTTCGACTTTAAAGTAGGTGAAAGGTCATTTATTTTTTTCATTAATACGATTTGATCATCATTTTCTTCTATGACTTTCCAACCCTTAAATTCTTTTTTTACTTGACCCAAGGTTTTGTGTTGATTAATATAAATTTCTTCAATCACTTCACCGTTAATATATACTTTATGTAAAATGATTGTAATCCCCTTTTTGTTAGAACTATAATGAAGATCATTATGAGTTGCCAATGTTTCAGTTTGTGCCGGTATTAATATAGCTAATAAAAAAACAAAAATTAAAACGAACTTTTTCACAAACATCCACTCCTTTAGACAAAATCATACAAGCTTTTTTAGTTTGACCATTCCTTTTATCTTTATCCATGATTAATCTTCTAAACAAAAAAACTAAAGAGTTGTCTTTAGTAAAGGGGATGAAAGCTGTAGTTCTTCTTTCTAATGAAAAAGAACCTTCTCTTTTTAACTTTATAATTTTATCTTTAATGATTAGTTGTATTTTCAAATAGAGAGATAAAAAAATTCGGTGCCACTTCAATTTTCTTATGAAATTTAAAACCAGAAGTTTTATATAAGTTAATGGCTGGTAGGTTATCTGATCCAGTTGAAACAATCACCTTTTTCTTTTTGGCAATTTCATTTAAAAAATAATGAACTAATTTTCTTGCAATCCCCTGCTTAAAGCAACTAGGATGTACTACTAGTCTACAAATTTGATATTCGTTATCGCCTTCTGAATAGGACAAAAATCCTTTTAAATCATGATCAATTGCATATCCGATAAAGATTTCTTTGGAATCTCTAATACTTTCGACATTGTCTTTTAATTGTGGTATTCCTTCAAAATTGATTAACTTTGCCTCTACCTTATATGCAGGTAACTGTACATTTATAATTGATTTTGCCATTTTATTATCTTTATTGTCTAATTTAAAAATCAAAATATATTCTCTCCCTAAACTTGCCCTTTTGATAAACCATTTAGAATATAAAAGTTAAATAACTCTGTTATTTTTTTAGGACTTAGTGCTTCATGCTCTTTCTCCCAATCGATTTTAAGTGTTGTATAAAGTCGAAACATTACTAAAGCAGTTATTTCAGGATCACATTCAACAATTTCTTTCTTTGCTATTGCTTCTTCGATTTTTTTCTGTATGTATAGAATGATTGAATGATTCAATCGTTTTAAAGCATCATGTACGATCGTCGTTCCAATTTCTCTTTGTTCCTGAAGTAACTTAATTGTTAATTCATGTTCATTATGAAAGGCAATAAAAACTTCAATTCCTTTATGTGCTTTTTCAATGAATGAATCTTCATCATGAATGGATTGTTCTGCTAAAAATTTCATTTCAGTAATTAAATTATTGATGATTTCATCAAACAATTCTTCTTTATTTTTAAAGAAAGTATAAATCGTTCCCTTTCCAACATTTGCCTGTTTTGCAATTTGACTCATTGTAGTTGCTTTATAGCCAAAAATGGTAAATGACTTTGTGGCAGCTTGTAAAATATTTTGCTTTTTCAAAAAACTCACCTCAAATTCTCTTATTAACCAATTGACCACTTCAAACTTTTGGTCAATATAAACATCACTTTACCATATTGTTTAACCCTCATCAAACGAATTAATTAACTATTCTTTGAACAAAAAGGACTAATTTTTCATCATCAAATTAAGAAAAAATTATGTGTATTTTGCAAACCAAACAAGAATTTACTCTAACTTTCAGCTTGATAAAATTTGATCTCTAAAACTCAATTTTCTCTATTTGAACATTCTAAAAAAGGAAGAAGCAAAAGCTTCTTCCTTTCAAGTGTAAGATTTTTATCGGTTTGGATTAGTTACATCCTTAACATCATTTTTTACATTACGATACATATGTTTAACACCCTTTTTTGTATCGTATAGTACATTTTTAGTGGCATTTGGAACATTATTTGTCATGTTATTTAAATTATTTCTAATTGTTCCATCGAATGTTACATATACTTTTTTGCCACTTGTGTATGGTGATAAAGCGTCTTTGATTTTAGATCTAAATGCACTTTCATCA
Organism: Gottfriedia acidiceleris; assembly: GCF_036421055.1. Lineage (GTDB taxonomy): Bacteria > Bacillota > Bacilli > Bacillales > Bacillaceae_G > Gottfriedia > Gottfriedia acidiceleris_C. The sequence goes on along the minus strand of NZ_JAZGQS010000002.1, from coordinate 236,891 downwards.
ACATTCTTATTTACTAAATCTACTGCTACAAGGACTTGATCACCAACAGCTACCGTATTTGCTTTGGCTACATTTGACATTTGTTCTACTCGTTTAGAAATTTGGTCCGCAAACTTTCGTTCCCCAGCATTCATATTAGTATTTGTACTAATATTTGTATATGGAACAAGAGGAGCTGTGTTTAAATCGTTATTATAACGAACTTGATCCATCGTGTAGTTTCTATTCATATTGTTGACATTTCTTCCATATGTTCCGTCATGGATTACGCCATCATTAGAATATTCACTACTTAAACCTTCGTTAATACGATCATTTCCGTAATGATTATTTTTCTTTGTGAAATAATCTTGGTTATTAGGATAGTTTACGTTTTCATAACGATAATTAACCGCATAAGGGTTTGTCGGTCTATTGAAGTTTACTTTTTCATAACCAACATTTCTTTTATGGTCATTCATGGCATTATTGTTTGTTCCACAAGCTGATAATGTTAAAGCTGTTAGCACCGTACCTGTAGCAACGATAAGACCTTTTTTATTCAATATAAAACCCTCCCTTTAATTACAGCTAATAGTAATACTAAAGTTGTATTACAAAGTTAGGTTGACCTTTTTAGGTGGATTTTAAATTGTTAATTGATGGTTTGAAACTCATTTTAAGTAAAAAAGTGCTCTTTAAAGGCTGTTACATTAGAAATTAATTTCTACTCCAATTAATTCCTGTATGAAATAGTTAAAATAAAAAAAAGACGATTAGAAAATAATCGCCTTTTTAAATCAATTCTTTATTGTTCATCTTCCTCAAAATATGGCACTCCATATGAAGACTGATTTTGAGCATAAGGTGTAAATAATTGCGAATTTGGATCAAAATAAGGTTCTGAAGCATCACGATACATTGGTGCCGGTCCAGTAGCATACGGTGAAGCAACTGGTCCGCCTTGGAATTTTGGATAGTCCATAGCTGGCAATGTTTGTGGGAAGTTTTCATTTGGTCCCATATATGCTGGCAGTGTTGCTGGGAAGTTTGCGTTTGGTCCCATATATGCTGGCATTGTTGCTGGGAAGTTTGCGTTTGGCCCCATATATGCTGGCAGTGTTGCTGGGAAATTTTCATTTGGTCCCATATATGCCGGCAGTGTTGCTGGGAAGTTTGCGTTTGGTCCCATATATGCTGGCAATGTTTGTGGGAAGTTTTCATTTGGTCCCATATATGCCGGCAGTGTTGCTGGGAAGTTTGCGTTTGGTCCCATATATGCTGGCAGTGTTGCTGGGAAGTTTTCATTTGGTCCCATATATGCTGGCAGTGTCGCTGGGAAGTTTTCATTTGGTCCCATATATGCCGGCAGTGTTGCTGGGAAATTTTCATTTGGTCCCATATATGCTGGTAATGTTTGTGGGAAATTTCCGTTCGGTCCCATGTATGCCGGTAATGTTTGGGCTAAATTTGGATTCGGTCCCATATATGCTGGTAGTGTTTGCGTATTATTTCCTGGCATTGGTGCTGGTAATGGCATTGGCATCGCAGTTGGCGGAACTGGTGCTGGTAATGGCATTGGCATCGCAGTTGGCGGAACTGGTGCTACTGGCATTCCTCCAGTCGCTCCCGGTGCTTCTCCAGTTGGCAACATCGGCATAGCTCCAAAACTCGGTAATGTTGGTAATGCCCCTCCTTCTCCTCGATAATAAGGGAATCCAGCGTTTGGTCCCATATATGCTGGTAATGTTTGTGGGAAGTTTGCGTTTGGTCCCATATATGCTGGCATTGTTTGTGGGAAGTTTGCGTTTGGTCCCATATATGCCGGCATTGTTTGTGGGAAGTTTTCATTTGGTCCCATATATGCTGGTAATGTTTGGGCTGCATTTGGGTTCGGTCCCATATATGCTGGTAATGTTTGGGCTGCGTTTGGATTTGGTCCTACATATGCTGGTAGCGTTTGGGCTGCGTTTGGATTTGGTCCTACATATGCTGGTAGCGTTTGGGCTGCATTTGGGTTCGGTCCCATATATGCTGGTAATGTTTGCGGTACATTCGGTCCAGAGTATGCTGGAAGTGTTTGTGGTGTATTTGGTCCCATATACGCTGGCAATGTTTGTGGTGCATTATTTGGCCCTACATATGCTGGTAATGTTTGGGCTTTATTAGTAGCTACTGGTGAGACTTGTGCATTTGGTTTTCCTGTTGATACTGGTGATACTTGCATATTCGGTTTTCCTGTTGATACTGGTGATACTTGCATATTTGGTTTTCCTGTTGCTGCTGGTGAGACTTGCATATTTGGTTTCCCAGTTGATACTGGTGAGACTTGCATATTCGGCTTTCCTGTTGACACTGGTGATACTTGCATATTTGGTTTTCCTGTTGATATTGGTGATACTTGCATATTCGGTTTTCCTGTTGATACTGGTAAGACTTGCTCTTTCGGTTTTCCTGTTGATACTGGTGATACTTGCACATTTGGTTTTCCTGTTGATACTGGTGATACTTGCACATTTGGTTTTCCTGTTGATATTGGCGATACTTGTTGATTTGGTTTTCCTGTTGATACTGGCGATACTTGTTGATTTGGTTTTCCTGTTTCCGCTGGCGATACTTGCGGATTTGATGTTGATGGAGAAACTAATGATCCTGGGAAGTAGTTCTTTTTCTCTGACATGCTTTGTCCTCCCTTGGTGTTCACATTTGATTTATTTTCATTTACCGGATTTTTAACTGCCACTGGCGAAACAACTTGCGGTATGTTCGCATTTGGTTTTCCAGTTTGAACAGGAGATACTTGTTGATTCGCATTATTTGTCGCAGGTGATACAGTCGGTTTCGCAGGTGGAATAGGTACCTGAATTACAGGTTTTACAGTCGGTGTAACCTCTACATTAATATTCAAATTATTTTCAACTGGCTTTGTATTTGGCATGACAGCAGGTTGTGTCTGAGCTACAGGTTGAACATTTCCTTCTTCTACCTCCAAAGCAACACTTGGTTTAGGTTGCTGTACCTCCTTTTTAGAACCTATTGGGGCTGGTTTTTCTCCCCTTTCTGGCACTTTTATTTTCATGCCAGGATAGATCATATCTGGATTACTTATTTGGGCATTTAATTTAACTATCTCTTCGTAGTCGATGTTGTATTTTTGAGCAATGCTCTTAAGGGTATCGCCCTTTATTACTATGTGAATTCTCACCTTTTCCCCTCCTGACCAATTGCCTCTACGTTGGATTGTACATTAGTACCTCACAACAATGTATGTCTGAATATTTGTATTTATGATAGAAGGTATTTTAATTTATGAAGAGTAAGCTTGTATAAGTATTTACTTTATTCTTGTTTTTTCTATAAAAAAATCATCTAGCTCAGGTTGAACTAGATGATTTTAATTTTTTTATGATATTTTTAAGCAAGCTCAAGCATTTTATCTAGTGCCTTAATTGCATCTTTTGCAGTTTGTTTATCAACTGTAATAATATTTTGGATATTACCTTTTTCGATATTTTCTAAAGACCATAATAAATGTGGTAGATCGATACGATTCATCGTTAAGCATGGACACATAAATGGATTTAATGAAATGATTTCTTTATCAGGATGATTTTTAATAATTCTTTGAACTAGATTCATCTCAGTTCCAATTGCCCATTTACTTCCTGCAGGAGCAGCTTCAATTTGGTCAATAATATATTTAGTAGATCCATTGTCATCACTTGCCGCTACAACTTCTCTAGAACATTCTGGATGCACAATAATTCTCATGTCTGGATGATTTTTTCGTACATTCTCAATATTTTTCACTGTAAAATTCTCATGAACAGAGCAGTGCCCTTTCCAAAGTATTACTTTGATGTTATTTAGATCGCCCTCATACTCTAACGTGTCCGTTATTGGATTCCAAATTGCCATATGCTCCAACGGTACACCTAATTCAAATGCTGTGTTTCTACCTAAATGTTGATCAGGTAGGAATAATATGCGTTCTTTTTGTGTGAAAGCCCACGAAACAACCTTTTTAGCATTAGATGATGTTACAGTTGCACCATCATTTCTACCTACAAACGCTTTAATAGCAGCAGTTGAATTAACATATGTTAACGGTACAATAGTGTCTCCAAAAAGCTTCTGTAACTCTACCCATGCACGATCAGTTTGATGATGGTCTGCCATATCTGCCATTGAACAGCCTGCTCTCATATCAGGTAAAATAACAATCTGTTCATCTTCCGTTAAAATATCAGCGGTCTCTGCCATAAAATGTACACCACAGAATACAATATATTTCGCTTTTTTATTATTAGCAGCAACTTGAGCAAGTTGTAGAGAATCTCCAGTTGAATCTGAAAAAACGACAACTTCTTCCTTTTGATAATGATGTCCTGGAATAAAAAGAGCATCACCTAATCTCTCTTTTATATCTTTTACTCTTTTTTCCATTTCCTCAGTTGATAATTTATAGTACTCATCAGGAATTTGATATCCTTCATTTTTTTGTATCATATCTAAAACGTTCATTATCCCCACTCCAATCCCTACTTTATTATAAGTAGAAGCTTATATCTAATGCTTTTGCCGAATGTGTTAAACAGCCTAAAGAAATAACATTTACACCACAGTTTTGAAAACTTGCTAAATTATCTAAAGTAATTCCACCAGAAGCTTCCGTTACTATCGTTTCTGGAACAAGCTTAACGAAGTCTTTGATTTCATCTGGCGTACGATTATCAAACATAATGACATCTGCACCAGCTTCAATAGCTTGAAGAACTTGATCTTTATTTTCAGTCTCGACTTCAATTTTGACCATATGACCTAATTTATTTCGTAATGCATCAACTGCATTTTTAATGGAACCTGCATAAGCAATATGATTATCTTTAAGCATCACTGCATCATATAAACCAAAACGATGGTTCGCTCCTCCACCACAAGTTACAGCATACTTATCAAACAAACGTAAACCTGGCATCGTTTTTCTTGTATCGACAAGTTTGATTTTCTTGTCGTTTAGTGTTTCAACTGCTTTTGAAGTAAGCGTTGCAATCCCACTCATTCGTTGTAAAAGATTAAGCATAACTCTTTCACCTGATAGTAACACTTGAACTGGTCCTTCTACTTCTGCAAGTAGCTGCCCTGCCTGAACAGTTTCACCATCTTTAACATGTAGTGTTACTTTAATATCGTCATGAAGTAATTTATAAGTTATTTCAATTAAATCAGTACCCGCAATTACTCCATCTGCTTTTGCAAGTACTTTTCCTGTTGTTCTTTCATGCATTGGAAAAATATGAATTGAAGATAAATCCCCTTCTCCAATATCCTCTAGTAAAAATTGCTCAATCATTTTTTTAGCTTTTAATGTATTCATGAATTTCTCTCCTCAAATATTAGCTGGTTGATCTATATAATCTATAAAATGTGAGCCGATGCTTTCTTTTCTTCTTATTGCAGCTTCTGCAATTAGTTTTCCAGTAATTAACATATTGTATCTTTCTATTTCCTCTTTGTTCATTGGGCGTGTATCAACTGTTTTTGACTCTAAGAAGGAAGAAAAATATGTGATTGCTTTATTTAAGTCGTCTTCATTTCTTACAATACCGATATACTTCATCATTATTTCTTTGATTTCATCTTTTGTAGGTAAAGCTCTAAATCTTGGTATCATGTATTTTGGTGGAATCTCATTTATTTTAGCTAAAGGAAGGTCTGCAATAAATTTCGCAACCTTTTTACCAAACACAATCCCTTCCAATAAAGAATTACTAGCAAGTCGGTTTGCCCCATGCACACCTGTACAAGCAACCTCACCTACTGCATACAATCCTGGAATTGTCGTTTCTCCATTTGTAGATGTCTTTACCCCACCCATGTGAAAGTGTGCGCCAGGAACAACAGGAATCAATCCTTTTTGTAGATCAATTCCATTATTCATAAGATTTTCAGTAATTGTTGGGAAACGTTTTTCAAATCCATCAATCATTCCAATCGATAAAAAGATTTCTTCTCCATTTTGCATCTCATTAAAAATCGCCCTACTAACAACATCTCTTGGTGCTAAATCTTCAAAAGGGTGAATTCCTTTCATAATGCGACGACCTGTTTTCGTTACTAAAAAAGCTCCTTCACCTCTAACAGCTTCTGATACTAAACCTTTACATGCCCCATTAATGTAAAGCAAGGTAGGATGAAATTGTATAAATTCTAAATCAGCCATCTCACAACCAGCTCGATATGCCATAGCAATTCCATCTCCGGTTATGGCCTGATTATTAGAACTAAATTGATACATTGCTCCAATACCGCCAGTTGCCAGAAGTGTTGTGTTTGCATAACAGGATTCTAATTCCCCGTTTTCATTAAGTATTAAAACACCATTACATTTTCCATCTTGTATGATTAAATCAATTACCATGTCATGTTCAATAATCGTTATTTTATCTTTTATACGTGCATAAATAGTTTCAACTAAATGCTTTCCAGTAGCATCTCCGCCAGAATGTAAAATTCTATTTTTCCGATGCGCTCCTTCTCTACCAAGATGAAACTGACCTAATTTATCTTTATCAAACTTCATGCCAATAGAAACTAGATCATTCATAGACGCTGTTCCGTTCTTTACTAGTTCTTCTACTGCTTCAATATTATTTTCATTACAACCTGCTTCGAGCGTATCTTGTTTATGAAGTTCCCAAGAATCATCTTTAGACATTACAGCTGCAATTCCACCTTGTGCAAGCATCGAATTGCTGTCCCAAATTTTTTTCTTTGTGAATAGAATCACATTTTTAGACTGACAAATTTTCTCAGCAGCCATTAAAGCAGCAATCCCACTGCCAATAATGACAACGTCTGCAGTTCGCATAGTTGCCCCCTCCATTTACAGTACATCTATTTAAATTTTATCTTATAGATAAAAAAGCTGTCTTGACACCTATATTTACATATATTTAAACTAATGACAAGAAATTTTTTTTTAATGCTTAAAAAAGGAGACTTTAATTTGATTTATTTAGACTATGCTGCTACAACTCCAATGAGTGAAGAAGCCATTGAGACATTTGTGACTGCCTCTAAAAATTACTTTGGAAATGAGCGAAGTTTGCATGATATTGGTTCAAAGGCATCACTGTTACTTGAAGCATGCCGCAAGCAATTAGCAGGATTTATTAATGCTAGCCCCGCTTCAATTTACTTTACAAGTGGAGGAACTGAATCAAATTTAATTGCTATTCAAACCCTCTTGAAGAGTACAAAAAAAGTCGGAAAACACATATTAACCACCACATTAGAGCATTCTTCAATTAGTAATTATTTAAAAGTACTAGAAGAACAAGGATATGAGGTTTCTTATTTGCCAGTTACAAAAAGCGGGATTATCTCATTAGAAGTGATTAAAAATGCAATTCGTGAAGACACTGTATTGGGTATTTTTCAACATGTAAATTCTGAAATTGGAGCTATTCAACCGATTAACGAAATTGCAAATTTATTTAATTCATCAAATATTTTACTTCATTGCGATTGTGTACAATCATTTGGAAAAATAGCAATAGATGTCTCAAAATATGAAATTTCTAGTCTTAGTATTTCAGGTCATAAATTATATGGACCAAAAGGGATCGGAGCCCTTTATTTAAATCCTAAATTAACTTGTCAACCAATCTATCCCGGCACATCTCATGAAAGTGGGATTCGTCCCGGTACAGTTAATGTTCCAGCAATTGCATCATTCGTAACAGCAGCCGGTCATATAATAAAAAATCTAGACGAAGAGCAAAAGAGATGTCACTTTTTAAAAAGTGTTTTAAAATCACAATTAGAAGATGTTCAACATCTCCTAAAATTTGAAGGTTCTGATGAAGATTGTATTCCAAATATAATTGGAATGAGGATCATTGGACTTGAAGGTCAGTTTGTCATGCTTGAATGTAATCGACATCAATTTGCCATTTCAACGGGAAGTGCTTGTGCAATTGGCATGCAGAAACCTTCAGAAACGATGTTAGCAATCGGAAGAGACCCTCATGAAGCAAAACAATTCTTTAGAGTTTCTGTCGGGAAACAGACAACAAAAGAAGACTTAATCAAATTATCGTCTGTGTTAAAATTAATCATTAATCAAAATTTTTAATCGAGGAAATTAATATGAATAAAAAACTTTTAGGGGAAGAAAGAAGAAAGAAAGTTTTACAATGGTTAAAGGAATCTGAGTCTCCCTTATCAGGCAGTTCCTTGGCTAAAAGAGCAAATGTTAGTCGACAAGTTGTTGTAGGTGATATTACACTTTTAAAAGCGAAAAATGAGCCTATACTAGCAACTGCTCAAGGTTATATTTATATACATCCTAACAAGGATACCGACAAAATTAGAAAAGTAATAATTTGTCATCATACAGCTGAAGAAACTCAAAAAGAACTAGAAATATTAGTCGATCACGGTGTTACAGTTAAGGATGTAATGGTTGAACATCCCGTCTATGGATATATCACTGCCCAATTACAAATTGCGAACCGATATGATATAAGCTTATTCCTACAAAAAATGGGAGAAACTAGCTCCGTCCCACTGTCTAATTTAACGAATGGAACACATCTCCATACGGTTGAAGCAGATAGTGAACAACAACTAGAAAGTGCAATCTTACAATTAAAAAATGAAGGTTTTTTAGTAGACACGCCATAATTGTAGGTTCAAAAAAGTAGTTAGTAGATTCTTTGATTTAGCAAATAAGGGATTGTCTCATCTGTCAGTGTAAAAGACATATGGGCATCCTTTTTTTATGTAGAGCAGGGGTAACTTAGTCAGACTTTAAAATTGTAGTTGATGTTTTCGATTTTGCTATGATCATTTCAACAAGCTTTAATCAATTTTCAAGTTGAAATAGGAAGAATCAGTGTAAAATTGCTCCTGTCCCTTATATAGGGCTCTATTTTTGTACAATGCGAAGTCAAAAATACTCTTACTAGTATGGGTGGGTAAAACTGTATCTAATTTGCAATTCTGGAAATTTATTTGCAGTTTTGCTAAGTTTAATTGCGATTCTCGAAGTTTAATTGTGATTTTGACAATTTTAATCGCTATTCTCCAAATTTAATTGCCTGTTCACTATTTATTTGCGTAGTTAGACTTCTTATTGGCAATTCCCTCCAGTCTTTTTTGCAATAAAAAAAGAGGGTGCAAGGCACCCCCTTTTTATAAAGGAATGATTAATCGATAAATTCGAATTCGTATTCAGAAATTTTAACGATATCTCCGTTTTTCGCGCCACGTTGGCGTAGTGCTTCATCAATCCCCATTCCACGCATTTGACGTGCAAATCGACGAATTGACTCTTCACGTTCAAAGTTAGTCATTTTGAATAGTTTTTCAAGCTCTTCACCTTTAACGACGAACGTTCCATCGCTTTCACGAGTAATTTCAAAAGTAGGTTCTTCTTTTTGATATTTATAAAGAACTCGTAATGGTTTGTCTTCCTCTTCGTCATGAAGTGGGAATTCTGGAGTTGTTTCAACTAAATCTGCAACTGTAAATAATAAATCACGTAAACCTTGACGTGTTACCGCAGAAATTGGGAAAATTTGAACTTCATCTCCAACTTGTTCTTTAAACTTAATTAAGTTTTCTTCAGCTTCTGGAATATCCATTTTATTTGCAACGACTACTTGAGGTCGTTCAGTTAAACGTAAATTATATTCTTTTAGCTCTTGATTAATCGTTAAGTAATCTTCATAAGGGTCTCTGCCTTCAAGACCTGACATATCAATTACATGAACAATTACACGTGTTCTCTCAATATGACGTAGGAATTGATGCCCAAGTCCTACACCTTGATGTGCACCTTCAATTAACCCTGGTAAATCGGCCATTACAAAACTACGATTATCTTCAGTTTCTACAACACCTAAATTAGGAACAATTGTTGTAAAATGATATTCAGCGATTTTTGGTCTAGCAGAACTTACAACAGATAGTAATGTTGATTTACCAACACTTGGGAAACCAACTAATCCAACATCAGCTAAGACTTTAAGTTCTAGTTTAATGTTTCTTTCCTTACCTGGCTCACCATTTTCAGCTATTTCAGGAGCCGGATTTGCAGGTGTTGCAAATCGACTATTTCCACGGCCTCCACGGCCTCCTCTTGCAATAATAGCTGTTTGACCATCCATTGTAAGGTCAGCTATTAATTCACCTGAATCAGCATCTGTTACAATCGTCCCAGGTGGTACTTTTACAATCATATCTTCTGCATTTTTACCATGCTGATTTTTAGACATACCATGTTGACCACGATCAGCTTTAAAATGACGTTTATAACGGAAATCCATTAATGTTCTTAAGCCTTCATCTACTTTAAATACAACATTAGCTCCTCTACCACCGTCTCCACCAGCAGGGCCACCTTTTGGAACATATTTTTCACGACGGAAGGCTACCATACCGTTTCCACCGTCTCCACCTTTTACATATATCTTGACTTGATCAATAAACATAAATCCACCACTCTTTTATTTTTCCATTTTAAATTCGATACTGCATTCTTCTGTCTCACAAAAATATGACATCATTCTAATTTTTGAGCTGTCATTTGATGATGAAACAATCCACTTCAACATATCTTCTTTCTTTGTTAGTTTACCTCTGAAGTCAAAAAAGAAACTAACTGTTTTATCATTTATTTCAATTGTTAAACTAACAAAATTTTCCTCATAAATATGTACCCAAGATTCTAGTTTTTCTAAAAAATTTTGAATCCAAACTGTCATCACTTCGTCTAAATTCTTAAGCGAACATGGTTCCCCTAAAATTTCATAATCTAGTACAATTGTACGAGGCCTCCAGTTATAGGTAATGATAAATTCTGCAAACTCTGGAATTTGTAACGAACAAATTTTAGCTTCATTCAAAGAATCAGCAACAATTTTCGTAATCGTTTCTTCTAGTTGGTCAGATTGACCTGTGGCCATGTATCCTTTTATTAATTGAATTCGATTTAACCAATCATGACGTGAATGTCTTAATACCTCTAGAACGTCCCATTTCTCCTGCATTGTATTCTCCTATAGGTTTACATTTTTGGTATTTATGAAGGTAATAAAAAAGTTAGACTCGGCATTTTGATTAGTTATTTAAAAGTCTCAAACTAGTGTGTAGCTTGTAAAAAGCCGAGTCTTTGGAGCATTTGTTTGAGAGGTTGCTATCACATCACCTTTTTCCATGTTGATAGCAATTCATTATATAATAATGTCTTAAGTACAGAAAAACTCTAACCTAAAAGGTTAGAGTTTCTAAGTTAGTTTCTTAAGCTTCTTGAGCTACAGGGTATACACTTACTTGTTTGCGGTCACGGCCTAAACGTTCGAATTTAACTACGCCATCAACCTTCGCAAATAATGTGTCATCTCCACCACGACCAACGTTTACACCTGGATAAATCTTAGTGCCGCGTTGACGGTAAAGAATTGAACCACCAGTTACGAATTGTCCATCAGCACGTTTAGCGCCAAGACGTTTTGACATTGAGTCACGACCGTTTTTTGTAGAACCTACTCCCTTTTTAGAAGCAAATAACTGAAGATTTAATTTTAACATGGTTACACCTCCTGTTTTACTCGTTTATAGTGACATAGTCACCGTAACTTGCAGCGATAGTTTGTAAAGATACGATCATCGCTTCAAGGATAAGTTGCGCTTTTTGCATATTATCTTCATTTAAATCAATCGGTAATTGATACTTCAAGAAACCTTTCTTTTCATCAATTACTGTATTTAACTCAGAATCTATACGGCAAATTGCTTCCAAAGCATTTACAGTTCCTACTGAAACTGCTGATATACCGGCACAAACAATGTCAGTCCCAGCATCAGAAAAAAATGCATGTCCACTTATTTTAAAGGAACCAATACGTCCATCTTTTAAACGTTCAATTGTTATTCTAGTCATTACTTAATATTAAGCGTTGATTTTTTCGATAACAACTTTAGTGTAAGGTTGACGATGACCTTGCTTACGACGGTAGTTCTTTTTAGATTTGTATTTGAATACAAGAATCTTTTTAGCTTTACCGTTCTTTTCAACTTTTGCAGTTACAGTAGCTCCCTCAACAGTTGGGCTACCAACTTTGATGTTTTCGCCACCTACGAATAAAACTTTGTCGAATGTTACAGTTTCACCTGCGTTAGTATCAAGTTTTTCGATGTAGATTGCTTGACCTTCTTCAACTTTGATTTGTTTACCACCAGTTTCAATAATTGCGTACATAATTGCACCTCCTCAATAGTCTAAGACTCGCCACCAATAGGCATGCTAAAAATAGCAATTTAATACCTATTATGCGCGGTTGTAGCACGGGTGCGCTACAAACAATAACATTATGATGTTACCACGGGGCATGTCGAATGTCAACAACTACTTCAGTTAATGACTGTTTCTAAATAACTTGTTATTTCCTTGGCCGTACCTGTTCTAACTATATTATAAAATGGTGTTTTTGAAGATATAATCTTTAAACAGATTTTTATAAACATTGCTTTTTCTAGTCTTTGTACATGATTATTTTGATCTCCATTTAACGCTTTTGCGACATCCTCACTACATTCAACAAGTAAAGCCTCGATATCACGACTTGTTGAGAGCTCCCAAAGAGCTCTTTCTAGCTCAAATACTGTCTGAACTGTGTTCTTTACAAGCCCACTACCATTACACTCAGGGCACTTTTGATGGGTTGCTTCAATATGTGAGTGGGCTGTTCTTTTGCGTGTAAGTTCAAATAAGCCAAGATCTGAAAATCCAAATAATTTTGTATATGCTCGATCATTTTTAAAAGCTTCTTTTAATAGTTCGCCTATCCTTTTTTGCTGTTCAACGGACTTCATATTTATAAAATCAATAATAATCATTCCACCAATATCACGAAGTCTTAATTGGCGAACAATCTCAATTGCAGCTAATTGATTTGTATGATACACAGTTTCTTCACGATTTTTTTTTCCGCTAAATTTACCTGTATTTACATCAATCACTGTCATAGCCTCAGTTTGCTCGATCAGTAGAAATGAACCATTTTTTAACCATACAATTTGTTTAAAGGATTTCTCTATTTGTTCTTCAATTTTAAAAGCCACAAAAATATTTTCATTTCCTCTATAACTAATTATTTGGAGATCTTCAGGCAAATAATTTTTATAAGCTGCTAAATCATCAATGATTAACTCACTGATCGTATCTTTAGGATGAAATTTAAAAAACTTAGTAAACAAAGAGTTCGCTTCCCAGACAAGAGTGATTTTTTTAAAACTTGTATTTTTTAATGACTCATAAAATGTTTGAAACCCTTTTAACTCATTTAAAATCACATCTGATTCGGCATTTTCACAGGAAGATCTGAAAATTAACCCCTCATTATCACTAGTGTAATCTCGACCTAATGAGTATAATTTATTTCGTTTCGATTCTTTTTTTATTTTATTTGAAACAGCAACTTGTTTAGAAAGAGGGAAATATACAACGTAATCACCAGAGAACTCAAGATTATTTGTAAGCTTAGGACCTTTCTCATCAAACGCATCCTTTATTACTTGAACCAAAATATATTGTCCTTTTTGGAACTTTTTTCTTATTAATTCGTCTTTATTAATTTCAGATTCTTTCCCCTCGATTGTATCTTCGAATCTCATGAAGCCATTTTTATTTAAACCAATATTTACAAAAATTGCATTTAATTTCGGCATTACTTCTTGGATTTGCCCTACATATATATTCCCTACATATGTATTTTGGTCTGCAGAAGAAAACCATTCAACTAGCTGGTCATTTTCAGTTACAGCAATTCTTTTCTCTGAATGTTTTACATTCATAATAACTTTCTTCAAATTCATCTTCCTAACTATGTATAGTATCTATCACATTTTATTCATTTAAATAGAAAAAAGCTAGTTAATCTAATCTAATTAGTCCGTCTACTCACATGAATAGTAGAAATTGAATATTATATTAAGATTTCTCTTACATTTTCCCTTTTCTTTTACTTAATCCCCCGATTTAGATAGGAGCGATTATATGGATATAATTCTTTCAATTCTTATTCCAACCGTCCCCGAAAGAATGGGGTATTTAAATAATCTGATTAATGAATTAGATAAACAAAGTAAAACATATCCTGTTGAAATATTAGTACTTTTGGAAAATAAAAAAAGAAGCATTGGTGAAAAAAGAAATGTTCTAATTGAGCAAGCCAAAGGAGATTATGTTGTATTTATAGATGACGATGATCGAATAGAACCAAATTATATTGAATTATTGTGCTCAGCAATCAATGAAACGCCTAATGTTGACTGTATTGTATTTGACGTTTTAGTAAATTTTAATAACCAATATTCTAAAGTTTGTAAATATGGGAAAGAGTTTACACATGGGGAAGATGAAAATTATTATTATCGAAAACCAAATCATTTAATGTGCTATTCAAAGAAGATTGCTTCGGCACATAAATTTCTTAATATCAGTTTTGGAGAAGACGATGAATGGGGTAGACGAGTTTCAAACGATATCATAATTCAAAAAAGGATCCCTTCTATACTGTATTACTATGACTATATTCCAAAAGACTCCTCGTGGTATGTTTGAATAAAAACAACTAAAAAATGGCCTCACTAGAGACCATCTTTTTTTTTTGCAAACTAAACTATTTTAACTAAAATCTGACCTGCTAATAGACTGAGTCATTTAATTTTCAAACACTTTAAAAATAGCTTCAAACTATACCATCTCATTTTATAGAAAAATATAAAATAAATGAAATCTAACTAATTAGTTCTTCAAGCGAATACGTTGCTTTCTTCTCAGTAAAGTATGCATGTAATAATTCATTTTCATCTAACATTTGTTGATTTTTTTTATCAAGAGAAAAGACGACGTTATATTTATATCCTTTTTGAAAGTTAGAAAAAACTTGAAATAATTTTGTTTCTTTATTTAAAGAGATTGATTTGATTTTTTGGATATATTGTTTGTTTCCATAAAACCGTTCCATTAAAAATCGTATAACAACAAAATGCCTATTTTTCCATTCACCCCATAAGGAAACGATTAAAAATAATAGACAAACCCAAATTGTAATATTCATAGGTTGTATTATGATTGTAAGTAATGAGGATAACAATAAAAACACAAATGATGAGTACAAGCTATATATATGAGCTCTAACGAACGGAAAGATTAGAGAAAATAACTGATAGATAAATTTCCCACCGTCTAATGGCCATATTGGTAATAAATTAAAACAAAGAATACTAAGATTGTAATTGATAAATAGTGTATAGAGGTTTTCAGGCATTAAATTCATTTTAAATAGGAAGTTAGCGATTATATATAAAGTTAAATGTTGAATGGGGCCAGAAATTGTAACAATAAACTCCTCGTAAGTTGGTCGATTTCCATGTTCATCAAGATCTACTACTCCCCCAAACGGAAGTAGCGTAATTTTATTTATTCTCCAATTTAATGAAGTAGCAGCAATGGCATGACCTAACTCGTGGCAGAAAATAATAATTGATACAAACAATACTGACCAAAAATTAGCTGTCATAATACCAATACATGCAATTAATAAATACAGTGGATGAACAGAAATTTTGGAAGGAAGAATTAGCCATTTATTCAAATGAAATCACCTTTTTCGGATCTATAAATTTTTCCCCCATTTTAATTGCGAAATAATAAGTACCTAGATTCCCTTCATCATTGGATGATACCGTTCCGATAACATTTTTACTATCCACTTCGTCATAAACTTTTACATTAGTTGTCCCTAATTTTCCGTACCAAGATTCTGAACCATCAGCGTGTTGAATAATGACTGTATTCCCTAAATTATCTTTCTTTCCTACAAAAAGTACGCGGCCTTTTTTAATTGACTCTACTTTTTGGTTAGCTTCAGTTTGAATCAATATCCCTTGTCCGTCCGCTTTAAAACTTTGCAGTACTTTACCGCTTGCAGGAACAGCATAATTATCATTTCCAACATTCTCTTTTTGATTATTTAATTGCGGTAAAAAAGCAA
This sequence comes from Gottfriedia acidiceleris, assembly GCF_036421055.1. Taxonomy (GTDB): domain Bacteria; phylum Bacillota; class Bacilli; order Bacillales; family Bacillaceae_G; genus Gottfriedia; species Gottfriedia acidiceleris_C. The sequence goes on along the minus strand of NZ_JAZGQS010000002.1, from coordinate 220,842 downwards.
TAGGACTTCCAAACCGATCTTCATACCATTTCTGTAATGAAGCAAACTGAAATTCACTTTCATAAACTTGTGAAAGACCATGCCGAACTTGAGATGCCATAGGTGAGTTACTTTTTAAGATGATGGCTAAAGCTAGTACAATTATTGCGCATAATAAACTTCTAAACATAAAGTTAGAGCTATTCATTATTTTCTTACCTTGCTCTTCTACTAAATCATCATAAGTATAAGTGTATCCGCCCTCATTATTTTGCACTTCTTTTACCGGAAATTTGCTCATCAATTGATTCGGATTTCCCCATTTTTCTTCTTGTTCTCGCCGTTTAGCGATCCGCTTTCTTATATCATCTACGCGCTTACTCAAAGTGTCACCTCTCCTTTAGAACCTAGTTATTTAATTTATATGAATCAATAGGACGACTTATGAGTAGATAATTTGAAAAGTGGACAAAGCTATTAGGCAGTTTAAGGAAGTGATTAAAGAGGACAATTGAAAAATAAAAAAAGAAAAACACTTCGCTATTTACGAAGTGTTATCGAATACCAAATAATTTTTTCACTTTAAAGAAAATGCTCTTTTCAGTTTCTAATGATTGTAATGGTACAGATTCCCCTAGCACTCTTCTTGCAATATTTCTATATGCAATAGAAGCTTTTGAATTTGGATTCAATGCTACAGGTTCACCACTATTTGTTGCCTTAATAACGTTTTCATCATCTTGGACAATACCAATTAAATCTACAGCTAACATTGTTGTAATTTCATCAACATCTAAGCTATCTTTATTTTCCATCATATGACTTCTAATACGATTGATTACTAGTTTAGGAGGCTCAATATCCTCTTGATCTAATAATCCAATAATACGATCTGCATCACGAATTGAAGAAACTTCAGGAGTTGTGACAACAATCGCTTTATCTGCACCTGCTACTGCATTTTTATATCCTTGCTCAATACCAGCAGGGCAGTCTATTAATATATAATCATAGTCTTTTTTTAATTCATCAACAAGCTCTCTCATTTGTTCAGGAGAAACAGCAGTTTTATCACTTGTTTGTGCAGCAGGTAATAAATATAAGCATTCAAAACGCTTATCTTTTATTAATGCCTGATGCGTTTTACAACGACCTTCAACAACGTCCACTAAATCATAGACGATGCGGTTTTCTAAACCCATGACAACGTCTAAGTTACGTAGGCCGATATCAGTGTCAATTAAGCACACTTTTTTTCCAAACATCGCTAATGCTGTTCCTAAATTTGCTGATGTAGTTGTTTTACCAACTCCACCTTTACCAGATGTAATTACTATAGCCTCTCCCACAGTTACATCATGCCCCTTTCTAACCTTGTCAAACTAGGTCTAAGATGAGTCAGAAATTGTATGCGATCGACAATGATTTGGCTGTCTTCGTTTATATACGCGCATTCCATCTCATTGCCTTCATCACCATAATGATCCGGTGCTCTGTTCATTATGCTGCAAATTCTCAACTGCATTGGTCTCATTATTGATGCCGCAATAACTGCCTCCTTATTACCATTAAAACCGGCATGAGCAGTACCTCTTAGTGCACCCATAATAAAGATATTTCCACCCGCAATAACAGTTCCACCTGGGTTAACATCACCGATTAACAGTAAATCACCTTTCACTTGGAGAATCTGACCGGATCTTACCATTCTACAAATAGGTACAATTTCCTCCCTTTTCATCCATTCAATAGCTTCTTGCTTTGAAATCACATTACTTTCGATTGTTTCAACTACAAGATTATTCTTTTTACGAACAATTGAACGAATAATTTCATCTTGTTCGGGAGATAAAAAACGATTTCCTATTTTTAAACGAACTGCAAGTAAGGGACGATCATTGCTCTCAAACAAGTGGGTAGACAGTCTTTCTTCAATTTCATCTACTAAAATTTGAAAAGAACATGTATCATCGAGGTGCAGTGTTAGACCATCTTTCGTACCTTTTATTGTAACATATTGTTGCCTCTGTTCCATGATAAGTGTTCACCCCGATTGTATAATTCGACATGCACCCGAAAAATCCTTTATTTTTCCTCATTATTTTCACTAATTGTTCTTAATAATGATGAGAAAGGATATGCAAAAATTAATATAAATAGTGCATTCAGTAATAATGTCGGTAATAATCGATGATTCAAAAAGTATGTATTATTCATATTAGTAAATCCGAACAACGCATTTAATCCGTATACTAAATATTCTAAGGCTGCTGTCCATATTAAAACAAGAATACTTCGAACAAATAAATTCGCATAAAGTATTTTAATTGCTTGACTTATTAAAAAGATAAATAAAGGAAAAGCAGCTAAATAGATACCTATAATCTCTGTATAAACAATATCATAAATGAATCCAAAGATAACACCATACATTAGTGCCTTCTTCGGATTGTAATATAATGTAATAAATAATAAACCAAAAAATAAAAAATGCGGAACAATAATCGCATTGTGACCAAGAATGTTTGGCGATACAGTTGATACATAAATATTTTCTAAAATAAACAGAAATGTCAAAAGGAGAGGTAAACCAAACTTACTCATTTACTAATTACTCTCCTTTCTGTGGCTGATCAATTGAACGCTTAACAGCTAGCACATGATTGATGTCATTGAAATCTGCTTGCGGTTTAATATACGCTGTTTGAGTTAGCCCATGTTCATCAGGCACAACTTCCTCAACTTTACCTATTGGTAGATTAGCTGGGAAAACACCTCCAAGACCTGAAGTCACGACTATTTGTCCTTTTTTTACTTTTGCATTTGAAGGAATTCGTTTGAATAATAAAGCTTGTTTCTCAACATCATAACCTTCTATCAAACCAAAAACCGTATCTTTTTGCTGAATTTTAGCAGAAATACGATTAGTACGATCTGAAGAACTTAATAATTGTACAGTTGATGAAAATTTAGAAACATTTTTAACTTTACCAATTAAGCCTTTAGAAGTGATAACTGCCATTTCTTTTTCAATTCCACTTATTGACCCTTTATCAATGGTAATGATTTGTTGCCATTTATCCGGATCTCTTATAGTTACTGTTGCTTGAAATGTATCATAATCACTTAAACTTTTTTTGATTCCAATCATGTCTTTTAATTCTTTATTTTCTTTTTCTAATGCTTTCTCACGAACAGATAATTCAACATATTTATCGAGCTTACTTTTCAAAACTTGATTTTCATCATATGTATCTTTTAAGTCCGCAATATTATTAAATAAACCCGCAATAAGTTGTGCGGGCTTATTAAATACTTTTTCAGTCAAACTTACTGTATCTTTAATAAACTGCTCAGGAATTGAAAGGTTTCTATTACTTCTTAAAGAATAACCTAGAAGTGCCACTAGTAAGATAATAGCAGCTAAGACAATCATTAAACGTTTATTTTGAAAAAATTGTGGCATTCTTACACCCTCTTATAACAATTCAACTTTTTGTTCCAGCTATTTCATGCGTGTAATCCTCACTAATGATAGTGAGGATTACACATTTTTACTAATCTTCTTATTAAAGAACTTATATAGTAGTTCACTTTTTTAGAAAACTAGCTTATTTTTTAACCATTTTCATTCAATTTTATCGATATTGATTTGAATTTGCACCAAAATTCTTTTTGAAAATATCGATATTATCTAATGCTTTACCTGTCCCCATTGCAACACAGTCAAGAGGGTCTTCTGCAACTATTACAGGCATATTTGTTTCTTGAGCAATTACTTTATCAATATTACGAAGAAGTGCTCCACCGCCTGTAAGTACGATTCCACGATCAATAATATCTGCTGCTAACTCAGGTGGTGTTTTCTCTAAAGTATTTTTTACGGATTCAACAATTGCCGCAACTGTATCACTTAATGCTGTTGCAATTTCTTCTCCATGGATTGTAATAGTTTTAGGTAAACCTGAAATTAAATCACGACCACGAATATCCATTTGTTCATCTGATTCAGTTTTGATAGCTGAACCAATTTCAAGCTTTAACTGTTCGGCAGTTCGTTCACCAATTGATAAGTTATAGTTCTTTTTAATATATTGAATAATCGCTTCGTCCATATCATCTCCGGCAGTACGAATCGATTGACTTGTAACGATACCACCTAATGAAATAATTGCAACTTCAGTTGTTCCTCCACCAATATCAACAACCATACTACCTGTTGGTTCCATAACCGGTAAATTAGCACCAATTGCAGCAGCAAACGGTTCTTCAATTAAGAAAGCATCGCGTGCACCAGCTTGTCTTGTTGCATCGATAACGGCTCTTTTTTCAACAGCAGTAATACCTGATGGTACACATACCATTACGTAAGGTTTACGTGAGAAAAATCCGTTACTTTTTTGAGCTTGATCAATATAGTGTTTCATCATTGTTGCTGTTGTTTCAAAATCAGCAATTACACCATCTTTCATTGGTCTAGTTGCAACAACATTTCCTGGAGTACGACCAATCATTAGTTTTGCTGAATTACCTACAGCAACAATTTGTTTCGTATCCGTCCTTAAAGCAACAACAGAAGGTTCTCTAACTACTATTCCTTTTCCTTTTACAAAGACTAAAGTATTCGCTGTACCTAAGTCTATTCCTAAATCACGAGTAAATCCACCTAATCCAAACATATGTATCTTCCTTTCTAAAACGTACAACTTAAATTCTTATTTAATGTATCTATACTATATTCTCTTATCGTTAGTAAATAACAGGTTTTTATCCATAACTTACATTATAAAACAATTAGCTACTAATGAACACCCTTAAACGTAACCTTTTTCTTTTAAACTGACATACTTATGTTCACCAATTATAATATGGTCTAGTAATTCAATTCCAATTATTTTTCCACATTCAACTAATCGTTTTGTTACTTCGATATCTTCTCGACTTGGAGTTGGATCCCCACTTGGATGATTGTGTAAACAAATAATCGAGCTTGCAGATCTACGAAAAGCTTCTTTAAAAACTTCACGAGGATGGACAATCGAAGCATTTAAACTACCTTTAAAAATAGTTTCGCGGGCAATAACTTGATTTTTCGTATTTAAGTATAAACATACAAAATGCTCTTGTTCAAGAAATCGCATTTCATCCATCATAAAATTAGCACAATCATCTGGACTTTTAATAATGAATCTTTCGTCATATTGAAGACGATTAATCCTTTTTCCTAATTCAAATGCAGCAATTAACTGTACAGCTTTCGCTTCACCGATCCCTTTAATATTTGATATTTCTTCAACAGACGCATTCATTAGTAATCTTAGTCCATCAAATTTCAATAAAAGTTCAGTTGAAACTTTTAAAACCGATTCATTTTTTGTCCCTGTCCTTAATAAAATCGCCAGTAAATCCTGGTTAGACAAACTACCGGGACCAAATTTTAATAATCGCTCTCTTGGCCTTTCATCTTTCGGAAAATCTTTAATGAGAAGCGAAATTGACAATGTATCACCTCAAATCAAAAGTTAAAAATTTAATTCTCTTAGTTTTTTCTTAACTTGATTGATCGGAAGTCCAACAACAGAATAATAGTCGCCGTCTATTTTCTCTACAAATGTTCCGCCATATCCTTGTATGCCGTAAGAACCAGCTTTATCCATCGGTTCATTAGTATTGATATAATCAATTATTTCTTGATCACTTAGCTCACTAAAGGTAATTTTTGTACATTGATAAAAGCTACTACTTTTACCTTCATTAATAATAGAAACGCCAGTAAAAACCTCGTGTGTTTTTCCAGATAGCATTTTTAACATTGCAAATGCATCTTCTTTTGAGGTAGGCTTACCTAGTTTTTTATCATTATAAGTAACGATTGTATCAGCACCGATTACTACTGCATTTGGGAATTTATTAGATACATCTATAGCTTTTTCTTCCGCCAATTTGATTACAATCTCAGAAGACTGCAAATTCTGCTCCATTACTTCTTCAACATCACTAGTTTCAATGATAAAAGGGATATTTAACATGCTAAGAAGTTCTTTTCTTCGAGGAGATGCAGAGGCTAATATAAGTTTTTTCATTTCATTCACCTATTATTTTATTTTAAAAGGAAGGATACATGACTATCCTACCCAAGTAATCACTATAACACAAATTAGTAAAAAACACTTTTCGTTGCCTATTCGTTATTAAAATGTAATAAAAATGAAAGTTTTGTTAAGTATTAAAATACCCTAATAATAAAATTTCATTTTAAAATATTTTATGTCAAAATCCAGTCTTTTCATAATAAAATTTGTTTAAAATTTGAATAGATATAAATTACAATAAGAAGTTTTTAATGATAATTATTAATTTCTTTCATTCACTTTGTAATAAAAAATACACTTACAAAAAAATATAATTTGTCAGTGTTTTCACTTTTTCCGAAAATAGAAGCTGTCAATTAAATAAGTAATGTCTTGATGATTTCCACTACGGGATGCTCGCTTTCCTTGAGGCGAGATTCTTTCGCCTCCTCGTCACGTTCGTTCCTGTGGGGTCTCAGGCTTCCCGCATTTCCCATAGGAGTCGAGCCCCCCTCCATTCCAATCAACTAATTCATCAAAAAATGATTATTTAATCATATAACTGTTCACTTATAGTGCATTTTCCTTTTTGATCTTTTTAAAATTCAACACATCAAATACACTAACAAAATTTAATTTGTTAGTGTATTTTTTTGTTCTTTTAATATTTTAAATAAGGATAACATGTCATATTGGACTGATTGGGTTACTTTATTTAGATTTTGTTTCTTATTTGAGGACAGAACTTTTTCGATGTTTTGTAAATGCTTAAGTCCATTTTGTAATTGCTTATTTTTAATATAATCTTTTTGCTTGCTCAGAATTAACATCGTTGAGCTTATTTGTTCAAGCTGCTTTTCATTATTAAAGTTTTGATTTGTTAAATATGATAACATAAAATTAAATGTTTCTACTTCAGCTTTATACATATCTACTGATTGCTTTGGGCCTTTGTATACTTGTCCGCCAATTGTTTCTTCTTTTAAATAAGTACTTTTTAATTTTTTCTTAACTTCATCTGCTAGAAATGTGCTATCTTTCCCGCTTAAAGCAATAACGACGAAATAATTGTTATTTTTTTCATAAATGACAGGGGTAAAACCATTTGTTGATACTTCTTTTTCATTTTTCTTCGCTGATTCCATACTTTTATACATTCCAACTTGTGCTAGATCAAACTTCACTGCTGGAATCTTCATTTGTACTTGATTCGATGCTGTACCAGAAACCGATACACTATTTTTAGTTGGGTTAAGTGCATCTGGCTTTGATTGTTTAAATATCCCTAAAAATACAAATCCAAAGCATAGTCCTATTAAACTTGCACCTATAATTGAAATAATAATACTTTTCGAAGGTGACTTTTTTGTAAAAAAAGAAATCTTCTTTTTCTCCTTCACCTTTTGCGCTGGCTTAATCTTTTTCTTCTTTTTAACATCATCTAAAACGATTACTTTTTTCCCTAACCCATCAGGGGTCGGTAAAACCCATCCAAATTCCCCATTCTTCTCCTCTACCTGCGGATCTTTGGAAGTCACGTCACCTTCTTTAAACGCTTTTTCCTCGCCATTAATTTTAATTGATATCTTTGAGGACTTGTCCATATGAATCCTCCTACTACTTTATTTTTAAACGTAAAAAAATACTAACATATAATTCCAGAAAAACACGCCGACATTTGTCGAGGGCTAACAGGTATCGTGCAACAAAAAATTACAAAAACTTGCCCATTTTTTAACTACATAAATAAATAACCACCGTAGGATTCCCGGTGGTTATTTGCTATACAATGCCACTTTATTTCTTCCGGAATTTTTTGCTTTTGAATACATGGCTCTGTCTGCACATCTAATTAAGTCTGACGGTTCTCTCGCCACAAATGGTGCAATTGCTGCACCTATACTTGCTGTTACTGTTAATTTAATCTGTTCATCTTCGTTCGTCATATAATTTGTAATGTAAAATGGAATAATTTCAAGTGATTTTCTAATTTCTTCTGCTATATCATATGTTTCTCTTTCACTATGATTTACAAGCAGTACTGAAAATTCTTCTCCACCAAAACGAGCAACTAAACCACTTTGATTCACTACCATTTTAATCCGTCTTGCAACTTCAAATAATACTTCATTACCTGCTTGATGACCGTATTCGTCATTCACTCTTTTAAAATAATCTAAATCAATAAGAAGTAATGAAATTGACTTTATCTTGAAGGTTTTCAACCGTTCAAATTCATCTTTAATTTTGGATTCGAGATATTCAAGATTATATAATCCGGTTAAAGAATCAGTTTCACTTCTGATTTTTGTTTGTAAGTAAAACCTTGCATTCTCAATCGCAATTGCGAGGTATAAAGCAAGTATTTCGATTAGAACTACTTGGTACTTTTTAAAAGCATTTTTTTGTTCTGATGCAATTGTGAGTACACCAACTACTTTTTGATTTTTTATAACTGGGATGGATAATAAACTTTCTGCTTCTAAAAATTTCATATGATCATTTGTGTACCATTGTGATCGTCTGTTAAAACTATATCTTCTTTTTTCAAAAAATACTTTTTCAGATATCGAGCCTTCAAGCGTATCAAAGTAAGGACAAGTATATAGTTTTTCATCACATGTATATTGAAAATATCTTTTTAATTTAAGCGATTGATCTTCAACTATAAATAAAATTCCATAAGAAACTGGAATTAAAGTAGTTAATTGTTCAAAAAACTCATCGATTACTTCCTCTTCTTCCATTCTTTGAGACAGTTTTTGGCTTATTTTCATCGTTTTCTGTAAATATTTGTTCATATTTAAAGCAGAGGATAAAGAGTTTAAAATAATCATTAAGATAATATAGTATATCGTTATGTAAATGATCGTAATATATCCTTTTGTCTCTAACATTAAATAAAGACTTATTCCGATTGGATACATTAATAGATAGATAAACAAATCCCACTTAAATTCCCTATTAATCAATTTCATTTTTCTTTTATACAAGTAAATCGTAATAAAATAAATACCGATTTGATTTATCCAAAAAGAGGCAAGTGTGTAAATGAGGATTGGTATTAAGCTGTCCAATATTTCTTTAGTCCCAATAGGTTCAATCTTTCCCCCAACTAAATAATAAAGTAGCGCACTACCAATGGAACATAGTGCAAACATTAACGAATTAAGCGGCATTCGGTAGAGAGTTTTTTTTGTAATACTCAATCTTATATACAGAATCGAATAGGCTAATTGACTTATTAAAAGTTCTGCAACTAAACCATACGATAAAAAAACCAATATTGATATTCCGAAAATAAAAGAAAAAGTAGCATCATTAATTTTAATCGGCATATTCGCTACAATTAGAAATAACGCGATTATAATGAAAAAATTTGAACGATCTATATGTACAAGAGGGCAAACCATATTAGCATAATAAAATATGATAGGCATTAGAACAATCCATGTAATCCAAATCAACCTATTACTATGCTTACTAATCAAGACTATGGGCCCTCCTTTACAATTCTAATCGAATTTTTTTAGCAAATATTTTCTTACTACTGAGATAAAATATAAAGAACCGGTTATTAACAGGATCTCATTTTCCTGTAAATCCTTTAAATTCTTATCGATTGCAATAGATAAATCACTTTCATATTTTATATTAAGTTTATTAGCATTCGAAATTAATTCGTCTTTATTCATCGCTCTAGGAAAATCAAAAGTTGTCATTACAATTTTATTTGTTATTTCTCGTAATTCATTTAACATCTCTAGGGCATTTTTATCTTTCAAGGCAGAAAACAGAATCTTTATTTGCTTATCAAGAAAACGATTATTCATCGTCTCCACTAAACTTTTAATTCCTTCAACATTATGTGCGCCATCAATATAAATGACAGGATTAGAAACTATTAGTTCTAATCTACCTGCTTTTTGAGCTAGTTTTAATCCTCTTTTGATATTCTCTTCATTAAACTTCATTCCATATTTATATTGTAATAATTGAACAACACAGATTGCGCAGGAAGCATTCCTTATTTGATGGTGCCCAAGCATTGATAACTCAATATTTTCAATTAACCTGTCATTGTCTTTGTAATTAAACTTTTCATAATGTGGATCTTTCAAAGGAGAAGCAAAAAAATTCTTACCATATTCAAAATAATCAGCTTCATTTTTGATTGCGGCATTTTGAATAATAGTTAAAGCTTCTCCTTTCATTTCTGCTGTAACAATTGGAATTCCCTTTTTAATAATTCCTGCCTTATGCTTAGTGATTTCTTCAATTGTTTCCCCAAGAATTTGTTGATGATCATGGCCAATACTCGTAATAATACTAATTAGAGGTGTCATTACATTTGTGCAATCCTCTAACCCACCTAAACCAGCTTCTACTAAAAATATATCATGTTCTTTCATTTTTCCGAAAAAGTAAAAAGCCATTGTTGTAATAATTTCAAATTCAGTTGGAGCACCACAAGGTAACTGTTCAACTTCTTCAACCACTGGAATCATACAGTTTACTAGTTGAATAAATTCTTGTTCACTAATCATTTCACCGCCGAACATAATTTGTTCACGATAATCTAATATATATGGTGATGTAAAAGTTCCTACACTATACCCTGCATCTAATAAAATGCTTTGAAGAAAAGCAATTGTAGAACCTTTTCCATTCGTTCCTGCGACATGAATTGCTTTGACACTTAACTGAGGATTTCCTAGTCTAACTAGCATTTCTTCCATTCTTTGTAGTCCAGGTACAATGCCAAATTTTGTTCTGTTGTACATCCATTTCAGTGCTTCCTTATATGTATTAACCATCTTAACCCTACCTTTATAGTAAAAAACGACGAATCATTAACTCAATTCGTCGTTTTTATTTTACTAACTTTTTAAAATCGGTACTACTTATTTACTTAGTTCTGCAATTCGAGCTCTTACAGATTCTTGTTTTTCAAGATAATCTTTTTCTTTACGACGCTCTTCTTCAATAACTGCTGCAGGCGCTTTCGCTACAAATCCTTGGTTACTTAGTTTCTTTTGAACTCGTTCAACTTCACTAGTCCATTTTTCTAATTCTTTTTCTAAACGTTTTTTCTCTTCTTCAAGATTAATTAAACCTTCTAGAGGAAGATAAAGCTCAGCCCCACTAATTACTGCTGACATTGATTTTTCTGGAGCAGTTAGGTTCGTAGAAATTGTTAATTCTTCTGGATTACAGAAGCGCTCAATATATGAACGATTTTCTTCTAATGCAGCTGCAATCGTTTCATCCTTTGCAGAAATCATTAATTGAACTTTTTTGCTCATTGGCGTGTTTACTTCTGCACGAATATTACGAACTGAACGAATTAACTCAACTAATATTTTCATCGTTTCAGAAGCTTCTTTATTTGTTAATTCCTCTCTAACTGTTGGCCAAGCAGAAACTGTAATAGACTCCCCTTGGTGTGGTAGAGATTGCCAAATTTCTTCAGTAACGAAAGGCATAAATGGATGTAAAAGCTTCATTGTACTTTCTAATACATGAGCGAGAACTGAACGAGTCATATTTTTTGCATCTTCATTGTCACCGTATAAAGGAATCTTTGCCATTTCAATATACCAGTCACAAACATCGTCCCAAATGAAGTTATAAAGTACACGTCCAACTTCACCAAATTCATAACGATCGATTAAAGCTGTTACACTTTCAATTGTTTCATTTAAACGAGTTAAAATCCATTCGTCAGCAACAGATTTTTCTTTCGTTAAATCGATATTTTCATATGTGAAACCTTCCATATTCATTAAAGCAAAACGAGAAGCATTCCAAATTTTGTTTACAAAGTTCCAAGTAGCTTCAACTTTCTCAATACTAAAACGTAAATCTTGGCCTGGTGAACTTCCTGTTGTTAAGAAGTAACGTAATGAATCTGCTCCATATTTCTCAATAACATCCATTGGGTCAACACCATTACCAAGCGATTTACTCATCTTACGTCCTTGCTCATCACGTACTAAGCCATGAATTAAAACATCATTAAATGGACGTTTACCAGTAAATTCAATCCCTTGGAAAATCATTCGTGATACCCAGAAGAAAATAATATCATAACCAGTTACTAATACATTTGTTGGGAAGTAAGCTTGGAAATCCTTACTTTCTTCATTTGGCCAACCTAAAGTTGAGAATGGCCATAATGCTGAGCTGAACCAAGTATCTAAAACGTCGTTATCTTGATTCCAATTTTCAATATCAGCTGGTGGCTCTTGATTTACATAGATCTCACCAGTTTCTTTATGGTACCAAGCCGGAATACGATGTCCCCACCATAATTGGCGTGAAATACACCAGTCACGGATATTTTCCATCCAACGTAGATACGTTTTTTCAAAACGATCCGGTACAAATTTTACGCTATCATCTGAATTTTGTAATGCTACTGCAGCATCAGCTAGTGGTTGCATTTTAACAAACCATTGAGTTGACAAATATGGCTCAACAACCGCTCCGCTACGTTCACTATGACCTACAGAATGCAAATGTTCTTCGATTTCAACAAGAACACCCATCTCTTGTAAATCTTTAACGATTTGTTTACGACATTCAAAGCGATCCATACCATTGTACTTTCCTGCTTTTTCATTCATCGTACCATCTTCATTCATTACAAGAATGCGAGGTAAGTCATGACGGTTTCCAACTTCAAAATCATTAGGGTCATGGGCAGGTGTAATTTTTACAACTCCAGTACCAAATTCCATATCAACATAATCGTCAGCGATAATTGGAATTTCACGATTAACGATAGGAAGTGTAACTGTTTTACCAACCATTGATTTATATCTCTCGTCTTCTGGATGAACCGCAATAGCAGTATCCCCAAGCATTGTTTCAGGACGAGTAGTTGCAATTTGAATTTTTCCAGTTCCGTCTGTTAATGGATATTGCATATGGTAGAATGCACCTTGAACATCCTTATAAATAACTTCGATATCTGATAAAGCAGTTTTTGTTGCTGGATCCCAGTTGATGATATATTCACCACGATAGATTAATCCCTTGTTGTATAGCTTAACGAATACTTCTTTAACTGCATCAGATAGACCCTCATCTAATGTGAATCGTTCACGAGAGTAATCTAAACCTAAACCGATTTTTTCCCATTGAGAACGAATGTGAGAAGCATATTCTTCTTTCCACTCCCAAGCTTTTTCTAGGAATTTTTCACGTCCTAAATCATATCTTGATAAGCCTTCTTCTCGTAATTTGGCTTCTACTTTTGCTTGTGTAGCAATACCAGCATGGTCCATACCCGGTAAATAAAGTACATCATAACCTTGCATTCGTTTCGTACGAGTTAAGATATCTTGTAATGTTGTATCCCAAGCATGACCTAGGTGTAATTTTCCAGTTACGTTTGGTGGAGGAATTACGATTGTATATTTCGGCTTTTCTGATTCCACTTGTGCTTCAAAGAATTTCCCATCTAACCAAAATTGGTAACGATCTTTTTCAACTAAATTCGGATCATATTTTGTTGGTAATGATTTTTTTGTAGTTTCCATTCGGATTCATCTCCTCTAATAATTATTGAAAAATAAAAAAACTCCACTCATCCTTGAAAAGGACGAATGGAGTTGAATTCGCGGTACCACCTTTTTTTGTCAGAAAAAAACTTTTGTTTTATCTGACACACTTAAAAAGATAACGGATCATCCGGTAACTTCTAATCACCAAAAGCTTTGCTTTCGAAGTCACTGCTCAAGGGCGACATTCCAACTCTATTTTCTAGAAACCTCCCACCAAATGGTTTCCTCTCTGAAGAACTAGTTCGTTGTACTCTTCCCTATCATTGCATTTCATTATGAATATATGTAATAGTCTACAAAATTTACTTAAGCTTAGTCAACATTATTTCTAATTTCTTTCTAGATTATTCAATATGTGTCAATATCGTACCACATTTTTTAATACATAAAAAAAATACGACAAATAATTGTAATGATTATTTAACATTCTGGTATACTAGTACTTATTTAATTATGCGATAATTATATAGTATGTAGATATAATTTTTAGGGGGATATACATGGGTTTATTTAAAAATACATTAGCTCGTGTTCTCGGAATTGGTGGAACGAGAATTGATACAAAGCTTGAAAAAACAGAATATCAAGCTGGAGAACGAGTAAAGGGTGAATTATATATAAAAGGTGGTCGAGTTAAACAAGAACTAGATTCCGTCTTTTTACATGTTATGACTGAATTTCAAGTTGAATCAAATGATAAGATTATTAATAAGAATGGTACTTTACAAAAATTTATCGTATCAGTTGATCGTATAATAAATGCAAATGAAGAAGTTGTTATTCCTTTCTTTTTCACCTTATCTGAAAATACACCAGTATCACTTCACAAATCCCATATTTGGATTAAAACTCATTTAGAAATAGAAAAAGCTGTTGACCAATATGATGCTGATGGCGTTCAAGTAGTTCCTTCAGTAGGATTAAAAACGGTCATTCAGGCACTTCAAGAAGAAGGATTTGTATTAAGAGATAGTTTAAACAAAAAGAAATATGGAAAAATTATTCAAGAATTTGAATTTTACCCAATGAATGGTGAATTCCGTGGGAAATTAGAAGAGGTTGAAGTTAATTATTTAAGCTTTGACAAAACAGTCGACTTAATCCTTCAACTTAATCAAAAACAAAAAGAGACATCTAGTAAGTTTTCTAAGTTATTTGGAACTGAAGAAGATAATGTTCGAATCTCTTTTTCAAAGGATCATATTACGGACAAGGATTTTGTACGTAAAAGTGTAGTAAATGCTATAAAACGTCATGTAAAATAAAATATTAAAAACATCTATCCATGTTGCTAAAATTAATGCAGTGATACATTTTTAGGATAGATGTTTTTATTTTCTCTCTTCACAAACCTTCTATAGATTTCTCTGCTTCAATATCCTCTTGTATTTTAGAGACAAAATATTCAATATTAATCATATGCCAGTATGCATTTAATAAATCTCTTACATTGTCTTTTTCATTATTAACCCCGGATCGCTTTAAATATTTAGAAATTTTGGAAGAAAACTGAGTTGGATATGCCATATAGCTTAAAAATAACATTCTTTCCTCTTCTCTTAATGAAAAATTCTTCTCATACATTTTAAGCCAATTATTACGATCAGATTGCTGAATAGGATATGTTTTAAAAGAATTCTTATAATAGTTCGTTAAATCTTGAATTGGTGTAGTTTCCTGTGCATTTTCTAGATTAATAAAGACACCTTCACCTCTTTTATTTACAAGAAAGTGAGAAATAGATAAATTTCCATGGTTCATGACAACTCTAGTATTTTCGGTTTCCTTCATTTTTTTAAACCATTCATCTAATTGTCCTTTAGCAAATTGATGTGCACTTAATATTTTATGAAAATACGTACAATAGCTTAGTTCATAAGGTGACATATACCAATTATCTTCTGCAACTTCAATGAAATTTTCCAATACTTCTTTATCTTTACTCCACCTTTTAGTTAATGTATCATAATGGATTTGTAATTGATCTTTATCTACCTTTTTCTCTTTTTGTGTACTATTGTGCATCTTACCTAGTGAAGTAAACATTCGTTGAAAATGTAAATTCTCATCTGACTTTTCATCAACACCTTCAATCCACGGCATTAAATAGTAATGCTTCGTATTAAACTCAACAATATAATCTCCACTCTGGGTATGATAGATTGGTACAACATTTCGAAAACCTTTATCTTGTAAAGAACGTACATTTTCAATCAAATTATTTCTATAAACTCGATTCACATTTGCCTCTTTTAATGCGAATACACCTTGATTCGTATAGATTTTAACTACCTTGCCAACAGTTTCAAAATAATTTGGTACTATATGATACTGTGCTAAAATGACGCTTATATCATCTTTAGGTTTTCTATACAAGATGCGTCACTCTCACTTTCCTAAATGCGTAAAAGCCTTGTATTAGTAGACAAGTGTCTTAACTAATACAAAGCTCTCACCATATTGTTATTGTTTTATAGCAGCTACAGGTATATAAATGATTTGCCCTTCCGAAAGAAACTCATCATTCAAGTTATTAACTCGATTCAACTGCTGAGTTTGTAGATTATATTTTTTAGCTACAGATTCAATTGTATCTCCATTTTGAGCTAAATATAATTTTAATTTAGTATAAGAATCTTCTCTTCCTTCGCCAGAAAACAAACTTGAAAGTAGATTGTCACTTTTAACACTTCTGACTTCGCTTACTTCTTCTTTTTCTTCTTTTTTACCAATTGGATCAGCTTTTATTTCTACTTTTGGTAATTCAGGCGGTGCTTCTTGCTGCTCCACTTGCGCTTGATAATAATCAGCATAATATGGTGGTGTTTGACGTACATCATTTGGATTCTCAAAAGTATTTTCTTGATTTACTTGAGGTAATGGATTTTGATAGAATTGTTGCTGATTTTGATTATATGCAAATGGTGCTTGCTGAAATTGTTGATTAACATATGGTTGATAGTTTTGCTCTAAAGTTCGATTATATAGCTCTTCATATTTTTCTATTTCTTTTTGTGCGTTGCTTTCGTTACTAGCATTTTGCAAAGTACTAAAATCATTATCTAAGAAGCTAGGTCTACTATTTAATGAATTGTTTAAATAACTGTGTACATTAAAATCATTATTCAAGAAACTAGGTCGCTCATTATACGTATTATTAACATCGTTAGATACCTGTGCATCATTTTCACTTTGACTATCTTCTGCATCATTATTATTCATTAAGAAACTTGGGGTTGTATCCATGGCTTGTGGTTCCATGGCTTGTGGTTCCATGGCTTGTGGTTCCATTGCTTTGGGCTCTATTGCTTCAGCTGATATATTAAAGCCTCTAAATACTTCTTCATATTCTTCTTGAGCTTCTGATTGTTCTTCTAACTGTTCTACTTGTTCTTCTAACTGTTCCTCAAACTGTTCTGATTGTTCTTCAAACTGTTCTTCAAACTGTTCCTCAAACTGTTCTGACTGTTCAAACTGCTCTGCCTGGACCATCATTTCAACATTAGATTGTTCTGCTACTTGTTCTTCTTCATAAATTTGTTCATCGCTTTCTTCTAGCTCATAATAATGTTCTACTTCATTTTCAACTGCTTCGACTCGATCTTCAACTACTTCTTCAGGCTGAAAAACCTCTAAGTAAGTAGGTTGCCCAGGATATGTGTCTTGTTCTTCTTCCTCATCATTCTCTTCAAGGGATTGAATCCAATCACTGCCGTAAAGATTATTTTGTTCACTTGTTTCCTGTTCCGAGGTTGGCTGATGAAAGAACTGGAATTGTTCTTCTTGCTCTCTTTCTTCCTGATACTCATAACCTGCATTTTCTTCATTACTTGAGCGATATTCATTTTCGTATGCGTAGCTATTATATTGCTCATACCCTCTTTGTTCTTGATAAGTTTCTACAGCTCTATTATGGTCATGTAATCCAGAAATACATAAATCAGCAGCAATTTGAATACTACCTTTTTCAGCTAATTGATAATCAAATGTCTCTACTGAAACACAAAGATTTTCAAGATCAGTAATCCTAGTTAATGGAATTGAAATATCTACAGGGAACTGATGATTCAAATCACAACTTCCATCTTCAAGAACGATTACATTTTCGATCATTCTTGAAGGTGCTAATTCCCTTAATGAGTAATAATCACCTTGATTTGATAAATCAGGTGTGTAATTACCTTCTAAGGTTAAGACACCCTTAACTTGAACATATTCCTCAAATTGCTGTATAGTAATGTCTGGATTTAACGAGAGTGACCTTACCTCTTTAACTTCCTGTCCTTTTTGGAACCAGACAGTTTCTTTCAGTGAAAAGCGAATATTTGTTTGATTTTCTGAAGACACCTTAATGTCCTCCTCTCATCGTCCAATTTGGTCTATGACAATACATTTTTATGAAAGAAACGAAAAATTTATGAAGAAAAGATTGTTATTTTATATTAAGAAAGGTTTAATGATCGCTGGGTAAAAGAAAAACAGTGATAAGGGAATAGGAAAAGGAAAAATAAAGAGTGGTATTTAGGAAGCACTGGACGAATAGTATTAAAAAAACTAATAATATAATTGGGCAAATATTAATTGAAATCAATTAGCAGATTTTACTACTTTTCTTTAGTATATCTCAACTATTTACATAGATCCATTTGCAACTTGAACCTCTCTATGTTTCTATAAAGTGTTCTAATGAAGCTTTACTAAATCTATTTGCTAAAAAAAAATAGTGCCCTAAAAATAGGACACCACCTTAAATTAAACTAATTGCGAAAATGCGTATTCAGCAGCTGCAATCGTTTTTTGAATATCTTCGTCTGTATGTGAAGTTGATAAGAATAAACCTTCAAATTGTGATGGCGGTAAGAAGACACCTTGTTCAGCCATTAGTTGATAGTATTGAGCAAACATTTCTAAATTAGAAGTTTTTGCTGTTTCGTAATTTTCAACTTTTTCGTTTGTGAAGAAGAATCCAACCATTGAACCTGCACGATTAATACAATGAGGAATATTGTATTTTTCAGCTGCTGCTTTATAACCAGCTTCTAGCAAATCAGCTTTACGATTAAATTCTACATAATCTTCTTTAGATAGTTGACTTAATGTTTCGTAACCAGCCGTCATCGCTAAAGGATTTCCTGAAAGAGTTCCAGCTTGATAAATTGGACCACTTGGAGCAATTTGATTCATGATTTCAGCTTTACCACCATATGCACCTACTGGTAAACCTCCACCGATTACTTTTCCTAAGCAAGTGATATCAGGTGTTACACCAAAATGACCTTGAGCACAATTATATCCAACACGGAAGCCAGTCATAACTTCATCAAAAATCAATAATGTACCATATTGAGTCGTAATTTCTCTTAAGCCTTCTAAGAAACCTTCAACTGGCGGAACAACACCCATATTACCTGCAACCGGCTCAACAATAACCGCTGCTAAGTCATCTCCAAATTGTTCAAAAGCATATCTTATACTTTCTAAATCATTATAAGGAACAGTGATTGTATTTGATGCAACACCTTCAGGTACACCAGGGCTATCTGGTAATCCAAGCGTAGCTACACCAGAACCTGCTTTAATTAATAAGGAATCACCATGTCCGTGGTAGCATCCTTCAAATTTTAAGATTTTGTTTCGACCAGTAAATCCGCGAGCAAGACGTAAAGCGCTCATTGTCGCTTCTGTTCCTGAGTTAACCATTCGAACAACTTCAATCGAAGGTACTCTTTCGATAACAAGTTTAGCTAATTCTGTTTCTTTTAATGTTGGTGCCCCAAAACTAGTTCCAGTTTCTGCTGTACGCTTTAAGCCTTCAACTACACGCTCATTTGAGTGACCTAAAATAAGAGGTCCCCATGATAATACATAATCAATATACTCATTGCCGTCTATATCATATATTTTAGAACCTTTTCCATGACTCATAAAAATTGGTGACATATTAACACTTTTAAATGCACGTACCGGACTATTTACTCCACCAGGAAGTACTTGTTTTGCCTCTTCAAAAGCTTCAATTGACTTGTTATATGATCTCATTTATTATTACTTCCCTTCTGATAACCATCTGCAAGCATCTTTAGCATGATAAGTCATAATCATATCTGCACCAGCACGTTTCATACTAATTAATTTTTCCATTACTACTTTTTCTTCTTCAATCCAACCATTTAATGCAGCAGCTTTAACCATTGCATATTCTCCACTAACATTATAAGCAACGATTGGTTGGTGATAGTTATTTCTGATATCACGAATGATATCTAAATATGAAAGAGCTGGTTTAATGATTAAGAAATCTGCACCTTCAACTGTATCTGATTCTGCTTCACGGAACGCTTCTAAACGATTTGCAGGGTCCATTTGATATGCCTTACGATCACCTTGTCCGGGAGCACTTTGAGCTGCCTCACGGAATGGTCCATAAAATGCTGAAGCATATTTTACTGCATATGACATAATTGGAATATTATCAAATCCAGCTTCATCTAAAGCATGGCGAATTGTTGCTACGAATCCATCCATCATATTTGAAGGAGCAATAATATCTGCGCCAGCCTGTGCTTGGCTTACTGCTGTTTTAGCTAATAGTATTAACGATTCATCATTATTAACATACCCATCTTCTAAAACTCCACAATGTCCATGATCTGTATACTCACATAAACAGGTATCTGCTATAACAATCATTTCAGGATATTGTTCTTTCGTTTGTGAAATCGCACGTTGAACGATTCCAGTTGCACAGTACGCCTCAGACCCTACTGCGTCTTTTACATCAGGAATACCAAAGAATATGACAGATTTTATACCTAATGATACAATTTCATCCATTTCTTTTTTTAATTCATCTAACGAAAACTGAAATACACCTGGCATTGAACTGATAGGATTTTTTACTCCTTGTCCTTCAACAACAAAAAGAGGATAAATAAAATCTTCTTTATGTAAATGAGTTTCTCTAACCATAGAGCGTAATGCTTGAGTACTTCTTAAACGGCGGTGACGATCAAACGGAATAGAATAAGTCATTTTTTTCTCCTTCTTTTTAAAGACAATTTGATTAATCAATATCATCTACTATTTTTTTAATTAAAGCCTCTGTTGTAAATTTACTAGGAACTATAATATTATTCAAACCTTTTTCTCTAGCTTTTTGTGCGGTTACTTCACCAATACAAGCAATTTGAATGTTTTTTAAATCTTCCATTCTTATTGTATTTCCAATTAAAAAGCAAAACTGTTCTACACTAAATGGATTCAAAAATGTAATCACATCCAGTTTTTTATTGAGTAATAAATTTAACAGTTCATTTTTAATACCTAGATTTGCAATGGTCTCATAAACAGTTAATAAATTAACTATATGACCATTTTCTCCAAGTATTTTTGGTACGTTATCACTCGCTAAAGAGCCACGTAAAAATAAAAATTTTGTTCCTTTTTCTACTATGTAACTTAACTCAGAAGCAAATGTTTTACCAGTAAATTGACTTGGAAGGAAAGCTACTTCAAATCCTTCTTCAACTAATCGGTTCTTTGTTTTTTCTCCGACAGCACCAATTTTTTTTTGAAAAATTTTTTGTTTAAGATCCTTTGTAATACTTTGCACAAAGTAATTTACTGAATTAACACTTGTAAATAAAATCCATTCTGTATCAAGAACTAATTTTTCCAATTCAGTAATTGAAATATCACTTTTAACTATTTTTTGAAGTGGAAGATTAATAGGACATCCACCAAACTGATGAATTAATTGATTGAATTCATCAGCTTGTTGCACTGCCCTTGTCACTAATATTTTCATTCCATTTAAGGAATTATTCATCCGCAGCCTCTTTTACAGAATCTATAATATCCTTTGCTCCACGTTCAATTAATAGATTTGCAGCTTTTTCTCCAATCTCAGTTGGATCAGTACCTTTAACCGTTTCTTTTAAGATGATTGTTCCATCTGGTTTAGCTACTAATGCAGTTAATGTGATTTCTTCTTTGTCATCCATCGTTGCAAATCCAGCAATCGGAACTTGGCAACCGCCTTCCATTTTATGAAGAAATACACGTTCAGCTTCTACAGTTGTATATGTTAATTCATCATTCAGTCTATTTAGTAATTCACGGATTTCTGTATCATTTTCACGACATTCGATAGCAAGTGAACCTTGACCTACTGCTGGTACGCAGATTGTTTCGTCAATGTATTCAGTTATACTTTCTTCAGCCCAACCCATTCTTGTTAAACCAGCTGCTGCAAGAATTATCGCATCGTATTCATTATCCTTAAGCTTTTGAATACGTGTATCGATATTTCCACGAATCCATTTGATTTGTAGATCTGGACGAACAGCTTTAATTTGCGCACTTCTTCTTAAACTACTTGTACCGACAATTGATCCTTCTTCAAGTTCCATTAATCCTTTTCCACTATTTGAAAGTAGGGCATCTCTAGGATCAACGCGTTTTGGAGTACATCCAATCATTAATCCTTCAGGTAAAATAGCTGGCATATCCTTCATACTATGTACAGCTAAATCAATTTCATTCGTTAACATTGCATGTTCAATTTCTTTAACGAATAAACCTTTTCCACCAACCTTTGAAAGGGTTACATCAAGTATTACATCACCTTTTGTAACGATTTCCTTTAACTCAAACTCATAATCGGGTGCTACTTCTTTTAGTTTTTCTACAAACCATTTCGTTTGTGTTAATGCTAGTTTACTTCTTCTTGTACCAACTATAATTTTACGCATTGTTACATCTCCTTACGTACTCCATAAATGAAACTTTGAATATAGATTTGAAACAACATAATTTCCGAACAAAACTAAGAAGCAACAGATGTTAAATATGCAAAGAGATTTGCCATAGAAACGGTTGCTTACCTTTAAATACATAAATGTACTATACATGATTAAAACGAAAAATGAGCCTATTACTTTCATATCATACCAAACAAATGTGTGTAATCGAATACTGGCCCAAATAACACCTAAAATAAGGGAAGTTAGCATTAATGGAACTCCAAATAAGTTAAATGTAATAAACATTTTTTCCAACTTACCTAAACTCCCCAATTTCTTTAAATGTGTAGACCATTTCTTCTTTTTTAATAAAACATATTGAAAAATGTACATAACCGAAAAAATAAAAGACAGGGTAAATGCACCATATGCTAAGAAAGCAAGTCCAATATGGATATATAGTAACTCCGATTTTAATTGATCGACTAATGTAGCTGTTTTACCCGCCTTCGGAATTAAAATTGATAATGAAAATACTAAAAATGAAACAACATTTGTAAAGAAAACTAAGTACTCAAGTTTTACTACCCAATTAATAAACAATGATAGGGATATGATAATCCATACATAAATATATAGCCCTTCCCTGGAAGTAATAAAGGAATATAAACTGTATTGACTAATGGTGTAAATAATTAAAATAGAAGAAAACACCCAAACAATTGCTAGCAAATAAAATGCTACCCGACTTGCCATCCTATTTGTATCTACAAAATCTATAAAAGAAAAAACGATACTCCATGCAAACAATAAGATCAATAAGTGATAGATAAAACTACTTTCCAAAAGCGCCACTAACTAAACCTCATAAAAAACCTAAGTTTTGTTTTAAAGAAATAGTCTCTTTTTCTTGAGTAGTTTGCATGCGTTTTTCATCTTTAGATTCTTCTAATATTTCATCTAGACTAAATATTTCTTTAAAAAGGGCAATTTGTGCTTCTGAGTGTTTAGATGTACCCATTTCTTTTGCTTTCATAATTGGATCTCGTAAAAGTTGATTTACGATACTTTTTGTGTGCTTTTGAATAATTTTTAAATCTCTTTCTGATAAATGAGGAAGTTTTCTCTCTAGACTACTCATTGTATCTGCTTGAATATCTAACGCCTTTTCACGTAATGCAGAGATCACTGGAACAACCCCTAGCATTGATAACCAAGACTGAAAAATATCAATTTCTTCAGTTATTGCCTTCTTAATTTTTACTGCCTCACGTTCACGTTCTGCTAAATTCTCTGCAACAATCCCTTGAAGATCATCAATATCATATAAGAATGCACTATCAATATGATGAATTGATGGCTCTATATCTCTTGGGACAGCAATATCAACTAAGAATAGTGGGTTACCTTTTCTTGATTTTTCAATTCGACGAATCATTTTTTCCGTAATCACGTACTCTTTTGACCCAGTTGAACTAATCACGATATCTGCTTCTTTTAAAGCATTTTCAAGTGATTCTAACCCTTTTCCGATTCCATTGAATTGGTCTGCAAGTTTAACAGCATTTTCTACAGTTCGGTTAATAACTGTAACTTTTCCTACTCCTTGAGAATACAAGTTTTGTAATGCTAAGTTACTCATTTTTCCTGCTCCAACAATCAGTACATTGCAGCCTTTTAAATTGCTAAAAATCTTTTTTGAGAGCTCTACAGCAGCATAACTTACAGATACAGCATTTTCACCGATTCCAGTTTCTGAGTGAACTTTTTTTGCAAATGTAATTGCTTGCTTAAATAATTGATTAAAGATCGTACCAATAACATGAATCTCTTGAGCAAGTAAATAACTATCTTTTACTTGTCCAAGAATCTGAGTCTCACCAATTACCATTGAATCTAGACCACTTGCTACAGTGAATAAATGGTTGATTGCATCATTTCCAGTTTTAATGATTAAATATGGTGATAATTCCTCGTCTTTTAAGTCAAAACGTTGTAATAAAAAGCGTTTCATATAATATTGACCAGTATGAACTTGATCAACAACTGCATAAATCTCCGTACGATTACAAGTAGAAACAATAATGTTTTCTAAAATGCTTTTTTCTTTTTTTAATGAGTTCATTGCGTCCTGTAGTTCATTTGGAGCAAACGCTACCCTTTCTCGCACTTCAACTGGGGCAGTTTTATAATTAATCCCTATTGTAATGATGTGCATGCCCTAAAGCCCCCCTAAAAAACTTAGTACAAACTTGTGTTTTATATCTATCTTTGCTTAGCAAAATATCATATCTATGTTCTACATCAATATGCTATCATAAATGTAATATTTTGTAGAATTTTTAATCCGATTTATACTATTAAATGTACACAAATTTTATTATACAATAATTTTAAAATAAAAGTGATTACAAATAATGTTAAACAGGAGTTGCTATGAAAAAAAATCGATTATTTATTGGAATCCTATTAATTGGCTTTGGTATTTATTATCTTATTTCAAAATGGCAAGTCCCAGCTTTACATACTGTCACATTTTGGACGACTCCGATCATGATAACTGGGATTGCACTTCTCGTTCAAGCCCTTAAAGGAAGAGAAACTCATTATGTATTCCCGGGAATTGTCGTTCTTGGATTTGGAATTCATTTTTATGCCATCGAACATTTTCAAAATTGGCCAAACCATTGGTCCGTTCTAACACTCATCATTTCAATCGGAATGTTACTACAATCACAAAAAGGAAAAGGTGAGCTATTACCTGGTATACTATTATTTATTATGTCTTTATTTTTCCTTTTTAATGAAAAGCTTGCAACAATGCTTAGTTCACTCCAATCACAAGTCTCTTATTTCCAGAACTATTGGCCAATATTGATTGCTGTTATCGGTTTATATCTTATTTTTTCTAAGAAATAAACATACTTTTTATACATAACTAGTGTTTTAAAAGGAGAAATATCTTTGTATACTTCCTTGTACGATTGAAAAAATTTGTATCATTTAATTATGTTTCATTTAATTCTATTATCTATTCTAATTGTTTCTTTTGATCCATTAGCTATACATATTCGATATAGACTACGGATATTTCTTACCAAAAACTGTTGCAGGAAAATGCTTAATATTCTTTGGCCGGTATTATAGGCTTACTAATATAAAAAATTGATGATTCCTTTTAGAGTGAAGAGACCTGCACATAAAAAATGCTGGTGGCATTTTAGCCACCAGCATTTTTTATTTACACATACGATCAATTACTGACCATGCTTTTTCTTTACCCATACCAGTTTCAGATGAGAATAAAATTAATTCATCCCCTTCTTCAATCTGTAACTTTTCACGAACTACTTTTGCATGTTTATCCCATTTTCCTTTAGGGATTTTATCTGCTTTTGTAGCTACTATAATAACTGGGATTTGGTAATGCTTTAAGAAATCATACATCATTACATCATCTTCTGTTGGAGAATGACGTAAATCAACTAATAAAATAACAGCTCTTAATTGCTCACGAGTTGTAATATATGTTTCGATCATTTTCCCCCATGCTTCTCGTTCCTTTTTAGAAACTTTAGCATAGCCATAACCTGGTACGTCAACGTAGAAAAGCTGTTCATTAATTAAAAAGAAATTTAATGTTTGCGTTTTTCCAGGTTTTGATGATGTTCGGGCTAATGCTTTACGATTTAACATTTTATTAATAAATGAAGATTTCCCAACATTTGAACGACCTGCCAAAGCGATTTCAGGAAATTGTGTATCTGGATATTGATTTGGTCGGACTGCACTAATGACAATATCCGCTGTTGTTACTTTCATTTTTTCACTCCTACTATTGCATGCGCAAGTACTTCATCTAAATGGGAAACAGGTATAACAGTTAAACCTTCTTTCACCATTGGTGGTACATCTTCTAAATCTTTTTCGTTTTCTTTTGGTATGATAACAGTCGTTAAACCTGCACGATGCGCACTAAGCATTTTTTCTTTTAATCCACCAATTGGTAAGACGCGACCACGTAATGTGATTTCACCAGTCATTCCAACCTCTTTACGGATTGGTTTATTTGTTAATGCTGAAATCAATGCTGTTGCCATCGTTATACCTGCTGAAGGGCCATCTTTTGGAACCGCACCTTCTGGAACATGAATATGAATATCATATTTCTCATGGAAATTTTGGTCAATATTTAGCTCTTCTGCTTTTGAGCGTATATAGCTAAATGCAGCCTGTGCTGACTCCTTCATTACATCCCCTAGCTTACCAGTTAAGGTTAGCTTACCCTTTCCAGGATAGAGTGATACTTCAATAGAAAGTGTGTCTCCACCAAATGCAGTATACGCTAAACCTGTAGCTACACCTATTTGGTCTTCACTTTCCATTTGACCATAAGAGAATGTTTTCTTACCTAAAAATTCTTCAATATTTTTATCGGTAAATATTATTTTTTGTCGTTCGTTTGAAACAATCAACTTAGCAGCTTTTCTACATAGTGTTGCTAGAACTCGCTCTAATGATCTTACTCCTGCTTCACGTGTATAATGACGAATAATTGCTGAGAGTGCACTCTCACGAATTTGTACAGTAGATTTATTTAAGCCATGCTCTGCTAATTTTTTAGGAAATAAATGTTTTTTAGCTATATTAACTTTTTCAAGTTCAGTATATCCAGATAAAGTAATAATCTCCATTCGATCACGTAATGGACCTGGAATAGTTGATAAATCATTTGCTGTTGCTACAAATAAAACTTGAGATAAATCAAATGGCTCTTCGATGTAATGATCACTAAAAGTATGATTTTGTTCAGGGTCCAAAACTTCTAACATTGCTGATGCTGGATCCCCTCTAAAATCGCTCGACATTTTATCAATTTCATCAAGTAAGAATACAGGGTTATTTGTACCTGCTTTCTTCATACCTTGGATAATTCGACCTGGCATAGCTCCGATGTATGTTCTTCTATGTCCTCTTATTTCTGATTCATCTCTTACTCCACCTAAAGAAACGCGTACAAAGTTTCTAGACAAAGCGTTTGCGATTGATTTCGCTAAAGATGTTTTACCAACTCCAGGAGGACCAGCTAAACATAAAATTGGACCACGTAATGAATTCGTAAGTTGTTGAACAGCTAGATATTCTAATATTCTCTCTTTTACTTTTTCGAGACCTTCATGTTCATTATTCAATATCTTTTCGGAACGATGTATATCTAGTGTGTCTTCTGTTTGCTTAGACCATGGTAGTGCTACCATCCAATCTAAATATGTACGAACTACACCTGCTTCTGCGGCATTAGGAGGTAGTTTCTCATATCGAGCTAACTCTTTTAGTACTACTTCCTTTGTTTCTTCAGGCATATTCGCCTCTTCGATTTTTGTTAAAAACTTATCAACTTCTTCAGTTTTACCTTCACGATCACCTAGTTCGCGTTGAATTACCTTTAATTGCTCTCTTAAGAAATATTCTTTTTGTGTTTTATCAATATTTTTCTTAACTTGTAGGCCAATCTTTTCCTCAAGCTTTAGTAATTCTTTTTCATCTTGAAGGAAATTTAAGATAATATGTATTCGTTCAGTAACATCAATTGTTGCTAATATTTTTTGTTTTTCTTCTTCCCTTAATGGAATTGAATCGATCATTGCATCTGCAAGTTTACCTGGGCGGTCTTGCTTAACAATCGAAGCTATTGTCTCTGGCAAAATTCGCTTTGATAATTTACTGTATTGTTTAAAATGCTGCAATAAAGTTCTCATTAAAGCACGAAGCTCTTTCGATTCATCTTCTACATCTGGATATTCTTCTACCTTTGCAGTTAAGAAATCATTTTGATCAATTATTGAATTGATTTTTCCTCTGTGTAATCCTTCGACAGTTATACGAACAGTGCCATTTGGAAGTGTAATTTTTTGTGTTAATTTAGCTAAAGTTCCAAATTGGTACAATTCGTCTATCTTAGGATTTTCAGTATCTGCATCTATTTGAGTAACAACAAAAATTAAATGATCTAACTCATCAGCTTCTTGTATAGCTTTTATCGATTTCGTTCTTCCTACATCTAGATGTGCAATAGTGGCAGGAAATACACTAATTCCTCTTAAAGGTAGGAGGGGTACAACTTTTTCTTTTGTAACATTCATTACGTTACACCTCCATGTTTTTCATTCTATTTAGTTATTTTACCTTAACATATATATCATTTACAATGATATGCATTAAAAGAAATAAAGTAACAACATAATCAATCAACAATTGCCTAGAACATTATATATATAATATGTTCATGCTGTTGAAAAAGAATTTGTCAATTAAATTGTTAGATTGATCATTGATAAATTGTTTGAAATTGTTTTCCACTACAAGGTGCTCGCTTTCCATGGGGCGAGATTCTTTAGCCTCCTCGGATTGCCTGTGGGGTCTTTAGCCTTCCCACATATCCCATAAGAGTCGATCTCTTTTGTTCCAATCAAGTTCTTTATAAAAAATATATTCTTAAAAACCAATAGACTAGGCAATTAAACGAATTGATCACCTTTAGTAATCAAATTGCAAGTTATGAAATAGAATAAGTTTTCGCGATAATCTTGATATGAACTTGAGATACGAAGTAAGACTCGTAATAAGATTAAATCATATAGAATGTTTTTCTACAAAATAAAAAGTGTTCAATCACTTCTTTTGATAAATAGAATGCAATAATAGTTTGTATTCTTTATTTATTCAAAATGAAGTGATTCGAACACTTATTTTTATCTACATGGATTGCGATTGATTCTCTTCAAACAATGTTAATTGCTGGAAATCAGTTTTTGTTGTTTGAGTTGGTAGTTCAAATTTCCAATTATCTTTAAAGACTTCATGGAGTACTTTTTCTATGCGATCTACAGCTAATATTTCTACATCCTTATATTGATGCAATGTAGCTTGATCGTTCTCTTTCGGTACAATAATTTTTGTTGCTCCTGCTTTAACCGCTGCCTTTACTTTTTCTGGAACACCGCCAACTGGTTTTACATCACCTTGAATGCTCATTTCACCAGTCAAAGCGATCGTATTTAATACTGGAACATTATTAACAGCTGAAAAAATACCAACTACCATTGCAATCCCTGCAGATGGGCCGTCAATTAATGCGCCACTTGGAAAATTAATGTGAATCGTAAAGTCATCGATTGGTACACCAATTTTTCGTAAGATTGTCGTAACATTTTCTAAAGAGCCTTTTGCCATACTTTTTCTTCGAATGGATTTAGCTTGATTACCTAGGCTTTCTTCCTCAACAATTCCAGTTATTGTAATTGAACCTTTGCCGATTTCTTTTGCCTTCATTGCACTGACTTCAATCGGTAGTAACGCACCAATATTTGCTCCATAAACAGCCAAACCGTTCACTAATCCTACTGTTGGAGTTTCTGGAATTTTATTAACAAGTCTTGGTGATAAACGGCTTACAGAAACTACCCACCCAATATCATCTTCTATTAATTCTTTTCGTCCAGAAGTTAAAACCATTCCGCCAGCTAACTGAATCAAGTTAATCGCTTCACGACCATTTTTCGCATATGTACCTACCAACTCTAAGGCTTTTTCTGAGAGGCTTAATTCAATTTTTTCAGCAGATCGTTTAGCTACTGCTTGAATTTCATCCTGTTCTAATTCTCTAAAAAATATTTCTAAACAACGTGAACGAATTGCCGGGGGGATATCTTCTGGTGATCTTGTTGTTGCACCTACTAATCTGAAATCTGCTGGTAAACCGTGTTTAAAAATTTCATGAATATGTGCTGGTATAGAAGGATTTTCTTCTTGGTAATAAGCACTTTCAAATTTTACTTTACGGTCCTCAAGTACCTTCAACATTTTATTCATTTGAATAGGATGAAGCTCGCCAATTTCATCAATAAATAAAATTCCTCCATGCGCGTCTGTTACTGCTCCTTTTTTAGGTTGAGGCACACCTGCTTGCCCCATTGCACCTGCACCTTGATAGATTGGATCGTGAACTGAACCGATTAAAGGATCCGCAATTCCTCTTTCATCAAACCTGGCAGTTGTAGCGTCTAATTCTATAAATACTGCGTCTTGTTTAAAAGGTGTATTAGGGCTCTTTTTCGCTTCTTCTAATACGAGTCTAGCCGCTGCCGTTTTCCCAACACCAGGCGGTCCGTAAATGATTACATGTTGAGGATTTGCACTGCAAAGTGATGCTTTTAATGCTTTGATTCCATCCTCTTGGCCAACTATATCATCAAAAGTGGTTGGTCTAACTCTCTCGGCTAACGGAACAGTTAAAGAGATTGACTTTAATTTACGTAACTGCTCCATTTCTTTTTTAGATTCCCTGTCAATCGAAACTTTAGTTGTTCGTTGACCCTTTAATAAATGAATAAAATACAATGCAACGATTGTACCTAATGCTAATTGAGCTAATAATATAATAGTTGTTAAACTCATTCTTTACCCCTCCACTGAAGTAGAAATTAATTTTAGTATCGCCCTCGAAATGGAAGGATAAACCAAATTTTAAAAATTAAAGGTAAGGTTTACCAAGTAAAATTCAAATGCATTTAAGAAAGTTTTAAAAAATCACTTAAAAAAGTCAAAATAAAAAAACCAAATGCAAATGCATTTGGTTTCTTTACTTAAGCTAATTTATTTGCTTTTTTCTTTAACTCTAATTCTGTTCCATCTTCTAGTACAAGCTTAGGAGCTGCACCAGTTTTCACAGTTTCTGCTGAGATAATACATTTTTGAATATCCTCGCGTGAAGGTAATTCAAACATAATATCTAACATAATCCCTTCAATGATCGAACGTAGTCCACGAGCTCCAGTTTTACGCTCAATTGCTTTTTTAGCAATTTCAGTTAATGCGTTATCCTCAAACTCAAGTTCAACTTGGTCAAGCTCTAGTAATTTTTGATATTGCTTAATTAAAGCATTTTTTGGTTTAGTTAAAATTTCAACTAATGATGCTTCATCAAGTTGCTCTAAATTAGCTAAAACTGGTAAACGACCGATGAACTCCGGAATTAAACCAAAGCGTAATAAGTCTTCTGGTAATACGTGGTTTAAGATTTCTTTTGAGTTTAAATCGCTCTTTTCTGAATCACCACTAAAACCAATTACCTTTTTACCTAAACGACGTTTGATAATTTGTTCGATGCCATCAAATGCTCCACCACAAATAAATAAAATATTTGTCGTATCAATTTGAATGAATTCTTGATGTGGATGCTTACGACCACCTTGAGGAGGTACGCTTGCAACTGTTCCTTCAAGAATTTTTAAAAGTGCTTGCTGAACACCTTCTCCTGACACATCACGTGTAATTGAAGGGTTTTCAGACTTACGTGCAACTTTATCAATTTCATCGATATAAATAATACCTTTTTCAGCGCGTTCTACATCATAATCAGCTGCTTGGATTAATTTTAAAAGAATGTTTTCAACATCTTCCCCAACATATCCAGCTTCAGTTAATGAAGTTGCATCTGCAATAGCAAATGGTACATTTAAAATTCGTGCTAAAGTTTGAGCTAATAATGTTTTACCACTACCAGTTGGCCCAATCATTGCAATATTACTTTTTGATAATTCAACCTCATCAATTTTGCTATTTGAATTAATACGTTTGTAGTGATTATATACAGCAACAGATAACGCTTTTTTTGCATTGTCCTGTCCAATAACGTATTCATCAAGAATTTCGCAAATTTCTTTCGGTTTCGGAACGTCTTTAAACTCTACTTCCTCTTCTTTTGCTAGCTCTTCTTGAACAATTTCAGTACAAAGTTCAATACACTCGTCACAAATATATACACCAGGTCCTGCAACTAATTTTCTAACCTGAGACTGTGACTTCCCACAGAACGAACATTTTAGCTGTCCTTTTTCTTCGTTAAATTTGAACATATGTTCACTCCCTCTAAAAATTTCTAAAAACACTCAATATGTATGTAATTCCAAAATATGTATCTTGTAGCTATATAATAGCATACAAAATAAACAAAGCAATTAATTACTACTCTAAAATTGTTTAAATTTTTAGAATATATATATTCTAATCTAAAGCTAATAATCCTTCTTTTGAAGAATTATTTTTAGTATAGCCACAATAATTTTTTAAAATCTGTATAACAGATTCTAACATATGTATATGTGTATTTTAAAGGAAACAGTTCACTTTACCAAATATTTCATTATTTAAAAACAAGGCACGAAAAATCTCGCGCCTTGTTTAAGTCAATATATGTTTATTTAACGCTTATTTTTTTCTGCTATCTACTAATAATTCAACAGCTTTACGGATTTGAATATCATCACGTACAGCGTCAGTTCCACCTAGCATAGTTACTAATTGCTCAGAAGGAATGTTGTACATTTCAGATAAACGAGCTAATTCTTCGTTCATTTCTTCTTCAGTTGCATCGATTTTTTCAGCTTCGATGATTGCATCGATTGTTAAGTCGATTCTTACACGAGCTTCAGCATCTTGACGCATTTGAGCACGAAGATCTTCTTCTTTAGTACCAGTGAATTGGTAGTAAAGCTCTAAGTTTAATCCTTGTTGTGCAATACGTTGTTCAAAGTCTTTAACCATACGGTCAACTTGGCTTTCGAACATTACTTCTGGGATTTCGATTTCAGCATTTTCAGCTGCTTTTTGAACTAAAGCATCACGTAAGTTACCTTCAGCTTGAGATTTTTTAGATTCTACTAAATCATTTTTGATTTTAGCTTTAAGATCTTCTAAAGTTTCTACTTCGTCATTTACGTCTTTAGCAAACTCGTCGTTTAACTCAGGAAGTTCTTTCGCTTTAATTTCATGAACAGTTACTTTGAAAGTAGCAGCTTTTCCTGCTAATTCAGCACTGTGGTATTCTTCTGGGAATGTTACATTAACATCAGTTTCCACACCAGATTTAGCACCGATTAAAGCTTCTTCAAATCCAGGAATGAAAGAACCTGAACCGATTTCTAATGGATAGTTTTCACCTTTTCCACCTTCGAAAGCTACGCCATCAACGAAACCTTCGAAATCAATTACAGCTGTATCACCTTTTTCAACAGTACCATCTTCTTTAACTACTAACTCAGCTTGACGCTCTTGTAATGTAGTTAATTCAGCTTGTACGTCTTCATCAGTTACAGTAGCATCCATTTCTTCAACTTCTAAGCCTTTGTATTCGCCTAATTTTACTTCAGGTTTTACAGTAACTTTTGCTTTGAAGATTAATGTTTTACCTTTTTCCATTTGCTCAACGTCAACTTCTGGACGGTCAACTGGCTCAATACCAACCTCTACAACAGCTTTGCTGTATGCTTCTGGTAAAATTACATCTAAAGCATCATTGTAAAGTGCTTCAATACCAAATTTTTGTTCAAAAATTGGGCGAGGTAATTTCCCTTTACGGAATCCCGGTACATTGATAGTTTTAACAACTTTTTTGAAAGCTGCATCTAAACCTTTATCTACTTCAGAAGCTTCAACTTCTACAGTTAATAGACCAACGTTAGCTTCTAATTTTTCCCATTTAGCAGTCATTGTTAGTTCCCTCCAAAATTATCTAAAAAAATATATGTGTTTACGTATTTTCGTACTATACATGCCTGTCCAATTTTTATAAAGAAAATTCATGTATAATTAAGTAAATAGTCGTTACAACCATTCTATTATAACACATTCCTTTTTTGTTTCAATATTTCCTAATTTTATAAGGAGAAAATATTAGAAATTTTTAATTTCGAATTTTAAATCAGTTTAGTTCCTATAGAAATACTATAGAAATAAGAACGATGTCTTCCATCCCTATTGCTCACTTTCCCTAGGTCGACCTAAGCCCCTAATCGCATTCGCTCCAATTAGAATTTGTTTTCGCCGTTTCCATCATTTTTTAAATACGTTTTTTTACATAAAAAAAAAACATAGAAGTCCAAAATGGAACATCTATGTTTTTTTCAACTATTTATTTAGATAAAATTATGTTATAGAAAAGTTCTACAAACTTCATTGTCAGACTAAATTGCGAGCAATTGGCGGTCAGTCTGACATTTCATTTTATATTAAAATACCCTTCATCTTCAAAACGTTTTACTAAAGCAACTGCACTTTTCACAGGAAAATAATCTACATTAAATACGTCTTTTAATTCCTCTTCATCTACACTACGATCAAAAAATTGTTGGACGATGCAATAAAAACAGGCTGCCCATATATTTATATCTGCTGGTATTGGGATAAACGGGAAGTAAATTGTTATAAAATGTTGGAAGTGTGTTTTTGCGATTTCGAAAGCAGAAGGGTCTTCACTTTCTAATACGTCACTTAGCTTTTTTAATATAGCATCTACAAAGATTTTATGTTCATCGACTGAAACCGATGTATTCCAAATCATCCTTTGGTTTACTTTGTTAAGTTCAAAATCTTGATCGATTGATTGTTCTTGTATAATAAACAGAATAAAACTTTGAATTAACGGATTTGCTTTTGTGCTTTTTAATATTTCGCTAATTTGGTCGATAACAAGATTACAATCTAAGCCTCTTAATTCATTAATTAACTCAAGTTGCTTATCAATCGGCTCAGAATTTTCAACGATCATATGTAAATTAATAACTTTCCCTTTAATGCCTTCGCGATCTGAAATTACTTTCTTTGATAATGAGAGCATCGCCTGAAACTTATCCATCTGATTTTCATCAATCCGATTTTGTGTGAGTAATCTTTTTATATTTTTTTGTAATTCTTCATATTCTTTTAATTGAAATAAAATACTTATGTATACTTCAATTGCTTCATCACTCTCAAATGGTCCGAAAACTAGATCTTCACATCTTTCCTTAGCTTCCCTAGCCCGATTCCCTTCTAAAAGACACGCGACAGCAGCAAGCTCTGTTTGTGAATTATGCTCATTCATTTCTTTTAATTGATTACATAACATTAAAGCTTTACTAAAATTTTTTTCTTCTAAAGCTTTTTTACCTAAATTTATTATCCGATCCTTCAGTTTAGGAAAAAAGACAATATTGTCTTCCATGTTACTCTCCCCTAACATTTGTTATTTCCTGCACAAACTAGTTATGAAAAAGTGTATCATGAATTAAAATTATTTAAAATATTAAAGATACTAGGATGCACGAATCTGTTTTTAGCTTTAGTATCCTAATGGTTTATTTCCAAATCTTTTCCATAGCTTTGGAAACTTAGCTTTTAATTCGTCTTTTGACTTCCAATCGATTGTTAATTGTTGTTCAGGATAATCATAACCTTTGCTTTCAATTAGTTTATTGAACTCATTCCACAATTGATCATCCCAATCATCATCACCTTTACGCTTGATTGTATATGCTTGTAAAGCTAAATCTAACATATCTTCTAATTCTGGTGTAAGTCCTTCTTCTTCATAAATAGGAAAAATATATTCAGCTAAATAATCCGGGTCATTTAACGTTTTCTTGTAAACTTGTTCACCTTGACCGATTAACCAAGCTCTAAAATGTGCAAATGAATCCTCAGAACAACCATCCATGATGATCCATGCAGCTTTTAAAAGACTTGAGGTATACGCTTTGGAAAAAAAGGTTTCAAAATGTATTTCAAAACTAGCTATTTCTTCCTCTGATTGTTTAGCTAAATGATTTATCACCCATTCATACGGTTCTTCTACAATATGCATTTTGGATATTAAGCTCCAAAATTCTTTTTCATTCATTTATATCACTCCACTCTTTTATTTATACTAGAATAACATATCAGGTATAAATTTAATGTTGATTTAAGACTTCTATTTATTGATATGAATTGATCCTAATTTATATCGTGAACTTAATTCATCATTTTATTTCTAAGGTTCTTTAATAAAATGTTGTTAAACACAAAAAAAGACACTTATTTTACATTAAGTAAAACAAGTGTCTTTTGGACGTCCTGAGAGGGATTCGAACCCCCGACCGACGGCTTAGAAGGCCGTTGCTCTATCCTGCTGAGCTACCAGGACATATGGAGCGGGTGATGGGAATCGAACCCACGACCGAAGCTTGGAAGGCTTCTATTTTACCATTAAACTACACCCGCATATGTTTTGTTTCTTTTTCTTTCTTTGCGACATCACCCTGTCGACATAATTTATTATAGTCACTATGCAAAATAAAGTCAACACTATTTTAAAACTTTTTTTCCAAAATAAAGGAAAAAATTTAAAAGTTGTTTAATTACCTTAGTTTATTAGGGCTTTTTAGCTTTTAGTACTTTGATTTTTTTTGTTTTTAGATAAGGTTAGTAGCAAATAAGCTACTAACCACATTGTGTAGACAAAATTCTATAAACTTGATTTCAAACGATTGCGAGCGTTTGGCGGGCAGTCTAAAACCTCATTTAATTCATTATAATTCAAATGAGGAAGTAGTAAGAACCGTTCCATCTGTATTATAAAAAATAACATTAGCTTTCTTATCAATTATTTCAAGAATAGCATAAGTCTTTTCTTTACGCATTCTCGGTAATAAAATGCTGCCAGGGTTAATAAAGAGCACGTCATCAATTAATTCGGCTCCTAATACATGTGAGTGACCAAAACAAGCAATTGTTGCTCCAACTTCTTTACAACGATAATACAGCTTTTGTAATGACTGTTTTATCCCATGTAAATGACCATGTGTTGCATAGATTGTATATTCATTCCCACGATGAATAAATTCTTCAGGGAATTCTCCTCTGAAATCACAATTTCCTCTTACTACATTATAATCCTTTAGTTCCTTGGCATTTACTTCCAATTCCGAATCTCCACAGTGTATCATTAAATCTACATTGTCAATATATCGCTTGGCAATTTCTTGCAATGGTTTTGTCAATCCATGGCTATCACTTACAATTAGTACTTTCATTCATTTGATCCTCTAAATAAAAAGTCTTTATCTTCTTTATTTATAACATTCATTAATGATTTAATTGCATTTGCGCGATGACTTAAACCACCTTTTTCATCTGTTGTTAATTCAGCCATCGTTTTATCTAATTCCGGCAAAAAGAATATTGGATCGTAGCCAAAACCGTTTGTTCCTCTTTTTTCATTGGCAATATACCCTTCAACTGTACCATGAACAGTGATTGTTTCTTTACCTGGAACTGCTAAAGCTAAAGCACAATAAAATCGTGCCGTTCTTTTACCAGGAAAAACGCCATCTAGTTCGCTTAATACTTTTTGTAAATTATCTTCGTCACTTTTATGTAATCCAGCATACCTGGCAGAATAAACTCCTGGTCTACCTTCAAGTGCATCCACGATTAAACCAGAGTCATCTGCAATCACTGGCGTCTTTAACTTACTCGCTAAATACTCAGCTTTTAAAATTGCATTTTCTTCAAATGTGGTTCCTGTTTCTTCAACTTCTTGAATTTCAGGAAAATCTTTTAAAGACTTAATTTGAAATCCCATCGGGTTAAAAAGTGCTTCAAAATCCTTCACTTTGCCAAGATTATTTGTCGCAATTATGATTGTTTCCATCCTTAAAGTCTCTCCTCGAAATATTATTGAAATTTAATACCTTCTTGTAATAACACTTCTTTTTGTTTTTCAATTAGAGATTTAATTCCTAATTCACCTAAAGATAGTAACTCATTTAATTCTTCTCTTGAAAATGTTGCTTCTTCACCAGTACCTTGAAGTTCAACAAACTGTCCTTTTCCAGTCATTATAATATTCATATCAACACTTGCAGCCGAATCTTCTACATAATATAAATCTAGTACTGGTCCAAGGTCATCTAAAATACCAACCGAAGTTGCTGCTAAATAATCTTTTACAGGATACGATTTCAATTTATCCATTTTAATTAATTTATCAAAAGCAAGCATCATTGCAACAAATGCACCAGTAATTGAAGTAGTTCGCGTTCCTCCATCAGCTTGAATTACATCACAATCAATCCAAATTGTCTTTTCACCAAGTGCTTCTAAATCAACTACTGCTCTTAACGCTCTTCCTATTAATCGTTGAATTTCCATTGTTCGACCAGTAACTTTACCTTTAGATGATTCACGTATTGTACGCTCTTGAGTAGCCCTAGGTAACATTGAATATTCAGCTGAAATCCAACCTTTCCCACTATTTCTCAAAAATGGTGGAACACGGTCCTCAACTGTTGCATTACAAATTACCTTCGTATCACCAATACTGATAAGCACAGAACCTTCTGCATGCTTTGTATAGTGAGTAATAATCTCTATAGGTCTAAGTTCATTATTTAATCTTCCATCTGTTCTTGTCATAATTGTTCCTCCTACAAAATCTTCCAAATACTAGTATAGACAAAAATGTGATTTCATTTCTACTTATTAGATGTATTTTAAAGATAAAATTAAAAACCTTGTACAAAAATCATCACAATTTTTGTACAAGGTTACTATTTAAAACATTTTATTGAAGGGCAATTATGATCTTTTCCTGACCACCGGCTTACAATTTTTTCGTATTTACATCCTTAGGTCTTGAAACAGGTTGGCTTAAAGGCTTGCCTTGTTGGTCTAGCGCAGTTAATTTACCATTGATTTGAATTTCAATGGACTTAACACCTTTTTGCTCTGTTAAAGAAAGAACAAGTGGCTGTAATACATCATTATTGATCATATTTTTTGCAATATTACCATAGATACCATCGTTAAAATTAAGTACTAGTTTGCCGCCTTTGAAAACAGGTTGACTAACTAATTTCGTATCAGTTCCAAAATCGGAAACTAAATTCGAATATTCAGACGGTCCTTTTACAAGTTCATTTACAATTGCTGAATATGAATCTTTTTCAGCATTTGAAATCCTAGTCGTTACAGGTACATAATAAGTGTCTCCCATTTCACCTTGTGAAACATAATATAGCGTAACAGGTCTAGAGTTCATAATATCAACAATGTCACCTTTATCAAAGTTAATTCCATCATCTCTTGTTAATCCATCACCAATTTGAGCTTTATTTACTGGCATCGATGCAAGGTCTTTTCCGTTTATTCGAATTTTTACCTTTGTCACATTATCAAATTGAGTTAATGTCCAAGTAACAGCTTGAAACACTTTTAACTCATCTTCAGCACGGTATTGCTTAAATTCTGGTGAAAAATCAGCAATAATTGTACCATCCTTTTGAGTTTGAACACCTAAAACTTCTGTATTCGGAGGTAAAACTGCTTGGAAACCATTTGGTAATTCATCTGTCACAGGACCATCTTTTACTAAGTACTCTAACGCTTGTTTAGCCAAGCTAGTAGACTTAGGTAATTGGAATGTTT
This sequence comes from Gottfriedia acidiceleris, assembly GCF_036421055.1. Lineage (GTDB taxonomy): Bacteria > Bacillota > Bacilli > Bacillales > Bacillaceae_G > Gottfriedia > Gottfriedia acidiceleris_C. Next base: position 181,191 of record NZ_JAZGQS010000002.1, on the reverse strand, counting down.
GAGGTACAACATACCCGTTACGGTCAATTAAATATAATTCCCTTTTAACAGTTTCCTCTTTCTTTGCTACTTCTTTTGAAGGTTGATCACTTTTATAAACTACAGTTTTAGGTGGATCAATGTCAGTTGAAGATTTCGTTGGAAGTAAACTACATCCACTCATTGTTGCAATTCCACATACCGCTACCGCTGTTACTAACAATCTTTTTTTCATCACCATACTCCCCCCACGCTTTTTTACTATTTATACGAGCCTGTACATTTTTTAGAACAAGCTAAATAGAAAAAAATAAATAATTTAAATCTAGCTCTAAATTTACTGGAAATATTCACCTAAAAGACCTATCGTTCATATGATAAAAAGACTAAATGAATACCCATCCGAAGAACAGCTCGGTCAAGCAAGGAGGGTTAGCACAGTTGAAGGATAGAGACTATCAAACAAAGCACACACTCACAAAGCGTGAAAAAGAAGTATTCGAGCTTCTTGTTCAAGATAAGACTACAAGAGAAATTGCTGAAGAACTTTTTATAAGTGAAAAAACTGTGAGAAATCATATTTCAAATGCAATGCAGAAGCTTGGGGTTAAGGGGCGATCACAAGCAGTTATTGAGCTTCTTCGTATGGGAGAGCTTGAACTGTAGTTATTTTGTAGAAGCACTTCTACAAACCAACATACTGCCGGCATTCTAATCGACATGCCGGTTTTGGTATTTACATTGAAACTTAAGTTTTTCATTTTCTATTTTCTTTCTTGTAAAAAATCTGATTATCTAATTTGAATGTTTTACTTTATATCCTACTTATAGTAGATAAAAAAGCCTATCTGTAAATTAGGATAGATGCTCTGCTATAGGGGGATTTTATTTTAGCTCTTTTTACCTATTTAATTTAAAATAAAAAAATCGTTTCCTGTTGGATAACGATTTCCTTATTCTATATACTATAAAACTTCTTAGTATTTTCATATAAAGTTTTATATGCACTTGATAAATCTATGTTTTTTAACTGGGCGATCTTTGCAACTGATTGATGCATAAATTTAGGTTGAGTCCATTCATTCTCAAAAGGCCCTTCAAACGGCCAAGGACCATCTGTTTCGATCATCATTAATTCTAAAGGATACTTTTTTACTAAGTTTTGAATCTCATTTTCATATAATACATCTGGCGTAATTGAGATAAAATACTCATTATTGATCATTCGTTTAATTGTACGTTCTTCTCCTTTAAACCAATGAAAATGAGCTTTTTTAATGAAATATTTTTCTAATAGATTACATACAGTTTCAGCGTCATCATAAACCGCATGTAATATGATTGGTTTATTTAACTCTTTTGCAAGTGATATAAATTTTTCTAGTAATTGAATATAAGGTACGTAATCAATCTGTTCTTCTAAATTCTTATAATATGGTAATCCAACTTCTCCAATTGCGACCATTTCATCCTGATGGTTCCTAATCCATTCAATTAATTGATCAACCTCTTCATCAGATGGGATTTGTTGTTCAGGATGGAATCCGAATGATGGATAGACACTATTAAATTGATTTTTTAACTCTAAATTTCTCTTACTAGATTTTAAATCCATCGAAACCGAAATGAGCGCCTCAATTTCGTGTCTTTCTAAATTATTTACTATTTCTTCTCTTTGACTAGTATCATAAGAATCTAAATGAATATGAGCATCTATCATTTTCATCGCATTACTCCTTCTCTAAAGCCAAATAGATTTTTCTTTTATATTCCGTAAATTCATCACTTAATAATAATTCTTTTTTACGAGGTCTTGGAAATGGCACAATGATTTCTTCTTTAATTTTGGCAGGTTTATCAGAAAATATATAGATTCGATCAGACAGTAACAACGCTTCATCAATATTGTGTGTAACTAATAAAATTGATCGTCGTTGTTCCTCCCAAATTGATAAAAGCCATTGTTGCATTTCAAGTCTAGTGAACTCATCTAAAGCTGAAAAAGGCTCATCCATACACATGAACGACTGCGGTGCTAGTAGAGACCTTAAAAATGAAACTCTTTGTTTCATACCACCAGATAATTCATGAGGGTAAGCATTCTCATAGTTTTCTAAACCAGTTCTTTTAAGCCAGTCTCTTGCCAATTTTTCATCAGGTTTATATTTTAGTTCTTGTGATAAAACAATATTTTTTAATACGGTTCTCCACGGTAGTAATGAATGATCCTGAGGCATAAAACTAACATGACCAAGTTCTCCATTTATAGTCGAACCATTTAACTTCACTTCTCCAGAATCTGGTTTTACTAAGCCTCCAATCAGATGAAATAATGTACTTTTCCCACTTCCAGATGGACCTAGAATCGATACAAATTCACCCTCGTTTACATAAAGGGATATATTATCTAACACTTGATGACCGTTATAACTCATTGATAATTGTTTAACTTGTAATGTCATTTCCGTTTCTCCCCTTTAACTTTCCATTTAACAGTATAACGTTCAATTACAACTATTAGGAAGAAGAAAAGCATACTTAAAAACATAATGATAAAAATTGAAACGAATACTCGATCTGTTCTAAATGAAGATGAAGCTAAAGTCATATACACTCCAATTCCAGATTTCGCTCCTAGCCATTCAGATATAACTGCCCCCATAACACTATAAGTTGCTGAAATCTTTAAGCCGGAAAAAATGGAAGGTAGAGAAAATGGCAATTCAACTTTCCAAAAAATTTGTGATTTGGATGCTCCCGCCATTTTCATATAATTTATTAGTTCACTTGGTGTTTGTCGAAAACCATCCAACGCTGAAACTGTAACTGGAAAAAAACAAACGAGAGAAATGATAATTAATTTAGGTAATACACCAAATCCAAACCAAATAATTAATAGTGGTGCCAACACGATAATTGGTACATTTTGCGAAAGAATTAATAATGGGTAAAAAGCTTCCCTAACTCCTGGAATTAAATGCAATAGAAATGCGATTAAAAAACCTAATAAACTACCAATTAACAAACCAATAATCGTTAATTGAATTGTAGAAGAAATATGAGGTAGTAGTGAATCAGTTGATTTCATTCCTTCTTTAAAAATTGCGATAGGTCCTGGTAATAACCATGATTCGATTTTCCAAATTTTAATACTTAGCTGCCAACAAATTAAAAAAAGCAGGATGACAACGATTGGTTGCCATCCTTTTATATGTTTAGATTTCATTAACGGTACTTCTCCGTTAACACATCCATCGTAATACCTTGTGGTTGATAAAGTATTTTCATTTGAGTTATTACATTGTGGCAACCTATTTCAATCATTTTTTCATTCATTTTTTGAACAACCATTAATAATTGATTCAAGTCACCTTCCATAGTTGTTTCCAACGGTTGGACTTGATATTTTACACCTGATTCATCAATAATTTTGATTGCTTCATCAACTGCAGGAATAACATCCTCAATTTTATTTGTTTTCGGTATAATTTGGACACTCATTAAAGTAGTTTGCATTTTTGCTCCTCCTTATTTCGCTGGTAAGAAATCATTCGTAAATGCTTCTTTTGGCTTAAAGTTTCCTTCTAATAATTTATTTTCAGCTAGAAAATCAGCATAATTTTTCCAAACTGATAACTTTTGCTCACCCCAACGGTCTGCATCATCTTTATATTTAGATGCTAACCATTCCTGACTTTTTTCTACTAATTTTTTATCTAGATCCGGATTATCCTTTATTAAAATCGATGCAGCTTCTTTTGGGTTATCAATCGCAAAATTATATCCTTTTGATGCTGCAGCCACAAACTCTTTAACGATTTTAGGGTTTTTACTAATCATTTTTTCATTCGTAGCTAAAACTGGAGTATAGTAATCTAGTTTTTTACTATAATCAGTTAAATAAATCATATTTAATTTTTCTCCACGTAACTCAGCTTCAATCCCTGTCCACCCTTGATAAATCCACGCAAAATCGATATCTCTTTTAACTGCTGTAAAGAAATCAGCATCGCCCATATTAACGATATTTAACTTATTAACATTAGCATTTTCTTCTGACATAAGTGATTTTAGAATAGCTTTTTCTACCGGTGAACCCCATCCACCATACGTTTTTCCAACGAAATCTTTTGGAGACTTAATACCTTTATTCACTGGTGATGCAAATCCAGAAGTATTATGTTGAATAATTGCTGCAATTGAAACAATCGGTACATTTTGAACTCTTGCTTGTGTAATTGACTCTTGATAAGAAACACCAAAGTCTGCTTTACCTGATGCGACCAATTGGTCTGCACCTGTTTCTCCTGGACTGATTATATCTACATCAAGTCCTTGTTCCTTAAAGTAATCTTTTTCCTTAGCAACAAATAGCCCAGTATGATTTGTATTTGGCGTCCAGTCTAGTACGACAGTCACCTTTTTTAATTGCTTTGTCTTTTTTTTAGTAGCAGTTTTGTTTTGACCACATCCGGTTAACATTAAACAAATAGCTACTAAAAATACTATTAATTTTTTCATTATCTATATCTCCTTTATGTTTTTTGGTTTATACAAAAAGAAAACGTCCGGATACTAACCCGGACGTAAATGCGCTGTAAAAAACATATCTAAAAAGAGATACTGTTCCCTACGCTGGCATCACCCAGATCAGGTTCTAAGAGTCAACATCTTAAGGATGCTATCTCAGCCAGCAACACTGGCTCCTCCACATTTTTCTCATATATAAACTTTTCCTCATTAATATAACAGATAATGATTGAATTTACGATTATTTTTAACTTGTTTTTAAATGTTTCAATACTCTGTTAATAGGCGTAATAAAACTATGAAATTTTTACATTTTTAAAAAGAGAATGATAAACAAAAATATCATTTCTTATAGTAAAATCTTAAATGAATAAAGAATATACTACATCAACAAATTATTAAGTAAAATGAGGGGATTTTTTGAATAAACCTATCGGAGTCATTGACTCAGGTGTTGGGGGCTTAACAGTTGCCAAACAAATTATAAGACAATTACCTAAAGAGGACATTTTATACTTAGGCGATACTGCTAGATGTCCATACGGATCACGACCATATTCTGAAATAAGAGAATTCACTTGGGAAATGACTAATTTTCTAATGGAGAAAGATATAAAAATGTTAGTCATCGCTTGCAATACAGCAACTTCAGTAGTCTTAAATGAAATGAGAGAAAAACTTCAAATCCCAGTCATTGGAGTTGTCCGCCCAGGTGCTAGAGCAGCAATAAAACTAACCCAAAATGACCAAATCGGTGTTATTGGAACGAATGCTACTATTAATAGTAAAGCATATCATTCTGCACTAAAGCGGATTAATGACAAAGTTATAATTAAAGGTTTAGCATGCCCAGAGTTTGCTGGAATTGTTGAAAATGGGGACTACAATAAACCTGAAATATTTGAGATTGTTAAACACACTCTTGCACCGCTTATTAATTCAAATATTGATACCTTAATACTTGGTTGCACGCATTACCCATTATTAAGTCCAATCATCCAAAAGGTGATGGGTCCATCAATTCAACTTATCAGCTCTGGTGATGAAACAGCTTTAGAAGTAAGTGCAATTTTGGATCAACAAAATAGATTATCTAACTCCGAAATCACTTCACATGAATTTTTTACAACTGGGGATCCAACCATTTTTAGTAAAATAGCTTCATCCTTATTCCAAGAACCAATGGAAAACGTAAAGTATATTAAACTATAAAGGTCAATAGACCACATTAAAACACAAAAACCAACAAACTTTGTTGGTTTTTGTGTTTTAAATTATGAACGCTCTTGTATTTCATAAAATTTATTCTTTTGTATTACTTGAAAAATAATCTTTAAGCATCGCATTGTTCTTCACTATATCATCTAATGTATATTGATCTAAAACTTTTAAAAATTGTTCTAATGCATTATTAAATATATGTTTTAAAGAACAAACTGGTGTAATAACACAAGTATTTCCGTGTTCAAAACATTCTACAATATTGAAGTCTTCTTCAGTTTTACGAATTATTTCACCGATATTTATTTCTGTTGGCAATTTAGCTAAACGGATTCCACCGTTTCTACCACGGATCGTTTCGATGTAACCCATCTTTCCTAAATTATAAATGATTTTCATTAAATGGTTTTTAGAAATATCATAAGCTTCAGCGATGTCCTTAATATTAACTAATTTTTCACGTGGCTCAGAGCTTAGAAATATTAGTACACGAAGAGAGTAATCCGAATAAGTTGTTAAACGCATAACTTGTCCTCACTGTTTTATTTAAAATTAATCATAGCATAATTGTGAACTTTTTTTAAACTTTTATGTATTTTGGCAAAGAAATTCACAAAAGAAGTATTTTATATATTGCTTTAAATAAATTCTAAGTCTAAGATAAAGATGTATTTACAATACTACTTTAAAACGTGATTAGGGGGATTTTTCATGCTATCTCAAAAAACAATTGATATTATTAAGTCAACAGTTCCAGTCTTAGAAGTAAAGGGTACAGAGATCACTAAAGTATTCTATAAAAATTTATTTACTAATCATCCTGAACTATTAAATGTATTTAATCATACAAATCAACAACAAGGTAGACAACAAACTGCTCTTGCAAATACTGTTTTAGCTGCTGCACAGAACATTGATAAACTAGCAACAATTATTCCTGTAGTAAAACAAATCGCGCAAAAACACCGTAGTCTTCAAGTTAAGCCTGAGCACTATCCAATCGTTGGGCAACATCTACTAGGGGCAATTAAAGAAGTACTTGGCGATGTTGCAACTGATGAAATACTAGGTGCTTGGGCTGAAGCATATGGAATTATTGCACAAGTATTTATCGATATCGAAAAAGAAATGTATGAGGAAGCAGCTTCTCAACAAGGAGGTTGGTCTGAGTTTAAAGAGTTTAAAATCATCAAAAAAGTTGAAGAAAGCGATGTAATAACATCATTCTACTTAGTTCCTAAAGATGGTTCTTCAGTTCCTACTTTCTTACCTGGTCAATATATTACTGTTCGTTCACAAATTCCAGGTGAAGAATATTTATCTAACAGACAATATAGTCTATCTGATGCACCTGGTAAAAAACACTTTAGAATTTCAGTCAAAAAAGAAGCTGAAGAAAACCAACCACTAGGTAAATTCTCAAACTACTTGCACAATCAAGTAAATGTTGGTGATACAATAGAAATTACTGCTCCAGCGGGTGAATTTACTTTAAATACTGAAAATAATTCAGATGTTGTTTTCTTAAGTGGTGGTGTTGGAATTACACCATTAATCAGTATGGCAAAGTCAATTGCAAGCAATCAACCAAATCGTCAAGTTAGCTTCGTAAGCGCTTCAAGAAACGGTAAATTACAAGCATTTGAAAATGAACTAGACCAATTAAAAGAGCAATTAACGAATTACAATTTATCATTTGTTTATGAAAATCCATCTGAGGAAGATGTTCAAAATAACAACAACTTTAAAAAGCAGGGTTATATTGATGCAGAATGGTTAAATAACAATGTTAAATCAGACAATGCGGATTATTACGTATGTGGACCGGTACCATTTTTAAAAGTTATTATAACAAGTTTAAAAGAATTAGGTATTAAAGATACACAAATTCATTATGAATTCTTCGGACCAGCAATGAATTTAGATACTGAACCTAAAAGCCCTATACATCAAGGTTAATATGTAAAAGGATGCTCAATTAAGAGCATCCTTTTCATTTCTGTTCTAGTAGCACAGCCACTCTTTTTAAAGCTGTCGGTATTGTGAAGCTACCAAAAATTGCGATTAGGTCACTTGAGTAGTATTTTCTTAGAGTACCATATACTAAGCTACTAATCATAAGATCGTACAAAAAGAATTGACCAAATTCACGTTTAGTTATGACCATAAAGATGATAGATGCATTTCTTGTTGTAAGAATAAGCCCACCTTCTTTTAGTAAAATTAATTATTTTAATCAATGAAAATCACAAATTTATTTTTTATCTAACTTCCAATAATATTTTTCAATTTCTTCTTTTTCTTTTACCATTCCAATTTTCTCTAACACTCTAATAGAGGCATGATTATAAATGGAACAAATTGCAGTAATTCTTGTGACATTTTCTTTCTGTAAGCCCCAATTACAAAAAGCCCTACCCATTTCAGTTGCATACCCTTTACCTTGATAACTAGGTGCAATACTATAACCTATTTCCATAATACCAGTTTCATCAGGACCACCTTTAAATCCCATGTCCCCAATAATTACTCGATCTTTTTTATGAATAATAATTCCTTCATATTTTTCTTCAGCAGGATGAGTTTGAAAACGGGAGATTTTATAAGGGAAAAGATTTTTATATACAAGAATTGGCCACCCATTAGCGAATCTGTAAAATTGATTTTCAAATTCTAACTCTTTATTTCCACTTAAAACAGAAATCATCGCTTCTGCTGTAAAGGTCATTAATAGTAAGTTTTTAGTTTCAGTGATTAGCATTAACTGACTCCTGTATATTAAATTTTATAGTTTTTTTGACTACTGCTTCCCTTAAAAAATAGTCTAGAAATTACTAATCCAATTAAGCCAAGCAGTATAAATAAACCAGCTCTAACCATCAATGTAATATTTGGTAAATCTATTAATACAAGTTTTCCTAGCGTAAGTAGCAATAAACCTATCCCCGTATAGGTCCAAACTTTAAACTTCTTAATGTTACCAAGTATCATGGCTAAAATTGAAAGCAAGATCCAACTTATATTAATGAATAATCGAATCATATTATCAGACTGATCTACCGCAAGTATCTGAACAATTTGTGTAATAAAAGCAATTAGAATAACCGTAATTAACAAAGAACTGCTTAATAAGATAAATTGCTTTTCATCTTCATTTTTATAAGCCAAAAATGCAATTGTAATAAGAGCTACAATTAAAACAAGCCAATTCATCGTTTCAAAAGACCAAAAAGAATCTATTCCAACTGATAAAATGGATATACCTACAGGAATGAATGTAAGAGCAGCTATAATTAATTTCAGTAGATCTCGATATCTTAAATAAAATAAATAAGTTGATACCGCTTGAATTATTAATACTACACATAGTAAGTTTTCTGAAACACTATCCAAACAAAGGAATGAAATGGCTAAAATAAAATTAGTCGAAAATCCAAAGAAAAAATCCGATTTCTTTTTATAATAAAAGGTCAGGAATAAATATCCTAAACATAAAAAGATTAAAATCATTGTTCTAGTCTGGTCTTCAAATGCACTAAACATCCAACCAATTGTTAAAATAAAACTGGTGTGAAGAATTAATATTTGCTTTTTAATAGTAAGTTTAAATTTGATTAATATAGCTAGCAAACTAATATGTTGAACGAGAATACTAAGTGCGAAATATTTAATTCCATTCGTATTAAAATTAACTAAAGCAACAATTAAATAGGATAAATGCAATAATATTGCAGACGAAAGATAAATGAATTTATATTTTCTAAATGCTGCATAAAACATAAAGCATAAGTAAATCACAGTTTCATAGATAGCGAAAAATAAATAGTTTGGTGAATTACTTTTAACTAGGAAAGGGACAAAAACAGCTCCTACTATACTTATTAATCCAATTATTTCTGAATTGTATCTATTCGTAGAATAAAAACCAATACAAACCCAAATAATTAAAAGGGTAAATGCAATCGTTGACCCAACCATGTGATATAAATGATGCATGGCAAATGTAGTTAAAAACAATACCGGTAGCACGCCACCAATTAATGATTGCCCAAGTGTTGATCGCTTAGCTTTCATTTGACGATTACCGTACCAGAATAAAGCAATGGCTATAACAAATCCAATTCCTACTTTTGCATATTTATTTAATACCCCATAATCTGATGCCGCTTTAAATCCCCACATTACGCCTAAAATGAAAATAAATATAAAAAATCTTGGTAACCACTTTTGGAAAATAAGTGCTTCATAATCTACCTTTTCATTTTCAACTGTTACTTTAACCTGTCTACTAACTGTTTTTTGTGGTTTGGGGTTATTTACTTTCGTTTGACTTATTTGTTTCATCTCGTTTGAAGTTTCTTTCGTGATTAAGAGAAATTCAATTTGTTTCTTCATTTCTCTGACTTCTTCTTCAAGCTTATCTACCTTTTTTTGAAGATCTTGATTCTGATTATCCAACTGCATCACCTCTTATCATAACTATGTATTTTATTGAGACTAAATAACTGAAATACATCCTTCATATAAGTTCGCTATTTCCTAAGATTTATCCTATAAAAAATGTTTATGAAGTATGTTTTTTCCAAATTTCGTCATATTTCCCAGAAAATAAAGGCGCTCAGTTCTTCTAGAAAACAAACGTTAATAATTATATGAGTAAAAAAATCCTCTATTATAAAAATAGAGGATTTTTAAAATTAAAATAGAACTTTTTCTAATTTTTGTTGTTTGATCATTTCTAAGAAGCTCTCGAATGGTTGTGTACCAATGTCACCTTCGCCACGTTTACGAATAGCTACAGTATTATTTTCAACCTCTTGATCACCAACTACTAACATATAAGGTAATTTTTGAAGCTGTGCTTCACGGATTTTATATCCAATTTTTTCGCCACGTAAATCAGCTTCAACACGGATTCCAGCAGCTTTTAATTGATCTGCAAGTTTTTGTGCATATTCATTGTGAACACTTGAAATTGGTAATACTGCTACTTGAACTGGCGCTAACCACAATGGGAATGCTCCAGCAAAATGTTCAGTTAAAATTCCTAAGAAACGGTCAATTGAACCATAAATTGCACGGTGGATAACAACTGGACGTTCTTTTTGGTTATCTTCATTAACATAAGTTAAATCAAATTTCTCAGGCATTTGGAAATCTAATTGAATTGTAGCACATTGCCAGCTACGTTTTAATGCATCTTGAATATGGAAATCGATTTTTGGTCCATAGAATGCGCCATCGCCTGGGTTTAATTTAAAGTCTAAGTTCTCAGATTTAAGAACATTTTCTAATGCCTGCTCTGCTGAGTTCCATAACTCTTCTGAACCCATTGAATCTTCTGGACGAGTTGATAATTCTACTTTGTAAGTGAATCCGAATACGCCGTAAATTTCTTTAATTAAGTTAATTACTTCAATAATTTCGCCTTCAATTTGGTCTGGACGACAGAAAATATGTGCATCATCTTGAGTAAAAGTACGAACACGCATCATACCATTTAATGCTCCAGAATATTCATGACGGTGAACTTGACCATTTTCACACATACGAACCGGTAGATCACGGTATGAATGTAGTTTATTTTTATAAACTAACATATGACCTGGGCAGTTCATCGGTTTTAATGCGAATTTTGTTTCATCAACCTCAGTAAAGTACATGTTTTCATGGTAGTGATGCCAGTGACCTGATTGCTCCCATAATCTTTGATTCATAATGAATGGTGTACGAACTTCTTTATAATCTTTTGAAGTTTGTAATCCGCGCTCATATTGTTCTAATTCATTACGGATAATAGTACCTTTTGGTAAGAAGAATGGCATACCAGGTGCTTCTTCTGAGAACATGAATAATTCAAGCTCTTTACCTAATTTTCGGTGATCACGTTTTTTAGCTTCTTCTAATAAGTGTAAATGTTCTTCTAATTCTTTCTTACTTGGGAAAGCAGTACCATAAACTCGTTGAAGCATTTTATTATTCGCATCGCCTCTCCAATAAGCCCCAGCAACTGATAATAACTTAATTGCTTTTACACGGCCAGTTGTAGGAACATGTGGTCCACGGCAAAGGTCTACGAATTCACCTTGAGTATACATTGAAATAACTGCATCTTCTGGTAAATCACGGATTAATTCTAATTTAAACTCATCATCTAATTCAGTGAAGAATTTAATTGCCTCTTCACGACTTACTTCTGAACGAGTAATCGGTAAGTTTTCTTTAATAATTTTTTCCATTTCTTTTTCAATTTTAGGTAGGTCTTCTACTTTAATTGAAACAGGAAGATCAATATCATAATAGAAACCGTCAGCAGTTACTGGACCAACCCCAAATGCAGCTTTTTCGCCTTTATAAAGACGTTTTACTGCTTGAGCTAAAATATGTGCTGAACTATGACGCATCATTTCTAATCCATCTTGGTCATCTTGAGTAATTATTTGAACTTCACAATCTTCAGTAATAGGTGTATTTAAATCCACTAATTTTCCATTAATTTTTCCACCAAGCGCTTTTTTCTTTAAGCTAATGGAGATTGAACCCGCGAAATCTTCAACTGTTGTATTTTGTTCCACCTCGCGAATTGATCCATCTGGTAATTTAATTGAAATCATTTAAGTTCACTCCTTTTTCATATTAATTTTGACAATAAAAAAAGAGCACACTCGTAGGGACGAATGTGCTCGTGGTTCCACCCTAATTTAATGTACACAAAATAAGTATACAAAATCTCAACGTTTTAACGGTCTACACCGATAGTAGTTACTTGTAAAAAAAGTTACGTTCCCCACTATAGCTACAAGGTGGTAAGTCATTCAACGTATAGAGAATTCTCGCACCAAATGAATTCCTCTCTTACTATCGTCTTGAACGCTCGTGTCCTTGATCTTTGCTTTTCCTTATTCGTATAAAAGTATTATATAGAATGTCATTGAATACTTCAAGTACTCATCTTAAGATAAATTTAATTGTTTATCATTCTATTCAATCTTTATTCAGTATGTGATAACATTACTCGTTTTAAACACTAGCTACTGAATTCTTTATTTCATTTAATAATTTTTCTTTCCATTGATTTTTCCATTGTTCACTTCGCCCTGTATTGCGATTAATATTTACTAAAGAATTGCGTCCAGTAAAGCAAATTTCATTTTGTGGATTAATCCCCATATAGTGTAAATCGATTGATGAATTTCCTACTTTTGCAATTTTTACATACACATCGATCATTTCATTAAAAAATACTTGTCGAAGGTAATCACATTGTAAATCAGCAACAACTGGAATATATTCACTATGATTTGCCGTCCATACTTGCATAAGCCCTAAATGCTTTAAATACTCAATACGTGCTTCTTCAAAATAAACGAATGGAACTGTATTATTCATATGCCCAAACATATCCGTTTCACTAAAGCGAACTTTAATCGTTATCTTAAATGAAAACTCAGATTGCCACTCCTGTATATTAGATACATAATTCATTTTCCCCATCGAATTTGCCCCCTTACTATCTATAGTATATCATTAATTTCATTAAAGAATGAATATTCATTCAGTTTCAAAAGGGGGCAGGATCAAGATAATAAGGGATCTTCTACTGCTTTTCTATCTACTGTTTCCCTTTCTTTAACCTAACCCTGTTTAGTTAGTAAAAATCATCCTTAACATTCAATAGTTTTGATGAATATAATTTCCATGTTTGAATGTGATTCTTTTAAAATGGTTATTTCGCATCCAAGCATCTACACGTTTTTCAAATAGCTCTCCCCCATATATTGGGTATCTTTCTGATATAGGATTTTTTTCATTATATATCTTCTTTTTAAATTCATTTGTCCTGATTAAGTAACATTGATCTGAAAATCCATAACCAATATAAAAGTTTTCATCTTCAACGATTGATTCTTGTTTTGCCTCAAAACTATTCCCATTCCATACTGGATTTGCTACTTTAATTCTTTCATCATCTTGAAGTTTTAATATTGATAAATCAATCCAATTAAAAGGCTTTTCTAAAATGGAATCACTTGAAAAATGGAGTAGATATTCTGTTTTGCAAAGATAGATACTTACAAGTTCTGAGATTGAATAGTAATAGCCACCTTTGAAGCTCTCCTTAGTAATCTCAAAATAATTAAGGGCTTCGTTTGAAAAATCATCTACTATTACATATGAGGATAAAACATCCCTTGCAACAAGTTTATCTGCGTAACGACTGACCTCTCTTACGTCTTGTACGTTATTAATATATAAAATTTTTTCTTTAAAATGATATAGGTTAAACTCAATCATTTTTTCGATCCGATCTGTCTTTAAAAGTATTTCCCAATCTTTTTCATAGCACTTTGTCTCAAATGTCACTTCAAACTGTTGCATTTAAGTCAACCTCCGTTCGAAAGGAGTGATTTAATATGATAAGTAACCATCTATCCCTTTGCTGCCTTTACTATTGATATGACTTGATATGGGAGTTTATTAGAAGATATTTTATTAAAAATGCAAAAAAAAGCATGTCCCAAAAGGACATGCTTTTTTGTTTATTAAATTTCGTCACTTCCAAAAAAGTCTTTGAAAGATTGGATTGTAGTTGCACGGTTTAATGCTGCAATTGAAGTTGTTAAAGGAATACCTTTTGGACAAGATTGTACACAGTTTTGTGAGTTACCACAGTTTGATAGTCCACCGTCTCCCATAATTGCATGTAGACGTTCTTCTTTATTCATTTCTCCAGTTGGATGAGCATTAAATAAACGTACTTGTGAAAGTGGTGCAGGTCCAATAAAGTTAGATTTACTATTAACGTTTGGACAAGCTTCTAAACATACACCACAAGTCATACATTTTGATAATTCATAAGCCCATTGACGTTTTCTTTCAGGCATTCTTGGTCCAGGACCTAAGTCATGCGTTCCATCTATTGGAATCCAAGCTTTAACTCGTTTTAAAGAATCGAACATGCGGCTACGATCAACTTGTAAGTCACGTACTACTGGGAATGTGCTCATTGGCTCAAGACGAATTGGTTGTTCCAATTTGTCAATAAGCGCCGAACATGATTGTCTTGGTTTGCCATTGATAATCATAGAACATGCTCCACAAACCTCTTCAAGACAGTTCATGTCCCAAGAAATTGCAGTCGTTTCTTTTCCATTTGAATTAACTGGATTTTTACGAATTTCCATTAACGCCGAGATTACGTTCATATTCGGACGATAAGGGACAGTAAATGTTTCTTCATATGGCGCAGTATTTGGTGAATCTTGACGTTTAACAATTACAGTAATTGTCTTTTCAGCAGTCATTGTTCCATTATGCATTTGCTTTGTCCTCCTTCTTCTTAGAATAATCTCGTTTTCTTGGTTGGATTAATGATGTATCAACATCTTCGTAATGGAATAATGGTGAATTTGATTTTTCATCAAATTTAGCCATTGTAGTTTTTAAGAATTCCTCATCATTACGTTCTGGGAATTCAGGTTTATAGTGAGCTCCACGGCTTTCATTACGGTTATATGCTCCTAATGTGATAACACGTGATAAGTGAAGCATGTTTTCAAGTTGACGAGTAAATGAAGCACCTTGGTTACTCCATTTAGCTGTATCATTAATATTAATGTTTTGATAGCGCTCATAAAGCTCTTGAATTTTTTCATCAGTTTTTAATAAGCGATCATTGAATCGAACTACAGTAACATTGTCTGTCATCCACTCTCCAAGCTCTTTATGAAGAAGGTATGCATTTTCTTTACCGTCCATTTTATAAATACGATTCATTTTTTCTTTTTCTTCATTAGCATTTGATTCGTATACAGAAGTTGAAACATCATCTGAAGATTTAGCTAAACCATTAACGTATCTTACAGCATTTGGTCCAGCTACCATTCCACCATAAATAGCAGAAAGTAATGAGTTAGCTCCTAAACGGTTAGCTCCGTGCATTGAGTAATCACACTCACCAGCAGCAAATAATCCAGGAATTGTCGTCATTTGGTCATAGTCAACCCATAATCCACCCATTGAATAGTGAACTGCTGGGAAGATCTTCATTGGAACTTTTTTCGGATCATCACCTGTGAATTTCTCATAAATCTCGATGATTCCACCAAGTTTTACATCAAGTTCATGTGGATCTTTATGTGAAAGATCTAGATAAACCATGTTTTCACCATTAATACCAAGCTTGTGGTCAACACATACAGAGAAAATCTCACGTGTAGCAATATCCCTTGGTACAAGATTTCCATATGCAGGATATTTCTCTTCTAAGAAATACCATGGTTTACCATCTTTATACGTCCAAACTCGTCCACCTTCACCACGAGCACTTTCACTCATTAAACGGTTTTTATCATCTCCAGGAATTGCAGTTGGATGGATTTGAATAAATTCACCATTTGAATAAACTGCACCTTGACGATATACAGCTGCAGCAGCTGAACCAGTGTTGATAATTGAATTTGTAGTTTTACCAAAGATAATTCCAGGACCACCAGATGCCATAATTACAGCATCCGCAGGGAAACTTACGATTTCCATTGATGTTAAGTTTTGTCCAACGATACCACGACATACTCCTTCATCATCAACAACAACTCTTAAAAATTCCCAACCTTCATACTTTTGAACAAGACCTTCAGACTCGTAACGACGAACTTGCTCATCTAATGCATATAATAATTGTTGCCCAGTCGTAGCACCAGCAAATGCTGTACGGTGATGTTGCGTTCCACCGAAACGACGGAAGTCTAATAGTCCCTCAGGCGTACGGTTGAACATTACACCCATACGGTCCATCATATGAATGATACCTGGTGCTGCTTCTGCCATTGCCTTTACAGGTGGTTGGTTTGCTAAGAAATCCCCACCATAAATTGTATCATCAAAGTGCTCCCAAGGAGAGTCACCTTCACCTTTTGTATTAACCGCACCATTAATTCCACCTTGAGCACATACTGAATGTGATCGTTTTACGGGAACTAATGAAAATAAATCTACTTTTGTGCCAGCTTCAGCGGCTTTAATTGTTGCCATAAGACCAGCTAATCCGCCACCGACGATAATTATTTTCCCACTCATGACTCTCTCTCCTTACAAATTCGCTAGTTGTGGATCAATGAATGCAAAGATAGCACGTAATCCAACGATTGATAATACTACGAAAACACCTAATGTTACATATGTTGAAATACGTTGTGATCTAGGTGTAACAGTAATTCCCCAAGATACGAAGAATGACCATAATCCATTAGCAAAGTGGAAGATTGTTGAAATAACACCTACTATATAGAAAACTAACATAAATTTTGAATGAAAAATATCAGCCATCATATTATAATCAACTGTTGCTCCCATTTGAGCAGCAATACGTGTTTGCCATACGTGCCAAGTAATAAAAATTAAAGTAATTACACCAGAAATACGTTGGAATAAATATAACCAGTTACGTAAGTATCCATAATTTTTAACATTGCTAGTTCCTGTGAACGCAATGTATAGTCCGTAAATTGCATGGTATAAAATTGGTAAGAAAATGACAAAAACTTCTAAAAAATAGCGGAATGGTAAATTCGCCATAAATTCAGCAGCTTTGTTGAAAGATGTTGCTCCATTTGTTGCAAAATGATTGACAACTAAGTGCTGTGTTAAAAAGATCCCAACTGGAATAACTCCTAGCAATGAATGAAGTTTTCTAAAGAAAAACTCCCTTCCATTCTTGTTGCTCATGTAAACCCCTGCCCCCTTTAGTTTGTGCACATGAAAAATTAATTCCTCTATTATTCTAATAAAATAGAATAAATAAGCAATTCGCATAAAAAGTCGAAATTTTTATGACAATTATCTACAACCCATTTTACTCCTGATAATATAGGAGGTCAAGAAAACGCGTACATTTTTCTTTACTGAAAAAACTTCTCATTTAGATTGGTAATCCTTGTAATCTACATATGACGAATTATTGTTTTTACTATTAAATATTGTATATAATAAAAACATGTTTTTTTAGGAAAGGGAGAGTTATCCGACCATGACGAACGGCATTGAAAATTTAAATATTCCGGGAAATATTTCTGGTTTTGGCTATGAGCTAATACGTAATGATTTATTGAATGATTTATTAGGAAAAGAGCAAAATGATATTTTATATTGGGCGGGTAAAATGATTGCCAGAAAATATCCTTTAGCAACATTTGAAGAAATTATAGAATTTTTTGATCAAGCTGGTTGGGGTACTCTTACTGTTGAAGAAGAAAAGAAGCAAGAAGTTCATTTAACACTATCTTCTGAATTAATTACATACAGAAATCAACAAAAAAAGAACGTATCTTACCAATTAGAAGCTGGATTTCTAGCGATGCAAATTCAACAGCAAATCGATGTTATAGCTGAAACGTATGAAGAACATAGCAAAAGAGGCGACAAAGTAAAGTTTCAAGTAAAATGGGATTTAAAGGATCCTATAACAAGAAAATAACTCGAAAAACACCACAAGGAATTTAGGCATTGTGGTGTTTTTCTTTTGAAACATTGAAATATAAGTTCAAATACGAGTAAAACAATGAGTATTTACAAATTAATCATTGGGTTTATATTATTACTTTAATTTAAGGAAAAGATCAGTTAAGTCTACTAAATATTAATTTCCTTACCCCTTCTCTTTCCTTTCCTTACTTGGATCCTGCCTTCTAATCCCCTCAAAATTCTTGTTTCTTTTAACTCCTTTAATAATAGAATTTAACAAGACTAAACAAATAGAAACAAAAAACAAAATGGCGAGTATTAATAGAACGAACTGTAGCACAATTTCTCCATATCCGTAGGCAAGTATACTATGCCTCATTATTAATACCTCCTTCTTTTATTTACCATTTAGCCGTTCGCCTTACTTATTATAAATTTACAGAATCTTTATATAATTTATTCGCTCAACAAATAAAAAACCCTTTTAAGCGCTATCTCTATACTATACGGCTCGGTATATCTGAACGTGATGAATATTAAAAAATCAATATTTCAAAGCCGCCTATATATATGAGAATTTGTACGCTAAAAGGGTTTAATTTCTATTTAGTTTTCTACTACTACTTCTTCATTAATACGATCTAATTCATATCCTTTATGAAGAGCGTGAACTGCTTCTTGTAATTTTGATTTTGGTACAACTGTTGAGACTTTAATTTCAGATGTACTTACCATTTTTACAGGGATTTCACTTTCAGCTAAAAATTTAAACATTTTAGCAGCAACTCCTGGATTTGAAACCATTCCACTGCCCACAATTGAAACTTTAGCAAGTTCACTTTCAAAATCAAATGAACGGTAACCTAAAAATTCTTTCTTTGATTCTAGAACCGTTATTGCTTCCATCATATTTTCAGATTTGATTGAGAATGAAAGATTTACTAAGTTATCTGATGTTACGCTTTGGATAATAATATCTACATCAATACCTTCACTTGCTAATAAAGTAAAGATTTTAGGTAATAAATCTACATGGTTATTTAAACCATTTAAAGTCATCCTTGTTACATTTGATTCAAATGCGATTCCTCTTACGACTGATTGTTGCTCCATTAGTGTTTCCTCCCCAATAAATGTACCAATTTCATCATGTTGACTTGAACGAACTTGAATAATTAAATTATAATTTTTTGCGAATTCTACTGCTCTTGGATGTAAAACCGCTGCTCCTAAAGCTGCAAGCTCTAGCATTTCATCATAAGAGACATGGCTTAATTTAGATGCATTCGGCTCAACTCTTGGATCCGTAGTATAAACACCTAATACGTCCGTATAAATATCACAACGTTCTGCATTTAGAGCAGCGGCCAATGCAACAGCTGTAGTATCTGAACCACCACGACCTAATGTAGTAATTTCATTGTTGTCACTTAAACCTTGGAAGCCAGCAACAATTACGATATACCCTTCATCTAGTAATTGTTGAATTCGATCAGTATGAATGGTTTCTATCCGTGCATTTCCATGGACAGATTCAGTTTGAATTCCAGCCTGCCAACCAGTTAGTGAAATAGCTTTAAAACCTTTTGCTTGGATTGCCATAGCTAGTAGCGAAATTGATACTTGTTCCCCTGTAGTAAGTAACATATCTAATTCACGTTTACTGTTTTGCGGACTAATTTGAGCTGCTAAACTAACTAGTTCGTCTGTATGATGTCCCATCGCAGACACAACTGTAACAACTTGGTTTCCTTCTTTATATGATTTGGTTACTGTTTCAGCAACATGCTGAATTCGTTCAATTGAGCCTACTGAAGTACCGCCGAATTTCTGAACAATAATTCCCATTTTTCTCATCCTCACTTTTTTCTTAAAAAAGAATACAAAAAAGCGCGTGAAGCAATGTTCACGCGCCTAATTTTAAATAAAATAAAATAGACATATCATCAACATCTCTTCAATAGCTCCCCGCATAAATATTATGCGACAGTACTACATTTCTTAAATGCAGTCCCAACAAAATGAATTGTGGATTCATTTTATTTCGGCAAAACTTCCTTTCAACTGTCCATTACAACGCCACACGTCTATGACAGCATACTTTTAAGTTTTGCACCTCTATTACGAGAGAAAATCATTTAATTTTAACTAAAATATAAATTATTTTGAAAATAGTGTCAAGATAAAAATTTGGAACTAGATCACTCTTTATGGAAATGATGAAAAATTTCCTCAGCAACATTTTTTGGCATTTTAGCTTCTATTAACTCATCGATTGATGCCTCTTTTATTTTTTTGACTGATCCAAAATGTTTAAGAAGAGCTTTCTTTCTTGTTCCACCCACTCCTGCTATACCATCTAAAGCAGATTGAACCATTGATTTACTGTGTAGCTGACGATAGAATTCTATCGCAAATCTGTGTACCTCGTCTTGAATTCTTTGTAATAAAAAGAATTCTTGGCTCTGTCTTCCAAGTTGGACAATTTGAGGCGGTTGTCCTATTAATAACTCAGAAGTGCGATGCTTTTCATCTTTAACAAGCCCAGCTGTTGGGATGAATAGACCTAACTCATTATGGAGTACATCTTCAACTGCAGCTAGATGGCCTTTCCCACCATCCACAATTATTAAGTTTGGTAAAGGTAGATTTTCTTTTAATGCTCTCGAATATCTTCTACGTACAACCTCACGCATTGAATCGTAATCATCAGGACCTACGACAGTTTTGATTTTATATTTACGATAATCTTTTTTTGAAGGTTTTCCGTCTATAAAGACAACCATAGCTGAAACAGGATTTGTTCCTTGAATATTTGAATTATCAAATGCTTCAATTCGATACGGGGTTTCAATATTTAAAATATCCCCTAGTTTTTCTATTGCTTTAACCGTTCTTTCTTCATCTCGCTCAATTAATTTAAACTTCTCACCTAGACCAATTTTGGCATTTTTATTTGCTAATACAACAAGTTCCTTTTTTTGGCCTCTTTTTGGTTGGAATACAGGAATTTTCAGTAAACCTTTTAAAATTTCAGTATCCACTTTATCTGGTACAAAAATTTCTTTTGGTTTTATATTGTGTGGTTTTTCATAAAATTGCCCAATAAATGATAGGAACTCTTCTTCTGGTTCATCGTAAATTGGAAAATATGATACATCTCTTTCAATTAATTTTCCTCTACGCACAAAGAATACTTGAACACACATCCATCCCTTATCAACCGCATATCCAAATACATCTCGATCAACTAAATCACTACTCATCATTTTCTGCTTTTCCATAGTCGCTTCAATTGATACAATTTGGTCTCGATACTCTTTCGCACGCTCGAAATCTAATTGTTCAGATGCAGCAAGCATTTTTGCCTCTAATTCTTTTCGAATTTGATCTTCCCCACCGTTTAGAAAACGAGCAATTTCATTAACTATTTCTTGATTTTGTTGATCAGTTACTTCTTTTACACAAGGCGCAAGACACTGACCAATATGATAATATAAACAAACTTTATCTGGTAGTGAAGAACATTTTCGTAATGGATATAGACGATCTAATAATTTTTTTGTTTCATTAGCGGCTGTAGCATTAGGGAATGGTCCAAAATATTTTCCTTTATCTTTTTTTACATTTCGCGTAATCAATAAGCGAGGATGCTTTTCAGCAGTTATTTTAATAAAGGGGTATGATTTATCATCCTTCAACATGATATTATATTTCGGATCATATTTCTTAATTAAATTCATCTCAAGAATTAAAGCTTCCATATTTGAAGAAGTAACAATATATTCAAAGTCAGTTATCTCTTGAACTAATCGATATGTCTTACCATCATGGGATCCCGTGAAATAAGATCTAACTCTATTTTTTAAAACTTTAGCTTTTCCTACGTAAATGATTGTCCCTTGAATATCTTTCATCAAATAGCAACCAGGCTGATCAGGTAGAAGTGCTAATTTTTCTTTTAAGTGATTGTCCATTTCCTCTCACCTCTTTCGTGCATTTGTACACTTAATATTATAATCTCCACATTTAAAAACTGAAAATACTTTAATGGTATTAAGTAAAAATTAAGTTTTCTATAGTAACTTTAATTTCATCAATAGAAGAAAAGGAGAAATGTTGAGATGAAAAAAGTAAGAGTAGTTCATTTTTGGATTGGTGTGATTGTTTCGGTTTTCCTACTAATCGAATCTGCTACAGGAATTATCCTGTATTTCAATAAAGGTGGCGAAGAAAAAGGAAGATTTTCTATGCAAGGTCAGTTTCCATCGGGTGGACAGTTTAATGGAAACCAACAATCTCAAAATAGCGATCAAAATACTACACTTCAAAATGGACAAAGTGGAGATAATACTCAAACTCCATTTCAAAATTTTGGAAAGAGACCTGAGCAGTCTGCATTTTCAGTGAAAAGCTTACATACCGGTATAATTGGTTTAATTAGTGGTATCGGTCTTTTCATACTTACAGGAACAGGATTAGCTCTATCTTGGATTTTGTGGAATAATAAACGAAAAATCAAAAAAAGAAAAGAAAAAGTAACAATGGCTATTTAAGAAAGAGAGTGTCCCGAAAAGTAAATCTTTTATGGGACCTCTCTTTTTTTTCAGATTCCAAATCAGTGGTGAATTGGCATTATAAAATAGTCAATAGGAAAAATAGACTTTAATAGATCTTTTAAATATGATAAATAGCATTTTTTGAATGTCCTTTTAATGATTTTAAAAAGTTACATTACGCTAAGTAAAGGTATTTGATTAGTGTTTATCTCAGGACACTTTTTGATGAATAAGTTGATTGGAATGGAGGGGTGCTCGACTCCTATGGGATTAGCGGGAAGGCTAAAGACCCTGCAGGCTTGCCGAGGAGGCGAAAGACTGAAATGGAAATCAACATCACTCTACTCCTTTTACGGAAATTTTAATGAATTAACAAGGTATTTTTTCAACAGTAAAAAAGGACACTATATAGTTAGTGTCCCTTCAGTGTGTAGACAAAGTACTAAAAACTTGATTTTCAGACTGGTCTAAAACCATCCAAAAGGATGGTTTTTATTTTAAATTATAGCTTAGAAATTAAGAAGTCGCAGTTTCCACTTCAACTTGTTCTTGCCCATTACCTTCTTTATCTCCAGCTTTTCTATTCGTTAATTTAATTGGTGTTAAGAATAATGTTACGATGACACCAATTATGATGAATCCTAAACCAACAAAGAATACTTGGTGTAATGAATCCATTAAAGATGTTTTAATGATTGGTAACATACCTTCTAAAATTGGCTTAGGAATTAGCTTCTTAGCATCCGCATTAAATAACATTGTAAATACAGATTGAGGAGTTGTATTAATCATATCTTTAAATTTGTCTACTAATGGCGCAGCTTGTGCTGGTAATTTATTTAAAAATGGAACCAAATCATTATTTAGAAGTGTTCCTGATTTACTGTTCATTACAGCACCTAAAACAGTTGCACCAAAAGTACCACCGATTGAACGGAAGAATTGGCTAGAAGATGTTACAATCCCTAATTCCTTCTTATCAAATACTTCTTGTAGAGCTAGTGTAATTGTCGGCATTACTAAACCAATACCAAGACCCATAACTCCCATAAAGATTGTTGCAATTGTTTTACTTGAATCCATATCTAAAGTTGTTAATAAGTATAAACCTAATGCAATTACAAACATTCCTGTAATAATTTGTGGTTTAATACCTACTTTAAATACAACCTGACCACCAATAATACTTGCAATAATCATAGTGATCATCATTGGCGTCATAATTGTTCCTGATTGTGTTGCACTTACTCCAACAATACCTTGCATGAAGAATGGTACGAACATAATTGCACCAAACATAGCTATTGTCATAAAGAAACCAATTAAGTTTAATGTTACAAAAGTTCTATTTTTAAATAAATGCATTGGTAGAATCGGTTCTTTAGCTTTATTTTCTGCGATAACAAAGCTAATGATTCCAATTACTGCTAATACAAATAAACTAATGATTTGCCATGAATTCCAATCATACTTAACTCCACCTAAACTTAAAGCAAGGAGTAAGCTTACAACACCGATAATCATCGTCACCATACCAGCGATATCGAAATTGATTGGTCCAGTATTTTTTCTTCCTTTTAAACCTAATGCAATAAAAATTGTTGCGATAATCCCTACTGGAAGGTTAATGTAGAATACCCATTTCCAGTTTAATGAATCAACAATCCAACCACCGATTTGTGGACCGATTACTGAAGCTAAACCATAAATACCACCGAAAACCCCTTGGAATTTCGCACGTTCTTTACCTGTAAATAAATCCCCGATTACAATCATCGCCATTGGCATCATTACGCCGCCACCGATACCTTGAATACCACGGTAAATAATTAATTCAGTCATGTTGTGGGCAATACCACATAATGCGGAAGCTGCCATAAATATAACTAAACCTGCAATATAAACACTTCTACGACCTAATAAGTCTGCTAATTTTCCTGCGATTGGCACTACAGTAGTTGAAGTTAATAAGTATGCTGTTGTAAGCCAAGTCATCATACTTAAACCACCAAGGTCCCCAACTATTTTAGGCATTGCAGTACCAACTATCGTGCCATCCAATGCTGAGAAAAACATTGCAATTATTAGACCAATTAGCAATAGTTTACGATTGCCTTCTTTTTGTCCAACTGTATTTGAAGTCAAAATATATTTCTCCCTTCTCTTCCATATCTTTTTTCTTTTTATATTTACTAATACAAAAAAGTATTTTGTAAAAATTTCTATAAATCAGCTGCAGCATTTGCAAGCTTTTCAGTAATCTGAGCAAATTGTAATAACTCATCGTCAGAAAGGTTAAACAAGAAACTTTCAAAAATTTCTTTTCGATCTTTTATCACTGATTCTAATTTTTTAATACCTTCCTCAGTTAACATAATATTTACAACTCTGCGGTCTTTTTTATCATGTTCTCTATATACAAAGTCATTATGTTCAAGTCGATCAATCATAAATGATACCGCACTTGGTTTTACACCCATCATCTCTGCTATTTCAGATATTTTACAGCTTTCTTTTTTTCGTAAGTACATTAAAACAAAAAATTGAGTAGCTGTTACACCATGACTATTCATACTTTCTGTCACTTTTGGTTGCATTTTATGAATAGTACTTTGAAGTGCAATCTGAATTCGTTCAATGTACTCATTTTTGTTACCCAAAAAGTTAACCTCCTTTAAAAATTAACCTAAATAAATATTTAATGTCTGTTAAATATTAATGCTTATTAAATATAAAACGTGACAGAAAAATAGTCAATCTCATTTACATTAGAAATTTTTAACTTCTCTAATTGATGATTTTGATAATTATAATGAAAACCTTTACATTGGCTTAAGATATTGGTTTTATAAAATATTGTTCTAACCGAATTTTTTTTTTAGTTAAAAATGCAAAAAAAAAGAAATGCACTCATATTATGAGTGCATTTCTTACAAATTATAATTAACCAATATGTGGAGTAATTAATTCTTCTAATGCTTCTTTTGGTTTGAAACCTAAAGTTTTTTCAACTACTTCGCCGTCTTTAAGAACGAATAATGATGGAATGCTCATAACTTCAAATTTAGCTGCTGTTTCTTGGTTTTCATCAACATCAACTTTAACAATTTTAACTTTATCTCCGTATTCAGAAGCTAATTCTTCTAATACTGGAGCAATCATTTTACAAGGACCACACCAAGTTGCCCAAAAATCAACTAATACTACACCTTCTTTTGTTTCTTCTGCAAACGTTGCGTTTGTTGCATTAACAATTGCCATTTATTTTTCCTCCTACCTGCGCAAGCTACATTAGTAAAATATGTAGATTGACATAATTTGTTATAATTTTAAAGAAAGTATACCATATGAGAATTAGCATTTTCTATTTATTTGCTCAAACTTACTATTTCCAAACAAATAGTTGATATACGAATGAAAGGAATAAAAAAGTGATAACATTTGAAAGAATTACAACAGACTTAATTGAAGTAATCGAAGAAATTACAAATTCAAATCAAAATTACAATTTAATGGAGAATGGTCGTTTAACACGAACGAAAGAAGAACTAATAAAGGAATATTTTGTTTCCTCACAACAAACGGAAACTTATTTTATCAAATTAGATGAAACCTATATAGGATTAATTGATTTTTTAGCGCTAAATCCTAAAGATGGCTTTCCGTGGTTAGGTCTTTTAATGATCCATCATGATTACCATGGATATGGATTTGGAACAAACGCATTTGTATTATTTGAAGAATTACTTATAAAAAGAAATATTCACGGTTTACGATTAGGTGTGCTAATTAATAACCAACAAGCAAAATCTTTTTGGAAATCACAAGGTTTTAAATATGTAGAAAATAAACAGAATGCAGATGGTATTGAAGTAGAAGTTTATGAAAAGATTTATTCATGATATTTTCATATTTAAGTGTTAAAGTATTGATTGTTTGCTGCATGAGACGTTAAGTTAATCGATCTAGTCCATGAGTAACAATTCAATTCGCTACTTTTGTCACAAATTCGTAAAATCTTACTCGAATTAATGTCAGATTTTTATGTTAATATATTGTTGAATATAATAATAATATTCAAAAAATTTAACACGATAGGAGTGGCATTTATGAGAAAACCTTTACGTAAATCGTTTAATCAATTAGTTAATGAGAATAAACAATCTTTATTAAGAAACAAAGAAGAAATTGAAAAAATTGAAAGAAAAATTGAAAAGCGCCACGAATTATTATCTGAAAAAAACAAACTAAACAAAGCTATATCATAAATTTTAAGTAATCCTTGGGAGGGATTACTTTTTTTGTGTTGTACGAATAATAATTTAATCCATTCTCTTAATACTACCTATTTTCACCTTCTCCAATATAAGCATAAACCACATGTAAAAAATCACTTCTTTTTCCTTATGTATACTGCAAAATTCATTCTAACGAAATCAAATTTGTTAATTAAACTTCTCTTATAAAAGTAGCAATAATTAATCAACTAAAATAGGCGAACTCTTATAATAGTAAGACGTACTATATAGTACATTGGTCTAGAAATTGGAGGTAAACGTATGCATCATCCATTTTGGAATTCATATCCGCATCATCCCCAACATCCTATGAGAAACGGTGTTCAAGGTCATGTACAAACTGATCATCAATCAATCATGCAAATGTTTATGAATCTTGAAAATCAAATTACAAACCTTGTAAAAGCAATCGAAGCAAATAATGAATTACTTAGACAACTTGAACAAAAACAAAATCAAGTTGTAACAAGTGGCGGTGGGTCAGTCATTGTTAGGATGTAATGACAATGGCTTGTAAGAGATTAGAAAAACAATAAAGGAGGTGTTCCAAAAGCAAAATTACTTTTGAACCCCTCTTTTTTATTGTTAATTTTTTAAGGTACTTAGGTGACGTAAACTTGAAAAATACACAAAATAACCCACAAGATACTAATGTTCTTGTGGGCATCATTTATTGCTTCTATATTAAGAGTTAACTAATACAGCTTTAAATTCTTCTGTTAATAAAGGTAATACTTCGAATAAGTCACCAACGATTCCGTAATCAGCTACTTTGAAGATATTCGCTTCTGGATCCTTGTTAATTGCAACGATTACTTTAGAGTTTGACATACCAGCTAAATGTTGAATAGCTCCTGAAATACCACATGCAATATATAAATCAGGTGTTACAACTTTACCAGTTTGACCAATTTGTAAAGAGTAGTCACAATAGTTAGCATCACATGCACCACGAGATGCACCTACAGCAGCACCTAGTACTGAAGCTAATTCTTTTAATGGATTAAAGCCTTCTTCACTCTTAACTCCACGACCACCAGCAACGACCACTTTCGCTTCTGAAAGGTCTACACCTTCACTCGCTTTACGCACAACATCTTTAACGATTGAACGTAAGTCTTTAATCTCAACTGAAACAGTTGCTACATCACCAGTGCGAGTAGCATCTTTTTCTAATGCTGAAATGTTATTTGGACGGATTGTTGCAAAAATAAATGGATCTACCATAACTTTTTTCTCAAATGCCTTACCTGAGTAAATCGGACGAGTGAAAACAATATTTCCACCAGCTACTTCGATTGCTGTAACATCTGAAATTAGACCACTTTGCATACGAGCAGCAAGTTTCGGAGATAAATCCTTACCTAAAGCTGTATGACCGAATACTAGCCCATCTGGTTTTTCTTGATCAATAACAGCTAAAAGTGCTTGAGAATATCCATCTGAAGTATATGATGCTAATTTTTCATCTTCAACAACGATTGCACGATCTGCACCGTATTGAATCATTTCAGTAGCTAATGCACTAACTGATTTACCTACTAATACAGCAACTACTTCTCCGCCCTCAGCAACTGTCTTAGCCGTGCTTACTGCCTCAAAAGAAACATTTCGTAGTAATCCTTCACGAACTTCGCCTAATACTAATACTTTACGTGACATGTTATTTCCCTCCAAAATTTTCTATTACGATATTAATCTATTATTTAAGTTCTACTATTCAATAAAATTAGATTACTTTTGCTTCAGAACGTAATAACGAAACTAATTCTTTTACTTGATCCTTTAATTCACCAGTTAACACTTTGCCTGCTTCTTTTTTCGCAGGTAGGTAAATTTCAATTGTTTTCGTTTTTGCTTGAACTTCATCTTCTTCTAAATCTAGATCATCTAATTCTAATTCATCTAAAGGCTTTTTCTTAGCTTTCATAATACCAGGTAAAGAAGGATATCTTGGTTCATTTAAGCCTTGTTGAGCAGTGATTAATAATGGTAAAGATGTTTCAATGATTTCTGTATCTCCCTCTACATCACGTTCGATTGTAGCTGTCGTACCATTAATGTCAATTTTAGTAATTGTTGTCACGTAAGGAATATTTAATAATTCAGCAACGCGTGGACCTACTTGACCAGTACCTCCATCAATTGCAACATTACCTGCTAAAATAATTGAAGGATCTTTATCTTCTAAGTATTTAGCAATAAGTTTAGAAGTTGTATATTGATCAGCATTTGTTATGTCATCTTCAACGTTAATTAATACAGCTTTATCAGCACCCATAGCTAGTGCTGTACGAAGTTCTTTTTCACTATCTTCGTTACCAATTGTAATGACAGTTACTTCGCCACCATGAGCGTCACGAATTTGAATCGCCTCTTCAACTGCATACTCATCGTATGGATTTATAATAAATTCAGCGCCATCTTCTTGGATTGCACCATTTGAAATTGTAATTTTCTCTTCAGTGTCAAATGTTCTTTTTAATAGTACATAAATGTTCATTGTTATACCCTCCCAGGAAATGTAACTACATCTATTTTTTTAAAATATTAAACTACTTATTTATTAAACACTGGTTTTCTTTTTTCTAAAAATGCCGAAATACCCTCTTTTGCATTTTCAGTTGTAAAAATCTCTCCAAATAATTTAGACTCTTCTTCCACCGCTTCATGATAGGAAGTAGTTCTAGTAGAAGATAGTAGTTGTTGAATATATTGGATTGATTGCATACTTTTATTAGCAATTTTCGCTGCTAATGCATTTGCTTCATCTAATAAAGTTTCTTCTGGTACTACCATTGTAGCTAATCCAATTTCCTTAGCTTCAACACCAGAAATTGGTTCTGAAGTCGCAAGCATAACTAACGCTTTATCTTTACCTACATAACGTGGTAATCGTTGTGTCCCAGCAAACCCAGGAATAATTCCTAAGTTTAATTCAGGTAAACCAAGTTTTGCGTTTTCTGCAACAACTCGAATGTGACAGCTCATTGCAAATTCTAATCCGCCACCTAATGCAGCCCCGTGAATTGCTGCGATAATCGGCTTAGAATAATTTTCAACACGATCAAAAACTAATTGACCTCTTCTTGCAACAGCTGCTGCATCTTCAGCATTTTTGAAAGAAGTAAATTCTTTTATATCTGCACCTGCAGAGAAAAATCTACCTTCTCCATGAACAACTAAAACGCTTACATCATTGTTATTTTCTAATTCATCTAAACGCTTAACTAAATCAGCAAATACAACCGAAGACATTGCATTTGCTGGTGGATTTTGAATTGTTAATAATGCAATACCATCGGATATTTTACATTGAATTAAACTCATAGCTATTCCTCCCTATTTTTCAAAATGTACTAGAACGTTAATTTTGGTAACCGCATCCTCTTATTAATAGTTGGTGAACTTTATCGGCTTTTGACTCTAAATCTTGTTTTTGACCTGTCATTACCCAATGTGTCATCACTTCATCAATCGTGCCGAAAATCATTTGTCTAGCTGTACGAATATCCAATTGTCTGTCGAACAAACCAGTATTGACTCCTTCATTTAAAATTGAATCAATGATATGTAGATACTCTTTTAGTACCTCATTTATTCTTAATCTAAGGTCGATATTTGTTTGTCTTACTTCCAATTGCATAACGATTGCTAAATGCGAATCTTTAGACATTTCATAAAAGTGAGTTTTTACCAACATTAATAATTTCGATATCGCGTCCGGTTTACCTTCAATTTTTTCACGAATTTTTTGAGTAAAATTTCCCATCTTCTCTTCAAACAGTGAAATTAAGATGGATTCTTTATTTTTAAAATATAAATAGATTGTTCCGTCAGCTACACCAGCCTGTTTTGCAATTTTAGAAACTTGCGCCTGATGGTAACCATTTTCGGCAATTACAACAACCGCAGCATCAATTATTTGTTTATATTTTGGTTTATCTCTTTTCATTTTTTATTTAACCCCTTCTTACAGTGAATGAATAATCATTCATATTCTCATAATACAAATTTATCAGAAAATTGTCAATTGTCCTGTAATATTTTTGTGTATAAAGTTTCTGTACAAAAGCTTTTAGTATTCTTTTTTAATCTTTGTACTTTCATTAAATTTTATCAGGTTTCTTTTTCAATCCTCTTTCTATTTATTTTAATAAAGTATTTTTATATTAGTTCGTAAAATTAAAGAGGGATGCTTATATTATCATCCCTCATATTTTATTATATTAAATTTTCATCTGAATCATCAGGTATTGTATTCTTTTGTTTTTCTTCTTCTAGTAATGTTCTTCTTAAGATTTTACCAATCATCGTTTTTGGTAATTCATTCCTAAATTCATAAATTTTAGGAACCTTATAAGCTGCTAAATATTTTCGACAAAAATCATCTAATTCAGCCTCGGTTACTGATTTTCCTTCTTTTAATACAATGTAAGCTTTAACTGTTTCTCCTCGATATGCATCAGGAATACCAACTATAACCGCTTCTTTAATAGCCTCGTGTTCATATAATACTTCCTCTATATCTCTAGGATAAACGTTAAACCCTCCTGCATTAATCATATCTTTCTTACGGTCAACGATATAAAAGAAGCCTTCCTCATCCATATAGCCTAAATCACCTGTATATAACCAGCCATTTTTTAACGTTGTAGCGGTTTCCTCTGGTCGATTCCAATACCCCTTCATTACTTGTGGTCCTGAAACGATTAATTCCCCAATTTCACGATAAGGTAACTCTTCATCAGTTTCTAGAGATACTATTTTAGCATCCGTACTTGGCCAAGGAACTCCAATGCTGCCCGTTACTCGCTTATCCCATAGGAAATTACTATGTGTAACTGGAGAAGCTTCTGATAAACCATAGCCCTCTACCAATTTTCCACCTGTCACCTTTTCAAATTGGTCTTGAACTTCAACAGGTAATGCTGCGGAACCACTTAAGCAAGCATGAATACTTGATATATCGTTATTCTTTAAATCAGGATGATTTAATAATGCAATATACATTGTTGGTGCACCTGGAAACAATGTAGGCCGATATTTATTGATCGCCTTAAGCATTTGCGTTGCATCAAATCTCGGAACGATAATCATTTCATATGCACACATGATAGATAAATTCATACATGTCGTCATTCCATATACATGAAAAAAAGGTAAGACAGTCAAAATCTTTTCTTGGCCCTTCTTACTTTTATATAACCATTTTTCTGCCATCAATGTATTTGATGCTAAATTTTTATGTGTAAGCATTACACCTTTAGGAAATCCAGTAGTTCCTCCTGTATATTGAAGTATTGCTACATCTTCTACACTACTACTTGAGAGATTCTGTTCAATCGGTGCAGATATTTGCATAATAAAACTAAATTGATGAACCGAATGATCATTAGGAATCTCAGGTGCCTTTGGCTGTTTTGAATAAGGATATAACAGCTTTTTAAAAAATGGTAAATAGTCCTTAATTCCAGTAACGAAAATATGTTGAAGATTAGTAGATTTTTTTACTTCGCACACTCTATTAATTAATAAATCTAAACAAATAATAGCTATTGCACCACTATCATTCATTTGATATTCAAGCTCACGTTCAGTATATAGCGGATTTGTTTGGACGATAATTGCTTCTGCAAAAAGAATCCCATAATAAGCAATCACCGCTTGAGGGCAATTAGGAAGCATAATTGCAACTCGATCGCCTTTTTTAATTCCTAAATTCCTTAAAAAATTGGCAAATCTTAAAGACTGAATATAAATTTCATTAAAAGTCATTGATTTCCCTAGAAAATTAAGCGCTTTCTTAGCTGGATATTTTGAAGCTGTTTGCTTTAAATATGTTGGTAATAAATCAAACTGTTCGTCTAATGTAGCTGGTATTTGCTCTGGATACTGACTCACCCAAGGCTTTAATCTTGGTTCCTCCATACCATTCACCACCAGTATTTTAAAAGTATGTTCATACTAAAATTAGTATATGTTACAAATTTCAGCTATACAATCAAAATATTAAGAATATTTAATCACTAGTGGTTTTTTGAGTTTTTTTTTGAATTTAATGAACTAATTCATCAATTACTTCATCGCTATCATAGTAAAAATTTGGAGGCAAATCGGTACGATTAGTCAACAATCCAAAATTGTATTCATCATAGTTTTCTAAAGTAAGAGAGTTGACTTTCCCCTCATTTGATAATGTTTTTACAAGTTTATATATAAATGAATATTGCGAATCAATAGTAGTTGTTGCAAGGTGAAATATCCCATTTAAATGATTTTCAATAATTTTTCTTACTTGCTTAGCAATACCTGTATCAATTGCATGATTTAAAAAAATATTATCATATGCGTCAATTTCTTGACCCTTTTCTATTTTATCCTTTATTTCATTTAATCTTGGTGAATTTTTTCCCCAAACCATTGGCAATCTTAATACGATTCCATTATCGCCCATCTCATTTTTTATTAATTCTTCACACTTTATTTTAAATTGTCCATAGTCAGATTCGGCAACAGGAAAATCGTTTTCAGCGTGATGCTTTGAAACTTCTCCATCAAAAACATTTGTTGTAGAAGAAAATAGAATTTTCGTTGAAGTTGATTTTATTTTTTCTACTATTCTAGAATGCGCCTCAAATTGAACATTAAAATCACCACGTAAACAAGAAACAATTACATCTGGGCAAATATGGTCAATCCAGGTCAATATTTGCTCTGAATCATGAATATCCCATTGTAATTGATGGTCATCTTTCAAATCTAATTTTGTTTGATTAAACGTTCCATAAACGTCATAATCAGGAGAAAATTCTTTTATTAAAGCTTTCCCAACTAGTCCGCTAGCACCTAAAATTAATAATTTCATTGTCTCTCTCCTTTTTACAAAATATTTAATAAACTTGTGATATATTGAATGTATCATAATAAACAGCGTTTACAAAGGTCATAAATTGAAAGTCCAAACTATTATGAAAGCTTTTAATCAAACAGACTTAAATGATAACAGGGAGTGGGGTTCATATGAAAACAAAGGTTCTTTTAAACAACCGTATTGTCGATTTAAAATCTGCAAATGTAAATATTTTAGATCGTGGTTATCAATTTGGAGATGGCGTTTATGAGGTAATTCGTTTTTTCAATAAGTCTTATTTCGAACTCGATGCACATTTAATTCGCTTGAAGGAAAGCTGTGAAAAAATATTAATACCTTTTAAAATGCACCTTAAAAAGCTTGAAAGTGATTTAGTTTATTTAATGAACACTTGCGATTATGAGAACGGATATCTTTATATCCAAATTAGTAGAGGTGTAATGAATCGAAATCATATTTACCAAGACGAAGCTAATTTAAAGCCTCAACTGATTGCTTATACAGTAAGAGAAGATCATAGACCATTACAACAAATGGAAAAAGGAATAACTGCCTATCTAACAAATGATATTCGATGGCTCCGCTGTGATATAAAAAGTTTAAACTTATTAGGTAGTGTTTTAGTAAAAAATGAGGCTTACGCTAAAGGAGCGAAAGAAGCAATTTTGCATAGAGATGGGATCATTACAGAAGGATCAGCAACAAACGTTTTTATCGTAAAAAACTCTACTCTATACACTCATCCTGCCAATCACTTAATTCTAAATGGCATTACTCGAAAAGTAGTAATTGAAATTGCTAAAAAAGAAAGACTCGAAGTAAAAGAGATTCCATTCTCAATTGATGAACTCTTAAATGCGGATGAAGCTTTTACAACAGCATCAGTTTCTGACATTATACCTGTTACTTCAGTTTTAATTGATGAAAAATCCTATTCTATCGGTTTAGGAAAGCGTGGAGAAATTACAAAGAGAATTCAAGATTCATACACTCATTTAATTAATAAAATTCCGCAGGATCAATCAACAAACTAGCATAAACTATATAGTCAATAAATACCACATTAATTGCACCTCTTTTGTTGTTTTCGATTACAAACGAAGTGCAATTTTCTTTTTTATATTTGAATAAATATAATATTGTATATATAAAATGTTACATACTGCAAATTCCTATACTGTCATCGTAATTTCATTTTTAGTAAATAGGCTTTACATGTTTATGATGTAAATATGTAAAAAGGGTGATTGCTATGGCAAGTTTAACTTCTTATGTAAAACGTATTTTTAATTCATTATTTACAAATTTAGCTGAGACAAAAGGAAAAAAAATAACCGGTAACAAATCAAAAAATTGGATTAGTTATGGAGATAGTATCACTTCGTCTAACGGATGGCAGCCTGCTGTAGCGGAAAAGTTAGGATTGACGCATGTGAATAGAGGGATTGGGGGCACAACCATAGCTGAAAATGGTTCGATTGCTTGGATTGATAAGAATGGAAATTACAAAGGTCAACCACCTAAACCACAGCCAAAAGGAACGACAGAAATTTTATCAAGTATGTGTAACAGCCAAAGAATTAATGCTACCATTCCACTTAATACTCAACTTTTAACAATAATGGGTGGAACAAATGACTTTGGTAGAGGTATACCTTTAGGAAAAGGGTTCCCAACAAATGAACGACCCAATTTAGACGAATCTACATTTATCGGTGCTTTGTGTTCAATGATTGAAAAAATACAAAAAAGGTTACCAAATTGTAGGATCATTCTTATGACGCCCGTACCTAGATATCACAACGGAAAATATGAAGATAAAAATAAAGCCGGTTATTTAACATCTGATTATGCTAATGCTGTAAAAGATGTAGCTGCATTTTACGCATTGCCATGCATCGACCTATACGCTAATGTCGGGTGGAATCGAATGAACGGTGAATATTATTTAATTGATAGTATGCATCCTAATAAAACAAGAGGATATAAACGTGTCTCGGAAATTGTAATTGGAGAGTTAGAAGTTCTACAGCAAGATGTTAAAAAGGATTGAAGAAGAGGGTAATCATCATCCAACAGAAAATTAAGCAATCAAAAAATAGATCTCAAGAGTCTGTAATTTGACCGATGAGATCTATTTTTTTTATTGTCTTTTTACTAATCTAGCTACATCTTTCCACTTTACTTTTTCACTGTAATACATTACCCCATTCACATAAATACGACTAGCAACACGGGTTAAAATCATTATTGAAACGATTAAAATTAATATACTAGCACTTATTTCGATAAAATTCATTTCTCCACTTACAAATCTAGAAAATGCTACAAGTGGAGCAAAAAATGGGATATATGAGCTAATTTGAACAAATGTACCAGCTGGATTTACTAATGCATTGATACTAATAAAGAATGCCGCTACGACTAAAATAGTAATTGGCATCAGAACCATTTGGAGCTCTTCTGTTCTTGAAACAACTGATCCAATTGCAGCGTAAAGTAATCCATAAAGTAAATAGCCTAATAAGAAATAAACTACAAATGCAATGATGGTTGAAGCATCTAATGCCTCTAAATCTATTTTCATTCCGAAAAAAGATATCGCATTCGTATTAACCCAGCCTAATAAATTGGCAAAAAGAAATGCTATTCCTAATACAATTAATTGTGCACAAGCTACAAAAAATACCGCAATGACTCTTCCGTATAAAGTCACGACAGGACTTACTTTTGGTAGTAATACCTCCATTACCCTAGAAGACTTCTCAGCAACAATTCCTGTTGCAATTGAGTTTCCATAAATTAATAGAAACATATACAATAAGAAACCGAAAAAATAAGCAATTCCGAATGTAGCCATCGGATTTTTTAGAACATTTTCATTTACTTCTACTTTTTGCAATAACTTTGTTGCAGATTGAGGCGATAGCTTTAAATCTTTAGCAGTTTTA
Organism: Gottfriedia acidiceleris; assembly: GCF_036421055.1. Classification (GTDB taxonomy): domain Bacteria; phylum Bacillota; class Bacilli; order Bacillales; family Bacillaceae_G; genus Gottfriedia; species Gottfriedia acidiceleris_C. Next base: position 144,317 of record NZ_JAZGQS010000002.1, on the reverse strand, counting down.
TTTAAGTAATTTTGCTGTAAATTCATATTTACGGCTGAAAGCAATTCACTATTTGAGAACTTTTTATACGTATATTGAACTGACGGGACATTGTTCTTTTCGGTAAGAATAAGCAGTCCATCTTTAGAACCATCTTCAATCTGATTTTTTAAATTTTTTTCTTTTGATACATCGCTCTGCTCAATCTTTGCAGATTTAATCATTTTGTTTAAACTAGCAATATCTACTGAATAATTTTTCGAGTTATCTATTAATACAATTTTATCTTTATCCTTATTACTCTTTTCTGTACCAGCAAAATATTTTTGCACTCCAAATATTCCAACGACTAAAACAAATAAAATAATACTCATAATCATCGTTGCTCTCGCCAAAAGGCCTTCACGTAAATGAAATAAAAAGACCGTACTAAACTTCTTCATTTATCTCGCCCTCTCTATAAAGATATCATTTAGTGTAGGCTCTAATAATTGGAACTTCTTAATAGAACCCAAGTCTGACTTAATACGATTTAAAATCGTAAAAGCCTCCTCATCACTTTTTACCTTTACGTAAATTCCTAATTGCTTCTGTTCATACCTAACATGATTGGAATCTAGTATTTCTTTAATCGATGTTAGATCTTCTAAAATTAAATTTCTATACCCATAGTCTTCTTTTAAGCTATTTAAACTACCTTGGGCGACTACATTACCGTTCTTCAGGATACAAACATGCTCACAAAAAGCCTCTACTTGATCCATACGGTGACTTGATAAAATAACCGTTTTCCCTTTCTGAATTTGTTCGGTAATAATTGAAGCCATTAACTCGGCATTAACTGGATCTAGTCCACTAAATGGCTCATCTAAAATAATCAATTCAGGGTTATGTAATAAGGTTACAATTAGTTGAATTTTTTGTTGGTTTCCTTTTGAAAGTTCCCCAGCCTTTTTATTTCGATAATGTGGTATTTCTAGACGGTCTAACCAATATGTTATTGCCACATCAACTTCTTTATTAGACATACCTTCTAATTTCCCGAAGTATTTAAGCTGATCAACAACCTTGCTTTTGGTAAATAATCCTCTTTCTTCTGGTAAATACCCTATCTTAACTTTATCAGCTTTAAATGGGCTCCCTTTCCAAGTTATTTCTCCTTTTGTAGGTGTAAGTAGACCTAATAACATTTTAATGGTGGTCGTTTTACCTGCTCCATTTCTGCCTAATAAACCTAATACTCTTCCTGTAGGCAAAGTCAATGACAATTCGTTAACGGCAATCGTATCTCCAAATTTTTTAGAAAGCTGTTTTATTTCTAAAGTCAACGCTCTTCCCCCTTTTTGAAGTTTAAGTAAAAATATACTTAAATTTATTCCTATACATTAAGCATACATTTAAAAGAATTTTAATAAAAGGTAAAAATTGGAATTCAAACTCTTTTATACTAAATGCAAAAATGAGAATACTGATCTAGTATTCTCATTCTAGTTTATAGACATTAATATGAAATACTACCTGAAATTAATAAACCTACTGTTACACTTAAAGTAAACAATAAAGTAGCTACTGCAATATTTCCTTCTTCAACCTTTTTAACAAATGAAATTTTTGGAAATAGTACAAATTCTGCAACCCAATACGTAACCATTTGAGCTATAATACCAACTAAGCTCCAAATAATGAAATCACTGTAGTTAACTGAATACTTTGCTGCTGACATGATAACAATTGCTAAGCCTACTAATTTTCCCGCTAATTTTAGAGCAACTGCAATATTGCCATCCTCTAAAATTAATTTTTGTTCACTCATTTTAGTGGTAAAAGTAAAAGCTAAAAATCCAACAAATAAAAGAATAAGTCCTGATCCTAAATACATCAAAGTACTAACAATACTATCCAATTATCTTCTCATCCCTTCATTAATTAATTTTTTTCTTCAACGATACCTACTGGTAAAAAACAACTTTCGTTTCCAGTAATAATATTCCCAGCACGTACACCAATTGCACCGTATTCTTCCTTAATCAAAAAACTACCTATTAATATATGTAAATTTAGCATTCCATCAGGAGTCATAACCTTTCTCATAGGTAAAGGTGAATACTGTTGAAACACCATAACTTGATCATGATAGTTATTTTGTTTACTTTGGTGACGGTTTTCTCCGTTAATGATCTTAATAGAATCTCCTTCACGGCCAAATGCAGGTTTCTCAACATATGGTAGATTGCTTTTTATAAAGAAATCTGGCTCTAAAAATGTAGGTAGAAAATGTTTTCTAATGACATCATGTTCTTCTAAAGTAAAAACATCTGACTGCTCTATATGTAAACTCCAGATTAATGCTTGAACAGCCTTGGACTGTAGTAAGAATGAGGATATTGGATTGAAAATAATTAATTTACCGTCTTTTACAAGTTCTAATAGTGCCAGGCCAATCTTTGTTCCATCTGAAGATTGATCATGCTCAAGATGTTCAATCGGATAGGTTTGTCGGTAAAGAATATGTATTCTTTCCCCTTTAGGTGTATAAAGTCCATCGTTTTCAATAATCTGTAAATCCTCTAGCGAAATTAATTGACTCTTACCATTGTATAGGGATTGGATATATTTAGCTGTCTTCCAATCTTCTTCATGATCACCATGAGCTGTAAAAACAATAATTGGTTCATCTAACCCTTTTATACTTTTTTTGATAACATGATTGATGACATTAGAAAGTTTCATTTCACTATCAGCATTAGGATTTTTCAAGTTAAAATAATCCATAATGTAGCCATTGACATGATGGGTCTCCATAATAAAAGTTGGCGTGTCACTATTGCATTCATAATGTTTCCAACCATCAACTGTACGAACAAGGTCAATTCTTCTAATAATGCCTTCACTTTCAATCGTTTTATGCCGTAAAAAAGGCACGATTTCCTTTGAATAACCGAGCATATAAAAAATATCATCTGGTAACTGTCTCATTAACCGAGCAGTTTTATCATAGATTTTTCCAATTTGTTCTGTAATTGCATGAATTTCATCAACTTCACTTTCAGTCAATGGATAATAGTCTAATAAAGCATAATATGAATCTTGTAGATTAGCCCAAAAATCTGGGAGCTTTTGATATACTTCTTTACGTTCTCGACTGTGATTGTGTAAATTCGCATTATCCATTATTAACCACCAAATCCTCCAGATGAACCTTTTCCAAAACCACTTTTACTTGAAGATGAAGTATGCCCTGCATATTTACTAGAAGATTTATAGCTCTTATAAGAACTACTACCATGAAGTGCCTTTCTTGTTGGATAAAACATACCTCCATGATAATAACTATGATAGTAATGACTAGTGCTATCATCACAAACCCAAACACCTTCGTCATCGTCAAACTCCCAATCACGACAATCGTCATTTTTCGGTTTATCTGGTCTATCTGCATTTTGGGAACCACAGCCAGCTAATGTACTTACTGCTAATCCGCTCGTTAATGCGATACTCACTTTTTTCATTAATAATGATGTTTTTGACATTGGGATCTCCTTTCTAGTATTGAATTATTCTAATCTATACTAAACTAATCTCTCTATTAAAGTATATAGGAATCCCTCTTTCTCTCGTTATCTTTTAAACTAACCACCAAATCCTCCAGAAACTCCACTACCAAAACCACTTTTTTTAACAGAAGAATTTGTTCCGTTAATAATGCCTGAGGATTTGTATTGATTAAAATCATTGTTGCTATATAACATATTTTTTGTTGCAAAGAATGAGCCTAAAAAGAAGAAGTTCCGATAAAATGAGCTTGAACGATCATCACAAATCCAAATATTATCTTCATAGTCAAATTCCCAATCACTACAATTTTCGTCATCAGGCATTTCAGTATCTGAATACGCAAATTTTTGTTTCTTCACTATCCGTATGATCAGTCCCATCTAAACTATCTTCAGTCGTCGTCTCTTCATCAACCTCATTTACTTGCTTTGTATTTTCATAGACTGGTTGACTTGTTTCATAATAATCTTGTGAGTTATCGGCTGTCTCAATCGATTCTAGTTCAGAACCACACCCAGTTAATGAACTTATTACAATACCACTTGTTAGAGCAATACTCACTTTTTTCATTAATTTTGTTGTTTTTGACATTGTATTCCTATAGTTCAATATATAAACATACATTTCTATCCTAAACTGTGTTATATACTAATGTATATACAATTTTTAAAGGAGTTTGAACAATGTTTAATACAAACAACATCTTTGTTCTTGAATATCGGTTACTTGATGGAGAATTTACACGACCTATTTACCACTTTCCATTTTTATCGAAGGTCCAAATCTTTACAAGAAGATATTGCGATTACTTTATTTTAAATGGTTTCGTTTACGAGAATAGGGGCTCTTATATTGAGGAAGATCGATACATAATTGAAGTAATTGAATCAGATATGGAAAATACTCCTTTTTACCATTTAAACAGACCTTTAGGCATTGAAATTAGAGATGTTGATACTTTTGATGAAATTCATTTCTATGAGAGCGGAGATGAATTGGACCTACTTTCCTGGCTACAATCAACTTATTTAACAATTAATCATCAAATTTATGAGCAAACTTCAAATGAAGTTGATCAAGACCGTAATACTTACGTGATGTATGTCAAACCTTATAATGAATAAAAAATAAGCTACCTAAGTCTCCTTAGGTAGCTTCTGTATATACTATAAATTTTGTTCTAGCTTGATTAAATCCTTACACTGTATGCCATTTTCCCATATTTCTTCATCATAATGATCAATAAAGAAATTGTGAAAAACAGTACTGATTTGAAATCCTAAATTTTTATATAATGCTAATTGGTATATACTTGAGTTTCCCGTACAGATTGAAATTTTAGAAAAACCAAGTTTTTTAGATTCATTAATTCCATATTGAATTAAATTTTTTCCAACCCCTTGTCCTTGGAAGGCCGGATCAATTGCAATATTTTTAATTTCAACCTCTTCATTTGAATTCTCCATTAATACTAATACACCCACGAGTAAATTTTGGTCAATTAATTCAAAAATATTACTCTTTTGAATATAGTTATCTACCATTTCTTTTGATGGATCAGCTAGTAGTAATAGATTCCAATGCTCTTTTGTTAGAAATTGAATTTTATTAATCTGTTTCATTGATACTCCTTACTTTTTTAGTCTTGCCTTCAAGTAATTTATCGTATCATTGGTAGATTTTTGTACCGAAAGATTAGTAAATCCATGGTTTCCATTTTTAAGTGCAATTAACGTAACCATTTTTGGATTCTTTTTAGCAAATCTCTTAGATTGACTGAACGGAACAAGTTTATCTCCTGTGCCATGTACGATAAAAATCGGGACTTTTGTCATTTCTACATATTGAATAGGACTCATGCGATTATACTCATCTGTCATTTGATCAACAGTACTATTCATATATTTATCTACGATTTCTGAACTTCTTGAAGAAGGAGATTGATTCATGGTCGTTAAGTCTGAAATTGGATACCAAGCTATAATATATTTTATTTTGTTTTGTATATCGGGCTGAAGACCAGTTAATAAGGCTAAATGTCCACCAGCAGAAGCACCAGCTATCCCGATTTGATTTCGATCAATTCCTAATTCAGTTGAATTTCTGTAAATAAAGTCAATTGCTGTTTTCACGTCACGAACTGGAAAGTTATATGAATAATTTTCTTTTGAATAAAGTGTGTAGTCTATACTAATTGCTGTATATCCATCTTTTACTATTTCATTAAAAATTGTACTCCATCGTTTATTTAACGCTTTACTTCCATATCTCCAAGAACCACCATGGACAAATATCAACGTTGGAGAAGGACCATGTGAATTTTTAGATCGGTATATATCAAAGGTTTGTGGAACCTGGGCAGGATTTGTGTAACGCACATCTCTTTGCACAATAATATCTTTACTTACATCATTTATCTTTTTTTGGTGTTTATGTTGAAAACCATTAAATCCAACAAAGACAATAACAAAGATGACTAATGCTAAAATGATTTTCTTCAAGCCAATTCACCTTTCTATAAAAAAAAAGGCTAACTCAGGTGATGTTTTCTAAGTTCATTGTTATGTAAGATTTTAACGTCTACATAAATTAATAGAATACACTTATGATGCTAGCCTCATTTACTTTATTTAATAACTGTTACATACAAAATTCCCCAAATTAAAAATACTGCACAAACCGCAAATAATATTTTTGCCAACTTTTCCATCTTAGAACCCCTAATACCTTATTTTAAATCGACAACAGTAACACCTATTCCGCCCTCTGAGGCTGCTCCATATCGATAGGATTTAACTGATCTGTGTTTTTTTAAGTATTCCTGTACCCCTTGTCTCAGTGCGCCAGTTCCTTTTCCATGAATGATATTAATTCGAGGATAACCGGCTAATAATGCATCATCGATATATTTTTCAACACGAATTAGCGCATCTTCATATCTTTCACCTCTAAGATCCAGCTCAAGATTAACATGAAAATCCTTACCTTTTACAGAAGTAACCGTTCGTTCTTTTACTTCTTTAGGTGAACTAATATATTCGATATCTTTTTCTTTAACTTTCATCTTAATAATACCGAGCTGAACTTGCCATTCACCTTCACTAACTTGATCAAGTAGTGTCCCTTTTTGATTAAAGCTAATTACTTTTACTTCGTCCCCTTCACGAAGCTTTCTTTGTTTCTTCGGTGTGGCCTGTGGAATTGTTTTCTTTGGAGCATAAGGAATTGCCCCTTCCAATCGAGTTCTTGCCTCAATTAATTCATGATCTTTAATAGAAGCTAATTGGCTATTCTTTAAAGATCTTAGCTCTTTAATAATTTCTTCAGCTTCTTGTTGTGCTACTCTGACACGCTTTTTAGCTTCTTCCTGTGCTCCACGATATAATTCATCACGGTGCTCATAAAATTCCATCATTTGCTTTTGTAAGTCTTTGAATACACGCTCTGATTCTTTGCGGAAATCTTCTGCTTCTTTCCATTCTGTTTCTGCACCTTTTCTACTTGTTTCTAAAGATGCAATCATATTTTCAACTTCATTACTTTCTTCACTTACATGATTTCTTGCTTTTTCAATTACACGATTCGAAAGTCCAAGTCTTCTAGAAATCTCAAATGCATTACTTCTACCTGGAACACCAATTAAAAGTCGATAAGTCGGACTTAATGTTTCTACATCAAATTCAACACTAGCATTCATAACGTGCTCTCGATTGTAACTATATGCTTTTAATTCAGGATAATGCGTTGTCGCTACTACTCTTGCACCGTATTCACTTACCTCATCTAGAATTGAGATTGCTAATGCCGCTCCTTCCTGAGGATCAGTTCCAGCTCCTAATTCATCAAATAATACAAGACTACTATGATTAACATGTTTTAAAATATCTACAATATTTACCATATGAGAAGAGAATGTACTTAAGCTCTGTTCGATTGATTGTTCATCACCAATATCAGCGAAAATTTGCTCAAACACGCAGATTTCTGAACCGTCTAGTGCTGGAATTTGTAGACCAGACTGTGCCATTAAAACACAAATACCAATCGTTTTTAAAGTAACCGTCTTACCACCCGTATTTGGACCAGTAATGACAATTGTAGTAAAATCTTTACCTAATTCAATATCATTAGCTACTACTACATCCCTTGGAATGAGAGGATGACGTGCTCTTTTTAATTTAAAATATCGATCGTTATTTAAGATTGGTTTACTTGCCTTAATTGAATGCGAATAGTTAGCTTTTGCAAATAAGAAATCCATTTCAGCTAAAATTTCAACATTTTGCAATAAATCCGCTGAAGCCTCAGCTACTTGGCCTGTTAATGCCATTAAAATTTTCTCAATTTCTTGTTCTTCTTTCACTTTAGCTTCTTGTAAACTATTGTTTAATGTAACGACAGCTTGTGGCTCGATAAATAATGTTTGACCAGAAGACGATTGATCATGAACAATACCACCATAAACATGTCGATATTCTTGTTTTACTGGAATAACGAAACGATCATTACGAATCGTTACAATTGAATCTGATAACATTTTTTGTGCATTGGTCCCTCTAGTTAAACTCTCTAATTTTTCGCGAATTCGAGCTTCAGCTGTTCGAACTTGTCCACGAATCGTTCGAAGCGTCACACTAGCGTCATCTAAAACTTCTCCATTATCACCAATTGCAGCCTTTATATTTTTATCTAATTCTAATAAAGGAATGATTTGCTCGCTTAATGATTCTAAGTATGGAATTTCTACTTCACTCTCAATTAAACCCTCAATAAATCGAATCATTTGACGCCCGGCATATGTAACACCCGAAATCGCAATTAGCTCAGAAGGAGATAGCATTCCACCAATATCTGCCCTTTTTACTTGCATTCTAATATCTGATAATCCACCAAGAGGTACATTTCCTCGAAGACGAATAACTTTCACAGCTTCGTCAGTTGATTCATGTAATTCTACAACTTCATCATAACTAGTACTAGGTAAAAGGTTTTTTATCCGTTCTTTACCTAGTGAAGATGAAGCGTGTTTAAGTAATTGTTCTTTTATTTTATCGTACTCTAATACTCTTAATGTACGTTGCATACCCCGTCGAACCTCCTTACACTCGATTACGTTTCCTTTCAATTAAACTTAAAAGTTCGTGTAATTCAAATGTATTTACAATATTTTCTCTTTTTAACCAAGCCTTCTTGGCCGCACTAACCCCAACAGTCATATGGTCTAGCATATCAATGTTATGTGCATCCGTATTAATAGATAGCATCACACCAGCTTCCTGTGCCATCATTAACATTTCTTTATTTAAATCTAATCGATTTGGATTTGCATTTAATTCTAAAATTGTACCTGTTTCTTTTGCTACAGAAATTAATTCTTCAGCATTTACTTTGTACCCAGCTCTTCTGCCAATTTTGCGGCCTGTTGGATGCCCAATCATGCTAACATAAGGATTTCTCATTGCATTTTTTAAACGCATCATGATTGTCTCTTCATCTTGACTAAAACTAGAATGAATTGAAGCAATAACAAAATCAAGTGAACGTAAAACATCATCTTCATAATCTAACGATCCATCAGGTAAAATATCCATTTCTACCCCATGCAGAATTGTAAAATCAGTATATTTTTCATTAACACGCTGAATTTCTTCTTTTTGTTTCCATAAGCGCTCAGGAGTTAACCCGTTCGCAACCTTTAAATATTGTGAATGGTCTGTGATGACAATATATTTATACCCTTTAGCGCGACATGCATCGGCCATTTCTTCGATTGAATAGCCACCATCACTCCAAGTAGAGTGCATATGTAAATCAGATTTCATATCTTCTAAACGAATTAATGGATAATCGTTTGTAAAAGTTGATACTTCCTTCCCATCCTCTCGAATCTCAGGTGGAAAACAAGGTAAATTAAAGTGAGCATAAAATTCTTCTTCATTTTCAAATGTTAAAACTTCTCCAGTATTAACGTTTTCAACGCCGTACTCACTAATTTTTTCATCACGCTCTTTAGCCAATTGGCGCATAGCTACATTATGGTCCTTAGAACCAGTAAAATGATGCAGTGTAGTAGCAAACTCCTTAGGGTGAATAATTCTGAAGTCAACTGAAATCTCATATTCAACACCTTTTAAAACAAGAGACACTTTTGTATCCCCTTGTGCAATGATTCGAACGATTTCCGGCATTGAAAGTAATTGTTCTTTAATGCTTTCCGGTTTATTTGATGCAACAATGAAGTCTAAATCTTTAACTGTTTCACGTACTCTTCGTAAACTTCCTGCTCTTGAGTACTTTTCAACATCCTTCATTTCTGCTAAATAAGCTTCAATTTTATCAGCAATCGGCAATACATCTGCTAGTGGCAAACGTTCAGGCTGCTTACCAAACTCCTCGATTGATTCTAAAATATTTTGCTCTGTCTTTTTTCCGAATCCAGCTAGCCCTTGTAACTTGCCATTTATGCATGCTTCTTTTAACTGCTCCATGCTTTCAATTTGTAATGATTGATAAAGCTTAGCTACTTTTTTCCCACCTAATCCTGGTAATCTGAGTAAAGGAAGTAAAGTTTTAGGCAATGACTCTTGTAGTTCTTCCAATACCGTACTTTTACCAGTTTCGATATATTCTAAAATTACTGCAGAAGTTCCTTTTCCGATCCCTTTTATAGCAGTAAAATCGTCAATTTGCTCAAGACTTCTTTCATCAGTTTCTAATGCATTTGCCGCTTTACGAAATGCTGATATTTTAAAAGCATTCTCACCTTTTAGTTCTAAATAAGTAGCAATTTGTTCTAATAGTTTAATTAACTCTTTTTTGTGCATTTTAAGTCACCTACTTAACATAGAAATTGTTTTTCACTTAAACTTATTAAAGAATTTCTGAACTATGTAATCCGTTGTTCCATAATTCTATTAATTGATTTGATATAAATGGTGTATTTTGAACCATAAAATGAGCAATATTGGATTTAAGTAATAAAACATGAAGCGTATCTATTGGTACAATTAAAGCTATAAAAAGCGCCAACACCGCAAATAAATAAACCTCTATAAAACCAAAAATTCCACCTAAGAAGGAGTTCATCTGCTTTAAAACAGGTAATTGGAAAACTCCATTTAATAACGAACCAATAAATGAAATAACTAGCCTTGTCCCAATAAATAGTAAAGCAAATGCAATAATTTCATATACATACTGCTCTGCATTCACGACTTGACTACCGCTTATATGAATTGGAAATATTTTTTGAAGCGAAGTAGCGGTCTGCTCATAATAATGATAAGCTAGGTATATGGATAGTAAAAAACCTAGTAATCGTACAAGGCTGCTAATAAATCCTCTTTTCCAACCTGTCAAAATTCCTAAAATAAAAATAATCAGTATAATTAAATCAATCATTCTCTTTCTTCTCACTTTTCGTTTGTTTTTCTAATAATTTTTCGAGCATTTCAGCTCTTTCTTTTAATTTCACATAATCACTTACAATATTTATTGCTGTTAATACAGCTAATTTATTAGTATCTAATAATGGATTTTTTTTATTTATTTCTTTCATTTTATCATCTACAATTGAGGCAACATGGCGAATATGATCTGTTGACTCGTCACCAGTAATTGCATAATGTTGCCCATAAATAGTTACATTTAGTTTTTGTTTCGATGAAGAATTGGACAACTTCATACCTCCATTCAGCTATAAACATTCTAACCTTAACTATAACATGAAATTCAATACAATCAAAAGTATTGGAAAATATCCATTTATAAAGGAGAAATTTATGTCAAACACTGTATTAACAGTTTCTGAGGATACTCTCTTACAGATGAAAGCACACTACCAAAGTAGCCTCCAATCAAAAGTACCACAAGGTGGAGTATTTATGGCCAAACCAAGTGGCTGTACAATCACTGCATATAAATCTGGTAAAGTAATGTTTCAAGGCTCAAATTGTGATGCTGAAGTAAGTAAATGGCAAGGTAAATCGTCTAGCCAAACAAATAAAAAGGTAAACCCTACAAATACGAATTCAACTTTACCAAAAAACTTTTCAAGTCTGGCAGTAATAGGTAGTGATGAAGTTGGTACAGGCGACTACTTTGGCCCGATGACTGTAGTAGCTTCTTTTGTAGAACCAAGCCAATTCGAATTATTAAAAGAATTAGGTGTAAAAGATTCCAAAGAACTAACTGACGATGCCATATGTAATATAGCAAAAAAAATTGTTCATGTCGTAACCTACAGCCTCTTAGTACTACACAATGAGAAATACAATGCTATGCAAGAAAAAGGCTATAATATGAATAAACTAAAGGCTCTTTTACATAACCAAGCAATTCGAAATACGATTTCTAAATTGGAAGAAAAAAAATATGATGCAATCTTAATTGATCAATTTACTCCTCCAAATCTGTATTATGGCTATTTAAAAGGAACAAAAGAAGTCATTCGTGATAAAGTTCAATTTGCTACAAAAGCAGAAGGTTTGCATCTCTCAGTTGCAGTTTCTTCTATTTTAGCTCGCTATGCTTTCCTACAACAAATGGATCAATTAAGTGAAAAAGCTGGCATGACCTTACCTAAAGGTGCTGGTGCAAAAGTTGATCAAGCTGCAGCAAAACTAATTAAATCAAAAGGTTTTGAAGCTTTACGAAGTTTAACGAAATTACATTTCGCTAATACCGAAAAAGCATTAAAAATTGCTAAAAAATGATATTCCTATTCTAAAGAATATGAAAACATCAAAAAAGCTGTATTCTAAACATTTATTTAGAATACAGCATCTACTATAAATAGAATGAAACCTAATAGGCTAGCAACTTGTTTTTGTTTTTTATATCGAAGCATCGGTTTAGATAATAAAAATAAACAAATCAAAAATCCAAAAGGGATCGGTAACCAAAATAACCTAAATGGTAAAGAAGCTAGTACATAATAACCGATCATTTGAAACCCTAAATTATTAATATCCCGCTTAATGGCATCTTTATAAACTGCTAACACTCCAACTAACAATCCGACATAAAGTAAAAAGATTAACATCAAGCCACCTCCAAGATTGTCCTACTAATAACCTATTCATCTATGGCTTGTCTAAAGACTCATAAAGAAAAATGTTTAAACATATTCATAACATGTAGAAACGAAGGAGGAATAGTTAGATGAATAATTTAATAAACGAATTTAGTAGTCTAATCCAATCAGTTCCAAAAATCATCAGAGCCTTATCGAATACAGATTATAAACCAAGTCCTACAAAATGGTCTAAGAAAGAAATACTTGGTCATCTTTGCGATTCTGCGACGATGAATCATAAAAGATTTATAGATCGATTGTCCTCTAATGATGAACTAGTTTTGGAGCTTTATAAACAAAATTCATGGGTAGCATTAAATGATTATCAAAATAGCTATACAATTGAAGAAATTCTTACTTTATGGACTGCTCTAAATTTACGTTTCATGAATGTGCTCTCAAACATTTCAGAAGACCAATGGAAACTGCAATATATTAGTCAAAATGATGAATCTGTTACGTTAAGTTGGTTATTTACTGACTATATTGACCATATGAAGCATCATTTAAATCAAATTTTGGGATAGGTTCAAGGTGTCGTCATGAAATTTAAGGTGAAGAAAAACCCTCTATTAGTCGTCCTAATTCTAAGCTTAGTTCCCATCATTATTTCAGTTCCCATCATCAGCTTTATGAAAGGTGAACGTACAGGAATCATCATAAGTTTAGTAGTCTTTGTCTTCTTATTACCAATTTTGCTTGTTCTAGTTTGTGCATTATTCAACACATACCATGAATTAACCGACACTGAATTCAAATCAAATTTTGGATTTATAACAATTCTTATTCCATATAGTGAAATTAGAACAGTTAATTTCTCCAATAATCCAGTTTCTTCACCTGCATGGACCTTCAAACGTTTGAAAATCGAATACAAAAAGTACGGATTTGCCTTACTTTCACTTCCAAAAGACGAAGAATTTTTTTTACAAGAAATAAAAAAACGCTGTCCAAATGCTACAATTTTAAATCGTCAAAGGAAAGAAGTTTAAATTAATTGAGATCTTTACACAAAGAAAATTCACAAGGTATTGCGTTCCTTGTGAGTTTTCTTTGTTTATTCTTTATTCGGTAACTTAAATTCTAAGGAAATTTCAATCATGAACCCTTATTCGTATTCCGCTAATCTAAGAAATTCACCAGCAAAAAAGGTCTCATAAGCACATTGACTTACGAGACCTCTCTTTACATCATTAATTATTAATATACTTCTCAAATACTGATCCGAAATCTTTCACTTTGTATTGCTCTCTAGACTTCATTAACCATTCAAAAGCAGCTTCATTAATTTCTTTAAAACTGTTGACTACATTATTTTCATTTGAAGTTACACGGCCTAATGTTGTAGAAGCAATTTCGATGCTTTCTTTTGCATATCCAAGTGCTTGTTCGTTTTCATGACTAATTTCAGCAATCATTAGTAAAGCTTTATATAGATCTTTAACTTGTTCAATATGTTTTTTATGAACATCGATTGAAAACTCTCTACCACCAATGTTGAACTTAATTTCAACATCTAAATCAATTGTACCGGCTGTTTCAAGTACAACATGAGTAATTTTATGTGTGTGATAATTATAACGATGAAGTGTACGCTTCTTACTTATTGCACTTGTACCGTCTAAATGAATTAAAGCCTTATTCGTAAAGCAATACTCATCTGATTTTGATTTAATTAAGAAATAAATTTTTTCATTATCTTCATGCATTACATAATCGTCAGAATCAACTTTGTCATAATTTTTAGGATCAATTACACTACCTACATCACTTAAACCAAGCATATCTGCAGCAACTTTACCAAACATTAAACTTCCTCCTCGTAAATAGTAGGTATGGCTAATTTTATATTTGTACGCCTTCAAAACCCACTTTTTGACTATTACACTTCTGAATTATACATTAAATACAAAAATATGGGGATAGGAATAGAAGGGGGATATGGATTTTATTTCCTTATTTAAAAAGTCCTCTCGGTTCTAACCCGCCCCCTTAAGTTATAACTTAATTTATTGTTGAACACATACCTAGTTGCAGACTATAATTAGATGGTGACTGTTTAAATTACGTTCTTTCATTAAGAACATTATTATATGAAAAATAAAGAAAAGGTGTCGATCTATGAGTATTTTAACTGTAAAAAACTTAAGCCATGGATTCGGTGATCGTGCAATTTTTAATGATGTATCATTCCGTCTATTAAAAGGTGAACATATCGGTCTTATTGGTGCAAATGGTGAAGGTAAATCAACTTTCATGAATATCGTTACTGGAAAATTACAGCCTGATGAAGGGAAAGTTGAATGGTCTAAAAAAGTACGTGTAGGTTATTTAGATCAGCATGCTGTATTACAGCCAGGTATGACAATTCGTGACGTTTTAAAAAGTGCTTTCCAATATATGTTTGATATGGAAAATGAAATTAATGATTTATATGTGAAAATGGCTGAAGCAACTCCCGAAGAAATGGAGAAAATGCTTGAAGATGTAGGTGTTCTTCAAGATACTTTAACAAATAATGATTTTTATATCATTGATGCTAAAGTTGAAGAAATTGGTCGTGGTTTAGGTTTAGAAGATATCGGACTTGATCGTGACGTAACAGAACTTTCTGGTGGTCAACGTTCAAAGGTTCTTCTATCAAAACTTCTTTTAGAAAAACCAGATATCCTATTACTCGATGAGCCTACTAACTATTTAGATGAGCAACATATTGAATGGTTAAAGCGTTATTTACAAGAGTATGAAAATGCATTTATTTTAATTTCACATGATATTCCGTTTTTAAATAGTGTTATTAACTTGATTTATCATATGGAAAACCAAGAATTAAATCGTTATGTTGGTGATTATGATAATTTCAAAGGAATTTATGAAATGAAAAAATCACAATTAGAATCAGCTTATAAACGTCAACAACAAGAAATCTCTGAACTAAAAGATTTCGTTGCTCGTAATAAAGCTCGTGTTTCTACTCGTAATATGGCTATGTCACGCCAAAAGAAACTTGATAAGATGGATGTAATTGAGCTTGCACGTGAAAAGCCAAAACCAGAATTCAACTTCAAACCAGCTCGTACTTCAGGTAAATTAATATTTGAAGCAAAAGATTTAGTAATTGGTTACGATGAGCCACTATCAAAACCTTTGAATCTTCGTATGGAACGTGGACAGAAAATTGCTTTGGTTGGTGCAAACGGGATCGGTAAAACGACTTTAATGCGTAGTTTACTTGGTGATATTAAGCCAATTTCTGGTGAAGTTGAGCGCGGTGAATTCCTTCACATTGGTTACTTCGAACAAGAAGTAAAAAGTGATAATAATAAGACTTGTATCGATGAAGTTTGGGATGAATTCCCATCATTTACACAATATGAAGTTCGTTCTGCACTTGCAAAATGTGGTTTAACGACAAAGCATATTGAGAGTAAAGTTGCAGTTTTAAGTGGTGGAGAAAAGGCGAAAGTTCGTTTATGTAAGTTAATTAATCAAGAAACAAACTTACTTGTTCTCGACGAGCCTACTAACCATTTAGATGTAGATGCTAAAGAAGAACTAAAACGCGCACTAAAAGAGTACAAAGGAAGTCTTTTAATTATCTGTCACGAACCTGAATTCTACCAAGGATTAGTTACAGATGTATGGAATGGTGAAAACTGGACTACTAAGGTGTTTTAATGAATACAAAAAAGAGAGACGATTTGGTCTCTCTTTTTTTATCACTTACTAAAGTGAAATATTTTGACTTAGCTTTGTAATCCATTCACTTGGATGTTTTCTTTTCTTTGTTCCTTTTGGCATTGAATTTATATAACCAATATGAAGAGCTCCTAAAATTTTTCGATTTTCTGGTATACCCATCTCTTTGTAAAATTGTTTATCGAAAATATAGGGATTTGTTCGCCACACCATTCCAATATTCTTTTCCCAAGCTGCTAATTGTAAATTTTGAACAAATGCACAGGTTGCTCCAATCGCTTCTAAATTTTTCTTTTCATTTTCTGAGTGGTCTGTCGTTATTATTAAATGCATAGGTGTATCAGCAATATATGTTTGAAAAAATTCCGTTGATTTTTTAATTTTCTCAACTGTATATGTTTCAGTTAATTCCATTCTTTCGTAACTATCTACAATTTTTGAAGCATAATATTCTTTTTCTTTTTCCTCTGAAACCATAATAAATTGCCAAGGCTCTTCTTTGCTATGGAAAGGAGCATAAGATGCAACTTCAAGTAGCTCCATTAAATCTTCCATATTAATTGGATCCTTTTTTGTATCTCTAATCGTTCTTCTATTTTTAATAAAATTTAATATCGACATTGAACGTTTCCCCTTATTCTCTAAAATACTTAAACTTATTATAATTTTAAATGATAATCATTTTCAATAAAACTTTTAAATGTTAACTGTTTTTATGACTATGTTAATCCTTTTTCATTTGAATACATTGTTAATCGAAATCATTACATTATTAATTATATGTTAATAGAAATTAGAAAGACTGTGTTTTGAGCTCTACAATCAAATCAAAAAAAGGTATTGAAGATAAAAATTTCTTCAATACCTTTACTTTACATTTCTTTTGGAGCACGAATTCCTAATAATCTTAATCCTTCTTCTAAAACAATGGAAACAACTTTAATTAATGCTAATCTACTCTCTAATTGGTCATCATTTGTAAGAATATGAGTATTTCCATAATATTTATTAAAGCTTTGTGCCAAATCTATTGTATATTTAGCAATGACAGATGGTTCAAATTGTTCAAAACTACGTGTAACTTTGTTAGGGAACTCAAGTATATGTTTTATGATGTCCCAACTATATGAATCGTCCAGTCCGTCTTGTTTATTTAATTCGTGTGATGAAGCTTTATTTAAAATCGAATTTGTTCTCGCAATTGAGTATTGTACATATGGCCCTGTTTCACCTTCAAATTTTAGCATCTGATCTAGTGAAAATTCGATGTTATTCATACGATCATTTTTTAAATCTTGGAAAATGATTGCACCGACCCCAACCATTTTTGCAACATCTTCTTTATTTTTTAATGTAGGATTTTTTTCTGCGATATTTTGACTAGCTAAACTAATCGCTTCCTCAATTACCTCTTCTAAAAGAACAATTTTCCCTTTTCGTGTTGACATTTTTTTACCGTTTTGTAGGATTAAACCAAATGGAACATGTACCATTTCATTTGCCCATTCGTAACCCATTTTCTTCAAAACAGTAAATACTTGATCAAAATGCAATGCTTGTTCTCCACCTACAACATATAATGCTTTATCAAAATCGTATGTTTCTTTACGATAAAGTGCAGCTGCTAAATCTCTTGTAGCATACAGCGTAGCTCCGTCTGATTTTCTAATTAAGCATGGTGGTAATTCCTTTTCAGTTAATTCAACAACATCAGCACCTTCAGATTCCACTAAAAGGTTTTTTTGCTCTAGCAGTTCAATTACTCGGTCCATTTTATCATTGTAAAATGCTTCTCCGTTAAAACTATCAAAGTTAACACCTAATAAATCATAAACTAACATGAATTCTTTAAGAGACTCATCTCGGAACCATTTCCATAAGTGTAAAGCTTCTTCGTTTTTTTCCTCCAATTGCTTAAACCAACTTCTAGCTTCTTCCTCTAGTTGAGGCTCTTTTTCAACTTCTTCATGAAATTTAACATATAATTTTAGAAGTTCTTTGATTGGATTTTCTTTTACTGCGTCCTGATTACCCCAAAGTTTATAAGCCACAATTAATTTTCCAAACTGTGTTCCCCAGTCTCCTAGGTGATTAATTTTTATTGATTTATACCCATTTTTTTCAGCTATTTTAGCAATTGAATTTCCAATCATTGTTGAACGCAAGTGCCCCATTGAAAACGGCTTTGCAATATTAGGTGAGGAACAATCAATCGCAACCGTTTTGTCTTTACCAATTACTTGATTTCCATATTCCTTCCCTTGGCCAAGAACTAATTCAATTACTTGCTTACTTACTAGCTTTTTATTCAAAAAGCAGTTTACGTACGGGCCGTTCGCTTCTACTTTTTCAATTAATTCATGATTAATTTGTGTTGCAATTTCCTTTGCAATTATGACTGGAGATTTTTTTAATGCTTTTGCTAATTGGAAACAAGGAAATGCTAAATCACCTTGGTCTGCATAATTCGGTTTTTCGATAAATGAGTTAATTTCAGTTAAAGTTAGTGATCCATTTAAAGCTTTTTCAATTTGTTCACTATACATATTTACATAATTCATTTTGATCAATCCTCTCCAAAATATAAAAAACCCGTCTCTATCATAAGAGACGGGTTTAACTAATCCGCGGTACCACTCTAATTGTTCAATTTATTGAACCAGCTTTAAAATTTGTTAACGAGGTCTTCCCCGGCAAAGTCCTACTATTAATTCAGACTGCTTCTCCGAAGTGCGCTTCATCTTATTCGCTCTGTTAGGCTTCCACCATCCCCAACTCTCTAGAAGAATCAAAATAAGATTACTCTCTTCATCTAAAAATTTTCAATATTCATTTTTTCCATTTAATCATATCTAATGGAGAAATTCAAGATTAAATCTTTTTTAAACTTTATGAATGACACCATTTGCTGACAACCTTAATAACATAGAAATTGAGGTGATATTCATGAAAAATAAACCAATAACTTTAAGTCTTTGTATGATTGTTAAAAACGAAGAAGCAGTACTTTCCAGATGTTTATCATCTGTATCTAATATAGTAGACGAAATTGTCATTATTGATACTGGATCAACAGATAAAACAAAAGAAATAGCTAAAAAGTTTACAAATCTTATTTACGATTTTACATGGATTAATGATTTTTCTGCAGCAAGAAATTTTGCTTTTTCTAAGGCAACGAAGGATTATATTATGTGGCTTGATGCTGATGATATTATCACTGACGAAAATGCAAAAAAAATACTCACATTAAAAAAGTCCTTAACTAAAAATGTCGACGCTGTCGGAATGAAATATCATTTAGCTTTCGATGAAAATGGAAATCCAAGCTTTAGTTCAGTACGGAATAGAATCGTTAAGCGAGAAAGAAACTTTAAATGGATTGGTTTCGTACATGAATATTTAGAGGTTTACGGCGAAATTATTCAATCAGATGCTGCAATTATTCATCAAAAAGATAAAGAGTTTTCTGATCGTAATTTAAAGATTTATGAAAATGCGATTTTATCAGGAAATGAATTAAGTCCTCGTGACAAATACTATTATGCTAATGAATGCGTAGATCATCAGCTATACGAGAAAGCGATTGAATGGTATGAATTATTTCTTAATGAGGGAAAAGGCTGGTACGAAGATAATATTCAAGCCTGTGGAAAAATGGCAGACTGCTATTTTAATCTAAACGAATTAGAAAAAGCGATAAATAGTTGTCTAAGATCTTTTTCATATGATGGTCCACGTGGAGAAAACTGCTGCCGTTTAGGATTCGTGTATCTTCAACAAGGTGATTTTACACGTGCTATATCGTGGTATAAACTTGCTACACTTGTTGAGGTTCCAACAAGTAGTCCATTTATCAATCAAGCTTGCTACACTTGGTTACCTAATCTACAGTTATGTGTTTGCTATAGTCGATTAGGTGATCAACTTACTGCTAGAAAATATAATGATATAGCCGCAAGTTATGTTCCGAATAACCCTTCAGTTCTTCACAACAAAGAGTATTTCCGCTCATATTTTAAAGATCAATAACTCACCCTTCTATCTACTAACATTCTATTTCCTTAGATCCTATCTGTTTAGTTTATCATCAATGATTTAATACAAACTCACAATTATAGAAAAGGGTGATAGCTTGATCACAGTCAGTTTATGCATAGTTGTAAAAAATAATGAAGCCACAATTGAAAGATGTCTTAGTTCAGTTAGTAGCATAGTTGATGAAATTATCATCGTTGATATGAATTCCCACGATCGAACGATTGAGCTAGCAAGACAGTTTACAGACCAAATACATGTCTTTGACGGTGTGAATGAAATAGATGCATTAAATTTTTCTAAATCATTGGCAACAAAAGACTTTATACTTTTACTAAATCATAGTGAAGTTTTACTAGAAAATGATCGTTTAACATTTTCTAAGCTAAAACAGTCAATAAACAATGAAGTTTATACTGTAGCTGTTGATTATCAAATCGGTTGGAATGTAAAAAGTAAACAAAAAATTAATAGGTTATTTAAAAGATTAAGTCCAAATAGTCACTCCCCGAATTTGAAAAATGAACAATCCTCGGAATCATTATCTACTAATTTTGTTATTACAGATCTTCCTTTTACACAAAATACAAAAGAAAATATTCAAATATATGAACAAATGTTAACTAACAACCTTAATCTGTCAACAATGGATTTGTTTTACTATGCAAAAGAATTAAGTTCAGATCATCAACATGATCAATCAATAAAGTATTTTTTAAAATTTTTGAGATTAAATCAACCATTTGAAGAACTTAATATTCTTGCATGTCATTATATTGCTAATTGTTATCACGAGTTTAATCTAAGAGACATGGAAACAACTTGGTTATTAAGGGCTCTTAAATATGGCAATACTCATCCAGAAACATGTTGTAGATTAGCTTATACATTTTTTGAGAAAAATAATTTCAATTCAGCTATATATTGGTATAGAGAAGCAACCTTAAATAAGGTGAACAATCGTTTAATTCTTCTCAACCCATCCTGTACTACTTGGCTACCACATTTACAGCTAGCTGTATGCTATGACAGGATTGGTGAATTGCACCTTGCAAATGAGCACAATGAATTAGCTTATCATTTTTACCCAACACACCCAAGCATTCTTTCAAATAGAAAGTATTTTGCAAATAGATTAAATAACGAAGGCAGCTGAGGACCCCTCAACTGCCTTTTAATCATTTTTTTCTTATTAACAAGAGCATATTATATATTTCAAGATTTGAAGTTAGTTGATCAAGATTTATTCCAAAACCATGAGCTAAATGAACTACTTCTTCAAAAAATAATTTAATATTTAAATCTACATTTATATTTTCATTCTTTTTTTTCACAACTTCAAATTGGTCAGTTGGAAATAGCGTATTAATTGTTTGAGGCGTGAAAAATCTAATATTTTCTTTTTTCAATATTCCAGCGTGAAGATAATTCCATTGGCCTTGTAATAATTGAAAGAGAACTTCACCATGCGAAACATTTGGAACTCTACAAATAATTGAACCAGATGGCTTTAATAGTTTGGTGATCTCTTTTGCAAAACTCCAAGGATCTACAAGATGGTTAACAATATTATCAATGATGATTAAATCAAAAAACGCCTCAGGGTAATTATAGGAAACTTCACCTATACTAATTGTATCAATCCTCTTATAAAATTGTGATGCAATTGAGGATAATTCGGAATCACTTTCTGTTCCATATAATTCACATTTGTATAGATTTTTAATTTCTAAACCTGTCGCGCCAGCTAAGCAACCTATTTCTAATACATTATTTATGTTACCTGGAACCATTTCAATAATTTCTGTCTTCGGATACCCAATATCTATTAAATTGTTTCCCCACTTTTCGATATACTTCATTCTATTTTCTATATATAGGTGATTTATATTAATATCACTATTTCCATTGAATGTCATGTGCCCATAATGATGAACAAATGAATCTAAAGCAATATGCAATTCATATCCTTCTAAAATAGTTCTTAAACAAATATCATCATCTTCAAATGAACCTAGTTTAAACCTTTCATCAAATCCTACTAAACGATCAATTAATTCTCGTTTAACTAATAAACAAAATCCTACTAATCTTAATACTTGCTTAGACATTCCTTTTACATTTGCACAATATCTCAATGAAAAATCATTAATTTCTTGATCATTTTGATAATCAACATTTATTCGCTGCAATCCACTTACATAATTACTTACAGGTCCAACCATGCCAATTTTATCATTACTATATAAAAGAGTAAGCATAGCCTCTAACCAATTTTCTGTAACGATTGTATCATTATTTAAAAATAACAAGTTATCACCTGTAGCGACTTCGATTCCTTGATTACACCCTTTAGCAAACCCCATATTTATCTCATTAAAGATTGTAATAAAAGAAGGTTTATTCTTTAAATAATCTCGAGTGCCATCAGTCGAGCCATTATCAATAACAATGATTTCTACTTCATCTTCCTTTGTATATTTAGCAAGACTTTCAAAACATTTTTTCGATACCTCGAGCTGATTATAAGTCAAAATAATAATACTAGTTTTCATTCATTAAACACCTTCTTAGGATCTCACTGCAATAGCAAGTATAATTTCTTTTAAATTCATGTATCTAAATAACCCATGCAATAATTACTATATTCAAGATGGAAATATTTGGTCAGTAATAATTATTTAATAAAAAAATCCTCATTAATTTATTCGAATAGATTACTATTGAATAATTAATGAGGACTGTCATCACCTTAAGACTACTAATCTCTAAGAGTGATCATTACGAAATACGGTGAACTGACCAAGTGATACCAGCTGTATTATTTCCACCTAAAGTAAGCTGAACTGTCAATCCATCTGCTTCATAGAAGAGACCAATCACATCTCCGGCAGTTAATTCTAAATCTCCAGTAATCGTGACAGCTCCATCTCCTAGAATTGCTCTTAAGTTCAGTACTGCAATTATATTTACATCTAAAATTGGTACTAAACCACTTATTAAGTCAGCAGTAGTAGGAGCAGTTCTACGTATTACAAAAGAAGGATTTATTCCTGCTCCGATAGCAGCCGTTAATGTTGTAGTTGTTGAATAGTTAATTGTTGCTTCAAAAGTATACCTTCCTGTAGCAGGTACTGTAAAATTACCAAGTGTTGGATCAAAAGCAGGTGAACTGAAATGTGGACTAGCAACACTCCAGTTAGTTAATTGAGCTGTAGTAGCAGTATTCACACTTGGAATGAATGCTGAGAATCCAGTTGAAGTCAGACTCGGACCTGTCGCTCCTGCTGGGCCTGTCGCTCCGTCTGCTCCTGTTGCTCCCGCTGGACCTGTTGCCCCTGCTGGACCTGTTGCTCCGTCTGCTCCTGTCGCTCCTGCTGGACCTGTTGCTCCTGCTGGGCCTGTCGCTCCGTCTGCTCCTGTTGCTCCCGCTGGACCTGTCGCTCCTGCTGGGCCTGTCGCTCCATCTGCTCCTGTTGCTCCCGCTGGACCTGTTGCTCCTGCTGGGCCTGTTGCTCCGTCTGCTCCTGTTGCTCCCGCTGGACCTGTTGCTCCCGCTGGACCTGTTGCTCCGTCTGCTCCTGTCGCTCCCGCTGGACCTGTTGCTCCTGCTGGGCCTGTTGCTCCGTCTGCTCCTGTTGCTCCCGCTGGACCTGTTGCTCCGTCTGCTCCTGTCGCTCCCGCTGGACCTGTTGCCCCTGCTGGACCTGTCGCTCCGTCTGCTCCTGTCGCTCCCGCTGGACCTGTTGCTCCCGCTGGACCTGTTGCTCCCGCTGGACCTGTTGCTCCTGCTGGGCCTGTTGCTCCGTCTGCTCCTGTTGCTCCCGCTGGACCTGTTGCTCCGTCTGCTCCTGTTGCTCCCGCTGGACCTGTTGCTCCTGCTGGGCCTGTCGCTCCGTCTGCTCCTGTTGCTCCTGCTGGACCTGTCGCTCCGTCTGCTCCTGTTGCTCCCGCTGGACCTGTTGCTCCTGCTGGGCCTGTTGCTCCGTCTGCTCCTGTTGCTCCCGCTGGACCTGTTGCTCCTGCTGGACCTGTTGCTCCTGCTGGACCTGTTGCTCCTGCTGGGCCTGTTGCTCCGTCTGCTCCTGTTGCTCCTGCTGGGCCTGTTGCTCCCGCTGGACCTGTTGCTCCCGCTGGACCTGTTGCTCCCGCTGGGCCTGTTGCTCCCGCTGGGCCTGTTGCTCCCGCTGGGCCTGTTGCTCCCGCTGGACCTGTTGCTCCTGCTGGGCCTGTTGCTCCTGCTGGACCTGTTGCTCCTGCTGGGCCTGTTGCTCCTGTTGGACCTGTTGCTCCCGCTGGGCCTTGTGGACCTGTCGGACCTACTGGACCTGTTGGACCTACTGGACCTGATGGACCTGGAGGTACTGCTGGGCCTGGTGGTAATGCTGCTCCTGTTGGACCTGTTGGACTAGGCGGAAATGAAAATAATGGTGAACTTGTTGGGCCTGGTGGTATTGGCAAATAGATACACCTCCAAAAATATTTTGACGTACACCTTATACTATTTTTGATGGACAAGTTTGGTTTGGATATTTTTATCATTTCTATTAAAAATCCGCAAAAAAACTCTACTTACTAGATTCAAAACTATCATTGATAGTCAAAAGCGATCTAGTTTAGTAGAGTTATTGTAAAAATATATTTTTCTTACTTCTATTTATTAATTAGTTTATAGATACTCCTGCGCTAGCATATCCAGTAACAGTATTAACAAGGCTAATACCGTTTGCAGTTGCAGTAAATACCATCATTAAACGAGTTTGTGCTGCAATTGGTACTGCTAAAGGTGTAGAAATACCGCTAGTGATTTGGCCTAATGAAAGCGGACCTGCTAGAGCCGGTAAAGTGACACTTGCACCTGCAACTGGAGTAAAGTTATTACTATTTATTGGTGCACTATATAATTGTGCAGTGACCACTATATTTGTTCCTAAAATTGACAAAGCAACTACATTACTATAGGATGCTGAAATTGCTGTAATAATACCAGCTCTAGGCATTGAGAATGCAAAATCAAGAATTTCAGTTGGTAAACCAGTTCCAGTTAAATCAATCGCTGGTCCAGGAAGTAATGCAACATTTGGAATTGAACTTCCAAATCCTACAAGACCTGCTGTTCCCGCTAATCCACCTGCAACTGTTGACATTACTACTGGTGCACCTGATGCAAACGGAATAATTGCACCTGTACCTGCTATACCAGTCGCTCCCGCTGGGCCTGTTGCTCCTGCTGCGCCCGGTGTTCCTGCTGGACCTGTTGCTCCTGCTGGGCCTGTTGCTCCCGCTGGGCCTGTTGCTCCCGCTGGGCCTGTTGCTCCTGCTGCACCTGGTGTTCCTGCTGGGCCTGTTGCTCCTGCTGGGCCTGTTGCTCCTGCTGGGCCTGTTGCTCCTGCTGCACCTGGTGTTCCTGCTGGGCCTGTTGCTCCTGCTGGGCCTGTTGCTCCCGGTGCGCCTGTTGCTCCTGCTGCACCTGGTGTTCCTGCTGGGCCTGTTGCTCCTGCTGGGCCTGTTGCTCCTGCTGCACCTGTTGTTCCTGCTGGGCCTGTTGCTCCTGCTGGGCCTGTTGCTCCTACTGGGCCTGTTGCTCCTGCTGCACCTGGTGTTCCTGCTGGGCCTGTTGCTCCTGCTGGGCCTGGTATTCCTGCTGGGCCCGTTGCTCCTTGTGGACCCGGTGTTCCTTGAGGACCTGCTGGACCTGTTGGACCTGGAAATCCTGCTGGACCTGCTGAACCTGTTGGACCTACTTGACCTGGGATTCCTTGTGGACCTGTTGCTCCTGCTGGGCCTACTGGGCCTGTTGCTCCTTGTGGGCCTGTTGCCCCTTGTGGACCTGTTGCTCCTGCTGGACCTGCTGGGCCTCCTGCAGGACCTGTTGCTCCCGCTGGGCCTGTTGCTCCTGTTGCTCCTGCAGTACCAGGAGTTCCTGCTGGACCCATTGGTCCCATTGGACCCATTGGACCCATCGGCCCCATCGGACCCCTTGGACCTCTGTCTCCATCTTCTCCTTCTTTTCCTCGTTTACCTCTTTCTCCACGAGGACCTTGTTTACCTTCAGGACCACGTGGACCTGTTGCTCCTGTTGCTCCTGTTGGACCCATTACTGGTTTTGGAAGGAATGAAGAAATTTGTTGTAATAATTCTGATTGATCTGTGCTTTGTGTAGTATCTGGTTGATTTGGTTCTTCTGATGGTTGTTGTGGTAGTGGTGGAATTGGTGGTAGTGGCAAAAAAATACACCTCTCAAAAAATTTTAATTGTACAATTTATTGTATAAAAAAAGGACAAATTGGTTCATTATTATTAAAAAAATGAGTCAAAAAACATGTACAAATTCATTATTATTTTAATATAATAGTTCTAGACTTCAATACTTTTGATATTGACAAGGTAGTTTTTCAACAGCACAAAAAAACCAAATTCTAAAAAAAAGAATTTGGTTTTTTTATACATTTATGATAGCTATTATTTATCCTCGTAATTGAGCATTATGAGTTTCTTCTACAGCCTTTAATACTTTTGAATGAGCTTTCGTTACTTCTTCATCCGTTAAAGTGCGTTCTGGGTCGAAGTATGTTAATGAGAAGGCTACTGATTTTTTACCAGCTTCCATCTTATCACCTTCGTATAAATCAAAGATTGTAGCATCCTTTAGAAGTCTTCCACCAGTTGAACGAATTGTAGATAAAATATCACCTGCAAATACTTTTGAATCAACTACCAATGCCATATCTCGGTTCATTGATGGGAAACGAGGAATTGCATTGTATAAAATATCATCAAATTCAGTATTTAATAGCTTTTCAAGAGATAATTGGAATACATACGTTTCTTTAAGATCCCATTCTTTTTCAGTAACAGGATGAACTTGACCGATAAAACCAATTTCTTCTCCGTTTAATAAAATACTTGCAGTACGTCCTGGGTGTAATTCTTCTTTTTTAGCTGCAACGTATGAAATTTTACTAGTTAAACCTAATTCATTAAATAATCCATCTAAAATACCTTTTACAACATAGAAATCCACAGCTTTTTTCTCGCCTTGCCAAGCATGTTGTAACCATAAGCCAGTTAACGCACCAGCTAGATACTCTTCTTCATGTGGTAAATCGTTATTTTCCTTTGTTAAGAATACAGAGCCTGTTTCGAATAGTTGAACATTTTCTTCTTTACGTGCAACATTATATGCAATCGCATCTAATAAATGTGGAACTAAACTGAAACGTAACTCGCTGCGTTCTTCACTCATAGGTAAAGCTAAACGTACTGGTTCTGCATCTACTGTTTCTAATGCAAAGCGTTTTACTTTATTATTGCTTGTTAAAGAATACGTGACAGCTTCATAAAGACCTGCATGCTGTAGATACTGACGAATTTTTCTACGTTTTGCTTGGTATGGTGTTAATTGTCCACGACTAGCAACACCTGTTGGTAAAGTAGCCGGAATATGATCATAGCCATATAGTCTTCCTACTTCTTCAACTAAATCTTCTTCGATTGAAAGATCACCACGACGACTTGGAACAGTAACTGTAAATACTTCACCGTTCACAGTAGCTTCTAATCTTAAGCGACGGAAAATATCTTTTACTGTCTCAGCATCAATTGATGTACCAAGTACACCATTAATCTTACTTACAGAAACTGATACTTTTTTAACATCTTCAACTAAGTTGTCGGCAATTACAGTACCTTCTACTATTGTTCCACCAGCTAATTCAGCCATTAACTGAGCAGCACGTTCAGAAGCAGGGAATGTACGAGAAGCATCGATACCTTTTTCAAAACGAGCACTTGAATCACTACGTAAGCCTAGGTCTTTTGAAGTTTGGCGAACACTTTGACCTCTGAAAACAGCTGATTCAATTAATACGTCTACAGTTTCAACATCAACCTCAGTACTTTGACCGCCCATTACACCTGCAACTGCTACTGCTTCTTTTTCTGTTGCGATTACTAAATTATGTGGCTGTAATGTGCGCTCTTCACCATCAAGCGTAACGATCTTTTCGTTTTCTTTCGCATGACGAACGATTAGTTGATGACTATTTAATTTATTAAAATCAAACGCATGTAATGGTTGACCATATTCAATTAAAATATAATTTGTTATATCTACAACATTATTAATCGGACGAATACCAGCACTCATTAAACGAGCTTGCATCCATAATGGTGAAGGACCAACTTTTACACCTTTCACTAATTTAGCACTATAATATGGTGCATCTTCTTTTGATTCAATTGAAACTGAAACATAATCAGCAACTGTAGCTGATTGAGCGCTAATTGCTGGAAGCTTCACATCACGATCTAAAATTGCAGCTACCTCATAGGCAACACCAATCATATTTAAGCAATCAGCACGGTTTGGTGTTAATCCAAGTTCTAATACTGCATCATCACGATAAAGTACATCTAATGCATCTGCTCCTACTTCAGCATCACTTGGTAAAACAAAAATACCATTTGAGAATTCTTTTGCTACTACTTTGCCTTCAATTCCTAATTCTTGCAGAGAGCAAATCATTCCTTCAGAAACTTCTCCACGTAATTTTGCTTTTTTAATTTTGAAGTTCCCCGGTAAAACAGCGCCTACCTTTGCTACGATTACTTTTTGCCCCTTAGCAACATTCGGTGCGCCACAAATAATTTGTACTGGTTGCTCTTCTCCAACATCAACAGTACATTTTGATAATTTGTCTGCCTCTGGATGTTGTTCACGTTCCATTACATAACCAACAACGACATTTTTAATTCCTTCTGAAAGATGATTAACACCTTCAACTTCAATACCTGCTTTTGTTATTAATTTTGCAAGTTCGTCTGGTGTAACACCACTTAAATCAACGTACTCTTGTAACCATTTTGTTGATACAAACATGTTTTAGTCCCCTCCTACCTTACATTTGTTGGAATTGCTTTAAGAATCTTATATCGTTCGTATAGAAATGACGAATATCATCAATACCATATTTTAATAATGCAATACGTTCTGGACCCATACCGAAAGCAAATCCTTGCACTTCTTTTGGATTATATCCTGCCATCTCAAGCACGTTTGGATGTACCATTCCCGCACCTAAAATTTCAATCCATCCAGTGTGTTTACACATATTACAGCCTTTCCCTCCACATTTCATACAAGAAATATCCATTTCTACTGAGGGCTCAGTGAATGGGAAGAAGCTTGGGCGTAAGCGAATTTCACGATCTTCACCAAACATTTTTTTTGCAAAAAGTTGTAAAGTACCTTTTAAGTCACTCATTGAAATGTTTTCACCAATTACAAGACCTTCGATTTGCATAAATTGGTGAGAATGTGTAGCATCATCGTCATCACGGCGATAAACTTTACCAGGACAAATTATTTTAATTGGACCTTTTTCCACATTTGCTTCCATTGTTCTAGCTTGAACAGGTGAAGTATGAGTTCTCATTAATGTTTCTTCAGAAATATAGAATGAATCCTGCATATCACGAGCTGGGTGACCTTTTGGTAAATTTAATGCTTCGAAATTATAATAGTCTTTTTCTACTTCTGGACCTTCTGCGATTTCATATCCCATTCCAATAAATAAATCTTCAATTTCTTGAATAACCGCTCTTAATGGGTGAGCTCCACCTGCATGAACTGGTCTTCCTGGAAGTGTAACGTCAATTGATTCACTTTCTAATTTTTCATTAATTGCATTTTGTTCTAATACAACTTGCTTTGCTTCAAGTTTTTCTTGTATTGCCGCACGTACTTCATTAGCAACAGCTCCCATTTTTGGGCGCTCTTCAGGAGTTAAATCCTTCATTGCTTTCATTGCCTCAGTAATCGGACCTTTTTTACCTAGATAGGCAATTCTGATTTCATTTAATGCTTTTAAATCTTTTGCTTCTTCTATTTGCTTAATCGCTTCTGCTTGTAAAGAAACTAAACGCTCTTGCATGAATAATCCTCCTATTCAAATTCAAATTTAAACATAAAAAAACCTCGCTCCCAAAAAAGGGACGAGGATTGATCGCGGTACCACCCTAATTAACAGTTATTATGTTTGTTACAGAAACTAACTGCTCACTTCATTCATATAACGATCTACTTAGATAGACCGAGTCGCCTTTACATTCAAAAATGGTCCCGGCGCTAGCTCAAGAGGTGAATTCAATTTGGTCTACTATAAAAGTGCTTACAGTCTACGGCACTTTTTCCCTAAATAGAGATTCAAATTTACTATTCTCTGTCAAAGCTTTTTATGTATTAAATTTTCTTAATTAATTATATTGATTTTTTTCAATTAATGCAACTGCTCAACATCATTATTTACTAAATGATTTGAATCATTTTTACTGATCTAGAAAGCTCTAATGAGGCTTCTATTATTTTTCACAAGCTATACATTAGAATCCCAGCTGCAATACCAACGTTTAATGATTCGGCTTTACCATAAATCGGTATATATAGATTTTCATCAGTTAATGAAAGTAATGTTGAATTCACGCCTTTACCTTCATTTCCTACAATAATGGCAAAACGATTTGTAACGTTTACTTCATTAAAAGGTTTTGCATTTTGAAGAGATGTTCCATAGACAGTTAATCCTTTATCTTTCAAATTAGAAACTGCTTCAACTAAATCACCACGTAATATTGGTAAATGGAATAATGATCCTTGGGTGGATCGAATTGTTTTAGCGTTATATAGGTCACTAGTACCCGAACCTAAAATAACCCCATCAAAACCCGCAGCATCCGCTGTTCGAATCATTGTTCCAACATTCCCCGGATCTTGAACTTCATCAATTAATAATAATTTTGACACTTTCTCAAAATCAATTCTTACAAAAGAAAATTCAATAATTGCAAAAATTCCTTGAGATGTTTCTGTTTCGCTTAATTCCTTGCTAACCTCTTTTGATATATACGTAATCTCAAATGACCCTGTTGAAAATTTAGAAGGCAAGTCAATCTCTTCACTAATTAATAAATGAAGAATCGGTGCATCATGCTTAATTGCCTCCTCGACTAAATGAAAACCTTCTACGATATATTGTTTAGCTTTATCTCTTCCTTTTTTTGTATGTAACTTTTTCCAAGCCTTAACAGAATTATTTTGTATGGAATCAATTTGTTTCATAAGTTTCCTTTACCTTTCATCGTATCTCATATGAGTTTATCATACATAAAATCGTTTCCGTTTACAAATACTACATAAAGCTTAATATGAAAGGAGAATCCAAATGAATTTTAATATTCGCGGAGCAGTTCTTCACAATATTTCAGGTAATAAAAGTGATCAATTAGAAGCAACAATTGTAGATGCTATTCAAAGTGGCGAAGAAAAAGTATTACCAGGTTTAGGTGTACTTCTCGAAGTTTTTTGGAATCACGCTTCAGAAAATCAAAAGCATGAACTTCTTACAGTTTTAGAAAATGGAGTAAGTCAGTAATCTAACCTGTTAATAACATAGTAAAGGACTAACTAAAGTTATAAACTTTTTGTTAGTCCTTTTATTTTGGCTATTTCGTTTTACCTTTCAAATCATCGATTGAATTAATCTTCATATATTCTGGTACGACTAAGCCTAATTTTGTCCCTTTTAAATTCGGTCCAAGATCAATCAATTGTTTTTTGTACTCATTCATATAATCTTTATGAGTCGTTGGAAGCCAAGCTGCCACCATTGCATCTGCACTTCCATCAGAGATACCAGCAAACATCGGTCCTGCCTCAACCTGTTTTAATGTAACGTCATAGCCTTGGTTTTCAAGTACTTTTCCAATCACATTTGTACTGGCAACTTCAGATTCCCATGAAACATAAACGAGACTGATCTTATCACCATTTCCTTTTGATGCATCTTTCGTCCAATTATTCACTTGATTTTGATGCTTTTTAATCCATTTCGCCGCTGCATTTTCAGGTTTCGCACCGTCTTGAATATCACTCATAACTTCTTCCATATCAGATGGTTTCCATGAAAAGCTATCTAAAATCTTGTACGCACCAGGCTCTTCTTCTTTTAATCCTTTTCTTACCACTGTATGAATTTCTTCATCCTTACCAAATGACCCTTTTGGATCTTCTAAATACTTTAATTTATATTTTGAAAACATCCAGTGGGGTGTCCATCCTGTAACAATTATCGGATCTTTATTTTCATACGCTTTTTTCAATTCAGCAGTCATCGCTGCTGAAGATCCTTCTTTTAATGTCCAATCGTTTAAATCATAATCCTTCATCGCTTTTTCAGTTGCTTTCATTAACCCGGCTCCTGGATCAATTCCAGTTATCTCAAAATTAACCTGGGTACCTATTTTATTTGAAGCTGTTTTTTGATCCTTACCACCTGCAAAAGCAACTGAAATGGCCGAAATACAAAAGATTAATACAGTAAATCCATAAACATATTTTTTTGCAAATTTTTTCGCATATGCAGGTTGACGAAGATTTTGAGAAATTCGATCTAGAATAATTGCAACGATTACAATTGATATCCCTGCTTCGAAACCTTCACCTACTTTAATCTGAGTTACAGCACGATAAACTTCTGCACCTAATCCTGGAGCACCTACGAGTGATGAAATAACTACCATCGATAATGCAAGCATGATACTTTGATTTATACCAGCTAGAATTGTCGGCGCTGCTAAAGGTAGCTGTACTTTAAAGAGTCTTTGCCACGTTGTTGATCCAAACGCATTAGATGCTTCTATTAAATCATTTGGAACCTCTCGTATACCTAAATTCGTTAATCGTATAGTTGGAGGAATTGCAAAAATGACAGAAGCTAAAATACCAGGAACTACACCAATTCCGAAAAAGAGAATTGCTGGAATTAAATAGACAAATGCTGGCATTGTTTGCATAAAGTCTAGTATTGGTGTGATCACTTGTTTTACTCGATCGTTTTGCGACATCCAAATCCCTAAAGGAATTCCAATTACAACCGTAATAACGATTGATGATAAGATCAATGCTAAAGAATCAACTGTAGCATCCCACAGTCCAAGATTATCAATTAATAATAAACCAAGTAATGTAAACAGACCTACTGTCCACCTACTTGTATAAAAAGCAAGTAATGAAATTAGTATTATTAGAATAATTGATGGGCCAAGTCCTAAAACTTTAACAAGGTTATTTAAAAGGGTTTCTGTGATGTTGGTTATTGCGCCGAATAGAGGATGGAAAGTTTTAATAATTAAATCAACAATTTTATCAATCCATTCTGCTAACGGAATTTTTGGAATACCCATATGTTTAACCTCCCTCTATATTTAAATCGTCTGTTTTACCCGCTAACGCACCGATTACTGCTCCACGGATAATGACACCTTTTAATCGATCATTTTTATCAATAACTGCTAATGGAAGTTCAGAAGTTGCAAGTGCTCCAATTACATCAGTTAATAAAGTATCTTCATAGACAGTCACAATTTCCTTCTGCATAGCTTCCTCTACTGATTTATTTTTAATTAGAGCATTTGAAGCATCATCAGCAGTAATTGCTCCTAGTAGCTTTTGTCTACGATCAACCACAAATATACTTGAATATCCTTGGTCTCTCATTACTTGTAAAGCTACACGTGTTCCGCGGTCAGGCGTAATTCTTTCAGCACGCTTTTGTACATGAGCCGCCGTTAAAACTTTTGATAGGTCTACATCTTCTACAAATCGTTCAACATATTCATTGGCTGGATTCACCATGATCTCCTCGGGAGAACCAATTTGCATTATGTTACCATCTTTCATTAGAGCAATTCTGTCTCCAATTCGCAGGGCCTCATCTAGATCATGTGTTATAAATATAATCGTTTTTTTCATCGTATCTTGCAGTTCCAATAATTCATCCTGCATATCTTTACGTATTAATGGATCGAGCGCGCTAAAAGCTTCATCCATTAATAAAATATCTGTATCACTTGTTAGTGCCCTTGCAAGGCCAACACGTTGTTGCATACCACCACTTAATTGTGACGGAAATTGATGCTCATATCCCTTTAAGCCAACTATTTCTAATGACTTCAGAGCTTTTTCTGTTCTTTCATCCTGTGAAATATTTTGTACTTCTAAACCATATTCTGTATTCTCAAGAATTGTCTTGTGCGGGAATAGAGCAAAATTTTGAAATACCATACTAATTTTTTTACGACGTACATCTCTTAACTGCTGAGGATTCATTTTTACAATATCCTCATCGTCTATCAAGATTTGTCCAGTAGTTGGTTCAATTAATCGGTTGAGCATTCGAATCAAGGTCGATTTACCACTACCTGACAGTCCCATTACAACAAAAATTTCACCCGGGAATATTTCAAAGCTTGCATTATTTACCCCGATTGTTGAGTTTGTCTGCTCTAATATTTGCTTTTTTGAATATCCCTTTTCTAGTAACTTTATGGCGTTCTTTGGAGACTTACCGAAAACCTTTGTTACGTTTTTCACTTTAACTTTTGCTTTCATTAACTCACCTCAAAACTTTCTATTTTTTTGCTTCTCCAATTTTCAATAAGGATTCTTATCTATAAAAAAATTAGCCAAGTACTAATTAAGTCTTGGCTCCTTAAAAACTCCATTTACAAAATTGGAGTCTAAATTTTTATTTATAAGCTTTAAAAAATTCCCTAAGAAACCATTTTTTTATATCCTATTTCCGAGTATCCTTATTTGAAAAGCGTGCATTCATGATAACAATAAGATATGACAAAACTATTTCAAACTAGTTATAGGAATAATACAATTTGTTTCAGTTCGATAACGTCAAGGAAGGAAAAAGTTGGAAAACCGAGTTGGATAAGTACGTAGAAAAAGCAAAAAAAACCTTAATAAATGATGGTTTTTCAGAGATACGAAAAATACTATCTTAAGTAAGATTTATGAGGATGAGATAGCTGAAGAACTTAATTCCTCACTAGAAGTTTATGAGGTGTATTTAGTTAATCAAATAAGCTAGTAGGAAATTTCAAATAAAACTACAAAAAAATCCCTCAATAAAAGAGGGATTGATTTTTCTTAGTTATATGTTAAACGCTCTACTGTATCGCGGTCTAATCGTTTGATTACTTCTACGATTAATTTAACTGTATTTTCATAGTCATCACGATGAAGAATTCCAGAATGAGAATGAATATATCTCGTTGGAATTGTGATTGCTAATGCTGGAACACCTCTCATAGTAATATGCATTGAACCAGCGTCAGTTCCTCCCCCAGGCATGGATTCGTATTGATAAGGAATTCCAATTTCATCTGCCACATTAACTACAAATTCACGTAAATCTTTATGAGACACCATTGATGCATCATATAAAACGATTTGTGGGCCTTTGCCTAATTTACCTTGTGCTTCTCTTTCAGATACACCTGGCATATCACCTGCAACACCTACATCTAATGCAAAACCGATATCTGGTTCAATTTTATACGTAGATGTTTTTGCACCACGAAGTCCTACTTCTTCTTGTACCGTTCCAACTCCAAATACAATATTTGGATGTGCTTGGCCTTGTAATTGTTCTAAAACATCAATTGCAATAGCACAACCAATACGGTTATCCCATGCTTTTGCTAATAATAATTTTTCGTTTTTCATCGTTTGGAATTCGAAATAAGGAACAACTTGATCGCCAGGACGAACCCCAAATCCTAATGCTTCTTCTTTACTTGAAGCACCGATATCAATAAACATATCCTTTATGTCTACTACTTTTCTTCTCGCTTCTGGACTCATAATATGAGGCGGTTTTGAACCAATAATACCTGTAATATTACCTTCTTTTGTTGAGATGGTAACACGCTGAGCAAGCATTACTTGTGCCCACCAGCCACCAATTGTTTGAAAACGTAAAAATCCTTTGTCATCAATTTGTGTAACCATAAATCCAACTTCATCAAGATGTCCAGCAACTTTAATTCTTGGACCATTTGGGTCTCCGGTTTTAACTGCTATTAAGCTTCCTAAATTATCAGTTACAACCTCATCAGCAAATGGTGTAATATATTTTCTCATTACTTCACGTGGTTCATGTTCAAATCCAGCTACGCCGTTTGCATCCGTTAGTTCTTTTAACATTTGTAACTTTGCATCTAAAGTAGACAAACTCATCCATCCTTTTTTTAATTAAGATTATGTACATATAACATTATACAATTTGGGATTCCTTTTGACAAAATTTTTAGACAGTTCTTAACCCTCATATTAAAAGATATAAATTTTATATTAATTTTCTCCAAATTATTTGTGGGGTATAATAATGGAGCTTATAAATTATTACGATTTTTTAAAATTTAACCATCTGGAGATTAATATGATAACAACTTCCGCTTTATATAAAGATGCATTTACCTTTATATCACAATGCTATAAGGAACTCGATAAATCCGATCAAATCGAAAAACGGTTAAAAAGTATCGAAGCTGAAATAAGAGATACTGGTTTTTACACTCATACTTTTGAGGAATTAG
Source organism: Gottfriedia acidiceleris (assembly GCF_036421055.1). Taxonomy (GTDB): domain Bacteria; phylum Bacillota; class Bacilli; order Bacillales; family Bacillaceae_G; genus Gottfriedia; species Gottfriedia acidiceleris_C. The sequence continues at coordinate 107,521 of NZ_JAZGQS010000002.1, read as the reverse complement.
AGCATGGTGCGAAAATGGCGTGGCGCAATAGTAACCGCTGTATCGGTAGACTATTTTGGGATAAGCTTCATGTTTTAGATGCTCGCCATATTAATGATGATAATAGTATAGAGCACGAAATATTACACCATATAAACTATGCTACAAATTCGGGTAAGATTTTACCTACAATTACAATTTTCAAACCAAATCTAGGAACAAATAATACTCTTAAAATCCATAATCACCAGCTGATCCGATATGCTGGCTACGAAACAGAAAATGGAATAATTGGAGACCCAAAATCGATTGAGTTTACAAAGGAATGCGAGAGTCTTGGTTGGAAAGGAAATGGTACTAACTTCGATATTTTGCCAATTGTTTATTCCCTAGACAATCATAAATCAAACTATTTTACAATCCCAAATGAAATCGTACTCGAAGTACCTATCGAACATCCTGAATATGATTTTTCGCCTCTAAATACAAAATGGTATGCTGTTCCGATGATATCAGATATGACTTTAGAGATTGGTGGTATATCTTATAGTGCTGCCCCATTTAATGGATGGTATATGGGAACTGAAATCGGTGCTCGAAATTTTGCTGATGAATTTCGTTACAATCTGTTGCCTAAAGTAGCAAAAATTATTGGTCAAGATACAAAAAGAAACAGTACACTTTGGAAAGATCGTGCTTTAGTTGAATTAAATATTGCCGTTTTATATTCATATAAAAAAAATGGTGTTAGTATTGTTGATCATCATTCTGCTGCACAGCAATTTCTCCAATTTGAAAAACAAGAAGAGTTATGTGGCCGTGAGCTAACTGGTAATTGGAAGTGGTTAATTCCGCCTATGTCTCCTGCATCAACTCATGTATTTCATAATCGATACGATGATACAATTGTTAAGCCTAATTTCTTTCCAAGATAATCAATTAGCTATAACCTTAATGTACTGACACATTTGTTGGTAATTCATTAAGGTTTTTTTCTATTATTTGATACAATATTAAGTATCAACATAATTTTCTAAAAATTAAAGGAGTGATTCAATGATTTTATTTCAAAATGACAATATTACCGTATTTCAAAGTGCATTATTTCAAACAAATTCAACGGTTGTAGCAACAGACGATTGTATCATTATTGTGGATCCAACTTGGTTACCTCATGAAATAAATGAGATAAAGGAATTTGTTGAATCAATTAAAAATGAACGACCAATTTATTTATACTTTACACATGGAGATTTTGATCACATTATTGGTTATTATGCATTTCCTAACGTTAAGACTATTGGTAGCGAAAATTTACATAACCATCCTGAAAAAGATATTAAACTTTCAAAAATCCGTCAATTTTACAATGATAATTATATTAATCATACCTGGCCTATACAATTCCCAAAGATTGATCTAATCATTAGTGAAGATGGCCAGGAAATTAAAATCGGGCAGACAACTTTAAGATTTTATCATTCTCCTGGGCATACGAAAGATGGTTTATTTCTTTATATTGAAAATTTAGGAATCTGGGTTACAGGGGATTATTTATCTGATTTTGAACTTCCAATCGTATTTGATAGCGTAAAAAGTTATTATAATACTTTAGACAAGGTAGAAGAATTGATTAGTAAGTTTGAATTATCATTGTTAGTTCCAGGCCATGGTCATGTCTCATCAAATAAAGAAGAGATTGCTACTCGAATTGAGCTAGGTAGAAGTTACTTAAAAAGACTTCAAGAAGCTGTACAGGATAATAATGAGGCAGCTATAAATTCGTTAGAAAAAGAGTTTTCTTTTCCATCTGGTTTCACAAAATATTGCCATGAATCAAACATTACGAACATGAAAAAAGAATTTAGTTTCGTTTAAAATTTTATTCAAATAAAGAAAACTTGCCGATTGGCAAACCTAAAGGCGAAGACAGAGGTTTAGTTGCACTTATACTTTAAAATTGGATACCACGTCGCATTAACTTCCTCATTGCCAATTTATACTTTAAAGTGAAAAAAAAATCCTTAACAAATGTTAAGGATTTTTTAAACGAAACGAATTATTTTAAGTTAGCTTTTGCAGCGTTTGCTAATTCAGCAAATGCTTTTTCGTCAGCAACAGCTAGGTCAGCTAACATTTTACGGTTAACTTCGATACCTGCTAATTTTAATCCGTGCATTAAACGGCTGTAAGAAAGTCCGTTCATACGAGCAGCCGCGTTGATACGAGTGATCCATAATTTACGGAAATCACGTTTCTTTTGACGACGGTCACGGTAAGCATACATTAATGATTTCATAACTTGTTGGTTTGCAACTTTGAATAATGTATGTTTAGAACCGTAATAACCTTTTGCTAATTTAATAACCTTTTTACGACGAGCGCGTGTAACTGTACCGCCTTTAACTCTTGGCATATTGTTTCCCTCCTAGATATCTATCTAATACGTTTATCGTTCTTATTTCATGTTTGTAAGCATAAAGCGGATACGTTTGAAATCGCCTTTGCTTACTAATGAAGCTTTACGTAATTTACGTTTTGCTTTTGTAGATTTGTTAGCGAATAAGTGGCTTGTGTAAGCACGACCACGTTTTAATTTACCAGATCCAGTCTTTTTAAAACGTTTTGCTGAACCACGGTGAGTTTTCATTTTAGGCATATCGTGTTTCCTCCTCAAATAAATTACTTTTCGTTTTTAGGTGCTAAGACTAAGAACATACTACGACCGTCCATTTTTGGATGTGACTCAACAGTTGCAACTTCTGCACAAGCAGTTGAGAAACGATCAAGTACTCGTTGTCCAATTTCCTTATGCGTAATAGCGCGTCCTTTGAAACGAATAGACGCTTTAACTTTATCGCCTTTTTCTAAGAACTTAATTGCATTACGAAGCTTTGTGTTAAAGTCATGTTCATCGATTGTAGGACTTAAACGAACTTCTTTCATGCTAATAATTTTTTGGTTTTTACGGCTCTCTTTGTCTTTCTTTTGTTGCTCGAAACGGAATTTTCCGTAGTCCATAATACGACATACAGGTGGTTTAGCCGTTGGTGCTACCATCACTAGATCAAGATTAACATTCGAAGCTAACTCAAGAGCCTCTTGTTTTGTCTTGATTCCAAGTTGATCTCCGTTAGGACCAATTAATCGAACTTCACGAGCACGAATTCCATCGTTTACCATCATGTCTTTGCTAATAGTAAAACACCTCCAAGGTATTGTAAGAATGATCTTAATTTGTATCGTTGAAGCAATCATAACCCAACAAAAAAGTGTGGGTATATAAATACACCCACACTGACAGTATCAAAGTAATTAATGATTCTGTTACCTGATAACAGCATGTAGCGTCATCCAGGTGAGAAGCGGGTGCTTCTTCTTCAACAAATAAGTATTCTTTTCTTTCGTTACTATAACATAGCGACATGATGTTGTCAATATTCGTATGCTTTGTTCGCAACGAAATTTATTATATCAAAGAAACTTATTTATGACAATGCTTTTTTAAATTATAAATTCTCATTTCAATTTTTCCTGTGAAAACTCTTGTAATGTATGTATTAGGACTCGTTCTTGAAAGATATTTTGAAGTGTAATAATTAATGAAATATCGACAGATGAAGTGTATAAATGAATTCTTTTAGGTGCAATTGCCGTTAAGGGCAAAATTAATTCGTTATCAATATACTCTCTATTTTCCACTTGTTTACCGTATTCTTTTAATACATCTTTAGTAAGTGGTAAAAATAAATGATCATATATGCTAAATTTCCCGTCAAACACTATATGCACATGAGGAATAAGAGCATCCGTTTTAAGAACCTGCTGTCTTAGACTCTCAATAAGATTCTGGTATTCGTTTTCTAATTTGTACTCATCGATTGCAATTTCACAAACATAAGCTAACTGCTTATAATATTCCTTCAAACGAAATGTAATAAATGAATCGAAACTAAAATTCACTCCATCTTTTATATACTCAGAAAGTGCATATGAAACTAAATTCTTACTTCTACGAATTTTTTTCTGGTTTGGTATGCTTCTTCTAGTTCCTCTTAATAATGATTGTGCGATCGGTATGATTTGACTTTGCTCGTCTTCCTCATAGAAAAAAGATGTATGTAAAATGGATTGAATCCACTTATCTTCTTTTTGAAGTAAAATAAATTGTACTAGTGTCGGAACTAAAATACTTTTTATTAAATCTTCAGTGTTTTGAGGAAATGTGATTAAAATTGTATTGATTTTGTGTCTTCTTAAAATGTATGGTCTCGATTGCTTTTTTAAACGTTTTTGTAATCGTTCGTAGACATAAGCTGCGTCAATGGGTTCATTGAAAAAAATTTCAATCACCCTGTTCCCCCCTTTCTAGCACCACCTAGTCCTATATATATTAAAGAAATAATTAAAAAATGACGCAAAATCACTTAGTAATTTGTGATTTTACGCCATTTTTTGATTTTTTTATGAATGTCTTAAATTTGAACCTGAAATTTTAACTGGTTTGGCTAAAAATTTAACGCGATCTACAATACGCGCTGCCTTAACCCTTTCTTCTTCCCCACGTTGAGAATATGTTAAGTGATGCTCTAATTGATTTAAATCAGCATTAGATGTAAAGAAAGTAGGCAATTTTTCTAGCATGCGGTATTGAAGAATTGTACCTAATATTTCATCTCTTGCCCAACTCGACATTTGCTCTGCACCAATATCATCTAACATTAGAACTTCCACTTTTTTTACAGCTTCAATTTTTTCCTCTAATGTGCCATCACTAATAGAGCTTTTTAGCTCGCGTAAAAATTCTGGTAAATATACGAGCATTGAAGTTATTTCTTCCTCTGCTAGTTCATTTGCGATAGCCCCAAGAATATACGTTTTTCCAACCCCAAATGGACCATGTAAATATAAACCTTGAGCCATTTTTCCTTTTTCATAGTTCATAATAAACTGCCTAGCTGCAGATATAGCTTCAAAACGGCCAGGGTCTTCTAAAGACAAGTTTGACATAGAAGCTTGAAGAACATCCTTCGGTAAGTACATGCATTTTATCAATGACTCATGTTTTTTGCGTTTATCATTTTTCACACCATTTGGGCAACGATCATATTGAACATCGATGCGTTTCCCTTGAATGATCAAATGAGGATGATAACCATGCACCATATTTTTACACTCATTAAAAGATGGACAATCTACGCAATTTACACTTTGTCCAATATACTCATATAGCTTAACTAGGCTACTATCAATCATTTGATCCGTAATTTCATTTTTATGCTCAGCTAAAAATGAAATGATTTTTGGGTGACTACGGACTTCTTGTCGCATTTTTTGGAATGTGTCCTGGAATTGTTTATTTTTCATTAATGCACTAAATGCGTTTTGAATAGGTTCCATTAGCGTCCTCCCATTTAACGTTTCTTTTTATTTTTAAACATTTCTAGTTCTTTTTCTAATCGTTTTCGTTCTTCATCTATCGAAGAATCATTTTGGTTATTGATTATTGCCTCTGGACCCTGTGAATCATTTGACTCACTCGATTGAAGCCAGTCAGGTACAATCTCAGTTCGAATTGTTTTATTTCGTCTACTTGAACGAGTTTTTGCAGCAGTTGCACTTTGTTTAGTTTCTTCAAACTCTTTACGGGCAAGATCCATTGCCTGTTTAACTGTTGTTACACCTTTTCTCGCCCAATGACTTGCTATCTTAATGACGTAATTTCTAGAAAGCTTTTTATCTAAACGGATCATTACATAGTCAATTAACACATTTGCGACTCCAGGTAGAAGCTTTTGATCAATCAAAATCTCTTCAATAATTTTCAAATCAGCTTCACTTGGTTCAGCTCCACCCGATATCTCCTTAAGGTACTGGCGAGGAGAAATTGTTTCGAAGCAATGAATTAATTTTTCTTCTTGAGTTGATGGCTGCTCATTGATCATTTGTCTATGCTGAATAGGTTGAACCTTTTCCACAATCGTCGGTAGCGCTTCATGATGTTGGAATTGATACCAGTCTCTTGCTTCAAGTCGAAGCGTCTCAATATTTATTTTATTATCTTCATTTAAAGAGCGCATAACAATCGTTTTCATTTGAATTGGATTTATTCCATATAAAAATGCAAGTTTTAAAATTGTTTCTTTTACTTCTGTAGTAAATGCTCTTTTTGGAACAAACGAATCTGAAAGTCCGTCTAAAAATAAAGCATAGTCAAACTCTTCCATTTTGACAGATATTTTAATTGGCTGATTGTCTTGTAAAATTCTACGATCATTTGACGTAGAAAGATCGTTACTTTGCTGAATTTCATTTAATTGCTCAACAGTAATTGCTTGGAATACTGAATCAAATGAACGTGAAATCTCACGAAAGCCTTCTTTCGAAAATGCCTGTCTACTAAAAAAGGTTTTAGTTCGTTGATATTGTGTTTTTCCAATTGTTTTAAACAGAAAGATATTTAGAATAGGGTCTTCGAAAAAAGAATGAGGATCTAGCGGAGATTGAAGCTCATATAGAAGCTTTTTTGTACTATTTTCAAATCCTTCATAAACTTTAAGTAAGCCGATTCCTTCGAGGATTAATCTTTGTTCATAAATTGATTTTAAATTACTTTTCATTCCAAGCATTAAAGAATGATGTGTTAACGTATTCGGATTAAGGTCCGTTTGTTCACATTCACTCCAAAGCGTCATATATAAACTTAAGGCTTGACTACCAATTATTGGTTGATACAACATCGTCAATACTTGCCTATGAAAACTATGTAAATACCCAGCTGCCATTACAGTATAAGGATCCGCAGGTAGAACATCCATCCAATGTTGCTTATCAATAGACATTCAAACATTCCTTTCTTGTATCAAAAGAGCGAAGTATTATTCGTCTTTACCTCGCTCTTTGTTAATTAAATCTTTTAATTCATCAATGAATACATTAATATCCTTAAATTGACGATAAACTGACGCAAATCGTACATATGCAACTTCATCAACTTTAGATAAATGCTCCATAACCATTTCACCTAGAACTTCACTCGGTACTTCTGATGTGCCACTATTTTTCAGTTCTTTTTCAATGCTATGAATAATATCTTCTAGTTGAGATAAAGAGACAGGGCGTTTTTCACACGCTTTGATCAGTCCCCTTAACATCTTATCTTTACTAAATTCTTCACGAGCTCCTTCTTTTTTTACAACTAATATAGGATTATCTTCAACTCGCTCAAAAGTTGTAAAACGATGCTGACATTCTTCACATTCACGTCTTCTTCTAATTGAACGACCTTCATCTACTGGTCTACTATCAAGTACTCTTGTCCCATTAAAGTTACACGTTGGACATCTCATCGTTATAGTTCAACTCCAAACACTTAATTGTTTAAACGTATTATTATAACTCTATACTATAACAAATCCAAAATAAACTAAAGTTTATTTGTTAAAAGTCACAAAGCACATTTTCATTATTTTATATTATGGAAATATTTTTCACGTTGTAAAGCTAGTTCATTCTCCAGAAGGCTATAAAAGCAAAGTTTATGTTTAAAAAACAAAAAAGAGAGATGAAAAATCACCTCTCTCAATTCTTTTTAGTTACCATTTACAACTTTTACATTATCAACTTGAATGGGACCCATTCCTCTTGGTAACTCAACGTTTTCGCGAGTATCAGCTTCTAAAGCTTCAGCGATAAAGTTTGCAGCTACATTCGGATCAATTCTATCACCGCAAGTGTAAACATCAATACTTGCATAACCATGCTCAGGAAAACTGTGAATAGTTAAGTGTGATTCTGAAATGATTACGACACCACTAACGCCATGAGGAGCGAACTTGTGAAAAGCAACTTCACGAACTTCTGCACCAGAGCGTAACGCAGCATCAACAAAAGTCTCCTCAATAAATTTCATATCATTTAATTTTTCTGTATTACAACCCCATAATTCTGAAATGACGTGACGACCCATAGTATCCATATTCATTTCCCCCTTAAAATAATTTGTCATGACTTCTATTGCGAAAGTATGATCAACTACCACGGGGGAAAGTTAGTCCAAAGAGGTCCTAACCCTTTAAGTAATTAGTTATACTTTTAGAAGTTCACGAAAGTTAGTATACTTTTTTTAAATTTGAATTGCAAGATAAATTTTATTTTTTTGTTATTTACTGAATTAATTGTGAAGAAAATAAGTCTAAAAGTGCGATAAATACATGTATAGCAAGGAAACAGAGGTACATGTTTTTTAGAGTGGATATTGTTATCTGGTATTGTAAAGCGAGACTCTTTTAGGGAAATCAACGTTCTTCTTTATTAGATATTAAGTCACATATTACAACTAAGCTTAGTCATAAATTCACATTTCCACTTAATATGTTATACAACTTCAAAAAGACTAACCAGATAAACTAGTTAGCCTTTTGTATTCGTTTACAATTTTTTATAAAATACAATTGTTTAATGATTAAACAGTTTCAAGCTTTTTTATTTTTGATGCAACGATTGACACTAAGTCAACTACGCGTCTTGAGTAGCCCCACTCATTATCATACCAAGCTAATACTTTAACTTTTGTACCATCGATTACCATTGTAGAAAGAGAATCAATAATTGCAGAGTGTGTATTTGTATTGAAATCAATTGATACTAATGGTTCGTTACAATATTCGATAATTCCGTGCATTGAACCTTTAGAAGCTGTTTCAAATACTTCATTAATTTCTTCAACCGTTACTTCTCTCTTTAAGTCAACAACTAAGTCAACAAGTGATACGTTTGGTGTAGGAACACGTAAAGCCATACCATGTAACTTACCATTTAAATGTGGAAGTACTTTAGATAATGCTTTTGCTGCACCTGTAGTTGTTGGAATAATTGATTGACTGCAAGCACGTGCACGACGTAAATCTTTGTGTGGATTATCAATATTTTTTTGATCATTTGTAAATGAATGAACAGTTGTCATTAATCCATTAACAATTCCGAATTGCTCATCTAGTACTTTTACAACTGGCGCTAAACAGTTAGTTGTACAAGATGCGTTTGAAATAATATGATGATTTTCTAGGTCTAATTTATCATCATTTACACCAATTACTACTGTGATATCTTCATTTTTACCAGGTGCTGTTAAAATTACTTTTTGAGCTCCAGCAGTAATGTGCATTTTTGCTTTTTCAGCATCATTAAATTTTCCAGTTGCTTCAATAACTATATCAACATTTAGCTCGTTCCATGGAAGTAACTCAGGATTTCTTTCACTAATTAATTCAATACGCTTACCATCAACGATTAAATGATCTGCATTTGCAATTACTTCACCATCAAACTTGCCATGAACTGTATCATATTTAATTAAGTGCGCTAAAGTTTCAGAAGGATAACTTGCATTAATTGCAACGATATTATAATCTCCATTTTTAATTGCTTGACGGAAAACCATGCGTCCAATTCGACCAAATCCATTTATTGCTACATTTACCATAAGTAAACCCCCAATTAAGTTATACTGTTTATTATCTCCCTGCAATTAGTATAACACATAACTTGGATTTTGGTTAAACTATTTACATTATTTTATGAAATAATTTTATTTAAGAGGTCTTTAACTTGTCTTTTTGTATCCTCAAGGTCTCCATTGTTATTTATTACATAGTCAGCTCGTGCCGCTTTTTCCTTAACCGGTATTTGAGATGCAATACGTAAAAGTGCATCCTCTTTCGATAAACCATTACGTTTCATCAAACGCTTTAGTTGATTTTCTTCAGACACTGATACTACAATTACTTTTTCCACCAATTCAATTGAGTTCCCCTCATATAAAAGAGGAATATCTAAAATAACAAGTGGTTCGCCTTGTTTTATGTATCGATCTGCTTGTTCTTTCATTTCACGTCTCACTTCAGGGTGTACTATTTCATTAAGTTGTAAGCGCTTTTCTTTATTGTTAAAAATAATACTTCCAAGAAATGGTCGGTTAATTTCACCAGAATCTAAAAGAATCTCACTTCCGAAAGCTTCAACAATTTTTTTATATGCAGGTTGTCCGATTTCAACCACTTCTTTTGCAATTACGTCTGCATCAACAATTGGAACATTTAATTCCTTAAAGAAATTGGAAACTGTACTTTTTCCACTTGCAATGCTACCAGTTAGTCCAAAAATTTTACCCATCTATTATTCTCCTTACACAAGATAAAGAGGACCAAATGGAATAAATCCATTCGGACACACTCTTTTATTATTTTTATTACATCTTCATTAATCCAATTAAAATTAAAAAAACACCTGGTAAAAAGGTTAACTTTTGAAGCCACAATGTTTTTGATAACACATTTCCTAATTTCATACCAAATAATAGGAATAAAGCACTTGCAGTAGATGTTACGATTGCTGTCAATAGTGGTGAAAACCCCAGTAATGATGCACCTATACCAGCCCCAAAGGCATCAAGTGAAAGTGCAAACCCAAGTAACATCGCTTCTAATCCATTAATACTACCTGAACGATCTATGTCAGCAGTTGTCGGTTTCTTTAAAATTTTTACGACTACACCTAAAATTTCAAATTCCCAGTCAATCCCTTTATCTTCTATCTCATTCTTTTCTTCTATATTTGATCCTTTATTTGATCGGTAAAATTGAAATAGTACCCATAACCCTATACATACAAGTACAAATCCTCCGATTCTTTTTGCTATTATTGGTGAAAAAAAGTCAGTAATTGCATGCCCAATCCCCATGGATGTCATTAATATGATCCCTGAACAAGATGCAATTGTAATGATTGATTTTAAAGGAATTTTTACTTTTCGAAGTCCATAAGTAAATCCAACACTACAACTATCTAGGCTTAGCGCACATGCTAGTAGTATTAATGATAGCATATTTACCATAAAAATAGGCTCCTCTCTTTCGTACTCTTGATATAGTATGAAAGAAAGGAACCTTATGTTAATTTTTTTTAGGCTGACAGACCGGGCAAAAAGAAGTACCTCTGCCGCCAACTTTTATTTTTTCTATCGGTTGGCCACAATTATGACACTCTAGACCCTTTCTGCCATATACTTTCATGGTATCTTGAAAAGTTCCTATTTGCCCTTGTGAATTTACATAAGAACGAATGGTGCTTCCACCTAAATCCACAGCCACTTGTAAAGTTTCTGTAATGGATTCTGCAAGTATTTTTATTTGTTTAGGCTTTAATGATGATGCAGGTGTTTCGGGATGAATCTTAGCCCTAAACAAAACCTCATCAACATAAATATTGCCTAAACCGACCACTAATTCCTGATCTAATAAAACCACTTTAATTTTTCGGTTTGTATTTTTAAGCTTTTTCCTTAAATAATCAGCAGTAAATTCATCGGAAAATGGCTCTGGACCTAATTTAGCAAGGGGAGGTCCCTCATTCTCCTCACCTTTATTAAATAAGTGCATTGTGCCAAATTTACGAACATCTTGATACCGAAGTTCTGTTCCATCTTCAAATAGGAATCGAACGTGAGTATGAGGTGCTACAGGTTCTTCCGCTGGGAACACGCGAAATTTCCCTTCCATTCTTAAATGCGAAACAAGTGTAAAATCACTTAATTGAAATAATAGAAATTTACCTCGACGATTTATATCTTCTACTGTTTGACCTTTTAGTAAAATCTGAAACTCCTCAACTTCATTAGGTTTCTTTATTATTTTCCCCCATGAAACGATTACTGTTGAGATTGTTTTTCCAACTATTAAATCCAGTAAAGTTCGTCTGACCGTTTCAACTTCTGGTAATTCAGGCATACAAAGTCATCCTATCTATTTATTTTGCTTCAAACCAAGATTCTCCAAAATTATAATCAACCTTTAATGGCACTACTAGCTCGACTGCATGTTCCATTACTTCTGGTACGATTTTTTCTAAAATTGCTAATTCTTCTTTTGGAGCTTCTAATATTAATTCATCATGTACTTGTAAAATTAGTTTTGCCTGAAGTTTTTCTGCTTTAAGACGCTCATCAAGTAAAATCATAGCCTTTTTAATAATATCTGCAGCACTACCTTGGATTGGTGTATTCATCGCTGTTCTTTCGGCAAAACCACGAACATTAAAGTTTGAGCTTGAAATTTCAGGAATATAACGACGTCTATTTAGGATTGTACTTACAAATCCTTCTAGTTTGGCCTTTTGAACAATATCTGACATATAATCTTTTACTTTTGGAAAACTAGCAAAGTACTTTTCAATAAATATAGATGCTTCTTTTCTTGTAATACCTAATCCTTGTGATAATCCATAATCACTAATTCCATAGACAATCCCAAAGTTAACAGCTTTTGCTTGTCTTCTCATATTACTTGTTACCTCATCAGCACTAACATGGAAAACATCCATTGCAGTCTTTGTATGAACATCAAAGTCATTTTTAAATGCATCCATTAAATTATCGTCTTGTGCTATATGTGCTAGAACCCTTAACTCAATTTGAGAATAATCGGCAGCAAAAATCAGCCAGTCTTTTTTAGATGCGACAAAAGCTTTCCTAATTTTTCTACCTTCTTCTAAACGAATAGGAATGTTTTGTAGGTTAGGATCGATTGAGCTTAAGCGACCAGTTTGTGCTAATACTTGATTAAATCGTGTATGAACCTTGGAATCTGACTCATTTATCACTTTTAATAAACCTTCTACATAGGTAGAATTTAATTTACCAACTTGACGATAGTGAAGAATTAATCGAATGATTTCATGTTCTGCCTCTAATTTTTCTAGTACATCAGCAGAAGTCGAATAACCAGTTTTTGTTTTTTTACCAGATGGCAAATTTAACTTTTCAAATAAAATAACACCTAATTGCTTTGGTGAGTTGATATTAAATTTTTCACCGGCTAACTCATAAATCGTCTCTTCAAGCTCTTTTAACTTATTGGCTAGTTCTGAACCCATCGTGCGAAGAGTCTCTTCTCTAACTGTTACTCCTTCAAATTCCATATCACCTAAAATAAACGTTAATGGTAATTCTAATTCGGTTAGTAGTTCAAATTGACTGTTTTTTCGTAAAGATTCCTCTAAAGTTTCTTTTAATTTACTAATAGCAATTGTTTTACGAACAATATATTCTGATAAAACTTCATCTGATGGCTTAGTTTGCTTTGCACCCTTACCGTAAATCGCCTCTGCAGTTTGAATTGAAAAATCTATTTTACCATTTACTATATCCGCAAATTCTTTATTAGACTGAGCAGGGTCATAGATATATGAAGCAAGTAACGGATCGAAATTAACACCATTTAACTTAATTCCTCTCCACTTTAGAGCAACATACGCACCTTTTGCATCATATACATTCTTATATACATTCTCATCCTCGAGCCATCTTTTAAATAAATCGGACTCGAACCCTACAGCTGTTGGAATAAAGAAATGACCTTTTTCATTCGAAAGACCAAATCCTTGAATTTCTTCAGTATGATAATTTTCTCCGATCATTTCAACGATTAAGCTTGAATAATTAGCTAGATGTTTCTCTTCTATTGAATCTAGTACTTCATAGTTAATCTCTTCTAGATCTTCAACCGATTCTTTAATGTCCAATTTAGCTAATAATGATGTAAATCCAAGAGATTTAAAAAATTCCGCTACTTTATTTGGATCCGCTTCGGGAAGTGTTGTATCATTTACAGTTAATTCAATTGGTGAGTTTTTATTAATTGTCGCTAATTGCTTACTCATTAAGGCTTGTTCTTTATTTTCACTTAAGTTTTGAAGCAGCTTAGCTCCACTAACTTCCTCTATATTTTCATAAAGCCCTTCTACTGTTTGAAACTGTTTTAAAAGTTTAATTGCAGTCTTTTCCCCAATACCTGGTACACCAGGAATATTATCAGATTTATCACCCATTAATCCTTTCATATCAATAATTTGATCAGGTGTAATCTCATACTTTTCATGAATTGCTGCAGGAGTATACTCTTCAACTTCAGTAATACCCTTTTTAGTCATACTTACTGTAATTCGATCATCAACTAGCTGTAATAAATCTCGATCACCTGAGATGACTTTTACTTCATAATCATCTTTAGAAGCTTGACCTGCAAGTGTACCAATAATGTCATCCGCTTCATAATTCTCTAATTCATAACGTGCAATTCCGTATGTATCTAATAGCTGGCGAACAAGTGGAAACTGTTCACTTAATTCTGGTGGAGTCTTTTGTCTTCCACCTTTATATTCTTTAAATGTACTATGTCTAAATGTTGTTTTACCTGCATCAAATGCAACAAGCATATGGGTCGGTTTTTCATCTTCAAGAATTTTCATTAACATCATTGTAAATCCATAAATTGCATTCGTATGTACACCTTTATCATTACTCAAAAGTGGCAATGCAAAGAAAGCTCTATAGGCAATACTATTCCCATCAATTAAAACCAATTTTTTCTTCAAAATAGATCCCCTTCCTATCACAAATCTCACTATCTTTATTATGTATTTTTATTTCGTACTTTTTTTCCTTATTTCCTTGCTCTTAACATTTTAACACGAACTATTCATAAAAGAAAAAGAGGTCGTCTTTGATTCAAGCAGATTAAAAGTTTTTATTCACTTGAGAATAAAGTTGAATAATATGACTTTTAAGAATGAATCGTAAGACTACCTCTGTAATTAATTTAAGTCGATTTCTCGCTCAAATATTAGTTCAACACATGAACCTTCTATTGCTTGCTGATTGTTTACAACCTGATGAAGGCGCCAGCCACTTTTAGCATAGTTCCCAACTACATCATAATAATGACGATTTGATGATTTCGTGTTAACTTTTACAAATTCGTATTCGTACATCTGTATCCACCCTCCGATGTATGACTCAACACTCATAATTTCCCCAAAAATTATAAAAGTAATATGATCAAATAAAGAAAACTCGTCGACTGACAAGCCTTTTAGCCATAAGCGTAGTGGCACTTATACTTTATTCCTAAAATTGGTGATTACGCACTGTCAATTTATACGATCTTAAAGTGCAATAAAAAAGGTATCCACTAGTATGGACACGTTAAAGAAAAAATAAAACAGTATGAAATATAAAAAATCCCGGAAGTATAATACTCCCGGTTTAAGATAACTCCTTGGATGAAGGGGTTTTCATCATAACTATAACAATTTTTTATTAATTATTAATAAATACAATGTAAAAACAATGTAAATGTCACATCGAAATATTTTTGTTTAATGTTACAATGAATGATGTCCCATGGCCTAGTTTACTTTCAACTTCGATTTTGCCTTTATGAGCTTCGACAAGATGTTTTACGATTGCTAGTCCTAGGCCTGTCCCTCCAGAGTTTCTACTTCTTGCTTTATCTACTCTGTAAAAACGTTCGAAAATACGAGATATGTCTTCTTTTCCAATTCCAACTCCTGTGTCATTGACCTTTAAAACAATATGCTCATTTGTCTCAGAGGCAGTAATAAATACTTTACCACCAGCTGGAGTATAGTGAATTGCGTTATCAACTAAATTAATAATTACTTGTTTTAATCTCAATGCATCAGCATAGACAACTAACGGACTATTTAAATATAATTTGAAGTCTATATTCTTCTCTTCTGCTTTTTGATTAAGCATTTGCTGTACATCTTCAATAACTTGTTTTGCGGATACTTCTGCAAGATCTAATTTAAAATTCTGTTGCTCAATTTTAGATAGGTCTAACAAGTCTTGAATAAGTGTCTGCATACGATCACTTTCCGTTAAAATAATTGATAAGAAGTTTTTACATAACTCATCATTTTCCATTGCTCCATCTAGTAAAGTTTCAGTAAAACCTTTAATAGATGTAATTGGCGTCTTAAGCTCGTGAGATACATTTGCAAAAAAATCTTTTCGAACTTGCTCTAATTTCTTTAATTCACTTATGTCATGGAAAACAAGAACGATTCCTTTCCACTCGTGATTTATCCCAATAATTGGCGCACCATATATTTCAAAATGTTTTCTCTCAATTGATAATGGCAGAATAATTTGCTTTCTAACTTTTATTTCTTTTAGAAAAATTTCTTCTACAATTTCAATGACTTCTTTATGTTTAAATGCGTCATAATAAAGTTCCCCTAGTATACTTCTGGAGTCAATTTTGAACGTTTCTCGATATGTTTTATTAATTAGGTTAACATGACCTCTACTATTAATTAAAACAACTCCGCTACCAATATTATGGATTAAAGTGTTTAATCGATCTTGCTGCATTTCTTGTTGACTAGTCATTTCTTGTAGATTTTTAGCAAGTACATTCATTGCTTGGCTTAGCATTGTTGTCGATTCATTACTTTCGGCTAATGTTCTAGCCTTATAATTCCCTTTTGATAATTCAATTGCAACTTGTGTAATATCTTCAATTGGTTTTGAAAATTGATGCGAGTAACGTATCAATAAAATTATGATGGCAAATAGAACAAAACCTAATAATGAAAATAATAACATCGAAATACTTCGGTAAACTTCTTTGATTGATTTAGTTGAATAATCAACAATCAAAAATTGCTTATTACCATGTTTATCTGTTATTTTCTTCCCGTAATATTTAGCTGCAGTATCTTTTTCAATAAATTTAGTTGCAGTATCTACTTTATCAAGTCGTTCTAGATAAGCTTTTAAATTCTTTGATGATATATTCAATTCCACATTCTCATTGCTAGATTTAGCGATAAGATTATACTGATCATCAAATAAAATAATATCGATATTTAAGTCCTTAGATATCTTTTTTAACGTTTGATTCGATATATTCTTTGTTAATGGAGTATTTGACTCCATTATTGAAGCAATTAAGTTAGTCTCTTTCTCAATTCTCTGATCATAGTTTGTCAGATAAAAGGATTTAAATATTTGCCCTAATACGATTCCTAATATAACAAGAATAACGATTATTATTGCAGAGAATCCATAAAGCAATTTCCGATTTAGATTACTCATTTAATCTTGGTTCCTCTAATTTATATCCTAATCCACGAATTGTTTTTATATAAACTGGTTTTTTCGAGTCTAGTTCAATCTTTTCTCTTAAATGGCTAATATGAACATCGACAATTCTAGTGTCTCCAGCAAAATCATAATTCCAAACGGCACTTAATAATTGATCTCGAGTTAATACTCTACCTTTATTTTTCGTTAAATATAATAATAACTCAAATTCCTTAGGTGTTAACTCTAGTTTTTCACCTTGGAAATATGCTTCATAGTACTCTGGTAGGATTTTTAACTCAGCTATTATTAATGTATCAGCATCGTCGTTTGTCTGTACTGGTGTCTCAGTAATTTTCGATCTTCTTAAAATCGCTTTAACCCTAGCTACGACTTCTCTTGGGCTAAATGGTTTTGTCATGTAATCATCGGCACCGAGTTCAAGTCCTAACACTTTATCAAATTCATCATCTTTTGCTGTAACCATTAAAATAGGCGTCGTATTTCTTTGAAGTCTTAATTCTTTACATACTTCCATACCATCTTTTTTAGGTAGCATTAGATCTAAAACAATTAATTCTGGTTTTTCCTCTATAGCCTTTTGTAAACCTTCTTCCCCATCAGTAGCTGTAACTACTTGAAAGCCTGCCTGTTCTAGATTAAATTTGATTAAAGTTAAGATATGCTCTTCATCGTCAACTACAAGAATTTTATTGTTCATTTCCTATTCCTCCAGGTCATTGATAAACCCTCATCCACTTGAATCTTATATTATTTTTCTATATCTACTTTTTAATCATACTAAAAATTCTAACAGACGTAAAACGTAAAAAAGTAAGGATGGAAGGTTCCTTCAAAAGTAAAACACAAAAAAAAGAATGTCAGTGGACATTCTTTTTTTAAAAGTTTTCATATAGTAAAGCATTTGATTGGTTTACAGTTGGTGGAATTACCGTTAGTTTTCCATTAGCGATTTCAGTTTGCGTTTTATTTAAAACGCTTACATTAATATATACTTCATTTAAATCTAAGTTAATTTCGACTACTTCAAAATGAATTGAAATTGTTTCATTGTGGTATATATGTTGATCAAATTGGAGTTCCTTTTTAATAATATGACTTCCTGGGCCAGGTAAATGTTTTGTAACTGCTGCGGAAACTAACCCACTTATAATAAAACTTGGAACAATCGGTTTATTATATTTTGTTTGTGAAGCATAGTTATATTGAGTATATAATGGGTTGGTATCGCCTGTTAAAGCCAGGTATAAGTAAATATGTTTTTCATCAATATGTTCTGTTACAATTAACTTTTCACCAATTGAAATGTCTTCAAGTTTTCGTCCGATTTTTGCTTTTTTAGTTAACATATTAAACCCCCTGTTTATCTTAATATTTTAAAAATTCGATAAACAACAGCAAATTTCCTTCTTAATCGGCAAAATTTTTATAAAAAACTTTATATTTATTTTCTCCTTTATGTAAAATAAAATTCCATCTTTCTCCTTAATAAGTAATATAAATACTCTATTGAAGTACTGTCTTTAAAAATCATGTTAGTTTGTTGCATAAAAAACATGTACATACTTATACCGTGAAACGTCATTTCGGAGCATAATTTTTTGGTATAATCTAGTAGTAAAGATGTTTAAATGAAAGATTGGCTAAGTTAAAAGGAGAGATGGACATGTCCTATACAGTTGATTTTAAAAATGTGTCTACAGTTGGTTTAGAGTCTTCCCCCGTAGCAGATGCACTTGCTGGTTTACGCGCTAATGAAGCTCGTTATTTTATGAACAAGTACAAACATGAATTTACGGTTGTACCTGCTAGTGAAAGCCAGGAGACACTTGATTATGTTAACCGAATTTTGAAAGAAGAACGTGATATCGTATTCGCTGCTAAACCGTTAGAAACTTCTCGCTTTCAAGTGGCTAACATTAAATTTGCCTACGTCTTTTATGAGGATGGACTTTCGATTAACGTAATGTATACGGTTGATGATCCTAAAAAGCGTGCTGTTGGCTTTAAACTTTCAGACGGAATGGAAATTCCAATGGAGTTAGTAGACAAGTTTAAGTTTGCTAGGCAGAAGTCTAAATTAGCTGGAACGATTCGTGGCTCATATTTTGTTATTAAAGGTGAATATTAAAATAGATTAAAAATCAAAGACCCACAAGGTAGTTAGAAAATAACTTGTGGGTCTTCTTTTTAAGCTAAAACGTTCATAACGTTTTTGACAGCTGCAACTGAACGATCTAACGCTGTTTTTTCTTCAGCTGTTAAATCTAATTCGATAATTTGTTCAATACCGTTTCCGCCAATTATTGTAGGAACTCCTAAGTAAATACCGCTGTAGCCATATTCGCCTTCTAAATAAGCGATTGTAGGTAACACGCGACGTTGATCCTTAAGTATAGCTTCAACCATTTCTACTAAAGATGCAGCAGGTGCATAATAAGCACTTCCGTTACCTAGTAGATTAACGATTTCTCCGCCACCCTTACGAGTACGTTCAACAATAGCATCTAAACGATCTTTTGGAATTAATTTTTCTAATGGAATACCACCGGCATATGAATAACGCACTAATGGTACCATATCGTCTCCGTGACCACCTAAAACAAATCCAGAAATATCTTTAACGGATAGATTTAATTCTTGCGCTACAAACGTTCTAAAACGAGCTGTGTCAAGAACTCCAGATTGTCCAATAACGCGGTGTTTAGGAAAACCAGCTTCTTTGTATACTGTATAAGTCATTGCATCAACCGGATTCGTTAAAACAACAATTGTACAGTTAGGAGAGTATTTTACGATTTCGCGAGTAACTGCTTTCATGATGTTTGAGTTAGTTGATACTAGATCATCACGGCTCATACCCGGTTTACGAGCGATACCTGCTGTGATTACTACTACATCTGAATTAGCTGTGTCAGCATAATCACTAGTACCAATAATGTTAGCATCAAATCCTTGAACTGGACTTGCTTCAAGCATATCTAAGGCTTTGCCCTTAGTAGGGTTCTCTAGTTGTGGAATATCAACTATTACTACATCCCCTAATTCTTTTTGTGCAAGCAAGAAAGCTGTTGTAGCACCAGTAAACCCAGCACCTACTACGGAAATTTTACGTCTGCGAATTGACATACAAATACCTCCCTTTAATTTACAAACACAATTTAATTATACAAGAACTGATTCCATATTTGAAATTAATTCGTTTGCAAATTCAGAACATTTCACTTCAGTAGCTCCATCCATTAGACGAGCAAAGTCATAAGTAACAACTTTTGAAGCGATTGTTTTTTCCATTGATTTAAGAATCATAGAAGCTGCCTCATTCCAACCCATATGCTCAAGCATTAATACTCCAGAAAGAATAACTGAAGATGGGTTTACTTTATCTAGTCCAGCGTATTTAGGTGCTGTACCATGAGTAGCTTCAAAAATAGCATGTCCAGTTTCGTAGTTGATATTTGCTCCAGGAGCGATACCAATTCCACCAACTTGAGCAGCAAGTGCATCAGAAATATAGTCACCATTTAAGTTCATTGTAGCTACTACATCGAACTCACGTGGTCTAGTTAAAATTTGTTGTAAGAAGATATCAGCAATGCTATCTTTTACTAGGATTTTACCAGCTTTTTCAGCTTCATCCATTGCTTTGTTAGCAGCATCTTTACCGCTTGTTTCTACAATGCGATCGTATTCTGCCCATGTAAATACTTTATCGCCGAATTCTTGCTCAGCAACTTCATAACCCCAATTCTTAAATGCACCTTCAGTAAATTTCATGATATTGCCTTTATGAACTAAAGTTAAAGATTTACGGTTTTCTTGAATTGCATAATTAATTGCTGCACGTACAAGACGTTTTGTACCTTCTTCAGAAATTGGTTTAATACCAATACCAGATGTTTCTGGGAAACGGATTTTATTAACACCCATTTCTTTTTGTAAGAATTCGATAACTTTTTGAACTGCTTCAGAACCTTTTTCATATTCGATACCAGCATAGATATCTTCAGTGTTTTCACGGAAAATTACCATATCTGTATCTTCTGGACGCTTAACTGGTGAAGGTACACCTTCAAAGTAACGAACAGGGCGTAAGCACACAAATAAATCTAATTCTTGACGTAGAGCAACGTTTAAAGAACGAATACCACCACCAACTGGAGTCGTTAAAGGTCCTTTAATTGCAATCATGTACTCTTCAATTAAATTTAAAGTTTCTTGTGGTAACCATTCACCAGTAACATTAAATGCTTTTTCACCAGCAAGAACTTCTTTCCATTCAATTTTACGATTACCATTATATGCTTTTTCAACAGCTGCATCTAAAACACGTGAAGATGCTGCCCAAATATCTGGGCCTGTACCGTCGCCTTCAATAAAAGGAATAATTGGATTGTTTGGCACGTTTAATTGGCCGTCTACTAATGTAATTTTTTCAGCTTGCATTACATGCTCCCCCTTGTATAAATAAATTAAATTCATTAAAATACATGCTTTTGAGAGGAAGATTCCTCTTCCTCTCTTTACTATACCACTATTATTCGAATATTAAATACTATTTTAAGTATTCAATTATTTCTTTATGCACGCTCTTCAATTGGAATGTAAGAGTTTTTCTCTGGTCCTGTATAATCTGCACGCGGACGAATAATACGATTATTTTCATATTGTTCTAGAATGTGAGCAGTCCAGCCAGACATTCGGCTAATAGCAAAGATTGGAGTAAATAAATCATGTTCAATTCCTAAGCTGTGATAAACAGATGCAGAGTAGAAATCTACATTTGGTGGAATATTCTTTTGAGTTGTAACAAGTTCTTCAATTTTTTCAGACATTGTGTACCATTTTAACTCTCCAGTAATTGCACCTAATTGACGAGACATTTCTTTTAAATGTTTCGCACGTGGGTCCCCACCACGGTATACGCGATGACCGAATCCCATAATTTTAGCTTTAGCATCCATTTTTTCCTGAATGTAAGATTCAACATTTTCTATCTCACCAATTTCAGCTAACATTTTCATAACGCTTTCATTTGCGCCACCGTGTAATGGACCTTTTAAAGCACCAATCGCAGCTGTAATACCTGAATAAATATCAGATAATGTAGCTACGCAAACGCGTGCAGTAAAAGTTGAAGCATTTAATTCATGATCAGCATGAAGTACTAAAGCCTTATTAATTGCTTCTTCAGCAATTGCATTAGGTTTGTCACCAGTTAGCATGTATAAGAAATTAGCTGAGAATGATAAATCTTTATTAGGAGCGACTGGTTCAAGCCCTTGACGGATTCGAGAAAACGCTGCCACAAATGTTGAAATTTTAGCTTGAAGTTGGATTGCTTTAAGATAATTTGAATCTGCGTCCATTGCTTCAGCATTTTTGTCATACAATGCTAGCATTGAAATAACTGTACGTAATACAGTCATAGGATGTACATTTTTTAAGTTTGTTGATTTTAAGTAAGCAATAACTTCTTCTGGTAACTCAGCATTATTTGCTAATTGAGAAGTAAGTTCTTTAAGTTGATCCTTATTTGGTAATTTGCGATGCCATAATAAATATACTACTTCTTCAAAACTTGCATATTCTGCTAATTCATCAATACCGATACCTACATAAGTTAATGTATCATCAATAATAGAACTTATAGAAGTCGTAGCTGCTACAACACCCTCTAAACCACTTTTAACTGTCATATTCCCCTCTCTCCTTTACGCAAAAATTTCCCTAGTATTTATACATACATATACTGGTATAACTCTTTTAAATTACCGAGTATACATAGAAAGGAACCCTACTATCATTTATTATAAACAATAATCTGACTTTTGTGAATGAAAACAATTTACTAAAATATAATTATTATTCAATTACTTAATTAATTCTACAATCCAAATGAATAGATATGCGATTCCAGCACCAATTAAAGGCCCTACTGCAACCCCTTTAAATACCGCTACAGACAGTACAGTACCTAGTACTAAAGCTGCTGTAATTTGTGGACTAGTAGCTAATAATTGTACTCCACCTTTTGCCAATAGAGCTACGGCGATACCAGAGAGTAGTGCGATCCAAGCAACAGGGGTTTTTAATGCATCAATCAAATTTTTAAAACCGATTTCACCGGTCGCGATTGGTACTAATACAGCAATCGTAATGATCGTTACGCCTAAATTAATACCTTTTGATTGCATATAAGGAAATACACGTACTCCCAGAGGCGTATATTTTAGTACTAACAATACTATAATTGAAATAATTAAAGAGTTATTTTTAGCAACTGCACCAATTAATAATAAAACTAAAAGAAAAATTGTCGATTGACTCATTTGTTAATATCCCCTTAATGTATAATTTATTAATAAATACTATTAAACTTTACTATTATAAAAAAATAATTCTTGATAAAATAAGACAAGAGGACTCATTTCACTTTGGAAGGAGGTAAAAGTTTGAATAGAACTTTAGTTTTTCAGATCATTCGGTTTTTATTTGTAATCGTATGTACTATTTTAGGTCTTTACGTGGCACTATTCATCTCAAAACTTACATACCCTTTCATCATTGCTTTAATCATCGCATATCTTTTAAATCCACTAGTAAATTTATTAAACGAGAAAGCCAGAATACCAAGAGGAATAGCAGCATTTTTATCAATTGTTTTACTACTAGCTGTACTAGCAGGATTATTTACATTATTAATTACGGAAATTATTTCGGGTTCAACTTATTTAATTCAAGTTGTTCCAGAAAGCTTTGAACGATTAATTTATTTCGTAGAAAATATTGTTACTGACAAGGTGATTCCTTTATATGACTTAATTATGAGTAAATATAGTCAACTAGGTGCTGGTCAACAACAAACGATTCGCACAAATATACAATCGATTGGCGATTCTGCAATTAATCTAGGAAAAGAAGCATTAAACGGAATTATTGTAGGGATTAAACTAGTAATCGCTTTATTACCAAATACTGCTACTTTAATATTCGTTTCTTTATTAGCAACATTCTTTATTAGTAAAGATTGGTACAAAATAAAAAATTTATTCGCAAAATATACTCCAGATCGAATTCAACATTACAGCAAAACAATATTTATTGATTTACGAAAAGCTTTATTTGGTTTTATTAAGGCACATATCACTCTTATTTCTATGACGACTGTGCTAGTCTTAATCGGATTATTAATATTAAGAATTCCTTTTGCAATCACTATAGCTATTCTAATCGGTTTCATCGACTTACTTCCTTACTTAGGAACTGGCTTAATTTTTGTACCATGGATCTTATATACATTTTTGTCAAATGATTATAAATTAACGATTGGTCTCGCAATTTTATATGGTGTTGTAATTGTCCAACGTCAACTTGCAGAGCCAAAAGTTCTATCTTCAAATATCGGACTACAACCGCTTCCTACTTTAATCTCGTTATTTGTAGGTTTTAAATTTTTTGGTTTATTAGGATTGATTGTCGGTCCAGTAACTTTAGTAGTTTTATCAACTTTGTATCGAGCAAGAGTCTTCCATGAACTTTGGTATTATATTAGAGGTTCGCATTAAACTCAAATTTTTATTTATTGCAAATGAAAACGAGAAAGCTAAACTGCTTTCTCGTTTTTTTTGTCTCATATAAAAAGCTCTTGCCTTTCTGCTGTTTATTTCTTTATATATCCCGTCCATACAACATTACCTTTTAGCTTTTTCATTACAAAATAAATTAGTTGTTGAACAAATTTGATTCTAACTGGTTTAATTAACAAAACGATTGCTAGTAAGTCGGTAATTGGTCCTGGAATAAAAAATAGGAGGCCAATTAGGAAAAATGATAATCCCTCTATCATGATTAAATCTGGCATTTTGCCTGCCCGAAGCTGTTCTCCGGCTTGTTGTTTAACTGTAACCCAAACGGTTCTCATGATATATATACCAATCAAAAGCGTACCGATTAGCCAAAGAAATACTGATAAGGAACCAATTACTCTACCAAGTAAAGTTAAACAGATTAAATCAATTAATGGGATTAACAATAGCCAACCAACAAGTTTTTTCATGATAGTTTCACCTCTTGCTTAGAATTAAAAATATATCTCTTAATAATCATATTCAAGTTAAAAAATAAAGAGAAGGAAACTTTGTCCTTCTCTTTATTATATCTTAAAATATGCTTTTATGTCCTGTACTAACTATTCCTCTAGAAGCATCTACTGTAACTGCTTGACCATTTACTAAAATGTTCGTTGCATTTTCAACTCCAACAATTACTGGAATTCCTAAGCTAACACCTACTACTGCAGCATGGCTTGTTAATCCACCTTCTTCAGTAATAATAGCTGCTGCTCTTTCAATCGCTGGCATCATGTCTCTATCGGTACTATTTGTTACAAGAATACTTCCTGGTGTAACTTTCGAAACAGCTTCTTCACCTGTTTTTGCGATGACAACTTTTCCTGCGGCAGTTTTGCGACCAATACCTTGACCTTGAGCGATCACGTCACCTACTACATGGATTTTCATCATATTTGTCATACCTGTTTCGCCAACTGGTAATCCAGCCGTAATGATGACAGTATCACCATTTGAAACAAATTTTGCGTCTTGAGCCGCTTCCATCGCATGTTGTAACATTTCATCAGTTGAGTTTGCTCTTTCTCTATATTCAGTTTGAACTCCCCAAACTAAAGTAAGACGGCGACAAATACGAATATCGGATGTAATAGCTAAAATAGGCGCTTTTGGACGATATTTTGAAATCATTTTCGCAGTATGTCCACTCTCTGTAGGAGCAATAATTGCAGCTACTTTTAAGTTTAAAGCCGTTGCTGCAACTGATTGACCAATCGCATCTGTAATTGTACCTTTATTTTCTCTTTGGCGCTTTTTAAATAATTCTTCGTATTGTAAGCTTTTTTCAATTCGAAGCGCAATTGAGTTCATCATTGAGACAGATTCAACTGGATATGAACCTGCAGCAGTTTCACCTGATAACATAATTGCATCAGTACCATCAAGAATGGCATTTGCAACGTCACTTGCCTCTGCTCGTGTTGGTCGAGGATTACGTTGCATAGAATCTAACATTTGAGTAGCAGTAATTACTGGCTTACCTAAATTATTACATTTTTTTATTAATAGTTTTTGAACGATTGGTACCTCTTCTGGTGGAATTTCTACACCCATATCGCCACGTGCAACCATTAAACCATCTGAAACCTCGAGAATTTCATCGATATTATCGATCCCTTCTTGGTTTTCGATTTTTGGTATGATTTGAATATACTCAGCGCCATGTTTACCTAAAAGCTCACGAATTTCTAATACATCAGAAGCTTTACGAACGAAGGATGCCGCAATAAAATCTACTTTTTGCTCAATACCAAATTCGATATCGCTTATATCTTTTTCTGTAATACCAGGTAAATTTACACGTACATTTGGTACGTTTACACCTTTTTTATTTTTTACTAAACCGCTGTTTAACACTTTAGTACGAATATCATTTCCTTCAATACCGATTACTTCTAATCCTATTAATCCATCATCGATAAGAATTTTAGAACCAACATGTACGTCGTCAATTAATCCTTCGTAAGAAACTGCAAATTTTTCTGCTGTACCTACTACTGGTTCCGTAGTAATAATAACTTCATTTCCTGTTTTTAATTCTGCTTGGCCACCTTCAAAATCTAAAGTTCGAATTTCTGGTCCTTTTGTATCTAAAAGAATCGCTACAGTTCTACCAGTTTTTTTTGAAGCCTCTCGGATACTTGTAATTCTTGCAGCATGCTCTTCATGAGAACCATGCGAGAAGTTTAAACGTGCTACGTTCATTCCTGCATTAATTAACTCTACTAATTTTTCTACCGATTCACTAGCAGGACCAATCGTACAAACTATTTTTGTTTTACGCATTTTTTACCCTCCAAATTTATAAAACTCTATTTTATTACGAAATTTATGAAATCGATTGCCCAATTAAATCTAACTAATTAAATTGAAAGTTCTTGAGATAATTGATACATATCTCGGTCAAGTTCATGCTTTTTAGATAGTGCTTCGATAATGTCATGGTCAACTAACTTATTATTTTGGATTCCAACGCAACGTCCACCTTTACCCTCCATAAGTAGTTCAACCGCTCTTGCTCCTAGACGACTCGCTAAAACTCGATCAGCAGCACTTGGTGAACCACCACGTTGAACATGTCCTAAAACTGTTACACGCGTATCAAAGTGAGTTCGTTCTTGTATTACTTTACCAATCTCAATTGCACTTCCGACGCCTTCTGCCACTACAATGATACTGTGTTTTTTACCACGTTCACTACCACGGTTTAATTTACTAATAATATCATCCATATCATAGTCACATTCAGGTATTAAAATCGTTTCTGCTCCATCAGCTAATCCTGCCCATAATGCAATATCACCTGCATTACGACCCATTACTTCAATTACATATGTACGCTCATGTGATGTCGCTGTATCAC
Source organism: Gottfriedia acidiceleris (assembly GCF_036421055.1). GTDB lineage: Bacteria > Bacillota > Bacilli > Bacillales > Bacillaceae_G > Gottfriedia > Gottfriedia acidiceleris_C. Next base: position 80,079 of record NZ_JAZGQS010000002.1, on the reverse strand, counting down.
GAATTTTATCAATCGCATCAATTACTGTATTTAATGCTGTATCGAATCCAATTGTAAAATCAGTACCTGGAATATCATTATCAATTGTACCTGGAACACCAACGCAAGGATAACCATGTTCAGTCAACTTCTTTGCACCTTGGTATGATCCATCCCCACCAATAACAACTAATCCTTCAATACCAAACTTTTTAAGCTGTTCGATTCCTTTCATTTGTCCTTCTAATGTTTTAAATTCTGGACAACGTGCACTAAGTAGTTTTGTCCCACCACGATGAATAATATCACCAACAGAACCTAACTCTAGCTTCTCGATATTTCCATTAATAAGTCCTGAATATCCTTGGTATACCCCATAAACTTCTAGACCATGGAAAATCGCTTTCCTTACAACTGCACGTACAGCAGCGTTCATTCCTGGAGAATCTCCTCCACTAGTTAATACGCCAATTCTTTTCATTATGTATTCACCTCAATGATTTTACCTTATGCACTTATTCATTTTTATAAAGTACCATGTAATGCCTTTTTAAACAATAGAAATAATGTGAACTTTTTCATAAACTTTTTTTAATGAATAAAACACTTTTAAAAAGTATGACGACACCTTAAAGCATATTGCTATTTTTTACTAATTTTATAAAAAAAATACAAAAAGAGCATGCTAACAAATTGTTTCACACACTCTAGAAGTTAAACTAAATATTATTGGTTAAAAGAAATTTTCCCTAACTTTGCGTGTTTTTCATATCGTTGTTGAACTAGCTCTTCTTTATCCATCGTTAACAGTGACTTTAATGTTTCGTATAAGTACTTGTCGATATACTTAGCCTGTTGTTCAACATCATTTTGTGCTCCACCTTTTACTTCAGGAATAATTTGGTCAACTACACCTAATTCTAATAAGTCTGGAGCTGTGATTTTCATTGTTTCAGCTGCTCTACGTGCTTGTGAAGAATCTTTCCACAATAGTGCTGCTGCGCCTTCTGGTGAAATAACAGAGTAAGTTGAGTTTTCTAACATCAGTAACTTATTACCAATTCCTAATGCTAACGCTCCACCACTACCACCTTCACCAATTACAATACAAATAGTAGGTACTTTTAAGCCTGCCATTTCAAAAATATTTCGGGCAATTGCTTCACTTTGTCCACGCTCTTCAGCTGCCTTACCAGGATAAGCACCTTTTGTATCAATAAAAGCGATAATCGGTCTGTTAAATTTCTCTGCTTGCTTCATTAAACGAAGTGCTTTTCGGTACCCTTCTGGATGTGGCATACCGAAATTACGTTTAATATTTTCTTTAGTATCTTTACCACGCTGATGTCCCACGATCGTAACTGGTAATCCACGGTAAGATGCGATACCTGAAACGATTGCAGCATCGTCTCCAAATAATCGATCACCATGACATTCAAAGAAATCTGTAAATAATCTATTAACATAATCTAAAGTAGTTGGTCGTTCTGGATGTCTAGCAACTTGTACACGATCCCAAACTCCCATGTTACCGTATATTTCATTTTCTAAGGTTTTTAAACGTTCTTCTAAACGTCTGATTTCTTCAGAAAAATCAACATCATGTTGACTTGTATAAACCTTAAGTTCGTCTATTTTTGTCTTTAGTTCATGAATCGGTTTTTCGAATTCTAACATAACCACTATTGCAAGACACCCCCTTGATGTAAATTAAGGATTGTAAATAATTTTGAACGTAATTCTAATCGTGAAATGACAGCATCAAGCTGACCATGATTCAAAAGAAATTCAGCAGTTTGGAAATCTTCAGGTAGTTCTTCACGGATTGTTTGCTCGATAATACGTCTACCAGCAAAGCCAATTAAAGCACCAGGCTCAGCAAAGTTAAAATCACCTAAAGATGCAAAACTAGCAGATACTCCACCTGTAGTTGGATTTGTCATAATTGAAATTGCTAAATAACCTAGCTCGCTATGCTTTTTAAGCGCAGCACTAGTTTTTGCCATTTGCATTAAACTTAAAATACCTTCCTGCATACGAGCCCCGCCAGATGCAGTAAAAATAATAAATGGTGAACCGTCAGATGAAGCTCGCTCAACTGCACGAGTTATTTTCTCACCGACAACAGAGCCCATGCTTCCCATTCGGAATCTTGCATCCATAACTGCAATTACAACAGGAATTCCGTCGATTTTTCCTTTTCCTGTAACAATCGCCTCGTTAAGCTCTGTTTTTTTACGATCTCCTTCAAGCTTCTCTATGTAATCAGGGAAGTGTAAAGGATTTGCAGAAACCATATTTTGATCAAACTCTTCAAAAGTATCTTCATCAATTAAGCTTTCGATTCTTTCGAATGCTGTCATTTGATGGTGATATCCACAACTATTACAAACTTTTAGGTTTTTTATTAATTCTTTTGTAATACTAATTTTTTTGCATTTAGGACATTTTGTCATAACACCGTCAGGTAAATCTTGTCTCATTACTTCTGAAGGTATAGATGCATATTTTTTCTTTTTGGAAAATAAGTCTTTGATTTGCAACCTAATTCCTCCTAACTTTTTTAGTACTAAATACTAATAGGATACTATAAATGTTATACACTTTTTGTTAACATTTGTCGATAAAATTCAGCTAAATTTCGTCATTCCAACCATTTAACTAACTTGAAATTTGTAGAAAATCTTAAAAAATTAATTTATACAATTTTTATGAAGTTCCTTTAATTTCCAACATTCTCTGCGCTTTTTTACCACATCTAAGTATTATATCAGATAAAAAAGGATAGTACTACATTACTTAATTTTAGTATTGTAATACTATCCCCATTAATATTGATATCTGGTAATAAAACTATTTAATTAAAGCTAGTTTTTTTGTTTTTTCTTCGATTTCTTTTGGGTCAACATTCAGTCTAGCAACCCCTGTTTCCATTGCAGCTTTTGCCACACTAGCAGCTACTTTTGGAGCTACTCGAGGATCAAATGGTGCTGGAATAATAAAATCTGGAGATAGATCAGCTTCACTTACTAAACTTGCAATTGCATTTACTGCCGCAATTTTCATCTCTTCATTAATATGTGTAGCACGAACATCTAATGCTCCACGGAAAATTCCTGGGAATGCAAGAACGTTATTTACTTGGTTAGGATAATCACTTCGACCTGTACCAATTACTAAAGCCCCTGCTTCTTTTGCATCTTCAGGCATAATTTCTGGATCAGGATTAGCCATTGCAAAAATAATTGGATTTTCATTCATCGAACGAACCATTTCTTGAGTTACTGCTCCTTTTACGGAAACCCCAATAAATACGTCTGCCCCTTCAAGTACTTCTTTAAGGCTACCTTGAATTTTATCTTTATTTGTGTATTTTGCAACTTCATTTTTTACGCTATTCATACCATTTGGACGTCCTTCGTAAATCGCGCCTTTTGTATCACACATAATAATTTGGCGAACTCCAAAACGATATAATAATTTTAATATAGCAATACCCGCTGCTCCTGCACCATTTAGGACCACTTTAATATCAGCCATATTTTTATTCACTATTTTTAATGCATTTACTAAACCTGCAAGTGTAACGATAGCCGTTCCATGTTGATCATCATGGAATATCGGAATATTTGTTTCACGCTTTAAGCGCTCTTCTATTATAAAGCAGTTTGGAGCTGCAATATCCTCTAAATTTATTCCACCAAATGTAGGTTCTAACAATTTTACTGTTTGAATGATTTGCTCTACATCTTGCGTATTTAAGCAGATTGGAAATGCATCAACACCAGCAAAGCTTTTAAATAATGCAGCTTTACCTTCCATTACAGGCAATGCAGCCTCTGGTCCAATATTGCCTAATCCAAGAACAGCAGATCCATCCGAAACTACACCAACCATATTACCTTTCATAGTGTATTCATACACTCTGCTTTTTTCTTCGTAAATTTCTTTACATGGCTCGGCAACACCTGGTGAGTACGCTAAACTTAATTCTTTAGCATTTGTAACTGGCACCTTAGACACTGTTTCTAATTTACCTTGATGTACTCTATGCATATGTAATGCTTCTTCACTTAATAATGACAAACTATTCACTCTCCCTAATGTTGACGAGTTGACTTTTCAACTGTATATTTCTTAGTGATTTTCTCTTTAAAAGTAAAATTTTCTTTTTGTATGATATCACATGTATGTTAATAATAAATAGTTTAGAGGAGAATGTCTATTTCTTTAATACAACATTTGCATCTCCAACAATATTTCTTAACATCGAAAGACAATTCACAGAAGGATTCACAAAATAGTGTTCAGATAATTGAACAGCTTTTTTATCTTCCTCATAATAAAGCACCACTTTTGCATGCCCTTTAAACTTAGAAATCGTTTGCTGTATTGTATAGGCAATATTTTTATTAGTATGTCCCGTTATTTTAATAAATAAAGTATACTTCTTTTGGTCGTTTATTTCTTCCATTTCTTCGATTGTAAGGACTTCATTAATTATTAATTGTTTTCTTTCATCCCGTTCATCAACTTTTACTTTAACTACAACTACTTCTTTTTCTTTTAATTTATGACGGTATTTTTCAAAAGTAGTCGGAAATACTACAGCATCAATTGATGTACTTAAATCTTCAACTTGTAAAAAAGCCATATGCTGTTGTTTTTTTGTTTTTGTAACTCTTAAATCCTTAATATAGACAAATAATAGATGCTCTTTATCTTTCTTCATCATTATAGATGAAATAGTCCCGGCATCGCTTTCATTCAGCAACTTCTCGTACTGACTAATCGGATGACCTGATAAATAAGTACCTAATGCCTGTTTTTCAAGTTCAAGCTTAATTGAAACTTTCATTGGCTCCACTTTTATAATTTCTGGTTTAGGCACAAAATCTTCATCAAGAAATAAATCAAATTGATCTTCATTCTCAGGTCTTACTATATCTACGTAATCGAAAATCATATCAATATTTGCTAATAATGTTGCTCGGTCGAGCTCGAACTCATCAAAGCATCCCGAAAAAATTAAATTTTCTATACTTTTTCGGTTTAATGCTTTTGGTGAAATTTTAATGCACACTTCAAAAAAATCTTTATATGGCCTCTTTTGTAGAATTTCTCTAACAGTTGCCATTCCTATATTTTTTATAGCTAATAAACTATATCGAATTCCGTTTCCTTCAACTACAAATGCATAATGACTTTTATTGATTGAAGGTGGATAGATTGGGATCCCTTTCATTTTTGCTTCACCAATATAATTCGATACTTTCTCTTCACTCCCTATAAAACTCGATAAAAGTGCTGCATAAAATTCTAAAGGAAAATTTGCCTTTAAATATGCTAGTTGATACGCAATCATACTATACGCAACAGCATGACTCCTATTAAATCCATAGTTAGCAAATTGGACAATTAAATCGTATACTTCATTTGCTACTTGTTCATCATAACCTTTAGCTATTGCACCTTCTACAAAATGAATTCTTTCTTCATCTAAAACTTCCTTCTTCTTTTTACTTACAGCTCTTCGAAGTAAATCTGCTTCACTTAAAGTAAATCCTGAAAGAGTTGAAGCAATTTGCATGATTTGCTCTTGATATATGATGACACCATATGTTGGTTTTAATATTTTTTCTAAAACTGGATGAGGATACGTAACCTTCTCCAATCCATGCTTATATTGAATAAATCTAGGGATTTGCTCCATAGGACCCGGACGATATAACGCATTTACAGCCACTATATCTTCAAACTGATTAGGTTGTAATTGCTGTAATACTCTTCTCATTCCTGAAGATTCTAGCTGAAAAACACCTGAGGTATCTCCTTTACTAAGGATTTCAAATGTTTTTAGATCTTGTAAAGGAATTTCTTCCAAATTGATTACTTCGCCTTTTGCTTCATAAATTAATCGACAGACCTCTTCCAATAAACTTAAGTTACGTAGGCCAAGGAAGTCCATCTTTACTAATCCAAGTTCTTCAAGGATTTCCGCAGGATATTGTGTTAAAAACACTCCATGATTCCCCTCTTGTAACGGGACAACGTTTGTTAACGGAAGTTCAGATATAATTACACCTGCTGCATGGATGCTTGTATGACGTGGTAATCCTTCAACTTGGCAAGCTACTTCAAATATCCGTTTATGAATACCAGAATGTTCAACATGACTTTTAAATGCATTTGATTGCTCATAAATATCTTTTAATGAAATTCCTAGTGATGATGGAATTAACTTTGAATACCGATCTATTTCAGTTGGTGCAAGCCCCATTACCCTGGCAATATCTCGAATTGCTGCTTTTGCTCCTAATGTTCCGAATGTAATAATTTGCGCAACATGCACATCACCGTATTTTGAAGCGACATAATCAATCATTTCATCTCGTCGATGATCTGGAAAGTCAATATCAATATCTGGCATTGTAATTCTTTCTTCATTTAAAAAACGTTCAAATAGTAAATTATAATGGATTGGGTCTACATTCGTAATTTTTAATACGTAAGCCACTAAAGATCCCGCAGCTGAACCACGTCCTGGTCCAACAAATATCCCTTGTTCAAGTGCATATTTAATGAAATCCCAGACAATGAGGAAGTAATCATTAAATCCCATCTTATTAATTGTATTTAACTCAAATGCTAATCTTTGTTTAAGTTCATCATTTACTTCCCCATACCGCTCAATCATGCCATTTTCACATACCATTTTTAAATATTCCAATGTTGAATATCCTTCAGGTACTGGATACTTAGGCAATAATGGCTGATGAAAAGGAATCGTTACATTACAAATCTCTGAAATATGTATTGTGTTTTGAAATGCTTCTTCCTCATCAGCAAACAACTTTAATAATTCGGCTTTCGATTTATAATAATATTCGTTCGAATGTAATCTTGGTCTTGATTCGTCTGATAACTTAGTACCATTTTTAACTGAAAATAATGCATCTTGAATAAGTGCATCCTCTTTTTCAATATATCGAACGTCATTTGTAACAACTAAACTGATGTTTGTTTCTTTTTGTAATTGTTTAATTAATGGATATAGCGAACGATCTTCAGATAAGCCATGATCTTGAATACTGACAAAAAAGTGATCGAAAATTGATTGATACTCTTTTACATGAACAATAGCTCTTTCGATTTCTCCATTCATTAGTAAGTTTTCAATTTCTCCCTCTATTCCTGGCGTAATTGCAATCACGCCGTTACTATATGCCGATAACCACTTTTTAGGAATGCCTTCTTTTGATTTTGTCCCTATTATACTTGTAAGTTTTAAAAGGTTTTGATAACCAGCCAAGTCTTTCGCTAGTAAAAGCATCGGATAAGACTGATATTCATCCATTAAAATTGAGATTTTCACTCCAATAATTGGCTTAACTCCTGCTTTTTTACACGCATGATAAAAAGGAATAACCCCGTACATGACATTTTCATCTGCAATAGCAAGCGCAGGATGTCCTTCTCTAACAGCGGCATTAATTAATTCATCTATTTTACAAGCGCTTTGCAATAAACTATAAGAACTTTGAACTTGCAAATGAACAAAACTCATCTACATTCCTCCTTACCATCTTTTCAATATAATCTATTCTATCACAAAATACGAACTTACATTCTATTTTTGTTCGTGAAAATTAAAACAAATGATTTATTTTAAACTTACTTTAATACTCATCATACACATAACACTTTGTCCATATATATTAATTGAGGGAGTGAGGACAATTGGAGCTTAAGTTGCCATTTATACCGGCATTAATTTCAATGTATTTTATTTCACTAGGAATCATAATAGGTGGATCGATAATTGGTTCAATTGGTTACTACGTCATTGGACAGCCACCACTTAGCAGCATGTATGATTTATCAATGAAGTTACGAATTTGGGCAATTGTGGGGGCGATTGGCGGAACATTTGATACATTCTATAGTTTTGAAAAAGGATTATTTGAAGGAGAAACAATCGAATTCATTAAACAAATTTTCATGATTATAGCCGCTATGGGAGGAACTCATACAGGGACAATTATTATCCAATGGTTTACAGGAGAACATGTTTAATGAAAGCTCCTCCAGAACAGCTCTCCCAGGCTTGGGCAAAATTTTTTGTAGGCATTTTCTTCGGGTTTATCATTAGTTGGCTTGTCTTTATTTATTTTTATGGTGTGACAGAAGAAGAACAAGTAAAACAAATATCTGAATTAAAAATGCTCAATAAAGAGTATTTAAGAGATAAAAATATATTTTTTGAAAATATGGAGCGAATGAACAAGGAAAACAAACGAAAATTAACAGTGCAAGAAATCAAAGTGACAATATTAAACTACAAACAATACAATTTAAATGCATTTACTAATAATCAACTTGTTACTGATGTAAAGGATGACTTAAGTAATTTACTTACTCAAGATATAAAAAGCGTTTCTCAAAATCGGGAATTATTAAGACGCGCAATCGAAAACAAAGTTTATATTAAAGATGATCGGCGATTTAAACTTGAAATAGATACAATCTACTTTGATACCGTATTAGAAATCACATTAAAAATAAAAAGCACAAAATAAATGAGAGGCTAGAATTTATAATTAGCCTCTCAAATTTATTTTCAAAACTTTATTTTTCTTCCCTACAAACCTTTTTTAATTCTTCCACTACTTTTTCTGCTTCTTCCCATGAGAAGACTTTCGCTCCAGATGCAAGCGGATGTCCACCACCATTAAACATAGCAGCTACTCCATTTATAACTGGTCCTTTTGAACGAAGACGAACTCGAATTAAATCATCTTCTTCTAAGAAGATAACCCAAGCTTTTACTCCTTTTATATGTCCAAGTGAACTTACAGCCAATGAGGCTTGTTCAGAGTTTACATTGTATTCTTCCATTAGAGCCTTTGTCATGTTTATATGACCGACTCCCTCTTCTGTTAGTTTAAAATTTTGAAGAACATATCCATTTAAATGAGCCATCTCAATTGATGTTTCATACATATTGTCATATATTTCATTAATAGAAAAATCCTTTTTTATCAAATGACTAGCTGCATGAAAAGTTCTTTCTGTTGTACTTGGAAATAAGAATCTTCCTGTATCTCCAATAATCCCCGCATAAATTAGTCTCGCAGCTTTGTCAGTTACGACTAATTGTCCATTACTACTCTCTGCAAGTTCAAAAATCAACTCACTTGTTGAGCTTGCAGTAGTATCAACATGCATAATATCACCGTATTGATCTACGTTAGGGTGATGGTCAATTTTAATCAATTTCTTTCCAGTTGAATACCTTGCATCATCTACTCGTTCAGTATTTGCAGTGTCGCAAACAATGACAAGTGCATCCTTATATACTTCATCTTCTATTTCATCCATTTTATATAAATACTCTAGCGATTGCGGTAGATGTCCTACTACATATACTTTTTTTGCAGGATAACTTGCTTTAATCATTTCTGCTAAGCCGCACTGTGAACCAATTGCATCTGGATCTGGGCGTACATGACGATGAATGATTATCGTATCAAACGAGTGTATATCTTTTAAAATTTGTTCCTTCAACATTAAACTCTCCTTTATATGAAAACTTTTGAAATATAGTATCTATGACTGTAAAATAGAAATATGTATTAGTCATTGAAAGGTGGAAGCTAAGTGAATAGCATTGCAACAATCGTAATTATATCTTTTCTATTCTTCTTATTTTACGTTACCAAATTTTTCTTTACAAGCGAACTATTAACAAAAAAAATTGCAGGATCACGCGCAAGATTAACTTTTGGATTATTCTTATTGCTTTACGGTATAAATCAAATGGTCGCAAAGCTTGAATTAATAACAATTTGTGTCGGTATTGTTTTCATTCTATTTGGTGCGGCAAATCTATATCGTGGATACTTACAGAATAAGCATTATAAAGCAATTGAAAATAAACAAACTGTTTAATCTTATAGTAATCTAGAAAGTGAGAAAACTTACATGATGACTGAAGAACTATTTTCATCAAAATTTGATGAACTAGTAGAATTATCACATTCTAGTATGAAACTGCAAGAGCTACTTACTTTTGCAGAAGAATTAGAGAATCAAGAGGAATGGGGATATTTATATTACGTTAATATGGAATTAGCAGAAACTGCTTTTTCTATTGGTGAAATAGATTTATTTATTGATACCTTTTTGTGGTGTGTAGATTTATATGATCAAAACGAAGAACGTATCGAGCAAGAGCAGATCCTATGGCTATACAAGTGGCTGTTAGAAATAATACCTCAGTCCCTTAGATTCTCGTTAGAAGAAATTCACCATTATTTCGAAGATTTTAAGAATCGTTTAGTCATTGCTAACTATTCTTTAAGACCTTATTTTCAAGCTCTATTTCTAATGAACTTATATTTAAATCAAATAGATTACGCAAAACAAAACTATCAACTATATAAAAAATCTCCAAGGGATCATTTAAGTAATTGTGAAAAATGTGAAATGTATGGTGAAATGATTTATTTACTAAATACTAATCATCTTCAAGAAGCGTTAAATTTACAAAATAAAATAATGAATAGCTCAGTAGATTGTGACGAAGCGATTCACAAATCTTACTCAAAATTACTGCTTCCTTTATTAAAAGAAAGCAAAATAGATGAAGCATTAATTATTCAACAAAAAGCTTATTTTGTAACATATAATCGCACAAAATTCATTCCTGAACTAAGTGAACAAATGATCTTTTTAACTTATTGTGATCCTGATAGAGCAATTGAATTGTTCTATAAACATGTTGATTTATGTGATAATCTTTCGAATCTATCATACAAATTTGAGTTTTGGCTAGCAGCATTATTTATGGCGAAAAAATTGAAAATAAATGAAGATGAATTTATTTATGACTTAGAGAAATTAGAGAAAATTGTATATGACTTAGCAAAAGATTTTGATACTAGAAACGAAAATAATGAATTTGTAAATCGAGTTAATAAACTACTTTTGAATTAAAAATACGGGATGATTTTTTCATAAATTTCAAAGGCGGGGAATGATTTCCTGCTTTTTTTTATCCCTTGATTTCAAGTAATTCAAAAAAATGGAAGCCTATTATGGCTTCCATTTTTCATCGATCTAATAACTGCATCATCATTAATGCTTTTCCTACTAATATCCCTTGCTGAAATACTTCAACATCAACTTTTCCAAATTTACGACCTAATTCTAATACTTTTGGTTTAATTTCAATTACATCATCAATTTGAACTGGCTGTACGAAGTAAATTGTAATATTCTCTACGATTAAGTCACCTTTTTTCATATCACGAACTGCTCTTTTACCTGCCTCGGTTACAATCGTCGTAAATACGCCATGAGAAAGGGTACCAATTACATTCGTCATTTGAGGAGTTACATTACATCTAATCGTAAAGTCATCATTTTTTTGATCTTTATTATTATGAAATTGACTAGTTACTATATCATCAATTGTTTCCCCTACTTGAGGTTGACGTTGCAATTGCTGTAAAGCTTCAAGTACATCTTGACGACTTATAATACCGATTAAGTTATTGGATGTATTTACAACTGGTAGCAACTCTATGCCTTCCCAAACCATCATTCTAGCAGCTGCCGCAACCGACATCTTTTCATTTACACTTATTGGTTGTCTAGTCATAACTTTATCAATTCTTTGAGTACGTTGTTCATGTATGATATCCTTTGAAGTTACGATTCCTATTAGCTTACCTCGATCATCAATTACTGGATATCTTCCATGACCTGTGTCTCTATTATGTTCATACCACTTTTCAACTTCATCAAGTGGAGAAAGTGTGGCTGTTTTTTCAGTTGGAATGAGTATATCCTCAACTAGTACTATATCCTTCTTAATTAATTGATCATAAATTGCTCTATTAATTAAGGTCGCAACAGTAAACGTATCATAACTAGAAGAAATAATCGGCATTTTCATTTCATCCGCAAGACGTTTTACACTTTCATCTGTATCAAATCCACCTGTTACTAATACCGCTGATCCTTCTTTTAATGCTAATTCATGAGCTTTCACTCGGTTTCCGACGATTAATAAATTATTTGCACTAATATATCTCATCATCGCATCAAGCTGCATTGCACCAATAACAAACTTATTAAGTGTTTTATGTAATCCTTCTTTACCACCTAAAACTTGTCCATCAACAATATTAACAACTTCGGCAAAAGTTAATTTTTCAATATTTTCTTTTCTTTTCGTTTCAATACGAATCGTACCTACACGTTCAATGGTACTAACAAATCCTTTGTTTTCCGCATCTTTAATTGCTCTATATGCAGTACCTTCACTTACACTTAAATCTTTTGCAATTTGTCTGACTGATATTTTATGACCGACCGGTAGTTGTTCAATATGTTCTAGTATTTGATCGTGCTTTGTAGTCAATTACCTCACCAAGCTTTCAATGGTTGTATTAATATTTTTATTAACTATTATATAACAATTCATACCATGAAAAAAAGCACGTTTCAACGTGCTTCTAATACTGTACTAATATTTTCTTCGATGGCCTATACTACAATAGTGAAATTGTTGTATTTGGTTCATGTATGAAACCATTATTCTTTGGTAATTTTGCAAGGAACTCATTTGGGTCCACTTGGATTGGTGGGAATGTATTATAATGCATCGGAATTACTTGTTGTGCATTAATCCATTCAGAAGCAATTACTGCATCACTGATTCCCATTGTAAAGTGGTTACCAATTGGTAAATATGCTAGATCGATCTTTTCATACTCGCCTAATGTTTTCATACCTCTGTATAATGCAGTATCACCAGCATGATAAATTGTTTTACCAGCTATTTTTAATAAAACGCCTGATGGTGGTCCTACATTAATTATTTGTTTATTTTCTTCATCAACAATACTTGAACCATGGATTGCTTCTACTAATTTTAATTTTCCAAATGAAAACTCTTTTTCTCCCCCGATATGCATAGGTACAACTTTGACACCTTGCCACGAAATCCAAGTTGCTAATTCCACAGGAGCAATAACAGTTGCATCATTTCGTTTTGCTAGTTCAACTGTATCACCTAAATGATCGCCATGACCATGTGTTACATAAATATAATTCACTTTAATATTTTCTACTTTCACATTAGTATGTGGATTTCCGTTAATAAATGGGTCAATAATAATTGAATCTTGACCGTGTTCTACTAAAATAACACTATGCCCAAAATATGTAATGTTCAAATGAAGTCGCTCCTTTTTTATAAAATTAGTCTCTACCACATTTTAACAGATTATTTTCTATTACAAAAATAAGAAATAAGTTAACTATTTTACGTAATTCGATAAAAAATGATAAAATAAGAATGTGATAAACTGTAAAGACTTTTTTGTTTATTGCAGTAATTTGTTTTTTTAAGAAAGGATGTTACAAATGGAACACCGTATACAAAATCTATCAACTTGGTTAAAAGAGCAAGATATTCAACTAGGATTTATTACATCTACTGAGAACGTATTTTATTTAACTAATTTCCATTGTAATCCACATGAACGTCTTCTAGCTTGTCTTGTATTTCCAAATGATGAACCAATTCTTGTATGTCCACAAATGGAAGTTGGACATGTACAAAACGCAGGCTGGAAATATGACGTAATAGGCTTTAATGATAGTCAAGATCCTTGGGCAATGATACAAGAATCATTAGCAAAACGTAATATTACAGTAAATCGTATGGCAATCGAAAAAGAACATCTTCTTGTTGGCCGCTATGAAAGATTAGTACAACTTTTCCCTGGCGTACAATTCCTTGCAGCTGAAGAAAAATTACATGACTTACGTTTAATAAAAGATAGTGAAGAAATTCGTCGTATGCAAGTGGCTGCCGAAGCTGCTGACATGGCATGTCAAATTATTGTTGATCGTATTGCTGAAGGCAAAACAGAAATGGATTTAATTGCTGAAATGGAATACGAAATGAAGAAAAAAGGTATTTCTAAAACTTCATTTAGTACTTTAATTTTAACTGGTGCAAACTCAGCATTACCACATGGAAATCCAGGTACAAACCCAATTAAAAAAGGTGATTTCGTACTTATGGACTTAGGTTTTATCGTTGATGGGTATTGCTCAGATATTACGCGTACAGTAATGTTTGGTCAACCAAATGAGCAACAACGAGAAATTTATGAAACCGTTTTAAAAGGTCAACTTGCTGCAATCGAAGTGAGTAAACCAGGCGAGGTATTAGGAAATGTTGATCGTGCTGCTCGTCAAATTATTACAGACGCTGGATATGGCGAATACTTCGTTCACCGTATTGGTCACGGTTTAGGTATTGGTATCCATGATTACCCATCAGTAAATGATTCAAATACTGGTATTATTAAAACTGGTATGTCATATACAATAGAGCCAGGAATCTATGTACCAAATGTTGGTGGAGTTCGAATTGAAGATGATATCGTTATTACAGAAACAGGTGCAATGACATTAACGAAGTTCCCTAAAGAATTAATCATCCTATAATATGAAGCAAGACGGATTAATAAATATTCGACAAGTTCTGCCCTCAGATATCCCTATTATGCATAAATGGGAATGTGACGATGAGCTTGGTAAGCTTGTAGGAATAGAAAAACCACGTTCTTTAAATGAAATGGTACAAGGCTATGAAAAATATTTTGACGGACTTAAACCTAATCTCCACTTGTTCACAATCGAATACAAAGGTAATTGTGTAGGAAGAATTGAATTAGGAAATCTCGATAAAGAGAATAATCATGCCGCTTTTGGTATCGTTATTGGAGATCAATCAATGCAAAATAAAGGAATTGGTTCCTTTGCATTAAGCTATCTACTAAATTATGCTTTTAATGAATTAAAACTCATAAAAATATATGGTGAAGTATACGAATATAATATCACTTCACAAAAATTTCTTACAAAATTAGGCTTTCATTTAGATGGTATATTGCGCAAGCATGAGTTTTTCAAAGGCGCTCATCGTGATATGTATCAATATAGCATGTTGAAAGAAGAATATAATTGAGTCATGAATAAAGAAAAAGAATCCCTTTCTTCAGTTGAAGATTGGGATTTTTTAATTGAATAAACAAAATTCTAAAACTTGACATTTCAGACTGATTGCAAGCGCTTGTCTTTCGAAGCACGAAGCTTGGTGAGGCGGAGTTACCTTTAACGGTAATGAGCACCGCAGAAAGGTGAAATAACAAAGAAAGCGATCGTTTGACGGACAGTCTGAAATTTGAAGGATCGTATGTTGTAAGGGTACACCACCCATTGATATATTTCGTTCAATAAGATGTTATTGTTTCTCATTTATTATAAAAAGTCTATTTCCTCTGTATTCAACTGTTTTACCTTGGCTTTCTAATTCAGCCTTAACAGCCTTCGCATAGTCATTTAGATTTAAATAACGCTCATCTAAATCTAATGTAATATTTTGATTACGATAACCCATTAGCCAGTTAAACCCAAAAATACCTGCAATCAGAAAAATAAGAATAAAAATGTATTCCAATACTTTCACTACTTTTTACATAAAATGGAAATTATGATATAATTTTACTATATATTCAAAGTGGATGTTATAGAATGAGAATAAAATAAAATCCCTTTACCGCCATCGATAAAGGGATTTTAATTATTATTAGTTTGTAGAAACAGATGTACCTTGTAATAAAGTAGTTGCTTCTTTGTATTCTAAGCCGTGAGCTTCTGCTACTGCTTCGTAAGTTACATATCCATCAAGTGTATTAATACCTTTGAATAATGCAGAGTTATCTAAGCAAGCTTTTTGATAACCTTTGTTAGCAATTTGAACTGCATAAGGTACTGTAACATTTGTTAATGCCATTGTAGAAGTACGAGGTACTGCACCAGGCATGTTAGCTACAGCGTAGTGTACTACTCCATGTTTCTCATATGTTGGGAAATCATGAGTTGTAATACGATCTGTTGTTTCGAAAATACCACCTTGGTCAATTGCAATATCAACTACAACTGAACCTGGTTCCATTGATTCAATCATTTCTTTTGTAACAAGTTTTGGCGCTTTTGCACCTGGAATTAATACTGCACCAATTACAAGATCAGATTCTTTAACCGCTTCAGCAATATTGTAAGGGTTAGACATTAAAGTCGTAATTTGATGACCAAAAATATCATCTAATTGACGTAAACGATCTGGATTTAAGTCAATCATCGTTACATGAGCACCAAGACCAACTGCTACTTTAGCAGCATTTGTTCCTGCTACACCTCCACCAATGATTGTAACATTTCCACGACGTACTCCTGGTACACCACCTAATAAAATACCTTTTCCGCCTTTATTTTTCTCAAGGAATTGAGCACCAATTTGAGCTGACATACGTCCTGCTACTTCACTCATTGGAGTTAATAACGGTAATGTATTACCAACTTGTACAGTTTCGTAAGCAATTCCTACTACTTTATTATCAATTAAAGCCTTAGTTAATTCAGGCTCTGGAGCTAAATGTAAGTATGTGAATAAAATTAATCCTTCACGGAAATAGCCATATTCACTTGGAATTGGTTCTTTAACTTTCATAACCATTTCATTATTCCAAGCCTCTTCAGCTGTTTCAACAATCGTTGCGCCAGCATTTACGTATTCTTCATTAGTAAATCCTGAACCAAGTCCAGCATTTGTTTCAATGTATACTGAATGTCCATGTCCAACTAAGTTCATTACTCCAGCTGGTGTCATTGCTACACGATTTTCGTTGTTTTTTATTTCTTTTGGTACCCCAATACGCATGTTATTTCCCCCTGAAATATATTTAATTCGCTGCCTCTTAGGATGAGCTCTATTTATTAAAAAATAATACATTTTTATATTAACACAAAACATATAGTGCAGAAAATGAAAACGCTTAATTTCGTTTAATAAATATTAATTCAGAATCTTTTTTATTATAAATTATGCTTTAAAAATGGAATTGTCCCACGAATTCTCATGATAATGGAATATGTCTGTATTTATTAATGACGTCCAAGCCACCGGTGACTTCAAATATATCACCTGTTATAAAATCAGACTCTTCTTTACACAAAAATTGCACCATTCTTGCTATATCTTCTCCAGTACCAGATCTTCCAACTGGTGCAAGACCTTTCCCATCCTTACTTGCTTCAGTTTGATTTGCTTCTTTCATCTCACCAAAAATATCCCCAGGACAAATCATATTAGATGTTATACCATTCTCTGCTTCCTCATAAGCTATTGTTTTAGTTAATGAAACTAGACCTACTTTAGCTGCACTGAATGCAGAACGATAAATCCATCCCGAAGCTGAATTGGCACCTTGAAATCCATAATTTATGATACGTCCATATTTCTGCTTTCTCATAATTGGAATAATTTGCTTTAAAAGATAAAACACACTGTGCAAATTTCCATACAACAAGTATTCCCACTCTTCATCAGTATAGTCAGCCAGTTTTTTACGGTTAAATAGATAAGGGCCAGCATTATTAATCAAGCAATCAACCCTACCGAATTTCTCCATCGTTCTTGAGACAATCTCCTTAATAAAATTTTTATCGCATATATCACCTTTTACAAAAAGAATTCGGTCCGAATAATCCTTCCATTCTTCTTTTCGCTCTTTGATCGCTTGTTCATCAGAAAAGTACGTAACAGTTACTGAATAACCATCGTTTAAAAATGCTTCAGTTACTTTCTTCCCTAACCCCTTCGATCCTGCCGTAATGACAGCATGCCTCATAAAACTCTTCCTTTCGAGTCTAAATAATTTTATATATTTGTGAAAATTATCTAGATAAATCAATCAATTGTATGTATTCGTTAAACCTATTCTCATTCAACTTTTTTATTGGTTATTTAAGCATAAAGTCAATCCATAAAAAAATATGTCATTCACTTATACATATATCTTTAATTTAGTAAGATTATTTTATTAAAAGATAACTATATTTTCTATTATTATGAATTATTTTCCTTTTATTTTAATAATTTTTATTTTTAGATTTTAGGCTATTTACAAACAATTTTTATTTCACATAATCAAAAATTTTAAAAATCAATATGTTTCACATATTTTTTCAATGTATAATATAGTCATGAGGGGGAGTAAAAAATGTTACAAGATTATTTTTCATACGATGAACGATTAGGTATTTTTCTACCAAGCCTGAAGCTGGATTGGGAAGATTACTCTCACGATCAACAACTAAAGATTATTACTGAATGGGAATATATCCGTGGTGAAATACCTGATCAAATTAAACGTTTAGAGTTTTCGATTAATCATAAACAAGAGCAATTAAATCATGAATCTGATTTTGCTTTGAGCTGTAAATTAAATTCTGAAATTGCAGAATTAGCATCAATTATTAATGATCTATGGATTTGGTTTAGAAGTAACCAACAAATGTCCAATGATACAAAAATACATGGTTAAAAAGCTAACAATAAATTTGTTAGCTTTTTCATTTTGTTTGTACCCGTTTATTCATTTTCGCGTTTTTGAATTTGTAAAAGTGTGTCTCCGATTGTTTTCAATTCCTCTTTTAGTCGGATTGTTTCATTTGCAACTTTTTCGGAAGATGCTTCTTTAATTTGCTTATTTAATTGGTCAATCACTTTTCGTAACTTTCCGACGGATTGTTCTAGTTGAAAACTTGATGTAGGCTTCATACTTGTCTCCTTAAATATAGTTTTCTTTTAGCATACCATATACTGGTTTACAACCAAACGGGTATTCGTTGAGCTAAGAGTAAATTGTCCGTTGGAGGTTCAATTATTTCGGTTTTCACTCATTTTACACTCTAAAAAAGCTAACAGATAATATGTTAGCTTCTTAAAAATGATTTAATCTGTTGGATCCTGGTTTACCCGTTCCGATAATATACGATATTGATAAAATTTCTGTGTATAGTCTAATATGTTTTTTGTAAAAGATTCATTCCATTTTGCCCCAACAGTAACACCTAATAAAGGAATACCACCTAAAACCTTATTCCGCAATGAATGGATCATTAATAACTTGCACATTTGTAATATGACTGTGTAATACACCCCTTCTTCATTAAATTCATTTTCCCAAGTTGCAAATACGTCAGAATCCTCATGCTTTAAAATATCGTTCATTAATTTACTCCAAACAACATATTTTTCGGTTGATGGGAGGATTGCACCTTGTAGTACTTTCAAGCTACATTCCATTTCTTTTGGAATACTCACATCATATCCATAACAGAGGGCTATTTCTTGTACCGTTTTAAGATTAATAAATAATAAAGCCGGTAAATCACCAAAAAAAGCGAGTTTTGAACTAGTTCCACTTATTCCACCTTGAACACTTGAAACGATTAATGCTTTCGATATTTCTTGCTCAGCTAAGAAATTCAATTGTCTTAATGGTAGCTTTCTTAAATCACTTATTGTCTTAACATCACTTCTTAAAATTTGTGCTCGTTTAAGTATATCTAATTTCTTTTCTTGAAACTGTTTTGTTGTTTGTATTAAAGATTGAGTGTGGAAAAATGCAGTTGAAAAAAATTCATTAAAAGTATTTGAATAGCTCTGAGGTATTTTTTGAAGGAGAAAGTTAGAAGCATTTTGATAGATTAGTTCAAATTTATTTAAACTTTGCTTTTGTTGTTTCATTTCAACCAAATCGTTCAGTTCAAGCCATAAATTATACTCTTTTAATTGATCCATACTATCACCCCGAATATAAAAAAACGTAGAGCCAAAAAGTGATCTCAATTTAAGAATATGAGGTCATCTATTTTTGTATGCTCTACGTTTATGTTTAATCAACAGATTATTTCATTCCAACTCGTACTACATCTCTTGCGATTACTACTTCTTCATTAGTTGGAATTACGATTACTTTAACTGGAGAGTGATCAAAGCTAATGAACGCTTCTTTTCCTCTAAAGTTATTTTTACTTGGGTCAAAATAAACACCCATAAATTCAAGACCTTCTAAAACAGCTTGACGAATTTCTGGTCCATTTTCACCAATACCAGCAGTGAAAATAATCGCATCTACGCCTTTCATACGCGCAGCGTAAGATCCTAAATATTTGTGGATACGGTTTATGAATACACTTTGAGCAATCTTCGCACGCTTATTACCCTCTTCAGCCGCACTCTCAATATCACGTAAGTCACTTGAGAATCCAGAGATTCCAAGCATACCGCTCTCTTTATTTAAAACATCAAGTACTTCCTCAGCTGTTTTACCTGTTTTTTCCATAATAAATGGTATTAAAGCTGGGTCTAAGTTACCTGAACGAGTTCCCATTGTTACACCTGCAAGTGGAGTGAATCCCATTGAAGTATCAATTGATTTTCCACCATCAACTGCAGCAATACTTGCACCATTTCCTAAGTGACATGAAATAAGTCTTAACTCTTCTAGTGGCTTACCAATTAATTCAGCAGCTCTTTCTGTTACATACTTATGTGATGTACCGTGGAATCCATATTTACGAATACCAAATTGTTTATAGTATTCATACGGTAAGCTATATAAGTAAGACTCTTCAGGCATTGTTTGATGAAATGCAGTATCGAATACAGCTACTGCAGGAACATTAGGTAATAATTCTTTAAATGCACGAATACCAACTAGGTTAGCTGGGTTATGAAGTGGTGCTAAATCAGAAAGTTGATCAATTTGTTTTTCAACATCTTCAGTGATTAGAGCAGAATCTGTAAATAGTTCTCCACCGTGAACGACACGATGTCCAACTCCATGAATTTCATCGAATGAAGAAATAATTCCTAAACCTGTTAGCTTTTCAAGAAGCATTTTTACTGCTACAGAGTGATCCGCAATATCAGTTACTTCTTTAACTTTTTCCCCGTTTACTGAAATGACAAAAACGCTGTCCTTTAAACCGATACGTTCTACTAAACCAATTGTAAGTACTTTTTCGCTAGGCATTTCAATTAATTGAAATTTTAATGATGATGAACCTGCATTAATAGCAAGAATATTTGCCATGTTTTTACATCTCCTTTAAACATGAAACTGTTATATTTTTTTAGCTGAAATTATTATAACACAAATTAGTTTACGTGTTTAAAAGTTCAATTATTGTAAATTTTCTTTAAACCATTGATTCATTTGAAGCATAATATCTTCAACTGCTTTCATATTCGATAACTTAGGGAAATCAACTAATAAAGCCTGTTTTGGCTTCTTCATATTTTCTGCATTTTTGCGGATTATTAATATACTTTTTTGATGTCTTTCGTCCTTAAAGGCAGATACTGGCAACTGTATCAATCCTTGAATAACACCTGTTTCATTAATATACCTTTGTAATTGCGCAGATTGCTCTGAAGTAAATAGGTGATTTGGAACTAACGAGATGAAAAATCCTCCAGATTTTAAGTGGTTCATGCTTTGCTCAATAAATAAATGATGAGCATATGACATGCCTTCTTTTGCTTTTAATGTATAATCTTTTGCACGTTCAGCATTTGGATAAAAACCAATTGGCAGATCACAAACAACAAGATCAACCGGATCTACATATAAAGGTGCTAAACTGTCTTGATTAAATAGTTCTATTTCATGACCAAGTAGGTTACCAATAACAAATGCGATTCTAACAAGAACATCGTCTACATCGATTCCGACAGATTCAGTAAATTTATCTTTTGAAGAATTTAAAATTGTTAATAAAAGATTTCCAGTACCAACTGCCGGATCTAAAATAGTTAAATTTTGTTTTCCCTCAGTAAGTTTTCCAACTAAATAAGTAATAATAAAAGCAATACCATCTGGCGTCATTTCATGATTAGTTTGTACCCCTTGCTTCATTCCTTTTAATATTGCTAATTGAAATGCTCTACGGATACTCTCATTATCTTTTGAAGCCGATGTAAATTGATGAATTGTATTCATAAGCTGATCTTTTTGTAAACCATGCATTTCTTCTTGTAAAACTTCACCTTCAAAGAAATTTTCACCAGTTTCAATTAATGCTTCTAAATAAGAAATTTCCAAATTATCTTTTAAACATTCTGTCGATTCATCTATGTAATTAAATAAAAATTCCACTGAATTTTCTTTTACCATTTTTCATTCCTCACTTTCATAATAGAACAGTCATTGTGTTTCATTATACGTATGCCTCTTAAACGTGTCCACTTTAATAAATTCTTCTATTAGAAAGTATTTGGTTTTTTTAATCAATTTTAATCCAGTACTGTTAATTTTAATTTTAATTGATGAATGTTTATTTTAATTTAATACATTTTGAACTTTTTATGTAGTTTTTAAATTATCAGTACATATAAAAAAAAGACCTCCTTAAGTGAGGTCTTTATGCTGTTGAAAAACTACCTTGTCAAAATCATCAAATTTTCGTAAAAGGCGTAGAATGATGTTGATTTCCATTACAGGATGCTCGATTTCTAAGGGGCGAGATTCTTTCGCCTCCTCGGCAAGCCTGCGGGGTCTATAGCCTTTCCGCTAATCTCATCGGAGTCGAGCTCTATCCGCTCCAATCAACTTATTCATCAATAAAGTCTCTACAATATAACCTAATCAAATACCCTTTACTCTAATGAAACTAACACTTTTTCATTTATCAGTTTGTAGGAATTATGAGCCTTTTATAGATAAGTAATACTCACTTGACTATGTTTTATTTCAACAAGCTAAAGATCTCATTAATTGAGTTCCTAATTTTGTCTCTTAAAGATATGTATAACGATAGATTTATTTTGTGTGCTTCAGTTTAACTAATTTTTACTTTCTTCTTTTCTAAAGGTTTTTTAAATCGAGTTATATAGTTAAAGGAATTCGTTCCATGTACTAGGCGATATATGCTTGTGATAACAGAGAGTAATGTAAATGGTTTATATGCTAAGTACTTTGACTCCCATTTATTCGCAAATTTGCTTTTAAAAGTTAATAATCCTTTGAAGTTATATATTGAGCTACCATATTTAAAAATCATTTTTGCAGATTTTTCGATGATTGATGATTTTGGATCAATGCCAACATTTGCTAAAGGAGCCATTCCAAGGCTACAGCTTTTAAATCCATTTTCTTTTGCCCAAAACATAATCGAAACAAAAAGCATATCCATCGTTCCATAAGGTAATTCCTTTAAATATCTCATTAAATCAATTGTTATATTGTCACCTTGTATCGGTAATGTTGCAAAGGCAATAACTTGACCATTTTTATCCCTTAAGATTCCTATCGGAAAATTTGAAACATAATCAAAATGAAATGAACCAACTGAAAAGGAAAGCTCTTCTCTTCCGTTTAACCATACATCCGAAACTCCTTTTAGCTCTTGAAGTAAACCGATAGAATGTCCAGGCATAGCCACTTCAAATTGATATCCTTGTCGAATGAATTTGTTCCTCTTTGTTCTTAGTTTTGCTCCTTTTTTACCTACAATTTCGAAATTCTCTAGTTCAACTATCGCTTCTTCACCTAATTTTAACAATCGATAGCCAGCTTTTTCATACAACATTTTTGAGTTTTCGTTTATTTGATAAAAGCACGGAATACATTTTATAGTCCTTGAATACTTTTCAAACTCCTTTATTTTTTCAAAAGAAACCTCACCAATTGGATTGCATAGAACAACTAATTTATTACCTTGTTTACGGTAAACAAATGCAGATTTTTGATCTTCTGAAAGATATACTTTTTTATCCCCAAGTAATCCTAAATGTGTTAATGAAGTTCCACCATATGTTTGAATTAGTTGTTGAATAATCTCAATTGTAGTTTTATGATTTGATTCTTTTAAAATTTGTTTCATAATACCCCCAAAACAAAGAGTCAATTTTCTTTACAATTTCTATTTTACAAAAAATAATTCCTTGTGGATATCCGTACATTATATTTTTTTAATCATGTATTATTTGGTAATATGTGACCCCTCCTGTATAATTCAATTTATTAAATATATTGGATGTGAGAACAAATGAATAAGAAGATTGGTTTTATTGGTTGCGGTAAAATGGCCCAAGCTATGATTGGTGGGTTAATTGATTCGAATGTAATTGAAAATCATCAAATTTATGTAAGTGCAAGGTCTAATGAAACACTTGTAAAAGTGAAAGATTTATATAATGTTCATACATTAAATAGTAATATGGATTTAGCAAGTCAGGTTGATTATTTGTTTTTAGCAGTTAAACCTGATTTATATCCAACTATTATTGAAGAAATTAAAGAAGTTGTTTCAAATAACACTGTAATCATTACGATTGCCGCTGGAATTACTTTAGAAGGTGTTGAGAAATCATTCGGTAAAGAGGTTAAAATCGTTAGAACGATGCCAAATACTCCTTCGTTAGTAAGAGAAGGCATGAGTGCACTTTGTCATAATCAAGTTGTGACCAATGAAGAATTAAGTGAAGTTATTGAAATTTTTAATAGCTTCGGAAAATGTGAATTAGTAAATGAAAAATTTATGGATGCGATTCCTGCCGTTAGTGGTTCTTCACCAGCTTATGTTTACTTAATGATCGAAGCTTTAGCAGATGGAGCTGTATTACAAGGTATAAAGCGCGACCAAGCATATAAGTTAGCTGCCCAAGCAGTTTTAGGTGCAGCAAAGATGGTACTTGAAACTGAATTACATCCTGGAGAATTAAAGGACCAAGTTTGCACACCAGGTGGGGCAACTATCGAAGCGATTGCAGAATTAGAAAAACAGGGCTTCCGCTCATCTATTATTTCGGCTATGGAACGTTGTACCGAGAAATCAGTATCTTTAGGTAAATAATCTTGGCAATAGTCTGATAATATACATTAAAAAGCATTCATATTTATGAATGCCTTTTTAATGCAAAAAAACTGCCGAGATCTCCTCGACAGCTTTTTACCTCTTAATAGAGTGATTGTTATTATTTTGCAGCTTTTACAGCTTCGATTGCTGCTTCATAGTTTGGATGAGTTGTACCTTCAGCTACGTACTCAACGTAAGTAACAACATCATTTGAATCTACTACGAATACTGCACGAGCTAATAAACGTAATTCTTGCATTAATACACCAAATGCTTCACCAAATGATGCATCACGGTGATCAGAGTAAGTATGTACATTTTCTAAACCACTTGCAGCACACCATCTTTTTTGTGCGAATGGTAAATCCATTGAAATTGTTAAAACTTCAACGTTTTCTACGTTTGATAATTCTTCATTAAAACGACGAGTTTGTGCATCACAAATTCCAGTATCTACAGAAGGTACTGCGCTAATTAAGCGTACTTTACCAGCTGAAGCCTCTAAAGTTACAGGGCTTAAATCATTTGCTAATACAGTAAAGCTTGGAGCTTTTTCTCCTACTTTTACTTCTTGTCCAATAAGAGTTACTGGATTGTTTTTAAATGTTACAGATGCCATGATATTTCCTCCCAAAATACAAAATGTTCACAACATTTATCTTACTGGAAGGAAACCTTGAATGCAATTAACTTTACTTAAATTTTAAATTTAATCTAAATCTGTATCAAAAATTGCTTCATCATCAACAGAATTATCTTTTTTCTTCATATATTTCTTTGCTTTTTCAAGCGCTTGTGGCGCTATATCCATCAGCTTTTCAATTAAATGTGTATTTTGATCTAAGTGAAGTAATTTTACTCCATCTTTACCAACAATTAAAAATGCAATTGGAGTAATTGATGCACCTCCACCTGTACCTCCTCCAAATGGATGTGGACTTCTTACTTCTGCTTCTTTAACACCATCTACTAAATGGTAATTTCGAAATTCACTTCCTCCAGCTGCAAAGCCAACCCCTACTTTTGATACGGTTAAGATTAAGCTTCCATCTGGTGTTGAAATTGGATCACCAATAATTGTATTTACATTAATCATTGCTGATAAATTTTCCATTGCCGCGTGCATTAAGTCTCCAATAGGATGTTGACTCATTATTAATCACCTCTAATTAGTTTCGATTGGATGTGTTGCTTTAAATTCTTTTCTAGTTTTTAAATATGCTTTAAGTAATAATAATCCCGTAAAGACTGCCTTTCTTACTGAAAATGAAAACCGTATCTTACCTGTAGTTTCCATTACGGACGTATAATAGTTGGGAGTGATATCTATAGTTGGCGGATGATGTAATATCGTAAATTTCTTTAATAAGTTTTCAAAAATTCCGATCGCACTATATGCTGTTCCAATAGATATCCCTGTTAAAGCAGAATTTCCGACACCGAAATGAATATGATAAGTAAAATTGTAAATTTGTACAGTGTTTAAAAATTTTGTAATGATAGTATGTCCATTGGAGTATAAATTTATGAAAAAATCAATTTGTTGAAAGACAGACAAATCCCTTTTTTTCTCTAAATCTGATACATCCTCCTTTACCTCTTTTGGTCTCTTTAAAGGAATCGTAAAGGCAAAATGCAATAGGTTGTTCAAGATAGACAGTTTAATATTCATAAATCGCTCTTCATTTGTATAAACGGATAAAATATTGACCTTCATATTTATAAAAAGTACGAAAATGATTAACAGTAAAAAAACGATTGCAATAAAAATTAGAATAGAGTATATGTAAAGCAAAAAACCACCCTTTTTTGTATCAGTATGGGCAAACCAACTTCTGGATAAACAAAAAAGAATGGTAAAATTACATACCATTCTTTTTCAGTAGAAAAATATAAGATTTTGAACTTCGTTGATAAATTCTAGTTGTTTTTTGATAACAAATACCTTCTAGGATACACTCGCTTGTCCTTTCAATAACTTACCCATGTCTTTTATAGACAATATTTCCTCGGCAAATAGTTTCACTACATTTCACGTACAGTAAATCATCTTTTTCTAACTTAAATGGATTTTCATCAAATAAAACAAAGTCAGCAGAATATCCTTCTTTTAGGAGACCTCTTTTGTCTTCTTGACGAAACGAAGCTGCACTATCAATTGTATAAAGTTTAATTGCTTCAAATAGGCTAATTGCTTCCTCGATATTATATGCTACCCCGTCTTTTGCTTTTCGAGTAACCGCTGTATAGATACCTTGCCAAGGATTAATTGTATCAATCGGTGTGTCTGAACCATTTGCTATAGCGATTGATTCTTTTAACAGTGTTTTAATTAAAAATGCATATTCATTTCGATTTTGACCAATACGTTCTACTAGCCATGGGTAATCAGCATATATAAATGATGTTTGCACATCTACAACAATATTTAATTCTTTCATTTCCTCAATTAATCTTGGGGATAATAGTGCACAATGTATAAATCGATCAGGTAGCCGAGTTTGATTAGGATATTTTTTAACTACATCAATGGCTTGCTTAACAGCTAGATCTCCAATCATATGAAATGCTATTGGTAACTCATTTTCACGCGCTTTTTTTGTAATTACTTCTAATTTTTTTGGAGAAGTCACTTGTAATCCTGTTATGCTTTGATCGTCGTCATAAGGTTTTTCTAAAAGAGCAGTGCGACCACCAAATGAGCCATCAATAAATGCTTTTACGCCTCCAAATGATACATTGTTGTTCCCTTTATGTAATCTTCCTTTGACTTCATCTAAAGTTGTATGATGAATTAAAACATGAGTATGAAATGGAACTTCATTTAACAATCTCTCATATAAATCGATCACTAAATTTGCATTTCCATAATAGGATAAATCCTCTGTTACCGCACCAACAATACCATATTGATAACAATCTTTAATGGCGGAAATGATCGCTTTTGACAAATACTGGTCGTCAGGTGCCGGCATTGCTTTAATGATTAAATTAACAGCTTCATCATACAATAATCCATTTAAACGACCATCTTCAGAGCAGCCAACTTGACCTCCTTCGATTTGCATATGTTCATTTATTGCAGCATGACTAAGTGCAAGAGAATTTACAAAATAGACATGCCTACAAGTTCTTTTTAATACAATTGGATTTGTACTTGATAAACTATTTAAATCGTCAATGCAGAATACTGTTTTTGATTCCCATTCGTTTTCATTCCAACCTTCTCCAACAATCCACTCATTCGGGTGCGCATCCTTTACAACTGTTTTCATTCGACTAATCATCTCGTCATATGATTGACATTTTGACAAATCGACACGATTCATCGCTTCTCCATGACCTATTAAATGTAAATGACTATCAATAAAACCTGGAAAACCAATTTTTCCGTTACAATTGATTTTCTCAAATTGTTCACCATCTAAAAAAGAAAGCAGGGCTGCATATGTTCCTGTTTTTAAAATTTGTTCATCTTCAGTAATGATTGAGTCTACCGTTTCCCCTTCCTTTTCCATTGTATAAAACAAACCATTATGCCAAAGCTTCTTCATTTCATACCACCATCCGTTCATTAAATAAAATCTACTATTTCCTGCATGATAAATTGTCCCAAAATCAAAAAAAGAGGGAATTTTCCCTCATTTTAACATAAGTATTTAATTTGATTCACGTAATTGTTCCATCGCACGTAATTCTACTCGGCGAATTTTACCAGAAGTAGTTTTTGGTAGTTCTTGGACAAATTCAATTTTACGTGGATATTTATATGGTGCCGTAATTTTTTTCACATGTTCTTGCAGTTCAGATACTAAGTCATCTTGATTGGAGGCATTTTCAGTCAAAACAACAAATGCTTTAACAACGTTGCCACGTAATGGATCTGGACTAGCAACAACTGCACATTCTTTTACAAGCTTATGCTGTACTAAAGCATCTTCTATTTCAAAAGGACCAATTGTATAGCCAGAACTAATAATTATGTCGTCACTACGTCCATCAAACCAATAGTAGCCATCTTCATCCTTCTTAGCTCGGTCACCCGTTAAATAATACTGACCTTTTCTTTGTGCTATTGTACGTTCCATATCATTATAATAATGTTTAAATAATGCTGGAGAGCTTAAATGTACTGCAATATGCCCCACTTCATTAACACCGATTGGATTTCCTTCATCATCAACGATTTCAACTAAGTTTCCTGGCGTTGGAATACCCATTGAACCTACTTTAGCTTTAATATCCTTCATCGTTCCGATTAATAATGTATTTTCAGTTTGTCCATACCCATCTCTTACATCAATATTGAAATGCTTTTTAAATGTTCGGATTACTTCTTGATTTAAAGGTTCTCCTGCTGATACAGCACTTCTTAATGTAGGTAATTGATATTGATCTAGATTTTCAACCTTTGCCATAAATCGATATTCGGTTGGCGTACTACAAAATACTGTTATATTTTGTTCCTTTAGCAATGTTAGGAATGTATTTGCATCAAATTTCCCTTCATAAAAGAACCCTGTTGCCCCACTGCCTAATGTCGCTAAAAATGGACTCCATATCCACTTTTGCCATCCTGGACCTGCAGTTGCCCATACAGTATCATCTTCTGTCACATCCAACCAATTCGAAGCAACTGTACGAATATGTGCATAACCCCAACTGTGAGTGTGTACGACACCTTTAGGATTACCAGTCGTTCCTGACGTATATGAAATAAATGCTAAATCATCACTTTTTGTTTCCACAGTTAATACATGTGCTCCACTAATTGCTTGGTCATTTAATGACGTCCACACGGATTGTTGATTATGAATGGTAAATAATTTATATTTTCCAGTTTTAGCAATATCGCTAAAGGTAGCTATATATTCATCATGCGATACAATTGCTTTTACTTCTCCATGTTCAAGACGGTACCTAATATCCTTAACCGTTAACATTTCTGATCCTGGAATTACAACACATCCAATTTTTAAAATAGCTAAATAAACAACATAAGTCTCAATACATCTTGGCATCATCACAAAAAGTTTGTCCCCTTTTTCAATGCCACTATTTTTAAATGTAAAAGCATATTGGTGAACTTTATTATAAAGTTCCTTATATGTTAATTGATGGGATACTCCATTTAGGTCAACCCACTTTAACGCCACTTTATCAGTTGAAGCAAATTTTTCAATTTCCCAAACGAGATTATATACTTTTGGAGCGATTAGACTTGTACTGTTCATCTTAGTTAGTCCCCCTTTTGATCATTACTAAAATTATATTTTGAATTTTGCAAAATAGAATAATAATGGTTTCGTTAATTGTATAGTCAATTCCTGCTATTTTCTGACTATTTTTCAGAAAATTTAAATAAAAATACACAAAAAAATAAACTATCCAGAAAAGATAGTTTATTTCATCAAAATAGCGCGCTCTATACAAATCGTCATTTGCCTTTCCTGTAAATTAATCACTTTCAACGGTAATACTGTATGTACAAGTAAAAGTTTCATTTGGATTTAGCATTTGAATACCAAGTCTATTTTTCATTTCTTTTACTGGGCCGATTTCATCTGCAATTCCATACCAAGGTTCAATACATAGAAATGGTGCTGTTTGTGTAGTCCATATTCCAACGTATGGAAACCCTTCAAAATGAACTTTGATTTTATTACTATGGTTTTTCGAACGAATTGTCAGCACGTTTTTATTAAGTTTTTCAAAAATTAATGCATCATTCTTAAACAGTTCTCGAGTTAATGGTAAGTTTTTTATATTTTGACCAATTAGCTCTCTTTTACCACTACGATATGATCCTTCTAATTTAATTGTTTCTAGTCTTTCTTCCTCTTCAAATTGTAAGTAATAATCCTCAAAAGTTTCATCTTCCTTAAGAGGTATATTAAACGCTGGATGAGCTCCTATTGAAAATGGCATTGATTTCTCATCATTATTCGTTACAACATATTTAATAAAAACAGTATTGTTCTTAATCATATAATTAATATTTAAAGAAAATTGAAATGGATATTTTAAAAGCGTTTGTTCACTACTGATTAACTCATAGTTGATATAGTTTTCTTTCATTTCAGTTAATTGAAAATCCATATCTCTTGCAAAACCATGTTGAGATAGCTCATAAACTTTATTATCCACTTTATATTGATTATCAATTAATTTCCCTACATTTGGAAATAAAACTGGCGCATGTCTCCCCCAATATGTTGGGTTAGCATTCCATAAATAATTTAAATTATCTTTTTTTGTATAGATACCCGTCAACTCTGCTCCCTGTGATTTGGTTGTAATTTTAATAAATTCATTTTCAATATATGACATGAACAGGTCTCTCCTTTAATTTATTCCCTCTATTATAGCAAAGTTATTCTTAAATATTAAATTAAGCGAAGAGATTGAACAAATAGAAAAGAGGTAGGTTTTACCCTACCCCTTAATCCATAATTATTTAAATTGATTATCGAGAAAATCCACCAAGGCTTTGTTCAGCCATTTGTACTAAACGCTTTGTGATTTCACCACCAACAGAACCATTCGCACGTGAAGTTGAATCTGGACCAAGGTTTACACCAAATTCTGTAGCGATTTCATACTTCATTTGGTCTAAAGCATTTTGAGCACCATCAACTAATAATTGATTGCTACCTGAATTATTTCTATTTGACATGTGTTGTCACCTCCTTGTGAGTATAGAGTGTGACAAAACACAGATCTTCATTCATATTTCGACTGGTAATTTTTAGTAATTTTATAAAAGTGCGTCGATATCGATTTCTTCTTCTTTTGTTGACGATTGATTTCGAATCATTTCGTTCTCAAAAATGATTGATTCTCTATTAACAACAGCTTCATTTATTAGTTCAGTAAAGTCAAAACGACTCTCGTAACGAGCCACCTTATCACGTTTTGGTTTTGTAGTTGGATTAGCTGGAGTAAAGATTGTACAGCAATCCTCATAAGGTCTAATACTGATATCATACGTATCAATTTTTTTAGCAATATCCATAATCTCTAATTTATCCATAGCCAATAGTGGTCTTAAAACTGGATAATTCGTTACTTCATTGATTGTATGCATACTTTCCAATGTTTGGCTTGCCACTTGTCCTAAGCTTTCTCCAGTTGCTAATGCAAGTGCTTTACGATTAACAGAAACTTGCTCAGCAATTCTAAGCATCACGCGTCTCATAATTGTCATTGTATAGCTTGCAGGCATCTCTTTATGAATTGCTTTTTGAATTTCAGTAAATGGTATAACATGTAAAGTCACTCGTCTACAATATCTAGTTAGTTTACTTGCTAAATCCATTACTTTTTGTTTTGCACGATCACTCGTAAATGGGGGACTTTCAAAATGAATGGCTTCTATTGACACCCCTCGTTTTAACAACATGTACGCTGCTACCGGACTATCGATTCCTCCAGAAAGTAATAACATAACTTTTCCGCCAACTCCAACTGGATAGCCACCTGCACCGTATTCTTCTCCACAAGTAATATAAGTAGCATCATCACGCACTTCTACTCGTACAGCTACATCTGGCTGATGAACATCTACAGTTAAGTGTTCTGTATTTTGAAGAATATACCCACCTAGCTCGCGATTTAACTGTGGCGTGTTTAATGGGAATTGTTTATAACTACGTTGTACGTTCACTTTAAACGTTTTAACACTATCACCAAGCTCTTTAATAGCCTCAAGAGCACCTTTTTTAATTGCATCTAATTCAGTATCAACTTTTCTAGCATAACTAAACGTATGAATCCCGAAAACTTCTTTAAGATTGGCAGCAACCTTCTCATGGTCTTCACCATTTAATTTTATATACATACGATCACGCGTTGCTGTGATTTTAATTTTTTCAAAAGCTTTTAATCGATTTCGAACATTTTCTCTTAATATACTTGTAAATCGGCCTCGATTTTTTCCTTTTGTAGTCATTTCTCCATAACGAATTAAAATATATTCAACATTCATGCTGTTACCCCATTACTTTATATAAATTTTTAATTACTTCTTTAATTATTTTGTTAAACTGCATTACTTCACTCATTGTATTTTCATAAGAAAGACTTATTCTGACAGCACTACTTGCTACTTTTTCACTCTTACCCATACTTTGTAATACTCGGCTTATCTCGAAAGTTTTAGAAGAACATGCCGATTTTGTAGATATAAAAACATTTTCTTCAGATAGAGCATGTACAATTACTTCTGGCTTTAATCCTACAAATGAAATATTTATTATATGAGGAGCAAAATCTGATTTTGGTGAGTTCATAACTGCGCCGTCAATCATTTCCAAATTTTGAATAAGTTCATTTCTCATATTATATAGGTGATCAATCATTGTTTTTTGTTTTTCTAGCGTGATTCTCAACGCTTTTGCCATCGCAACACTTCCTGCTAGATTTTCTGTTCCTGAACGAATCTCTCTTTCCTGTGAACCACCTGTCATTAATGATGATAATGTCACACCATCTCTAATATATAAAATTCCAGTTCCTTTTACACTATGAAATTTGTGACCGGAAATTGATAATAAATCAATCGCAGCTTGTTTAATATTTAATGGAACTTTCCCTATCCCTTGAACAGCGTCAACATGGAAAAATACTTTTGGATAATCCCTTAATAATTTTCCAATTTCGGCTATCGGTTGAATTGCTCCTGTTTCATTATTTACATGAATGACAGAAACTAATATCGTATCATCTCTTAACGCATTTTTTAATTGGTCAACAGAAATAAATCCATCTTCACTTGGGGATAAGTAGGTTACTTCAAATCCTAGTTCCTCTAATTGTTTATACGCTTCATAAATTGAAGGATGTTCAATTTCAGTCGTAATCAAATGCTTTCCTCTTGAACGATGCATCATAGCTGTTCCTTTTATTGCTAAATTATTCCCCTCTGTCCCACCTGAAGTAAAGATAATCTCTGATGGTAGAACTGATAAAAGCTCTGCAATTTGGTTTCTAGCTTTTGAGAGTAATTGCTCTGAGCGTCCACCTAGCTTATGAATCGAAGAGGGATTTCCAAAAAACTGGTCTGAAACAGTAATATATGTGTCTAAAACCTCTTTATAAGGTTTAGTAGTCGCGCTATTATCAAAATAAATCATATTTTTTCCGTACCTCCATATTGCTTGAGTCCATTTTTCATTATATCTGAAAACAGACGAAACCCCTAAGATTTTCATCTATAGGGGTAGTGTGTACTTTTGTTCATTTAGTATTTCTTGTAATTTATCGATTGCACCAGGTTCAACTTTTTCAATTGAAACAGCGGCTTCTTCTAGAGCTTCATTATATTGGAATTCTCTAAATAATTGCTCTGCCTTGTCCATTGACGTTGCCATTTGTACATTTGTACTTCTATAGCGATTTCCATATTGTATCACTTTTTCAACGAAATAACCTTGTTCTATCATATATTTCGTATCATTATAGCAATCCTGTACAGCTTTTGTTGCTTTTTCTAGTAAAAATGATACATGCGTCATTTTTAAAGGCTTTTTCTCTAATTCCAAATAAACAATTTGCATACTTTCTTGAGCATCTTGAATTTGTTTCATAGAAGAAATTGGCATACCAGGTAAATTAGAAATTTGAACAAGACGTTTGACCTCTAACATTAATCGTTTCATTTCAATTAATTGATCACGAGCTTGTAATTCATCTTTACGAAGTGCTTTTAGCATTTCAACATACATCAAATGAGATTCTTTAACATCTTCCATTTGCTTTTTTAGTAAATCTAATTCTTCTCTTATTACGGAAAAAGCAAGATCTTGTTCTGCTACACGAATCTGCAATAATTCAAAGCGTTTTGTAATGATACTTACTTGCTTTTCAACCATTTTTTGAGCTTGTGTATCTTCATCACTTAATTCATAAATTTGCTGAACTAATTGAGTCTCTTCTTTTGTTTTTAGATTATCTTCTCGAATACTTTGAATTTCTTCTTGAGAAGCCCATATTTCTTTTTCTACAACAAATTTACTCTCTACTTCTTTTTCTAATAAATCATAGATTGAATCGACTTTTGCTTTCACAAATTCAAGCTTGTCATTCGCTTCTGTGATTTCTAGTTTTTTAATTAATTCGACACATTCAATACATATTTTAGAACAATCGATTGTTTCATTTTCTAATGCTTCAAAATCAAGCGCATATCCTTCTGCTTTCATTTGCTTCAAACCATCTGTTAAATTATGTATTTGAGAAGGCATTGTTGTAGAAGATTCAATATAAATATCCGGAATGATTTGCATATTTGTTTTCAGTATATGTACTTGATCAGCAATTTCTTTTACTAAGCCTCTTGCTTCTAAATAGTTTCCTTTTTCAGTTGTTTCATTAAATAATTGGATTTGTTGTTTAATATCATCCATTTTTTGTTCCAACTGAGTTTCAGATATTGAATATAAATGACGATGTGTTAATAAAAGCTTTCTTTGCTCAAGGTACTCTTGGTTTAATATTTCAATATCCGAATTATTTTGTTCTTCACTTCCTACTAGGTCGCTTACCTCATTTAGAATGTTTTCGATGCTTGCCTCTGCTTCAGTAAGGTTTCCTTCAATTTCACTAATTCCTGCTTTAGCTTTCATGAAATGATATTTATTAATTGCCTCATCAATTACTGAGATGGAATCAGTTACTTTCGGTAAAAAAGTTGTAACTAGTTCATCCCAATCAGTTCTCCATTTATCAAAAAGCTCTTCCGTTTGGCCCGTCATATTTAAGGCCTTTAGCTTTGAAAGTTCATCCGTAACTGGCTTACTCATTAACTGCATTCTCCACGCTTCAAGTTCATCGAGTTTTTTGAATAAACGTTGTCGAATTGTTAAGGCTACAATCATTAATGCGATAACAATAGCTATTACGACTAAAATTACATAGAATGTCATTGTCATTTTCCCTGATGTACCTCCTTTTACTGCCATCTGAATCTATTTATATTTATTTGTACGTTATTTTTTGAATTAATAAATCGCTCTAATTTAGGTCATAGTTAATAATAACATGATAAAGTTGATTTTTGGCTTAATTTTTTCAATTTTTTCATATTTTTATCAAACTATAATAAATACTGTAAAAGCTTGTAGAAATTTCAGATTTTTAAACAACGAAAAACGCCTTTTCATTGTAATTTTTCACAATGAAAAAGGCGAACTTTTAGGATGAAAGTTCTACTCGACTAACTAGTCTCTCATCCTTATCGAATAGTGATTCGATCCACTTTTCTACATATTCTTTATATCTCTCAAAAAAATACAGATCATTTTGCTGTATATACAATACTTCATTTAAATAGCCTGGAAATAAGTACGGTGTTGAAAGGAAGGATTTTAATTGAACAAAAAAGACTGAAAATGGCATTGTTAGTTTCGCATTCGAAATACGAACAGCATCATAAATTTGAGTAAAAGTATAACGCTCTCTTGCTAAATAAGTCATCATAATTTCACGAATAAAGACAGAGTCAATTGTCAGCTCTCTGTAAAAAATTGAAGCATATTCCTTCTTTAAAAAGTAATAATTAAGTACTTCATCAACAAGGTTCATTAAAATTAAATTTGCGTTTTTATCATACAATGACAAACTATGTTTATCTAAGATTTCCACGTATCCTTCCAAAAAATCTACTATGATATGTTCAAGTAAACCTTGTTTACCTTTAAAATAATATGAAATCGTCGCAATATTTACATTTGCCTTTTTAGAAATATCCCTTACTGAAGTACCATGGTATCCATTAATTTTAAATAACGTAAGCGCTGTCTCGATGACTTTCTTCTTTGTTGCAAGTTTATCTTGCTCCATACTCGTCACCCTCTTTTACAACTTCAATTCCTTTATTAATTAGCGAAATGATGATAATTTCCTCTACAAATCGGTCGACAAAATTACCAGTAATCTTTCGAAATATGCTATGATATTTCACATGATATAGGGAAAGGGGTCTACAAATGTTTCAAAAAGTCGAATATTCAGGCACAAAAGAACAACAATATAATACGCTAACAGCACAAGTTAAAGCTTTAATAGATGGCGAACATAACCTAATTGCTAATTTAGCAAACACATCTGCCTTATTAAATCAGTTTTTGCACCAAATAAATTGGGTTGGATTTTATTTAAAAGATGGAGATCGAAATGAATTAGTTTTAGGCCCATTTGTAGGTCTTCCTGCGTGTGTTCGTATACCATACGGCAAGGGAGTTTGCGGGACATCTGCTCAAACAAAAACAGTTCAAAGAATCGATAATGTTCACGATTTCCCTGGCCACATCGCTTGTGACGCTGCATCGAATTCAGAGATTGTTATTCCTTTGATGCATAACGGTGAAGTAATTGGTGTATTAGATATCGATAGTCCAGATTTCAATCGTTTTGATGAAACGGATCAAAAATATCTTCAAGCAATCGTAAATTTAATTGAAGAAACAATTAGATAAGAAAATTTGATTCAAAAAGAAATTCTTTATTTTCTTTTTATAAAATGCTAAAACAAAACTGGCCTTGACTATTTTATACTATCTGGTTATAATATTTTTTGTGTAAAATAACGCAGCGTTGTAAGCACAGGCTTGATATTTATTTTGTTCCTCTACTGTTTAAGAGGTGTCATCGCGTAACTCTGGCTGCTGGAGCGAGGATACATGAAAGCAAAATAAACAAGACTTGGGGCTACACGAACGTTTTTATTTTACTCCAAAATAAAAACTAAAGGAGGAGACACTCAATGTCTCGTTATACAGGATCTACTTGGAAATTATCTCGCCGTTTAGGCATTTCATTAAGCGGAACAGGTAAAGAATTAGAAAAACGCCCTTACGCACCAGGTCAACACGGACCTAACCAACGTAAAAAATTATCAGAATACGGTTTACAATTAACTGAAAAACAAAAATTACGTCACATGTACGGTGTTAATGAGCGTCAATTCCGTCGCACTTTTGATATCGCTGGTAAATTAACTGGTAAACATGGTGAAAACTTCATGATCTTATTAGAAACTCGTTTAGACAACGTAGTTTACCGTATGGGTCTTGCTCGTACTCGTCGTGCTGCTCGTCAATTAGTTAACCACGGTCATATCTTAGTTGATGGCAAACGTGTAGACATCCCTTCTTTCCGTGTGAAAATTGGCCAAACTATCAGCTTACGTGAAAAATCACAAAACTTAGCTGTAGTTAAAGAAGCTGTTGAAGTTAACAACTTTGTACCTGAGTACATCACTTTCAACGCTGACAAATTAGAAGGTACTTTCAACCGCTTACCAGAGCGTTCTGAATTACCAGCTGAAATCAACGAAGCTCTTATCGTTGAATTCTACAACCGTTAATTATATCGCTTCATAGAAAGCGATGAAAAACCACAATCAATTGATTGTGGTTTTTTTTGATTTCAATCAAAAAAAAGCCCTCGACTTTACTCGAAGGGCTACTTATGCGGAAATGAGGGGTGGATTAAAATAACCTTTTATATTATTTTAATTTCACTACCGCTAAGTCATGTTGCATTGCATTATTACCTTCTTGAGGATCAAATGCAATGTCACTAAGTCCAAATACATTTACTACAACATCACGATCTTTCGGATGAAGAATTCTTACTTCATAAGCGAATAAAGTTGCTGGAAGTTGGAAAGATCTAAATGTTCTATATTGATTTGGTGGAATTGTTACTGAAGATGGGTCAACCATAGGAAGAATCACTGGTGAACCACTTGACCAGTCAAACATTAATACACTCACAGAACGAGCGTCCTCTGGATCAAGATTAACTGCTTCAACTGTTAAAAATTGAGTATCTGAATGTCTTCTTAAAACGCCAGTTGATAAAAATTTTGACGACATCAACGTCACTCCTTTCATATTATTTGGACAAGCAAATCCATATAATATAAAATGTTTCAATCAGTAGAAATGAAACGGACATTGGTACAAATTAAAGAATAGTTTTAATAAAAATGATAGATTACCTAAAACTAAATTTGTTTATAGTAAGCTGCTTTTAAAATAGATAAACATTCTCTAAAGTATGCTGTTGGTATGATTACTTTTGGTGTTTTTGCAGGAAGACCTACTACATTTAATCCTTGTTTTTTAGCTAATTTTAAAGATCTAAATAAATGATAATCATTTGAAACAACGACGCCTAGAGCTTGATCTTTGTTAATAAGTTTTTTGGAGAATTTCATATTCTCATATGTATTTGTTGATAAATCTTCTTTCACAATTCGATCTTCTTCAATTCCTAATTTGATTAATTCTACCTTCATACATTCAGCCTCTGATATCAATTCATCGTTTCCTTTTCCACCTGAGACAATAATTTTTGCACTTTTATTTTCCTTAGCATATTTAGCTGCTGTTTCAATTCGAAAACGTAAAGCTCTAGTTGGCTTATCCTTTTTCAGACCAGCACCTAGCACAATAACATAATCAGCGTTTTTAGGTACTTTATGCTGATATTGTAAAAAGCTATTTACACCAATAAAAACGATGCAGAAAACATAACTTAATATCCCAATAATAATTGTATATGTAATTATTTTAAAAAAGCTCATTCCCTTTTCTCCTTAAGTAAAATTACTTTAAATTTTATTTTAACGAATAATTAAGTGGAATTCACTAAAATTCGGAATATTCCACAAATGTTTAACACTTTTCCTCATAAAAATAGGTTGCAAATAAAAAATCCCCTATATGAAAAGAAATGGATGTCATTTCTTTCATATAAAGGATTGATTTAAAATTATTTATTCAATTATCTAGGATACTTTTCGCCCATTGGATTATGTTGATCCTTCGAAAGCCTTTTTTGATGTGCTTTCGTTTTTGCATCTACATGATTTGCATCACTTGGACGATTTTTCTTTGAACCACCTGCTGCATGACTCATTTTCTTTCCCTCCATTAACCAGTTCGTACAAAAACTAGTTTACGTAGAAACAATTTGTTTATGCGACTTTTCTTGAACTTTCACCATTATTTTCAACTTCTAATCCTTTACCCATTAAAGCGGCTAACATACTGAATAATGGTGTAATAAATAATACGAATGAAAACGGTAAGTAATCAATAACAGGTACTCCTAATGTTGAAGCAAAAAATGCTCCACTTACACTCCAAGGAATAATTGGATTAAATAAGGTTCCACCATCCTCTAACGCACGTGATAAGTTTTTAAGTGGAATATTTTTTTTAATAAATACATCCTTTAATAATTGCCCAGGAAGTAGAATTGATAAGTATTGTTCACCTGTTAAAAGATTTACACTCATTGCAGATAATGTACTTGCAATAATGATATTCCCTTTACGTTTTAAATTAGATAATGACTGTATTAATGTCTCGAATACACGTAACTCTTGTAATAATCCGCCTAAAGCAAGTGCAATAAATATTAATGACACGGACCACATCATCGATTGTAATCCTCCTCGGTTAACAATCGAATTAAGCATTTCATTTCCTGTATCCGTTTGGAATCCATTTTGTAATGTTGTAAACACTTTTGCAAGCGTAATATCCTTTTGAATGAAAAATGCTAAAACTAATGAGCTAACAATACCAGCAGACATCGTTGGTAAAGTTGAAAAACCTCTGAATGCCATAATAAAAACAATTAAACAAGGGATTAATAATAACGGATTCACTTCAAAGCTAGATGAAATTGCTTTTTTCATTTGTGTAACTTGCGACATATCTGTATTTCCATGGCCCATTCCGATGATTAAGAATAAAATAACTGTAACAATTAATGCTGGTATTGTTGTATATGCCATGTGTCGAATATGCTCATTAACTTTTATTCCTAAAATACTTGGAACGAAATTTGTTGTATCTGAAATTGGTGACATCTTATCACCAAAACAAGCTCCACTAATAATCGCACCTGCTGCAATTGCTGGTGGAATCCCCATAATATGTGCGATACCCATTAACGCTACACCAACTGTAGCGATAGTTGTAAAAGTGCTACCTGTGAAACTAGCAACAATGATTGTAATAAAAATGGCACTGATCGCAAACCATTTAGCTGAAAGAACAGATATTCCGTAAAATAATAATGTAGGTACTGTACCACTTAGCATCCAAGAACCGATTAATAGACCGATCATCATTAAGATTAATGTAGGTGACAAACCATTTTGAATTCCCTTTTTCATACCATTTTCAATCTGTTCCCATTTATATCCTTTAAAAAGTCCAAAAACTGCTAAACAAACAACACATAATAAAAGTGGAATTTGTGGATCCGATTTTAATATAACTAGACAACAAGACATAATCACTGCAAACAGTGCGATTAACGCACCTAATTCAATATTTTTCATTTTATATACTCTCCCTTATTTATATATCCAAATATACGTGTTCACGAAACTTTATGAACCCAAGTTTCTCATAAAAGCTTCTTGCATATTTATTGTCGATCCAATAATCTAGTTCAATTCTAGAAAGATGATTTTCACGAGCAAATGAAGCAATTTTATGGATTAAAAATGAACCGTATCCTTTATTTCTTTTTTCTTCTTTAATACTTATTTGATGAACATAACCTAACCGAAAAGCTTTTTTAATCGGTCCTTCAGGTATATGTTTTATTTCAATCCAAGCATATCCGATCAAATCTTCAATATCTTTAACTACGAAAAAATGATGATCTGGTTTATCTACTACACTCTTGAAAAACTCAGTTATCTCCGCTAGATTGTGAACCTTAAAAAATTCTGGCAACAATTCAGCATGTAAATTTTGTACATCTTCATTAAGTTTTGCCAATATTCGGTAATCTCTCGTTGCAAATATCTCCATAATTTTAACCCTTTCAAAAAAAGATAAAGAAAACACGTTGATTAACGAGCCTTTTAGCTACTACGTCGAGCAAGGATCATCGCTGCCAACTTATGCCTATTAAAGTGCAATAAAAAATCGAGGCCCCCCCCTATTAAAGTAGGGACGACCTCGATCGCGTTACCACCCTAGTTATAAGAATAAATACGATTACTAGTAAAAATCCTTATCACTCGAATCTGTAACGTAGATTTACGTTCTTCCCTCCATTAGTACAACTAACTTCGAAAAGAAAACTCACGAAATGTAATTCATTTGATTGTGTAGACGAGTTTTCACCAACCACTCGCTCTCTAGACTACTCCCAACCAAACTACTGCTTTTTCGTTCACTGTTTGTTCGATATTATAATGTAACCAAGTGGTATTTCTTCTTACCACGACGGATAATAATAAATTGCTCTTCAATTGCATCTTGTTTAGTTAACACAGTTGCAACGTCTTGTATACGATCTCCATTTACATAAACCGCACCGTTTTGTACATCTTCACGTGCTTGACGTTTTGATGGAGAAATTTTTGCTTCAACTAGTAAGTCTACTAATCCTTTTTCTGCTTCACTTAAATTGAATGAAGGTACGTCTTTAAAACCTTGTTTGATTTCAGCAGCCGTTAATTCTTTTACAGATCCACTAAATAATGCTTCTGTAATCTTAATTGCTTGATCAAGAGCCGCTTCACCATGAACAAGTTTCGTTACTTCAGCAGCTAATGCTTTTTGAGCAATACGTTGTTCTGGTGCTTCATTAAATTGTTTCTCAAGCTCTAAAATTTCCTCTTTCGTTAAGAAAGTAAAGTATTTCAAGTATTTAACTACATCACGGTCATCTGTATTAATCCAGAATTGGTAGAATTCGTATGGAGTTGTTTTTTCAGGGTCTAACCAAACTGCTCCGCCTTCTGTTTTACCAAATTTAGAACCATCAGCTTTTGTTACTAAAGGTACTGTAAGACCAAAAGCTTTTGAATCTTCTTCTGTCTTACGGATTAGTTCCATACCTGCTGTAATATTACCCCATTGGTCACTACCACCAATTTGTAATTTACAGTTATGGTCTTGGTATAATTTTAAGAAATCATATGATTGTAAAATCATGTAACTGAATTCAGTAAATGAAATACCTGCTTCTAATCGTGATGCAACTGAATCTTTAGCTAGCATGTAATTTAATCCGAAGTTTTTACCGATGTCACGTAAGAAAGTAATAACATCTAATTCGCCTGTCCAATCAAAGTTATTAACTACTTTAGCAGCATTTTCACCTTCGAAGTTTAAAAATGGTAATAATTGTGTACGAATTCGTTCACTGAACATTTTTACTGTATCAGCAGTATTTAACGTACGTTCTGCCTTCTTACCACTTGGATCACCGATCATTCCAGTTGCTCCACCTACTAAACCAATCGGTTTATGACCTGCAACTTGAAATCTTTTTAACATTAACACTGGTAATAAGTGACCAATGTGTAAGCTATCACCAGTTGGGTCGAAACCACAATATAATGAAACAGATTCTTCGCTTAATATTTTTTGTAGACCTTCTTCATCTGTCATTTGATTAATTAATCCACGAAATTCTAAATCTTGTAAGATATTTTCCATTTTCAGTCCACCCCTTCTATGCTCTATACGTCGTTTAAACAAAATAAAAAGTCCCTACTGATAAACAGTAGGGACGAATAATTAAAATCGCGGTACCACCCTAGTTGTAGCTAATAAAACTAGCTACCTCTCATACAATTAACGGTTGTTAACCGTTCTAATCCTAATTTGCATAAAACAAATTTCGAAAAAGAATGCTCCAGGGTGTAATTCATGTCAATGTCTGTGCTAATTCTCACCAACCATTAGCTCTCTGATCCAATACCATTCACACTACTAAGCCTTTCAACGCTCACTATTAAAATGTTATGAAACATTTATATCACAAATAAAACGTTTAAGTCAAATAGATAATTAAATTTTTATTAATTTAATTTAAATTGTCATTCAATATTTGAATAAAAATGCTTTAAATCAAATAATATGGTTAAATATTATTACTAACATCTTTAAAAATACATATTTTGGAAATGGAGTGTTTTTTCTTGAAGAATAAAGGAATATGGATTGCTTTAATTATTGTAGTCATTCTAATCTTTATGGGCGTCGGTAGCTATAATAGCTTTGTGACTCAGGAAGAAAATGTAACAAATAAAATGTCGCAAGTTGATAATCAACTAAAACGTCGTTCAGATTTAATACCAAACTTAGTAAATACAGTAAAAGGATATGCTAAACAAGAAAAAGATGTGATTGCTTCAGTAACGGATGCACGCGCAAAATTAGCTGGTGCTCAAACGACTGCCGATAAAAGTAAAGCTGATGCAGAGTTGTCTGGGGCGCTTAGTCGTCTTTTAGTTGTCGTAGAAAACTATCCTGATTTAAAATCAAATCAAAATTTCCAAGCATTAATGGATAGCCTAGAAGGAACTGAAAACCGATTAGCTATTGCTCGTAAAGATTATAATGATGCAGTAACTGTATACAACCAAAAAATTAAAAAATTCCCGGGTGTGCTAGTAGCTCGACCTTTTGGATTCGAGAAGAAAGATTACTTTGAAGTATCTGAAAAAGATAAAGCTACACCTGAGGTTGACTTTAGTGGCGATGGTAATAAATGAGAAAATTTCTCTCATCAATATTCTTAATAGGATTTCTTCTTTCATTTGCTACAGGAGCAAATGCTGAAATTAAAGTCCCTTCTCAAGTAGGAGACATATATGTACAAGATTATGCAAATGTTCTTAACAGAGAAGATACACAAACTCTAATTCAATTAGGGAGAAAGTTAGAAGACACTACCTCTGCTCAACTTGCGGTATTAACA
The DNA here is from genome assembly GCF_036421055.1 of Gottfriedia acidiceleris. GTDB lineage: Bacteria > Bacillota > Bacilli > Bacillales > Bacillaceae_G > Gottfriedia > Gottfriedia acidiceleris_C. The sequence continues at coordinate 35,544 of NZ_JAZGQS010000002.1, read as the reverse complement.
ATACCAAGTCTCGAAGGAAACGATATTAAAGAATATGCTAATACAGCATTTCGAACATATGGTTTAGGTAATAAAGAGAAAAATAATGGTGTTCTTTTGTTATATGCTAAAAAAGACAGACAAATCAGAATCGAAGTAGGATATGGATTAGAAGGAGTTGTAACAGATATTAGATCTGGTAACATTTTGGACCAGAGCGCTATTCCATATTTGAAAAAAGGTGAAGAATCTCTTGCGATAACAAACACATATAAATCACTATATAATGTTATTTTAAATGGCTCTGAACAAACTGGTCATTCTAAAACAAGTAATTTATGGGATAATTTAAAAGTATTCATCATCATTGCGATTGTAATCGCGATGATCATCATTGATATGATTTTCTTTAATGGTGTACTTACTTATTTCATTTTGAATTTATTACCTGCGCTATTAAACTCCTCAGGTGGCGGTGGCCCAAGAGGTGGTGGCGGAGGAAGCTCCGGTGGCGGTGGCGCCGATCGAAAATTTTAGACTAACAAAAAACCATTGGATTTTTTTCCAATGGTTTTCTTTTTTAATTAATCTTCCATCGTTGATAAATCACCAGTTGGAAGGTCTAACTCCCATGCTTTTAATACTCTTCGCATAATTTTTCCGCTTCGAGTTTTTGGTAATTTATCACGGAATTCGATTTGTCTAGGTGCCGCATGAGCTGCTAGTCCTAGTTTTACAAAGTTACGGATTTCTTCTTTCAATTCATCTGAAGCAACATAACCATCTCTTAGCGCAACAAATGCTTTAATAATCTCACCTCTTACAGGATCCGGTATACCGATTACACCAGCTTCTGCAATCGCAGGATGCTCGACAAGCTTACTTTCTACTTCAAATGGACCTACTCTCTCACCAGAAGTCATAATGACGTCGTCTACTCGACCTTGGAACCAGAAATATCCATCCTCATCCATATAAGCTGAATCACCTGAAACATACCACTCATCATTTAAGAAATAGGATTGGAATTTTGCTTCATTATTCCAAATTGTGTTCATCATTGATGGCCAACCCTTTTTAATTGCTAGATTTCCCATCGTATATGGAGCAACTTCATTACCGTTATTATCAACAATTGCTGCCTTTATTCCAGGGAATGGTTTACCCATTGAACCTGGGCGAATTGGCATACATGGATAGTTACAAATTAATGAAGCGCCAGTTTCTGTCATCCACCAATTATCATGGATTCGCAAATTAAATACTTTTGCTCCCCAACGAACTACCTCTGGATTTAAAGGCTCACCAACACTTAAAATATGTCGAAGCGAACTTAAATCATATTTCTTAAGAATGTCTTCCCCTGAACCCATAAGCATACGGAATGCTGTCGGAGCACTATACCAAACCGTAACACCGAATTCTTGAATGGTTTCATACCAAGCATCAGGACTGAAACGACCTCCTAATATGACGTTAGAAGCACCATTTAACCAAGGTCCAAAAATACCGTAAGAAGTTCCAGTTACCCAACCTGGATCCGCTGTACACCAATATACATCATCTTCTTGAAGATCCGTCACCCATTTACCAGTTTGATAGTGTTGAATCATCGCTTGTTGAACGTGAAGAACACCTTTTGGTTTTCCAGTCGACCCAGATGTATAATGTAAAATTAAACCATCATGACGATTTAACCATGTAATCTCAAAATCTGTTTTCGCCTCTTTATATTGAGCCTTAAAATCTACAAATTTACCGCCTTCCTCAACGTTATCACCTACAAGGAAGATTGTTTTTAACGCAGGTAGATCATTAACTGGAACACGTGATAATAATTCAGGTGTTGTAACTAATACCTTTGCCTCACTATCCTCTAAACGATCTTTAACAGCGCCTTCCATAAATGCCTCGAATAAAGGTCCAACAATAGCACCTAATTTTAAAGCTCCTAAAAGTGCAAAATACAACTCTGGTTGACGAGGCATGAAAATAAATACTCGATCACCTTTTTCAACGTCACCGAATTGTTTTAAAACATTTGCAGCCTTATTTGAATTAATTTTCATTTCTTCAAACGTATATTTTTCATTTCGTTTATCATCTTTGTAATACAAAGCAACTTTATCTTTTTGATTAGAATTTGCATGACGATCGATCGCTTCAAAAGCCATATTATACTTTTTTGTTGTATACCAAGAAAACTCTTTTTCTACATCTTCCCACTTAAAATTTTTATAAGTTTCCTCATAGTTTTTTAAATTAAATTGTCCGTTTTTTACAGGAAGCGCTTCCACCTTCATATAAATCCCTCCTTGATATTCTCTACTATCATTATACAATGATAAGATTTAATTTTCAGTATTTTTAATAAATTACCCATTTATATGTATTAGACACATACTGTTTTTTTTCCTGTATGTCTTTCTTGCATTTTTTAGTATGATTATTAAAAAGGTGTTTTCTAAAGGGAGTGAGAAATATTGGATCACCCAAAAAAATATTTTTCAAAAACAATCCAAACTGTGCATGGTGAATTAATTATAGAGGGACCAGTCGAATCTGCCTTACTTGAAACATATCATTTTCATGAAAATTTAACATCTTTTAGACAACCAGCACAGCAACATAAAGCAATTGTTGAAATTGCTAGTCTACCTGAAGCTAGAATTATTATTGCTAGACTTGATCAAACAATAGTTGGCTACGTAACTTATTTATATCCAGACCCACTTGAAAGATGGTCAAAAACAACTCTAGAAAATTTAATCGAGCTTGGAGCAATTGAGGTAATACCTGAATTCCGAGGTTTTTCAGTTGCTAAAAATATGTTAATTCTCTCAATGCTAGATGATGCAATGGAAGACTATATCATTATCACAACAGAGTATTATTGGCATTGGGATTTAAAAGGTACTGGTTTAAATGTCTGGGAATATCGGAAAATGATGGAAAAAATGATGAATGCCGGTGGACTCATCCAATTTGCAACTGATGATCCTGAAATCTGTTCCCATCCAGCAAATTGTTTAATGGTAAGAATGGGAAAACGAGTAACAACTGAAGAAATTCAAGCATTTGACGCACTACGCTTTTTACAAAGATATATGTACTAATTGAACTTTAATCTCGAAAGGTAGGATTCAAAATAATGCTTATTCAAGATATTATGCGCAGTTCAAACATTACTTTAAAAAAAGAAAATACAATCGGTGATGCAGTAACCATTTTTCGAACAGGTGAGGTACGCCATATTCCAATCATAAATGAAGATGCTCAAGTGGTTGGGATCATTTCTGATCGAGATGTACGCGATGCTTTACCTTCAACATTATTTCCTGAAGCATTTTCATCTGTTCTGGAGGTTCCAGTTGAAAAAATTATGACTACTAATGTCATTACTTGCAGTCCGATTGACTTTGTTGAAGAAGTAGCAACTTATTTCTATCAATATAAAATAGGCTGTCTACCTGTCGTATCTAGCGGAAAATTAATAGGACTTATCACTGAAATTGATGTATTACACACTCTAGTAACTTTAACAGGAGCATATCAACCAAGCTCACAAATAGAAATTTTAGTCCATGATCATCCAGGCATTTTAAGTGACGTTGTTAACGTATTTTCAAAAGAAAACATTAATATTGTAAGTGTCCTTGTTTACCCTGCAAAAGAAGTGGATCATAAGGTTCTTGTATTTCGAATTCAAACGATGAATCCACTTTCGATTATTCAAACCTTAAAAACTGAAGGATATAAAATTCTTTGGCCAAATGAAGCGAGTGAATCATGATGAAAAAGGATGCATACTTAGTATATAGCGAAGAGTACCATGCCTATCAATTTAATGAAAAACATCCATTTAATCCGATTCGCTCCCAATTAGTTTATGAACTATTAACATCTAGTAATCTATTAAACGATGCTGATATTATCCCACCAAGATTGGCAACAGATGACGAGCTACTCCTTTTTCATGATTTACAATTTATCGAACAAGTTAAAAAAGCAAGCTACGAACCAGTTAGTGCAAATATTGCTGAACAATTTGGACTTGGAACTGAAGATACACCCATTTTTAAAAATATGCACGAGGCCAGTTCACTAATTGTTGGTGGCACCTTAACTGCTGTAGATGCCGTTTTAGAAGGTAAATCCAATCATGCTTTTAATTTAGGTGGTGGACTACATCACGGCTTTAAACGAAAAGCTTCTGGTTTTTGTATTTATAATGACTGTGCAATCGCTATAAAATATATTCAACAAAAATATGGTTTAAAGGTGTTATATGTAGATACGGACGCGCACCATGGTGACGGAGTTCAATGGGCATTTTATGATGATCCGACTGTTTGTACACTCTCAATCCATGAAACTGGTAGATATCTATTTCCCGGTACAGGTGCTGTAACCGAAAGAGGACAAGGGAATGGTTTAGGATACTCATTTAACATTCCAATCGATGCATTCACCGAGGATGAATCATTTCTATTAAGCTATAAAAAAGCAATAAATGATATAGCTCAATACTTCAAACCAGACGTAATTCTCACCCAAAATGGCTCTGATTCGCATTGTTACGATCCATTAACTCATCTTTGCACGACAATGAAAACATTCGAGGAAATCCCAAAAATCGCACACGAAATCGCTCATAAATATTGCGATGGCAAATGGATTGCAGTTGCTGGAGGAGGATACGATTACTGGAGAGTAGTACCAAGGGCTTGGTCACAAGTATGGCTAGCTATGACAAATCAACAACCAACTACTAACCTAATACCGAATAGTTGGCTAGAAAAATGGCAGAAAATTTCTAATGTTAAGTTACCTACAACGTGGACAGACAATCCATCTATCGTAAAGCCTATTCCAAGAAAAAAGGAAATAGAGGAATATAACGAACAAATCTTATACCGAGCACTTGAGCCATTACATATTCAGCAAAAGAAGCCTTTTATTTGAATACTACACGCCGCCTGAGAGGGTAACTCGACGGCGTTTTTTAATTTTGGGTAATTTTTGATCTTGAAAAAGTAAACTTCAATTCAATAATGGTTCATTTTTAGATAGCTTTCCGGTTAATTTACCAGTTTTCCTTAAAAAAGGAACCTATTATTGTAGGAAATTAGCTCTTTATCCCCCAACCAGTATAGGTAAAATATTATCTTATTTGTGATTACGATCATTTTAATTGTAGATTTATCAAATTTAATTGCGGTTCTCAGATTTTAATTGCACTTTTTAAACTTTATTTGCAACATTCTATTGTTTATTTGCACTCCCTAAACAACAAAAAAAGCCTAGAATCACTAAAATTCTAAACTTTTTCATCATTTATTTTGTTGATTGTCTAATTTGAAGATGATGCGGAAGAATGACTGTATGATCTTCCACTGTCTCTTTATTCATATACTTCGTTAATAATCTCATTGCAACAGCACCAATATCATACATTGGTTGAGCAACAGATGATAATTTTGGACGCACCATTAATGCCAGCCTTGTATTATCAAATCCAAAAACCTCAAGGTTATTCGGTACTAATATTCCATGGTCTTGGGCACTGTGGATAACACCAATCGCCATTTCATCAGATGCTACGAAAATGGCGCTTGGAATAATATTACGCTCATGGAAAGCTTCAAAAGCTTCACTACCTGATTCATACGTATTATCACCATAAGTTACTAACTCTTCATCGAATTCGATACCATTTTCTTGTAAAGCACGTTTATATCCTTCTAACTTACTTAATCCGATAATATTCGTTTCAGTAGGTCCGTTTACGAATGCTACCTTTTGGTGACCTTTTTTAATTAAGTAATCTACTGCATCAAATGCCGCCTGAGCATAGTCGATATTCACTGAAGGGATTTTATTAGCTTCATCATATGTAGTTGCTAATACGATTGGAACACCAGCCTTTTCATACTCTTCTTGATGAATATCCGTAATTGTTCCACCAATAAATAAAATTCCGTCAACTTGTTTTGCTAACATATTATTTATTAATGTTATTTCTTTCTCAATATTCTCATCCGAGTTACTTAAGATAATATTGTATTTATACATTGTTGCAATATCTTCAATACCACGTGCTAGTTCTGCATAAAAAGTATTTGAAATGTCTGGAATAATTACACCAACTGTTGTTGTTTTTTTACTTGCTAGTCCTCTTGCTACAGCATTTGGTCTATATCCTAAACGGCTGATCGCTTCGTTTACTTTTTTTCGTGTAGTAGGCTTAACATTTGGATTACCATTAACTACTCGTGAAACTGTAGCCATGGAAACGTTTGCTTCACGTGCTACATCATAAATCGTAACCGTCATTTTCATCACTCCTCTATTTTATTCTATCTATTATGTAGTTTGTTTTTTATTTAGGTAAAATAGTCATAAAACGTAATATTCCACAAAAATAGTGCTTCATTCTATCTTATAGTGAAACGAATATTCGTTCAATACACCTATTAGAAAAAAATGTAAATTATTCGTAGTTTATCACGATATATTGCTAATTTAAAACAAACGTTCACAAATTATTCAAAAAGCGCCGACTGATTTTCTTCAGCCAGCGCTTATATGTTGATTATCGATTTATGAAAGAATTAACTTCAGACATAAATTGGTCAAATTGATCAAAATTCATTTGCTGAGATGAGTCACTTAAAGCAGTAGCAGGATCAGGATGAACCTCTGCCATAATACCATCAGCTCCAATTGCTAGTCCCGCTTTTGCTGCAGGTATTAGTAAGTCTCTTCTACCTGTCGAATGTGTAACATCTACTAATACTGGTAAATGTGTTTCTTGTTTTAAAATTGGAACAGCTGTTATATCTAATGTATTTCTCGTAGCTTTTTCATAAGTTCTTATGCCACGTTCACATAAAATAATTTCTTGATTACCTTCTGACATGATATATTCAGCTGCATAAATGAATTCTTCGATTGTCGCTGATAAACCTCGTTTTAATAAGATTGGTTTATTTACAGAACCTGCTGCTTTTAATAATTCAAAGTTCTGCATATTTCTTGCGCCGATTTGAATGATATCAACATAATCTAATGCCATTTCAATATGTTCTGGGCTTACTATTTCACTAATAATTGCTAACCCATGGTTTTGGCCAACCTCTTTTAAAATCTTTAATCCCTCTTCACCTAGTCCTTGGAAGTCATAAGGAGAAGTACGTGGTTTAAATGCACCACCACGCATAATTTTTATTCCTTGTTCCTTTAACACTTTCGCAACTGAATCAACTTGTTCATAGCTCTCGACTGCACATGGACCTGCAATAATAATTGGGCTTCCATCGCCAATATTAACGCCATTTACATTGACGATTGTGTTTTCTGATTTTCTTTTTCTTGAAACAAGGAGAACTTTTTTATCGTCTTCCTCTTGTAGCTCTAAGCTGCTTTTAAAAATTTCTTTAAAAATATGTTGGAGGGTAGCCGTACTAAAAGGACCTTCATTGATTTCGGCAATATGATCTAGCATTTTACGTTCTCTAACTGGGTCATAACGTTTTACACCTTGATCAATTTTTGCTATTCCAATTTTCTTTGCGATTTCGCCTCTTTTATTTAGTAACTCAAATATTTGATGATTAATCTCGTCTATTTCAATTCTAAGTTGTTCTAAATCATTTTTAGTCAAATTAAATCCTCCTTGCAAATACCAATATCTCATTTGTTATTATGACACTTTATTGAAAGCTAATCAAAACTTGAGCATTATTTTAAAAAAATGTTTTTTTAGTGAATATTTTGTTTTCTCGTTGGGGGTCGTTAATGACCAAATAAAAAGAAGAGTTAGCTTAGTAACTCTTCCATTTAAACTAAAGTAATAGTATGTCCTTCTTCATCTTCTAATACTCTGTCTAACCATTCATTGACAAGCGAGTTGAATAAGTGCTCTTGTTCTATTTGAAGATTATGGCCAGCTTTGTCTAAAATTGCAAATGATGCTCTTGGAAAATTTTCAAGAATAGTAAATGCGTCTTTAAATCCAACGACCGAGTCTTGTAATCCTAATAAAAATAGACTAGGTTTTTTATACTTAATTTTATCTATTTCAAATGAAAATCCGTAGTTATTCCTTATTTTAGATAAAATTTCTTGATCAGCGATTGAACATCCACTTACAATTTCATCTTTATAACGAACCCAAGTTTTTTCATCTAAAACTACGTTATTTGAACGAAATTCAGTTTCTTCAAGTTCATTTAATTGATTTAAAAAAGTTTTATCTTCGACTATTACGGTATGGTTTGGTAACGACCTTTTCTCTAATTGTGGAATGATCACTGGGCAAATAAATGCAGCACCTTTAACTTTTTCAGGTCTATTTGCAATTATTCCTCGTGCTAAATATCCTCCGTAAGATTCTCCGGCTAATAAAAATGATTGACCCGGAATGATCGTATCAATAAATTTTAAGACGATATTCAGCATATCATCTGTCGTATTAATGTTTGTTCCACCCTTAGTTTTACCCATACCTGGAAGGTCAAAGTAAATCCTTTTATAACCGCTTTTCTTTGTAAAAATCGGTTCCATGCAACCTTGCATTAACCTAGAGTCTGGGGTAAACCCATGAATCATAACGATTGGTTTTCCTTCTCCCATTATTTCATAGTTTAAATCAACATTATTTATAGTACAAAACGGCAAATTGTGACCCTCCTTTTTACAAATCTATTCATTTTTTAAATTGAAGAGATATTAATATTATGAGGCAAAACAGCATGGACACCTTTAACATGGTTAACAATTTGAGTTATTCTCAAATCAACACAAACACTAGCTAAAGCAACGGCTTCTGTTTTTTCAATAGCATATAGCTCTTGAATTAACTCGACCATGCCATTTAATGCAGTTTTAGTTGCTATATTTAAATCTTCGTCAAAACCAAAAGTAAGCCACCCTACTGGTGTGTTAGCTCGTGGCATATTAATTTGCATGTCCTCTTTTACTGTAAGAGTTAGATTCACTTTATCAAAAGGAGATTCGATCGCTTGACCCGATACTTCCCCATCTCCTTGTGCAGCGTGTCCATCACCTGCAGAAAAAAGTGCTCCTTCAACAGCTATAGGTAAATACAAAGTACTACCTTCTACTAACTCTTTACAGTCTATATTTCCCCCACAATATCTCGGTGGTATAGTCGAATGAACACCTGATTCAGAAGGAGCTGTACCTAGGACTCCTAAAAATGGAGCGACAGGTACTGAAACTTCCTTATCTCTGATTTTAGTCTTCGCTGTATTGTTTTTTTCATTGATTAACCAATTTAATGTCACTTCTAGTTCTTCTGAAATACCTAATGCGTTATTTTGCCAATTCTTATTACCACCTGCACAATTCCAGCCATACCAACCAGCTTTTAATTCGTTTATTTTAATTTCAAGTGTCATCCCCGGTTTAGCACCTTCTACAAAGATTGGACCAATCATAGGATGACCCCATTTTTCTTCCTTTTCCCTTGACTTGAATCTTACTCTTTCTCCATTTTGATGCGAATATCCCCACCCGATATCAATCGTATCAAATTCAATCGAATCACCAGAACGAATAAGTTGAATTGGTTCATATACGTTACTAAAAGATGCATGCAAATGCTGATTTGATGTCTTAAATTTATATGTTTCTGGCATATTTATTCCTTCTTTCAACGCTCAATTTTAGTATGTAAAATAATTTAACTATATTTAATTTCTGCACGTAACTTCATTTCCCTTGTTTTAATTTTAAATTTTCATTACTTTTTTCCTATAAATGCTATGATTAGCTCGATCAATTTGAATTGCATAAGACTTTCGGTGTATTGTATAGATGAGGTTTCCAAATTTAGGAATTTCTAATTATTTCATTATATTGGAGGAATAAAAATGGCAATTACATTTAAACAAATGGTTGCGGAAGCACGCGAAAATGTACAAGGAATAAGTTCAGCAGATGCTCGTGAAAAAATTAATTCTAATCCTGATACATTAGTAATTGATGTTCAAGACGCAGCTGATGCAGGTGCTTGTGGATTAATACCAAGCAGTTTGAATATCTCACTTGGCATGCTACCAATCCGTGCAGATTTAGAATTACCAGAACATTTACGTGAGCCTAAGTTAGCAGATCGAAACCGCCCTGTTCTTGTAACATGTGGTGCAGGTGGCCAAGCAACTTTAGGAGCATATTTACTTAAAAAAATGGGATTTACTGATGTAGCATATATTGATGGTGGTACTGCTGCGTGGAAAGCTGCTGGTTTTGACGTAGAATAATTATTTACTTAAGTCAACAAATTCTAAAAAACGTGTAGAAAACCTACACGTTTTTTAATAATTTATTTATTTATCAACTAAAAACAATAACTTAGTAAAGGAATGATAATCCTCATCTTTTTCAATAATACAAGATGGAAAGTTATTGTGATGAATAGAGTCAGGAAGTCCTTGAGTCTCTAGACAGAGTCCAAGATACTTTCTAGATTGAATGCCTCTGATTGAAAAATCATTTAAAAGTTGTGTACCAGTATAAAGAACCACCCCAGGTTGATTCGTTTCAATCATTAGTACACGGCCATTTTCTTCATCACTAAGTATAATCTGCTCAGTATCATTTTCCTCTAAAAGAAAGGGGTGATCATATCCATTTCCTGCTAAAACATTTTGAGGATGGGATGATTCTACTCCATCAATTAATTTCCTACCTTCCGTAAAATCAAATGGTGTGTTATTGACATCTAATAACCTTCCAGTTGGAATTAATTCATAATCAAGTTCAACAAAGTGTTTACTTTTTAGTTTCAAGGTGTGATTTAAAACATCTCTTTTTAAATCTCCTGATAAATTAAAATAAGAATGATTTGTTACATTTAACAATGTTCTTTGATCTGTTTTTCCTTCATACGTCATAACTAACTCATTTTTATTGTTTAATGAATAGATAACCTTCATATTTATATTCCCTGGATATCCTTCTTCACCATCTGGACTTTGATAAGTAAATACAAGACTAATATTTTCTTTATTTTCTATAATCTCTGTATCCCAAATAACCTTATCGAAACCTTTTAAACCACCGTGAAGATGATTATTCTTATTATTAATAGCAAGTTGATAATTCTGATTATTTAATTCAAATTTAGCTTTATTAATCCTTCCCGCTATTCGGCCAATTACTGCTCCAAAATAAGGGGACAGCTCAACATATTCATTAATCGAATCAAATCCAAGAACTACATTTTCAAACTTTCCATATTTATCAGGAACGATGATTTTGTTAATTATGCATCCGTAATCTAGACAGGTTACTTCCATTCCATGAGAATTTATCATTGTATATGCCGAAATTATTTGCCCATCTATCTCACCAAACTTCTCCTTAAACCCTTTCATGATTTTAACTCCTATTTATCATAATATTTCAATAAACCGATGGAATGCTTTTATTCCTTTTTCATCCCACTTATATACTCCTGCATCTTCTAGTGCTCTTAGAAATTTCCTACCTATCTCATTTCGAACTATTTCAGACACGGTTTGAGTTGAAATTTTTCCTACGTAACGTTTTTTCATATCCTCTGCCCAAGCTATGTGGTATGCCTCTATTTCATTTGCTTGTCCAAGTAGATATTTTTCGATTTCAGTAATTTCTTGATCTAGCCTTGCGGGGAGGACAGCTAAACCCATCACTTCTATTAAACCGATATTCTCTTTCTTAATATGGTGAACATCCTCATGGGGGTGAAAGATTCCCATTGGATGCTCTTCATTTGTTCTGTTATTTCGTAAAACTAGGTCGATTTCAAATTCATTATTACTTTTAATACGAGCAATCGGTGTAATTGTATTATGACGAACTTCACCGGTATACGCCACGATATTAACTTCATGATCACTATAATTCTTCCACTTATCTAAAATATACTCTGATGCATTTATAAGGTCGCTTTTATTACCTCCTCTAAGACGTATGACTGAGACTGGCCATTTAAGGATCGAGGCAGATATTAACGGAAAATCATTCATCTTAAATTCAAATTCATTTACTGCTTTTGCCATTGCAAATTCATAATTTCCACCTTGATAATGATCATGTGAGAGAATAGATCCTCCTACGATTGGTAAATCAGCATTAGACCCAATAAAATAATGAGGAAACTTTTCTATGAAATCTAGTAATCTAGTAAAAGTTTCACGATCTATTTTCATCTCACGGTGAGTATTCGATAAAAGGATGCAATGTTCATTGTAATAAACATACGGTGAGTATTGTAATAACCATTTCTCGTCGTTTACATGTATGCGTATCATTCGATGGTTTGAACGTGCAGGATGCCCAACTCTTCCGATATATCCTTCGTTTTCGATACATAAAAGACAATTTGGGTAAGTAGAAGTTTCTGATTTCATTTTACGTTCCAAAGCAATTTGCTTTGGGTCTTTCTCTGGCTTAGATAAGTTTATCGTGATATCTAATTCTCCATAATTAGTATTGACTTTATAGCTAATATTTTTTGAGATATCTTTCGTTTTAATATAATTACTATTTTGGCTAATTTTATAAAAATAATTAGTAGCTAATTTTGGATCATTTTGAAATTTCCGATAAAACCTGTCATTCAAGTCTGAAGGTCTTGGTAAAAATATATCCATCAATTCACTTAAAAAAATCTCTATTTCAACAGACTGGTTCTTAATACGCCCCTCTTTTATTGCATAGTCAGTAATTTCTTCTAGAAGTTCAGGAATATCCTTATTACTATTAAATAGTACTTGTTTAGGAAATGCTTCCAAAGATAATAGACTCATGATTTTATTTCGGGAGTAAATCTCATCTTCTGAATCAATCAAATCTAATGAAATAACTTTTTGCAGAAGTCCTTGGATTAAAGCATAGATATTCATATTTAATCACTCCTAGTCATTGTATCCATCGAGATTTGACTTATGCCAGTTCCAAGCATCTTGAATGATTTGCTTGATGGAAGCATGTTTGGGTTGCCAACCTAATACTTCAATTGCTTTCGTAGAAGATGCAATTAACTTACTAGGATCACCCGCTCTTCGTTCAACTATCTTAGTTGGGATTTCATGCCCAGTAACTTCTCTTGCAGACTCAATAATTTCTATTACAGAGTAGCCTTGACTACTTCCAAGGTTGAAAATATTGCTTGCTCCACCATTTTGCAAATATCGTAACGAAAGAATATGTGCATCAATTAAATCTTCAACATGTATATAATCCCGGATACAAGTGCCATCATTTGTGTCATAATCATCACCAAAAATTGAAATAAATTCGCGATGATTTGATGCCACTTGAAGTACTAATGGAATTAGATGGGTTTCTGGATTATGATCTTCACCAATCTCTCCAGTTAATCGAGCACCAGCAACATTAAAATATCTTAGAGAAACAAATTTAATGTCATGGGCAATATCACACCATTTCATAAGTTTCTCCATCATTAACTTTGTTTCTCCATAAGCATTTGTGGGAACAGTATTCATTTCTTCAGTAATTGGCATAACTTCTTGTTCACCATACGTTGCTGCTGTTGAAGAGAACACAATATTTTTCACACCGTACTCGACCATGACTTCAAGTAATACTTGAGTTCCATAAACATTATTATTAAAATATTTTATTGGATGAATCATAGATTCCCCTACTAAAGAGCTAGCAGCGAAATGTAAAACACCTTCTATTTTCTCATTTTCAAATACTTTCTGTAAAAAACATTTATCACGAATATCTCCATGATAGAATTTAGCATTTGGATGTATTGCTTTTCGGTGACCTGTCTGAAGATTATCAACAACAACAACATCATATTTTTGATCAATTAACTGATACACAGCGTGGGAGCCAATATATCCAGCGCCACCAAGAACTAGAATACTCATTGTAAGACCTCCATTGTAATTTCCTTTGCACCATCACCAATACCGGCGATATAAAAATTTGTTTCATATCCTATTTTCTCTTTGTAAACCTTGCCAACATTTTCAATAAACACCTGAGTACGTTCTTTCTCTACAATCGCAATTGCACAACCACCAAAACCTGCTCCTGTCATCCTAGCACCAATTACACCTGGTTGTTGCCAAGCAACTTCTACAAGCGTATCAAGCTCCAGCCCTGTAACTTCATAATCATCACGCAATGATATATGTGATAGGTTCATTAGCTCCCCAAATTCTCTTAAATTATTATTCTTTAATTCTTTTAAAGCTTTTAATGTTCGATGATTTTCATAAACAACATGTTTTGCTCTTTTTCTTACTGTTTCATTCTTTATCATATATTTAACCATTTCAAACTCTTGTTCTGTCAATTGTCCTAATGATTCAATCTTTATAAGTTTTTGTATATAAGCGAGTGCCTGTTGACACTCATCTCTACGCTCATTATACTTAGAGCTTACTAATTCTCGCCTTTTATTCGTATTCATAATAATAAGATGATGGTTTTCTAAATGAATGGGTGCATACTCATATTTTAGTGTTTGACAATCTAGTAATATTCCACAACCTGCTGAGCCCATTCCAATTGCAAATTGATCCATGATTCCACTATTTACACCTATGAATTCATTTTCAACCTTTTTACCTATTTTCACCAATTTCAAACGATCAACATTTAGTTCAAACAAAGAATCTATAATTACACCCGTTACTAGTTCAATTGATGCAGATGAAGACAATCCTGCTCCACTGGGAATGTTACCGTAATATAAAATGTCAACACCAGAATTAATCTGGTAGTTTTCCTCCAAAAGGAACTTAATTATTCCTTTTGGATAGTTCGCCCAAGTGTGTTCTTCATTGTAATCTAAATCCTGGAGGCTGAATTCAATAACCCCGCTTTCTGGAAAGTTCATTGAATATAGCCTTATCAAGTCATTATCTCTTTTTCTTGCCAATCCATAAGTCCCAAATGTAATGGCACATGGAAACACATTTCCACCATTATAATCTGTGTGCTCTCCAATTAAATTTATTCGACCAGGGGCAAAGAAATAGCGATTATGAGGTATAGCAAATATATCAGAGAATTTTTTTCTTAAAGGTGATAAATCCATACAAATTCCTCCAAAAGTACTTCCAATTTTCTATTGAATATAATCCCTTTATAAATATCAGTAAAAAATCAATTACTTAACTATTACTGAATGCCACATATCATTAATCTTCTTAATTTCTTTTAAATCGCATTTTGGTTCACGGTTATAAGTTAGTAATCCATTAATCTCTTGTTCAACATCTGTTAATTGTGTGTAGCAATACCCATGTAGAATTTTAGAACTATATACTGCTTGCATAATTCTTGAATAATCATTAATAAAATCATCTTCATTTGCTACTGATGTGTATCCCCATCCTGTATCGTCCCCGACTTTGTAGCCAATCCCTCCAAATTCTGTTAATAATATTGGCTGACCTTCATACTTGAAACCATTTGCAAAAATCGATCTTCTTGCTGGCATTGAGGAAAGAATAGCATCTTCCGTAGCTAGTTCCTCTATAAAACCATCGTATTTCAAACCTTCATCTTTATTTCCATGATTATAATTATGAACTGCTACTATATCTGATTTTGTTAATTCCCAGCCATCGTTTGAAATAACAAGTCTAGTTGGATCAATCGAATGTATTAAATGATACATTGCCTGTGAATGATGTTGCTGCTGTCGGTTATCTCTTACATTAGGAATACCCCAGCTTTCATTGAGCGGTACCCAAGCAACTATTGATGGGTGATTATAGTCTCTTTCAACAATTTCAACCCATTCCTTCATTAACCGCGCTGCAGCATCCTCACTATAAGATGGACTTGCAGCGCATTCTCCCCAAACTAGAAACCCTAGTTTATCTGCCCAATATAAAAACCTCGGATCTTCTACCTTTTGATGCTTACGACAACCATTAAATCCCATTTCCTTCGAAAAAATAATATCCTTTTTTAAATCTTCATCAGTTGGAGCAGTCAATAACCCATCTGGCCAGTAACCTTGGTCTAAAACTAATTTTTGATAATAAGGACGATTATTTAAATAAATCATTTTGTTTTCGATATGAATTTTTCTCATTCCAAAATAGGATTTGATTTCGTCTAGCTGATTATCCCCTTCGAATAATGTAATTTTCACATCAAATAAGTTAGGATTTTCAGGTGTCCAGTTCCACCCATCATGGTGAAAACTTGTACGAAAAATTCTTTGATTATATAGGTTAAAGGATCTTCTATTATACTTTTCATGAATTATTATCTTATCTTTAAGTACTCTTTGACCTTTAAATTCAACCTCAAACTGAACTACTTTATCTAAAAAATTA
Organism: Gottfriedia acidiceleris; assembly: GCF_036421055.1. Classification (GTDB taxonomy): domain Bacteria; phylum Bacillota; class Bacilli; order Bacillales; family Bacillaceae_G; genus Gottfriedia; species Gottfriedia acidiceleris_C. Next base: position 19,213 of record NZ_JAZGQS010000002.1, on the reverse strand, counting down.
CCTTCAAGCTCAAATTCAACACCTATCTCACCTTTATCTATATCTGGTGTAAATCGTAATTTCGAAATATGAGTAGGATTTAACGTTTCAAGCCAAACCGTTTGCCAAATCCCTGTTGTACGTGTGTACCAAATGCTATCAGATTTCTCTATCCAATATTGTTTTCCCCGTGGAATCGTTTCATCTGTTGAAGGATCCTCTACTTTAACAACTACTGTTTGTTTACCATTTGTTAAATAATTTGTAATATCGAATTTGAATGCAGTATTCCCACCCTCATGGAGCCCAACGAATTGTTCATTTACGTAAACCCAGGCACGATAATCTACAGCACCAAAATGTAAAATGACACTTTTACCACTCCAGTTTTCAGGTACTTCAAAGTCTCTCTTATACCAAACAACATCATGGAAAGTACTGTCGTTTATTCCACTAAGTTTCGTTTGAAATGCAAATGGTACTTCAATCTCTTTATCAAAATTCCAATTATTTTTATACCATTTCTGTTTAGAACCTACATTATCATCATCAAATGTAAAGCTCCACTTTCCATTTAAGTTAAGCCATTGTTTACGAACTAACTGTGGTCTTGGATATTCATGGCGATGAGTCATATACAATCTCTCCTCATTATTTAGTAAAAATATATTTTTCTAAGTACATACCATTGAAAGCGCTTTTAACTAATTTTATTAAAAAAGTAAAAAACAGTCAATGTTTTTACTAAAAATTTAACTAAAAAAATCAACTTATTTTTAATGTGTTTCTGTAAAAAAATAAAAAAACACATGACTCTTGGCTAAAAGTGCCTTAATCATGTGTTTTTAACTAATTACTACTTTCTCTAATCACTAATTTAGTAGAAATACTAACCTTCTTTGTGACTTGTCGATCTGCCAATTTTTCTAATAATAAATCAACAGCAGTGGCTCCCATAATTTCAGTAAAAACTTTAACTGTACTTAAAGGAGGATGTACATATTTAGAAACGCTAATATCATTTACTCCAATAATACTTACTCTATCGGGTACTTTAATATTTTCCTCATTAAGAGCCTTTAAGGCCCCAATTGCAAGTGGGTCATTACCAACAAAGAACGCTGTAGGTAAATTATCTTTTTGTTTACGTATTGCCTGCTTCATAAGTTTATATCCATCATTTACGGAGAATGTTCCAATATAGACTGAGGAATCGTTATACAGTCCTTTTTCTGATAGAAATCTCTCAAAACTAACTTTTCGTGGATCATCAATATCAGAAGTCTGATCCTTGTATGTCTCTTTTCCACCAATATACCCAATATTAGTATGACCATGATCAATAAAATATTGAAGAGCATTTTCTGTCGCCTTAGTAAAATTACTAACGACAGAGTCAAATCGATCATCATCAGGTGAAGAATCTACAAATACAATGTTTTCCGTTCGTTTACTTAACTCTTCTGCTTGCTTCGTACTAAATTTGCCTATTGCTATAATCCCATGAAATTCTTCATTACTATTTTGTGCATCCATATACATCTTTATTGTTTGTATGTTTTGCTCTTCACACTGTTTTTCCACACCATGTCGGATTGACATATAATACATATCATCTAACTCTTCTTTCTCAGTGTACCAGTGTACAATTGCAATTTTATAGGACGTAGGACGTCTTCCATTTTTCTTTCTATAGGAAAGCTCTTCAGCTACTTCAAATACTCTTTGTTTTGTTTCGTCACTTACAGATAATGTCGTATCATAATTAAGTACTCTTGAAACTGTAGCAATAGAGACACCTATACGGTCAGCAATATCTTTAATGGTTGCCATAGTATACCCCTTTTTTTCTAATTGAAAGGAATCATTTTCCTCTCATATTTAAATATATCTCTTAGAACGAAATTCTCCCAATTTTTTATTTATCTTCGATCATTATTCCATCTACTGTTTCTACAATTTTTATAAACAAAGGTCTTTCACTACCGTGAGGAGTATCAGGATAATGTGTGCAAATATATAACTGGTCTTGCAGATCACGAAAAAGACTAGAATGACCTGCATTTCGATCTAGAAGTAATTTAAAGTCATGTTCCCATTCACCAGTTATCTCATCATTTTTTGATCTTGCAATCGCTACAGTATACCCTCCCATCCCAACATCTCCATAGTTAGGAATAGAATAACTTGACCACATCATTATTAGTTCTCCATTTTTAGCTTTATACATAAATGGTGCGTCAGTTAAATAACCCTTTTTCTCAATTCTTGAATCGCTAAAATGACGAATCCACGGCATATCTGCAGCATTTAATATTTCAATTGGCTCACCTACGGATTTTTTTAAATCCTCCGACAACCTCACTGCTTTTATTCTACCTTCATATAATTGAGTCCATTCGTGACAAAAAACCATCCAACGTACACCTTTATTATCTTCATAAAACGTTCCATCTAAGCATTCCCAGTCTTTAGGAGTAATAGCCCCTTCACTATGAGGAATATAAGGACCTGCAGGGTGTTCTGCTACTAAAATACCAGTTCCACGATGCTCACCAATCCCACCTTTAAACGATGCAAACATATAAAATAGACCATCTATTTCGAAGACTTCAGGAGCCCAGTAATGTCTAACTCCCCAAAAACCCTTTGGTGGATCAAATGCCACATATGGACCTTCCCATTCTTCTAGATCATCACTAACAAATACTTCAAAAACTGGATCTTTATCACCACATCCATCTGCAAAAGTTGTACCATATAGATAATACTTTTGTTCTTTAGGATATGTAAAGATAAAAGGATCTCTCATATGAATCATATCTGTTTTATATTTTCTAATTGTTCGAAATCCTGGGTTCATATTCTTCTCCTATTCTTAATATTAAACTACTACTACATAACTAATTATTTTATTTAATACCAGTGTTAGTAACGCTTTTTACAATGTATTTATTTGCTATTAAGAAAACAATAATCCCAGGGATTGTAGCGATTACAGTTGATGCCATCATTTTGGCAGGATTAACAAAATTTGATCCTTGAATTAGTGTTGCTACTCCTAGTGTAATAGTTTTCATTTCATTTGAATCCGTTACTAAAGAAGGCCAAAGGAAATCATTGTATATTGCTAAGAACGTAATTACACTTAACGTCATCGCTACAGGTTTAATCGCAGGAAATATTACATGAAAAAGAATTTGCCATCGCGTTGCTCCATCAATATGAGCTGCTTCTTCTAAGTCTTTTGGAAATGAAATTAGAAAATTATATATTAAAAACACTCCCATTGTACTTGCAGAATACGGAAGAATCAAAGGAATAAAGGAGTTTAATAGATTTAAAGACTTAAACAGATAAAACGCAGGGAAAAGAGTAACAATCCCAGGAACTGCTAGCGAAAAAAATATCATCCCCATAATAAATTTTTTACCTGGAACATTCAATCTTGCTAATGCATATGCCGCTAAAATATCCACGAATACTACTAAAATTGTGCCAATTATTGTAATAAAAGCTGTATTAAACAACCACTTTAAAATTGGCGTATCTGATACCGAGCTAAAAATACTTGTATAATTTTCAATTGTCCACTTCGTAGGTAAAATACTCGAACTTGACATTGATTCACTTAACGTTTTAAAAGATGTAAAAACCATCCATATTAATGGCAAGAGAAATAAAATAGCTATTATAGTAGCTAAAATTAGAATTGGGAGTGCTTTCTTTGTAGTTTTACTCATTTTTATCACTTCCTTTTCAATCTTTCTTTCGATAAGAAACCCAATATTGAATCCCAGTAATTAACATCATAATTAGTCCCATGAGAATTGCCATTGATGAACCAATTCCAAGTTGGTTCATACCGAATACCGACGTTTGAATATTCATTATGAGTGTATTTGTTGATTGTTCAGGACCACCGGCAGTAATTAACTTTGTTTGTCCATAAAGATTAAAGGAAGCAATCACAGTCATGATTAGAATAAAGAAAGCAACATTTTTTATTTGCGGTAAAGTAATATAGAGGAATTTCGCCCAATTGCCCGCACCATCTAAATCTGCAGCCTCATATAATGAAGGATCGACTTCATCTAATGCATTAATAAATAACATCATATTAAACCCAATTGTCCACCAAATTGTAGCAATTAATACGCCAATCCACGCAAATGGTTGATCACCTAACCAATTGATTGGCTCCCTTATGACTCCAATAGACAAAAGTACATTATTTACATAACCTCCGTTACTATTCAGCAACCAAAGAAATATTGATGATACTGCTGTAACTGAAACAGAGTATGAAATAAAAAAGATTGTGCGGTAAATGCCTTTAAATTTTTTGGGGAGTTTATCAATAATAAGCGCAAGTCCTAAACTAATTATAACTAGTGGCGGAACACTTAGAACTACAAAATAAAGAGTGTTTTTTAACCCTTTTATAAATAATTCATTATAAATTGTGTCCGGTGTAAGAATAGCTTTATAGTTTTCTAGGCCATTAAACCCCAAGTTCCCTGAGGAAATATTCCAATTATGGAAGCTTATCCAAACTCCTAAAACCAACGGAATCACCCAAAATAGTAAAAATAAAATGACAAAAGGGGATACCATAAGCAATGACCAAACTTTATAGGATGCTCCTTTATACATATTGTGACCTCCTATGTGAACCTTAAATATTCACTAATTTCATTTAGTTATTTAATACTTTATCAAAGAAAACTCTTACATTAATTTTAATAGATTATTAGAAAGAATGACTCCGTTTTTATACAGAGTCATTCTTCGCACATTTTTACTTTTGTGGTGCTGTATCTGCGATTTGTTTAGCCATTTTTGTTGCTTTTTTTAATTCTTTCATTAAATCAGCCTTTGTAAAATTCTTAGTTTTTACTAGTTTTCCAAATACGGTTTCATTCATATATCTCATTTGTTCACCATATTGATAAACTGCTGGAGGGCTGACAAAGTTAGCAAATTGTTGAGAGTTTTGGTAAGCGATTTGGTACTTATCTGGTTCAGCTTTAATTTTTTCTAGAGTAGCAAGATGCACAGGAGCTTGACCACCTTCAGCCCAATGAATTAAGTTTTCAGGAGTGAACATAAATTTTAAATATTCAGATATCCCATTTAAAACTTTTTGATCTTTTACTTTTGAAGATAGAGCAATTGTGTGTGCATTACCATAAGCAGCTAGTTTACTGCCAATTTGAGGAATTGGTGCCACCCCTAAATTTTCTCCATACTTTTCTTTAGCTGCACCATAGAACCAAGGGCCCGTAAGTGCTACAGCAGTTTGATAAGCTTTTCCATTCTTTGCTTCTTTCATGAAAGTTTGGAATTCACCGTCTAATCCTAATCCTGATGGAGACACTTTATCCTTCCAAACCATATCATGAAACTTCATTAATGCATCCGCAAATTTAGGTTGCGCAAAATTTAATTGATTACCTTCTTTTAAATCAATACCATTTTGAACGGCAATCATAAACATGTAGAATTCTACTAATCCACTTGAAGGAACCCCAAGAGCATAAAGATCTTTATTCTCAGCTTGAAGTGTTGTATTTATTTTAAGTAAATCTTGATATGTTTTTGGAGCTTCTTTTACGAACTCTTTATTGTAGAACATTGTTAACGGATGAATATCCAGCGGCGCAGCCATCATTTTACCATCTATGTTTACAATATCCATCCCGGCTTTATGGAAATCAGTTTCTTTTATTCCAGCTTTATCAAGCACCGGCTTTATATCTTGAATTAATCCATCTTCTTTATATGTTTTAAGGTTATTACCGTGGATTACAACAAGGTCATAATCTCCTGATTTAAATTTAGTATAATGATCTTTTTCTTGTAACTCTGTAACAACATACTTATCTTGAGAGGCGTTGAAGGCGTCAGTAATTTTTTTCATGTAAACACCATCTCCACCAGTAAAACCATTAATAAAGGAAATCTTTACTTTACCATCACCATTTGTGTTTGCATCTGAATTAGTAGATTTACCGCCAGAGCAACCAGCAAGTACTAAAAATACTGAAACCACTAAAGCAAATATCTTTGAGATTTTCATTTTGTTTCTCCTTCCTATTATTAGCACAATCTGAAAGCGCCTTCAAAGTAAGGATAGTATATTCTTAATTTACAGTCAATATATTTTACTAAAGTTTTTACTAAAAATTTTAACTTACTTTTAAGTTATTGATTTCATCAGTATTTTTTTCTTTTTCTATATTCAAATTAAATTTTTTAATTAGAAAATTACTAAATGACTTTAAAATTAAACTATTAATCAAGTAAAACTTTACTTGAAATTTTTTGTAATTCAAAAGGAATAATACAGAATGAATTTACTAACATGAAAATTTTACTAAATAATTTAATAGATGATCCATTACATTCACATTGCACTAAGACCTCAAGGTTAGCCAAACTTATTCTTAACAAAGAACAAAACAAAAAGAACCCCAATTACAAGTCGGAGTTCTTTTTATAAAAAAATAAATGATTATTTTTTGAGTAAAGCATTTTCGATTGAATCTTTCTTAATTGAAAAATGTGAAGTATTATAAACAGTTTCCCCATTTTCAAAAATAAATAATTGAGGAGATTCATGTTTTATTGCCGTTTTCTCAGCAATATAGTTAGACAATTCTCTGTCATCTTGAACTTGTAAAAAATATAATGGTACATTCTCATATGCGGATGCAAATGCTAAAAATTCAGTATAAGCTGCATGACTAATTGGGCATGTTGTACTATGCTTTAAAAACACAAATTTCTCTTCGGTGTTAATTAGTTCATCAAATTGTTGAATCGTTGCTATTCGATTTACCATTTCTCTTTTTTCCCTCACGCTTCGTTTTGTACTTTTCCCATAAATCCATTGCTGTATTTCCCCAATTTACCAATTGGGACATTTTTTCAGTACTAACTTTTACAGTATTCGATACATTATTAGCAGTATCTCGTACTTTTTCATTCATTTCTGAGATTGTAACTCCAACTTCTTCGACTGATTTAGCTAATACATCAAGGGATTTTGCTCGTTCACGCATATCTTTCGTAAGTTCATTCGAATTATTCACAAAAATTTTAGCCTCATTTGCTAAATGATTCGAAGTATGTACTAATTGAACGGCTTCGACACAAACATTGTGTAAATCTTTTTGTGTTTCAGCAATAGTAGACTCTACACCTCTAAATACCCTTTCTAGTCGGAATAAAGTACGACTAATAAATACAACTAAGATCACAAATGCAACTGCTGCAATTAATGCACTAATAGAAATTAAATCCATTCGAAAAAACCCCTTTCCTTCATAGCCTTCCACAAATTTAATCACTTATTTCGTATTATACTACAAATTTTACCAAACACTAAACTTGTCGTAAAACAAGTTTTCGAATTCTTTAGTAAAAAAAGAATACTTTAGTAAACAAAACTGACTAAATAGTTTACAATAGGTATATAGTTATAATTATTGGAGGGAATTTTCAATGAAAGATCCACGTATTTCAAAATTAGCTAAAAACTTAATCAATTACTCAGTAAAATTACAACCAGGAGAAAAAATCTTAATTGAAAACTTTAAGCTAGAAACTGAATTAGTTACAGCTTTAGTTAAAGAAGCATACGCTGCTGGTGGTTTTCCTTTCGTATCAATCAAGGATCATAAAGTAGATCGTGCATTATTAATGGGTGCTACTGAAGAACACTTTAATAAAGTAGCAGAATACGAAGCAAATGTTATGAAAGATATGGACGCTTATATCGGTTTACGTTCGGGTGTTAATATTAATGAACTTTCTGATGTACCAGACGAAAAAACTAAAATCCATGGTAAAACAGTAGGTCAAAAAGTACATAGAGCAATTCGTGTTCCAAAAACTAAATGGGTTGTACTACGTTACCCAACTGATTCAATGGCTCAATCAGCAAAAATGAGCACTGAAGCATTTGAAGATTTCTATTTTGATGTATGTAATTTAGATTACGGTAAAATGGACAAAGCAATGGATGCTCTTGTTGAATTAATGAACCGTACAGATAAAGTTCAAATTAAAGGTCCTGGAACTGATCTTACATTCTCAATTAAAGATATCCCAGCTATTAAATGTGCTGGTGAAATGAATATTCCTGATGGTGAAGTATTTACGGCACCTGTTCGAAATTCAGTAAATGGTACACTTTCTTACAACACTCCATCTCCTAACAATGGATTTACTTTTGAAAATGTTCAACTTAAATTCAAAGATGGTAAAATTGTAGAAGCAACTGCTAATGACACTGAGCGTATCAACAAAATCTTTGATACAGATGAAGGTGCACGCTTTATCGGTGAATTCGCAATTGGTGTAAATCCATACATCTTACACCCAATGGGAGACATCTTATTCGATGAAAAAATCGATGGAAGCTTCCACTTTACACCTGGTCAAGCTTATGATGAAGCATACAACGGTAACAACTCAAATATCCACTGGGATATGGTTTGTATCCAACGCCCTGAATATGGCGGAGGAGAAATCTATTTCGATGACGTATTAATCCGCAAAGATGGTCTTTTCGTAATCGAAGAATTAAAAGGATTAAACCCTGAAAACTTAAAATAATCTTTAGAAAAAAGAACGCATATTAAGCTATGTGTTCTTTTTTTATGGTTTGCTATGTTTCTGACTTGCATAAATATTGTCTTAAGCGAATATCTTGCTTTGACTAAATAAGTATAGGGGGGATGTTACTTGATTCCAAATTATCCTTACTATAGTTACGAAGAAAAATGTGAACAAGTTCCAAATACTTTTCCACCTCAACATCAGGATATGCAGCCTGGATTGGAATATTTAATGAATCCTGTACCAATATCAGATAATCCTGAATATAAAGGCAGCGGTAAGTTGACAGGAAAAGTGGCTATTATTACAGGTGGCGATAGTGGCATTGGTCGTGCTGTTGCGATTGGATTTGCAAAAGAAGGAGCTAGCATAGTTATTGCCTACTTATACGAACGAGAAGATGCTGAAGCGACGAAAAAGATGGTCGAAAATTATGGGAAAAATTGTTTATTAATCGAAGGTGATCTCAGAAATCCCGATTTTTGTAATAATGTCATAAAGAAAACCATTGAATCTTATGGTAGATTAGACATTCTTATTATGAATCAAGGTGTCCAATTTCCTCAAGAAAGTATCGAAAATATTTCGAATGAGCAAATAGGACTTACTTATCAAACGAATATTTTTCCAATGTTTTACTTAACAAAAGCTGCTCTACCCTATTTAAAAGAAGGTAGTTCAATCATTTCTACAGCCTCTGTTACAGCTTATGCCGGTGCTCCATTACTCATCGATTATTCGTCTACAAAAGGCGCAATTGTTTCGTTTACTCGCTCTCTATCACTTCAACTAGCTAAAAAAGGAATCCGTGTAAATGCAGTTGCCCCTGGACCTATCTGGACTCCGCTAATCGTTTCAAGCTACTCTGCAGAGTATGTAAAAACATTTGGTTTAGATACTGCTATGAAACGAGCCGGTCAACCATTCGAACTTGCCCCAACCTATATTTATCTTGCTTCTGATGACTCTTCTTTTGTAACAGGCCAAGTACTACATGTAAATGGCGGCATTATGACTGAAACTTAAAAACAAAAAATACTATTACAAATATAAAAGACTGGGAGATTCCCAGTCTTCATTTTTACGCGGCTTTTTTACCATTAGTCAATCTCTCAACTAGCATACTTACAGATAGATCGCCTGTTGCATTTAACATTGTTGCAGGTGGGTCAATTATCGTACTAATTGCTGCAAGGATTGGTAATGATTCTACCGGTAATCCAAACAGAGAAAGAATCAACATTTCACCAATCATTCCACCATTTGGAATTGCCCCCATTACCATACCTACTAGTAAAGCAATACCAATTGTTACAAGATAAATATTCAAACCTGAGAAATTCATTCCAAATACACCAAAGGCAAAGGCAATTTTTACTACTCCACCCAAAACAGATCCATCTTTGTGTAATGCGCTAGCTAAAGGAATAACTGTCTCTCTAATATTTTTAGATACGCCCATTTTTTCAGCTGATTCAAAATTTGTTGGAATAGTTGCCGCACTACTACAAGTACCTAAAGAGGTTAACGTTGAAGGTAATACGTTTTTCCAATAAATTTTAAAACCATAACTACCACCGGCCATATAAGCAATAATACTATAAACGATAAAATAAAATAGAATTGCAGTTACATAGTATAAAATAAAAACTCGGCCATATGAACCAATTAAATGCTTACCGTAAGTTGGAACAAGATATGCAAAATATGCTCCAAGTCCTACAGGTGCAAGATACATAATATAGTTAACCATATTCATAATCACTACATTACTACTTGATAATAATTTTTTGACGATATCTGCTTTATCGCCAGCTTTATTCGTTGCTAATCCAACTAATACAGCAAATACGATGATCGCCAACATATTACTTCTTGAAAACAATCCAGAGAAATCATTAACAGTAAATGTGTTAACAATTTGTTCTGCCACTGATACTTTTTCAGCTGCATCTGGTTTAATAATTGGAATATGAACGCCCTGTGCAGGTGGATAAACTTTCATAACAACAAGCATTATAATTGCTGCAATAATACCTGTAAATAAGAATACACCTGACATGTTTCGAATAATCTTACCGAATTTTTCTCCTCCGCCATTTGCAAAACTTGAAGCAACAGAGAAAAATACAAGCGGTACAACTACCACGAATAATAAGTTTAAAAAGAAATCCCCTATTGGCTTTAGGGCAACTCCTACGCTTTCAAAATTATAACCGATGACTGAACCAATGATGATACTACTTAGTAAAATCAAAGGGAAAGCGTAATTTCTAAGTGAAAATTTCATAAGCTTCCTCCTAAATAATTGCTACTTAGTAGTATACCGAAAATTTGATAGTTTGTACTCCAAAATTTTAATAAAAACTACATATATCTACATAATCATACAAAAAAGAACACTTTGTATTATCTACAAGTGTTCTTCTTTCATTAAAATTAAGAAATACTTCCTATACCCTTGCCCGTATTCCTATTCTTTAATCCTACATTTTCTAATTTAATTATCTTAATACTTCATCAAAAGCAGCTGAAACTTTTTCAAACTCTTCTTCTGTTTCTATATCATAAAACTCGCCATCTTCTTCGACTCTTAAGAAGAAAACGTCAATATCATCTTCACTTTCTTTTTCTACTTCTTCTAGTAAACCTACTGCTATGTATTCATGACCTTCAATCGTAATTGAGCCTAGTACTTCGTAATCTTGCTCGTCTCCTTCATCATAGCTAAGTGTAAGAATTTCGCCTACTTCAATCTTTTCCATAAATCTTGACCTCACTTATTTCAAATTCATTTTGCATAAAGAAAAACCTTTATGTTCCTTTAGTGTAACAGAATGATGCAAAACGTTAAATTGTAAATACACTTAAAGCTTTTCTAAATCGTTCAAGTTTTAAACCATCTTTTTCTGGAGAATCAACTTTAGTAGTAAAAATTATTTTTTTTTAAATTTACATGAATATTCTTACTAACACTGTAATAAGATTTAGAACAACCAATTCTTAAGTTTCTATCAAGTTTATTAAGTTGGACAAGCCTATATCTTCAAATAGTAGATTATTTTCTTATTTAGGGAGGATTACTGAATGTCAAAATTAATAATGGGTCAAGAACAAACTAGTAGAAAAACTGTCAATTTTAAATCATTCTTTCAACGTTTTACTAAAAATCAATTAATTGATGAAACGCCATCACAACTTTTACATAATGAGTTAAGAAGTTTACAAAAACTTTTAGAGCTAAAAGAAATTAATTTTATTTATGCGGATCCTGAATACATTGATGTAGCTATTATGGAATTAGAAGCTATTCGTACAAAATATAGTATTACTGTTAGACAATTAAAGGAAATACAGTCTGCTAGTGTTGTATAAAATAAAAAAGAGATAAATAGCATAGTAGCTACTTATCTCTTTTTCTATGTTCATTTCTCTTGAATTATAATTTTTCCTAATTAAGAACTAACCTCATACTTCGTTTCATATGACTTAACTTTTTTAAACATATTGATGAAAATCGTTAAGCACGGAAGTAGCCATAGGAATATTGCATAAGGTAAATACTCATGTATTTTCATATTAATGACTGTACTGCTCATGATTGCAAGTACATTCCAAGGGATCATCGCTGGAAATAATAAAGTTGTATCTGCCATTAATCGAGCCAATTCTTCTTTGTTATATTTAGTTGACCAATGCGACAAAAAAGAGCGCCCTGTTAAAATGATCGGCATCGTTTGGTTTCCTGCTATTACACATATTACAGCTGTAGCACCAATTGTTTTTAAAGAATCGGATAGCATTGAAGTTGAGGTTTGAAGCCATTTATCTAACATAGGCTGAATAATATTAAGCTCCTCCAATAACGCATTATAAATTCCTGCTATTGCAATAAACAATAATAAGCTATACATATGACTTAGCCCTCCACCAAGTCCATTAATTCCGTTCCAAAAAGAATTGACAATTTTACTAAAAGAAATTCCATTAAACAATGCTATTAAACTTCCAGATAAAATACTAATGACATAAGAATAAATAATATTGATTCGAAATAAAACAAGTACAACTAATAAAATCGGTGGGATAAATTGAATAAACGAAATATCCTTAGTGCTCACGATTTCATGATGTGCCTGGGTAATTCCTTTCGCAAACTGTAAATCCATTACGCTAAAAAATAAGATTGTTACGACTACAGCAGTAATTGATGTAAAAAGCATCGCTTTACCTTGTTTTTTGACAGTTGTTTCAAGAATGTTAGCTAAAAGTTGATGCGCACTTGAAAAAGGTGAAGTTCGATCACCGACAAATGCTCCCGAAATAACTGCTCCCGCCGATATTTCCACCGGTATATGTAGTAGTATAGCACTACTAATAAGAGGAACCCCTAATGCACTTAATGTTCCAATCGACGAACCCAAAATCATTGAAAAAATCATCGTCGTTAGAAAACAAAATACAAAAAAATGATGTGGATTAATTGCCTGTAAAGTAATCGAAACCATTGATGTGATCGTTCCTGATAAATACCATGATGGAAGTAAGAAGCTAATTAAAAATAAGATAAAGAGTACAATTTTAACTTTTCCCATTCCTTGATAGCTTAACTTCATAATATTTCTAACTTCATATCCTCTTTTTAAACTTAATACGATTAAAAAAATTAATCCTGGTAAAATTCCAAATACAAGAGAGATATGTAATATGACGGAACTAATAATTCCAGTCAAAGTTACTAATATTAGGAAACTTGCCTGTTGAACTGAATATTGATCCATCTATTCTCCTTCTTTCGAACAGAGTTATGACATTTAAATTGATAAATGTCATTCATAATTATATAAGCTTTCAAGTTAGAATACACTTATATTTAAATTAAAAAGCACTACTTCAGTTTAAGCAGTAATGCGACTTATTGATTTTAATTAATTGATTGCCTATTTCTTTAGTCTAGTTAATTAGATATTCTTTAGTGGGATATCTATCAATTTTATGTATTTACCCGTTTCTGTCGATTCATAAACTCTAACGAATTCTACTTTAAAAGTTTCAGAAGGAGTTAGTTCTTCAATAGCTTTTATTGCCATATCATTTAACTCTAAATTTGTTAACCCAAAGTGTGTTTGACCAATCGTTAAATGCGGGATATATTCATCAAGTTCAAAATAAGTTTTAATTAATTCCTGCGGGGGTGAAATGGCTTCAACTACTATTTCATGCAATTTAATTAATTCATCAGACTCTACGCTTAAATACAATATATCTTCACCAAAAAATTTTGGATTGCTTATCTTAACTTTAAAAGATAAAAAGTTTTCACATATCTTTTTTACCCTTTCTAGCCATTTCATATCAGGGGTTAGTGCCCCTTGAGCCTTTACGGTAATATGTGGTTCGACACCTTCAACTAGTCTATTATTCTCCCATTGCTGTTGGAACTTTACAATTTTTTTCATAAAAGCATCTGGAGGTGCAATTCCGATAAAGTATTGCATTTAAACACTCCTTTAATAGTCCTTAAGAGAATTTTCGTTAACTAAAATGTATATCCGTTCCATATTGGACTAATTTTAATTTTCGCGCAACAGCTTGAGATGCATAATTATCCCAAGATGTACTATACAAAGCAGTTCGTCCTTGGCTTTGGATGTCCGCAGCCCATGCATTTGAAACGATTAATCCATACTCTTTTCCACGAAAATCTTCGAGTGTATATACGCTTGCTTCAGCAGCTTCTACTGTTTGTCTGGCACTACAGCAAATCGACACAGCTATGTTATTTTCAATAATTGCATAGCATGGTTCTTTACTTTCTAGCTCCTCATAAGTATAAGGAAAATTTGGTAGTAAATATTGTTTATTTGCCTGGGTAATTTTTATTGCTTTTGATACTGCTTTTTCAACTGTTTGAAATACATATGCAGGACCCATCCATAAACTGTCTATCGGATGGATTTTACTTAAAATCTGCATAATATTTACTAAGGGTATACTAGAGTTCATGTCTAAGACTTTCTCTATTTCAATTAGTTCCTCGTTTTTAAGACAATCTAAAAACCTTTTCACATTTCCCATTTTGGTGCTTCCTATATAAAATCGCGGTGCTTTTGTATAGGGTGGTTCATTTATTTGTGTTATTTTTCCAAATTCATCGTGTTTAAATAATACGTTAATATGCATTTCCATAAGTTCTAGCTGTGATTTCAAAAGGATTCCCCCTAGCACTAGTTAATTTACAGTCAAATTTCTTTTTACACTATCTTTTAATTTTTACAAATGTTCCTTTTTCAGACTTTTCAATTGCGATTTTGTTTATTTTAGCAATGTTTTCTGATAGAAGAGATGATTGTTGAACATTTTTTCCGTCTAGAGACACAGACACATCGATAATCCTTTTTTTAGCCTTTCGATGAATATCATAATCCTGCTCGTTTTCTTCGAGCTCAACTTTTGCGTATAAATTATTGATTAATTCTTGAATATCTTTATCATTGCTTTCTTGAATTAATGTCATTAACTGCATATCGTTCAATAATAAATCGTTTAACTTAATTATTTCTTTTTGTAATGCTAGTTTAATAATCATGGCAAGTGAATCATATGAATAAATACTGATTGGACCTAAAAAATAATCAATCGCAAGCTTATAATAAAGCTCTGTAAACCACTCAGCCATCTCAATAGAGTTTACACAGATTTCTCCATTTACAATAATTAATGAATTTAAAAATGATTCAATTTCTTTTTTAGGTGTTCCGAAATAGGCATGCATATCTCTTAATGTATAATCTATTCGATCTGCACAGAGCTTCGGTAGCTCTTTTTCAAGTATTTCCCATTTATCTAGATCAAAAATTTCTTTACTATCGATATGATATTTTTCAAGTATAGAGGGGATCTCTGAATCTAAAATTACTTTTTCAAAGATTGTTTCATGATAATTTTCTTCACTATTATCAAATACAAAATCAATTACATGGGAAAATGCCGTGTGTGAAACATCATGTAATAAACCTGCTATTTGTTCGTTGACCGAACCCCCTAACCTTTTTATTAACAACATAACGCCAATTGAATGGTCATATCGAGTTCCATTAAAATGTTGATTGACTAAAAAGGTAGCACCAGCTTGGTGAATTTTTTTTAACCGTTGAACTGGTTTTGTATCAATTAATTCAATAAGAACTTGATCAATATCGTATTGTCCGTATAGCCTATCGCTCAAAAACATACTGTACTCCTTTTCATTTTATATTTGAAATTCCATCTCCTTAACATAAACAGCATTTCCAGTAATTTCTATGTCATAAGTCGAATTTACTTTTTTTACATTTACTTTTACACGTCCATCTTTTTGAATTTCTGTTCCTTGTTCAACAACTAATTCAACTGCATCACTAACATCATTATGAATATATTTTGCATAATAAGCTCCCATAATCCCAGAAGCAGTGCCTGTAACCGGATCTTCAATCGTTCCTGAAAATGCAGAAGAAAAATGACGAGCATGAAAATCTGCATTTGAATCGAATGTTTCTAGGCAAAACGGATGAATGGACGCTTTCGGAATTTCTGTTAAAATACTTGGAAAAAGTAGATTATTAGGTTTCATTTTCTCGAATGACGATAATTTTTTGATCGGTAAAAGTAAATTCCAGGCACCAGTACTTCCATAAAGAATTGGTAGACTTGTATCAATTTCTTCTACACTAATACCAATTGAGGACGCTACTTTATCAGTAGAGCCTTTAAACTCTACAAATTCTGGTTTTTTTTGTTTCATTGTTATGTAGATCTCATTATTCGAATTGTGAATCTTGATTGGCAAAATCCCAGCTTTTGTTTCAATCGTTAACTCACTTTTAAACTCAATTATCCCTCTTGTGACCAAAGCATATATTACTGCCATTGTCCCGTGACCACATAAATCCATTTCATGCCCAGGTGTAAAATAACGAATTTTATAATCAGCAACTTTCGAATTTAGTAGAAATGAAGTTTCATTAAACCCCACTTGTTTCGCAATATCCTGCATTTCATAATCAGTCAAAGTATCACAATCTAAAACGACTCCAGCCGGATTTCCTTTATTGGGCTCTTTACTAAAAGCATCGTAATGGTATACTGTAATATTTTTCATTTTCTCACCTCATAAAGTGCTTTTTATATTCTATTCTCTACCATCAAATCAAACATAACGAATTTTTTTAAATTGTTAGATCAGTACTTCTATTCAATTATTTAGAAATCTAATTATTAAAGGAATTAAATAAAACGATTATATTTTCTATATGATAATACATTTTCCCAATATTTTTAATTTTAAAAGTTTGATAAAATAATATTAATCTTTTAAATTTGGAGGAAATTATGTTATTATTCATAACAGCTTTCGGAGGAAAACTTATACTATGCTTGGCCTTTACTTTAATTTGCTTCTTAATTGCATGGCCTATCGGATTATATTTCCGATACAAGGATGCACAGAAAATGAAAGAGGTATTGCGGGACCAACCAATCAATCGACGCAGTTACTGGCTTAAACAATTCTTAAAATTAAGTATATCAATTATCGTTTTATATTTTATATCGTTTTTGATTGCACTTTATTTTAATATGTCATTTTCATCTACTGCACCGTTTGTCGGACTTTTTGCTCTATTACTCATGCTTTATATTAAATTTGCTCCACGTACAACTGGTGAGGCAACACCAGATATTGGTGGATGGCATACAACATCTGTGATCATTGATCCTGATGAATATTTCACTTCAACAGGTGCAACCATTATTTTTGGGTCTTTTATATTTACAGCGTTTGAATTTATTGGTGTTTTATATTAAATTGTTTAGCAATTATTTTATTTTTTTCCATAAGAAAAGCATTAATGATCAAACTGATTATTAATGCTTTTTTACTTTTTTCATTTACATGGTTCTTTGTCGAAAATAAAAATGAAATAGAGTGAAGGGATTCTCAGAAATAAAGTTAAATATATTCAATTATCAAAGCTTTAGGAGGAGAAGAAATGTCAAATTGGAAAACTGCACTATTTGAGTTACAAAAAACAGATATGTCTTTTTCTACATTTAATGAAGTAAGAGCTGAACACTTAAACTTTAAAAATGTAAGCTTGATAAATTCGAAATTTACAAATGCAAACATGAGAAATCTCGAATTAAATGACGTGAATTTATTCGGCACTCGTATTTCAGATGTTAATTTATCTAGTACAATAATAACAAATGGTAATTTAAGAGACTTAGTGATTGATCATGTTCATTTAGCTGGTACAATCTTCCGAAATATTTTTATTCCGGAAGATCTAAATCTTGACGATCACGCTAATTCGATTAAATTTGAAAATTGCAATTTAACAAATAGTCAGTTCACAAACTGTGATTTAAGTCATGTCGAAATTAATAACTGCAATTTATCTGGAGTGAAAATTAATGGCATTTTAATTGAGGATTTGTTAAAGGATTATAGTCAGAGAAAATAATTTCTACATAAAGACCGTAGTCAATTATATAAGCCCTTTTTCTTACTCATGAGTTATCTATCCATTTCAAGCAATAAAAAAGAATCTTTAATCAGATTCTTTTTTCGTTTCTATGGTAACTTGCGGTGTTATTAATGGTCGTCCAGTACAATATTCCTATTCCCCGTTCCTGTTAACTGTGCTTCAAACGCGTCAATTATGTGCAAAAATCGATCTGCTTCTCTAAATACATGGTCAGCTAGCAGTGGGTGAATGATACTTTTAATTCTACAAGCTTCAATTAGGTCGCGAGCTGTTTTCTTAAAATCTCTAAGTGATTTTACCGATACTCGGTTTTCATCAAGGAATTGGTCAAGTATCGGAACAGTTTCCGATTGTGGTCTCATTGATTCTAAATCGACGGCTTGGTATAGAAGTTGATCAAAATCATGGCTAAACTCCCTGGCTTGATCTACTAGTTTTCTTTCTGATGGATCTAATAAATGTCCAATAAATTTTGCATGGTCTGCCATAATTCTTAAAAAGAAAACATTTTCCTGGATAATTGCAGCAGGTAACGGTTGGAGTTGACCATTATTTAATTCAGTTAAGCGATTGGCAAAATAGGCCGCTTCTCTACTTGTATGGTCAACTAATAATGGAAAGTTATTGCCCGTTATTTTACAAGTAAGGAGTAAATTAAGGATTTTCCGCTTATAGGCCCAAATCATGGAAGCTGCTTGATGAACTTCACTATTAAACTGTTTAATTTGTTGAGGATCGGTTTGAAGCGAAAATGATTGGGCTTTATTTCCAATTGCTTCAAAAACTTGATAAAATTGATCTGCTTCTTGTATTAGCTCTGTATCATCACAATTAAAGCCTAATTTAAGAAAAAGTGAATGCTCTTTCATGATCCTTGACCAAAACAGGATTTCATCTA
This sequence comes from Gottfriedia acidiceleris, assembly GCF_036421055.1. GTDB lineage: Bacteria > Bacillota > Bacilli > Bacillales > Bacillaceae_G > Gottfriedia > Gottfriedia acidiceleris_C. Next base: position 178 of record NZ_JAZGQS010000002.1, on the reverse strand, counting down.
AAGAACGTGCTATAAATAAATCTGACAATCGGACCCCTCCTAACATACTTCATTTCACTTCTAATATATTGATAAAAAAATGAATTATTACAGATACATCTTTATTAAGTAGATTAGCTATTAGTCTACTTAAATTTAAAATTAATTATAAAAAAAGCATTACTTCAATTGAAGTAAT
>NZ_JAZGQS010000001.1:0-552399 GCF_036421055.1 Gottfriedia acidiceleris | reverse complement strand
AAATCGTATTACCAAAAGAGGTTCAACTAGGCTCCGTCACGTTCTATATATAGCAGTCCTTTGTGGAATAAGGAGTTCCAGAAATAAACGATTAAAAGAATTTTATGATAGAAAACGTGTGGAAGGTAAACCTGCAAAAGTCGCAATAATTGCTTGTGTAAATAAATTATTACATTGGATATATACTCTTTTAAAAAGAAAAGAAACATTCCTTGATTTAAACTAAATACCAAAATTATGAAGTAATAACAAAACCTTCCAATGAGATAATGGAAGGCTATTTGGCATGTCTATTTTTAGTATAACATGTGTTTTATAAGATTTTTATTGAAAAATATTGACAACTATTAGCTGGTTTAGTTACATAACAAAATCAACAATCTTTTAAAACAGAGCCAAAATATAAAAAGAGCTACCTAAATAGAGTAGCCCCCAAAAAAGTATTATGTGTTCATTGCCACTGTTTTGAATTTTATTTAAATAATTCCCCTAAATAATACGGCATTTGTTTTCGCCACCAAACCCAGTCATGCGATACATCTTCGCCCCATTCATCAAACCATGCTTTAATTTGTTTTTCTTCAAAGGCTTCTTTTAATGTAAAGTACGACGGTAGCCCGTCTTCTTCCCAATCACCTAGCCCGGTACATAATATGATATCTGCTGAACGGTATCGATCAATAAACCAGCCGTCATTTTGGTTCCATATGTAATCGCTTGGTGAATTTTCGTATACAAGAGGATCATTTCCGTAGTCCCCAAAAAAGAAACGTACATCGTAAACACCGCTAAGTGCAATAGTTGTTTGGAAAACATCCGGATGTCTAAGGAAAAAGTTCAACGCATGATATGCCCCCATACTACATCCTGTTGTCATCATTGGATCGAACCAACCTGTTTTATGTTTAATAAATGGAATCGCTTCTGAAATCACATAACGATCATAAGCTTCATGAGCTAATGCACGGTCATGAACTGATTTTGAGTCGTGTAGCCAACTTTCGCTATCGATAGTAGACAGTGTAAAAAACTGGACTTTACCTGATTCAATAAAGTCATGACATACATCAATCATTCCAAAATTATTGTATTCAAAATGAGTCCCCCCAGATGAAGGGAAAACTAGGATTGGCATGCCGCTGTGTCCATATCTGTTTAACTGCATTTCGCGTCCTAATTCCCCACTCCAATGGCTTAAATGTTCTATATTCATAAAAAAGTCTCCTATCCTTATACGTTTACAATGCTGTAACTTTTTCGTTCATGTACAAAACGAATAATGTCATCGACTTCTTCCTGTGATTCTGCATTAATCGCATAAAATTGATTTCCTTGTAATTCCGCAAATGCATCTGGAATACGCTTTTCAAATTTCACACGATCGCCAAATCGTTCATAAATAGCATTTGTATCATTGTTATACTCATACGCATCACGCTGTGTAATACCGACACAATACTGGTTTTCGATATCGGATTTCTTAATTTCTGCCCCTGTCACAATCGAAGCATACTGAGCAAATAAATCAATGGAGTAAGCAAAATTGTACATATCAATCGTGTAGCCACCAGCTAAGCGATTATTATATTCAAGTGCAACATAATCCCCATCTTCTAATTTAAAGAATTCAATATGAAAAAAGCGTTCTTTCATCCCAAAAGCTTTTACAATCGCTTTTCCATAATATTCGAGCTTTGGATCAATCTCTTTTTGAATAATATAAGCTAAATCCAACTGACCTTTCACGAGTTCCAGAGTCGGCACATTATATGTAAAGCTTGTTTGGAAAACAATATTCCCTTTCTGATCGACTAAACCATCAAATGTACAAAGCACGCCTCCTTCGACATATGGTTCAATGAAGTATACTTGTGCTTCATCCCATTCTTCTTCAAAATGGCGTACAGCCTCTTTAGAACATAATTTAAAGGTTGCAGCTGAACCAACTCCATTATCCGGTTTCGCAATAACTGGCAGTCCAAATTTATCAATGGCTTTCGTTAACTCATTTTTTGTTTTAACGACTTTTCCATCTACAACTGGTACACCTGCTTTTTTAAACAGCTTTTTCATTTCAGATTTATATTTAACTTTTTTCAAGTCACTCGGTTTATTTCCGTATACATTAAATTGTTCACGCAATTGCGCATCAAGTTCTAACCAGTATTCATTATTAGATTCAATACGCTCAATCGGACCATGTTTATAAAATAAAAATGCAACAGCTCGTTTCACTTCATCTAGATCTTCTAAATTATTTACACGATAATATTCTGTTAAAGATTTTTGTAGTTTCGAACCTAATTGGTCATATGGTTCTTCACCAATCCCTAAAACATTAACACCTGCGGCTTTCAAACGATGAGCAAATGCTTGGAAATTCTCTGGATAAAATGGAGATATCAAAATATAATTCATAAAAATGCTCCTTTCTTAATATCAAAAAATTGATTAATATTTTAATTTAAAATTAATCTAAGCCTCTTTTAAAAAAGTAATATGTATCAAATTTAAGTCATCAATATTTAGTTCAATTAAGACCATTTCTCACTTAAGAAACGTAAACATTCTGGTAAGTGTTTTGCCCAAGCTTTTTCATCATGTACTTCATCTGCAAAAATATTTAAACAAATGCTATCAATTGGAACAGAGCCTTTTATCAGTTGTTTATAATACTTAAGCGAGCAATCAATATAGGCCTGCTTCATATTTCCATACATCAATTGCCGATCGGTATCATCGCCTTCCTGAGTACCAACTTGTATATACACTCGTTGTTCAGGATCTAACTCTTGACTAGCAATATAATGATCAAAAGCTTTCGTTGTAATCCAATTGGCTAAAGAAAAAATACCTAAACCACCAATTTGATTTTTGTATTCAACACCCATAAAAGCCGAAATATTTCCTCCAAGTGAGCTACCAATCACCGCTGTATGATATTTATCCGATTTCGTTCGATATTGCTTATCAATGAACGGCTTCACGACTGTCATGACGAAATTAGCAAACTCTACGCCTTTCCCACCTAGTTCATAATCTTCTGGAAGAGGGCTTTCAGTAATTTTCCAAGGTGTATATTCATTAATTCTGTCTTGTCCACCGTTATCAATCCCAACAACAATCATCTTCGGTAAATCAGGGTTTAGTTTAATGGCCGGAATTACTTTCCATGAATACCCGCTATAAGATTCACTACTGTAGAAAATATTTTGACCATCATGCATATAGACAACTGGATAATTTTGATCCTTGTCTTCTTCATAATTTTTCGGTAATAAAACACGCACGCGCCGTTTTTCATCTTTATAAGACATATGTAATTGATGTGTTTCTAGTTTTAAATAAAAATAGGATTGATTCATTTTAACTTCCTCGCTCCTTTATACTTACCTTCAGAAAAATCCAACCGCTTAATTTCTTCTAATAAATAAGTGTTTGATAAATATAAATCAGACTAGGAAGAGTACTCCTCAATTACTTTAAATACTCCTATGTTCTAATTTCTACATTTCATCTAAATCTTTTAAAGTTTGATGCTAACTAACTGCCTAATTAATTGTTTATCAAAGCAGTTACCACATCAGTCTGAAAAATCATTTGTAACTAATTCAACGAAAATAGATTAGATTCCTTCTTGAATAATCATGTCTAATAATAATTTAGAGTATATCCGGGATATGAATATTCTCTATTTCACATGATTGGAACATCGTTTACTAAGAAACAAGGTTTAACATATAAGCAATAAACAAAAGGATTTTAATATGAACAAACCGACCAAACAAATATAATTTTCAATTTTACGGTTTGTATAAAAAGTTCTAAAATAAAAAGAGTAACAAAATAAATTTGGGGGAAAGAAAAAATGATTAGGGCAGCTACTCAAAACGATTTAATGGACATTTTAGAGATTTATAACGATGCTATTCTTAATACAACTGCAGTTTATACTTATAAACCACAAACATTAGAAAGCAGACAAATTTGGTTTGAACAAAAAATGAATGAAGGCTTTCCAATACTAGTTTGGGAACTTGATCAAAAAGTCGTAGGATTTGCTACATTTGGGCCTTTTAGAGCTTGGCCTGCCTATAAATACTCGATAGAGCATTCAGTATATGTACATAGTGACTATAGAAAAAAGGGAATTGCTACTTCATTAATGAAAGAATTGATCTCTATTGCAAATGAAAGAGAGTATAAGACATTAATTGCCGGAATTGATGCAGATAATGAAAAAAGTATTACCATGCATAAAAACTTCGGATTTGTTTATTCAGGTACGATTAAAAAGGCAGGTTATAAATTTAATAGATGGCTTGATTTGGCCTTTTATCAATTAGATCTTGATGGACCAAAGAATCCTACAGAGGAATAAATTAGTAATCTAGTAAAGGGATGTTTTGTTCAATATTTTTCAAAACATCCCCTTACTTAAGCTAACGAAAAACGTTCTATTTTACTTCTAAAGCAAAGGCATAAAAAGCATCGCCATTTGATAAATGCTTATCTTTTTTATCCATCCACCATACTCCATATGCGTAATAATAGATTCCTTTATTAATAGGTGCTGAAAATTGATTCTTCACTACTTCAATTTCAATTTCCTTTTTATCATTTATTTGGCTCAAGTGTATTTCATTTGGTTTAGGTTTATAATTCATTATAATTTTAATCGTTTCACCAGGTATTACTTCAATCGGTTTTTTACCTTCTAATAGTTCAATCGGTCCAGCCGTATCAGCACATTCCCCTTTTCCTTTCTTAATCCAACAATAAGAACCTAATTTCGTATCATATGTTTGATTCCCCACTTGAACCATTGTTTTCGGAGGCTTATTACCTTTCATTCCATTATTTGCTGAACATCCGGTAAAAATGAGAAAGAAAAAAAGTAACGATGAACCCAACAATTTTGACATTTTGAACGCTCCCTATTTTCAAATTGGACTAAAAAATTTTATCTAAAAAAGTCAATCAACTATTATTCAGTTTTTAAAAACTTTAAGATTGTTCCGTCCTCTTGTTTTACAATGATGACTTTTGAGTCTTCATTCGTTATAAAAATTTTATCACCAACCTTTAACATATTAGAGGAAAAATTGGCTTTCGGAATCGTATTATTATTAACAACTTCTTGAACTACCCCAATTTGATCTTTAAGTACTAATTCTTTATTATGTAAAACACCTTCAAACCGATAATCTACCCCGTTTACAATTAATAGTCCAACACTGGCATCTGCCGAAGTACTTTTCGATTCATTTGTCATTCCTATATTTTCTTTTAGTCCTTTTTTAATAGGTGAGTTAATAAACATTGCAAATACCAGAAATAGTAGAATCCCAATTGAAACAAACGGTTTTCGAATTCGATTATACCCCCGATTTGAATTGGCTTTATTCCATATTCGATCATATGTGACGGAAGGATTTTGTTGATCTAATTTCTTCTGAAGAGTGTGTTTAATTTCAGAAATAGGATTGTTTTCCACCATTAAGTTCCCCCCCTTTCAGTTTTTCTTCTACTTTAAACAGTTCGTTTTTCGATAATCGATTTCTTAATTTTGTCAGCGCGTAATTAAGCCTAGATTTACATGTACCGATTGGAATATTTAAAGAATCTGCCACTTCATCTAATTTCAGTTCTAAATAATAATGAAGAACAATCACTTCCTTACTCTTCTGAGGTAATAAGTTTATCTCCTTCCAAAGATGATCTTCCATTTCATTTTGTATAATTGATTGCTCAACTTCATTTACAGTTAGAACATCATACTGAATGCCAAAAAGTTTCTTCATTTTTTGTATACGTATCATATTACGGGTGATATTTACGGTCATTCGATAAATCCAAGGTTCAATTGGTTTCGTTTGATCAAACAGATGGAATTTTTTTATAATCCGAATGAATGTTTCTTGCGTAATATCGTCTGCCATTACTTTTGATTTGGTTAAAAAGTAAGCAGTACGATACACAAGAGACGAGTGATTATTAAACAATTCTTCTAAACAATCTTTGTCAATTCTTATAGGCACAAGTTAACCTCCTTTCCCACTTACTTTATATACACTTAAAAACCGAATATCGTTCGAAGTTTTTTAAAATTTTTTCTCCAAAACTAATTTTAAAAAAATGAGTAGGAATGATGTGAAGAAAATCTACAAATTTTATCAATCCGAGTTTTTAAAATATTCTTTCGATTAGTTATATAGTATGATAAGAATTAACTTAATTAAAGGTAGGTTTTTTAGAATGAAGGCAGTTCAAATTGATGAATCAAAGCATTTATTTATTGACGATTATCAGATGCCTGTTTTAGGTGAGAATGAACTACTTGTGAAAGTTCATGCTACGGCTATAAATCGAGCTGACTTACTTCAAAAACATGGTAAGTATCCTGTACCTAAAGGCGCATCACCTATTTTAGGATTAGAGATGGCCGGGATTGTTGAACAAGTTGGGGCTAATGTGTCAAACTGGAAAGTTGGAGATCGTGTTTGTAGCTTATTGCCAGGCGGAGGTTATGCGCAGTATGTTTCGATACCTTCAGAATTAGCAATTTCAATTCCAGATCATTTTTCGTTCGAAGAGGCTGCGGCAATACCCGAAGTATTTTTGACAGCTTACTTAAATTTAATTGAATTAGGTAGATTAAAAGAAAATGAAACTGTATTAATTCATGCAGGAGCAAGTGGTGTAGGAACTGCTGCAATTCAGCTTGCAAGAGAATTTGGTGCAAGTTCAATCGTTACTGCAGGGAATGAAACGAAACTTGCAGCTTGTACTGATTTAGGCGCAAACCATGTGATTAACTATAAAAATGAAGATTTTAAAACTGTTGTCGAAAAAGTTACTGATCACGTAGGGGTAGACGTCATTTTAGATTTTATTGGTGCATCCTATTTCCATCAAAACTTACAATCATTGAATAGTAATGGTAGGCTCATTTTGATTGGTACAATGGGTGGAGTTAAAGTGAACGATGTAAACTTATTACCACTTTTGACAAAAAGAATTTCCATTATAGGGAGCACTTTGCGTTCACAAACACTAGAGCAAAAAATCTATTTAACAAATCAATTCAAAAAAGATGTCTTACCTCTTTTTACGAATAAAAAAATAAAACCGATTATCGATTCTGTGTATCGTTGGCATGAAGTGAATGAAGCGCATACTCGAATGGAAAACAATTTAAATATCGGTAAAATCGTCTTAAAAATAGATTAATTATATGCAAGTTAAAGGGGATAATCATGGTACTACTCGGTTCATTTGTTAATGCAGCAGCTATTATTATTGGCTCTTTACTAGGTTTATTTATTAAAAGAATTCCTGATCGAATGAAAAACCTAGTAACTCAGTCAATTTCTCTCGTAATTATTGTTATCGGATTTACTTTAGCTATGAAAACAAATCAAGTTCTTATCGTCGTTTTTAGTTTATCGCTAGGTGCAGTTGTAGGAGAATGGCTAGATATCGAAAGTAAATTAGATAAATTAGGTCTATTTATCGAAAGTAAATTTCAATCTAAAAACGAAGGCTCAATTTCTAAAGGATTTGTTACATCAACTTTATTATTCTGTGTTGGCGCGATGGCTATACTCGGAGCATTAGATAGCGGACTTCGTCATAATCATGAAATTCTATATACAAAATCAATGATGGACGGCTTTTTATCAATCATTTTAACTTCGACTCTTGGAATTGGCGTTTTATTCTCTGCAGTCCCAGTTTTAATCTATCAAGGATTCATTGCCATTTTTGCATCATTTGTACCAAATCTAGTAACACAGCATTTATTAAATTCAATTATTGCTGAAATCTCCGGTACAGGAGGAATTTTATTAATTGCTCTTGGTTTGAATTCATTAGGTTTAGTAAAAATAAAAATTGGAAATATGTTACCTTCTATTTTATTTGCACTTATTATTGTTTGTTTTATTCAGTTTTTCAAATAAGATGACTAAAAATGAGCCCCGAAAAAGGGCTCATTTTTTAAATTAATGGCTTTTCTTTCTAAAATAACCTTTGTCTTTGTGATATAAGATTAACGCTACAATTAATACACAAGCAGCAAACCAAACAGCTTGATTCCCAATATACTTTGTCGATAAACTCCCAAACAATGCACCAAATGAAAAAGAAAGAATAATAACGAGAAACTCTTTAAATTTTGTTTTTGCTTCTTTGTCCTGATTTACAATAGCTGTATATGCTGCCTGTGAAGCAATTCTAATATTACCAGATGTCATTGTTGAATTATATGTCCATTTATCTAAATGAGTGAAGGTTGAAATTTGTAAAGATGAAACAAAAGAGATGCAAACTGTTACAACTATATTAGGTACACTACTAGGCAATAATCCTACAATCAATAATACACTACATTCTAATAAGAGAATTGAGCGTCTATAACTGTATAATAGTTCTCTCAAACGTGGATGTTTAACGGATTCAGCAACTAATACACCTAGAATAAAGGCTATTATAGGTAAAATAAAATCCACAGAGTTTTTCCAATTTCCAAAGGATAGATTTATTGCCAAAAGAACAAGATTTCCTGTTTGCGCATTGGCAAACACTCCGTCTCTACTTATAAAAGTATAAGCATCTAAAAAACCACCCACAAAAGCTAACAATAATCCAAGATAGACTGAATTTGATGATAATGATGGAATTAATTTTTGTTTAGATTTCAATCTAGTTCTCCTACTTCATTACTAAACTTAGCACAATCTTACCACACTTATTATGGTAATAAATGTGAACAAAAATCCAACAATTACATTTAAAAAATAATCATTTTTATATTGATTTTAAAAATAAAAAAGAGGTTGCCAAATTGACAACCTTTAGGAATTCTTTTCGAATTAATGCACTGTGTTAGTTTCATAACTTACTGCACTTCATTTTATTTTCTATGTAGCTGAGATCTAAAAAAGCTGGTACTGGTTAGATAAGAACATTAATTATTTATTATTCCATTCAATTTAAATAATGCTGCAGTGACTTCTTTTCTTAATTGCTCTTCTGAAATCTCAAAGGCAGTTTCTTCACCTGGTTTACATTCATGACAATAACAATCTGCTGATTCAAAAACACCGTTTAATATTTCAAATAAATTTTCATCCAATTTATCATTTGCTTCTTTAAAAATTTTGAAATATTGAGTTTGAAATTCATCAGCAGTAATCCTTCTTGTTAAAAAATCTACAATTATTTTTTTATATTTATCTATGATCATAAAATTACCTTTCAAAATCCTGTTAATTTCTTATTTTTAAAGGATCCTTATTACCTGCTAATAGAATTTGAGTCTAATGTATGCATCAGATATATTTATACTAGCTAAAGTCCTAAATAATTTTTTTAACACGCTATTGATACCACTTTTTTTTGTCCATTTTGGCAATCTCTAGTTGAAACATTGATAATGTTGATTATCTTTTGCTTAGAAACACAAGTCAATTGGGTTATTCTTTGTGAAGTTCCTCTCAAATAATCGCCCTTATTTAAAGGATTTATTTTGCAACTAAATTCCCATCTAGCCGCAAAAGAAAAACGATCCTTCGATCTTGAAGAATCGCATCAATTAGTTCAACAACTTGTTATACAATATTGTTCTTACTTTTACTATATAAAATCTATTTTTATAACATTTGTTTTGCGATTTTGATAATATCTTTCTTGCGCTTTTCAGCCGAAATATTCTTGTTATTGTATCCTATTTCGTAATAAATCCCATTCTTTTCAAATGTGAGCGTATTTCCATTATATTGACCGTACACTCCGTTGGACAACTTAACCTTCTCACCGGAACCACTATACTCCACTTTAAAATTATGAACAGTTATCAATAAGATCATCTCATCATTTTTATCCTTTGAAAATGATGTAAAACTAACTCTCAAATTTTTCCCATCATGTTTAACATCATCAATTGTAGAAACTCGAAAAGGTGTAGCATCAAACGGAATATCATTCGGCATTTTCACCTTAAACGGAAGTGCATCTAACGCCTCATCTAACGAGGAAGCCTCATAGCTTACTGGTATGGTTTTTAATTGTTCCTCCGTTAGATTCCCCTTTGGTTCAACTTTTTTTAAATTAGATGTATCTAAAGTGTCATTATTCATATGTTTACAACCAAATAACAAGACAATCATCAATATTGACACTAACCATGTCATTTTTTTCAAACCATATCCCCCCTTATGAAATACTGACGAAATACATATTATACCAATAATGCCAAATAAAGTTTTTGCAATGAATCTATTTTTATCATTCTGTGCTATTAAGACCATTATAAAGAATGCTAGACTGATAGTTAATCTCATATATTTTTTCAATTGTACTTTTACCTTATTATCTAATTATTAATTAAACATTATCAGAAACTAACATTCATTTCTTAAGCAAATCATCCTAATTATTTAAAGATTTCTTATTGAACTAATCTGCCATTTACTTTAATAAGAAAAAGCTACCGAAAACAGCATTAAGTTTTTATAATCGAATCCACTTTCCAAAACTACGTTCGTAATAATAATTTTTTGTAAAGTAATAATCGGGTTTTCCAGCAGGTTTCTCTTTATTAACAACTTCAATCATGTACAATCTTTTTTGAGTCAGTTCCATATCTCCTTCATTCATATCACTTTTCATTCCACTTATTCTTTTAACTCTATTTATTTTCCCTTCTAAATTTGTATCATGTTTGTAAGCTATTAATGACTTTTTCTCTAATGAATGTGTTGTTACTACTGAGAAATAAAAGTGTTTTTCAAAAGATTTGTAGTAATGATTTATTCCAAAAATAAAAACTGTTATACAAATTAATGACATTAAAACAGACATAAAAGTAGACATGAAAGAGAACTTAAATGATTTCTGAACCAAATAAAAATATAAAAAATACGGTAAACTAAGTAATAATATTGGCAATCCAAAAGAAAAAATTGAGAAAAATATGATAGTAAATATAAATTCAATTGCTTTTACTACATCGAACAGAATCAAGAGCACTGTAACTAAAAAAGGTATAGTATACAGAATAAGTATCTTCGGTGTTAATTTCAATATGTATTACCCCCACCTTTTATTTTTTATTATCAATATTAAATTAATAAATCCCCTATAGTAGACTGCCTATCCATTTTATCAGATAGGCTTTTTTACGCGTCTACTATAGGGGATAATATCAATTAACAGTCTTTTTTCATTACGCAATTAGCAACTTTTATGTCTAACATTGCCTAAAACTTCACGGTTGTTTTTGGAATATAGCCATTATACTTATTTAGATACTTTACATAAACATAGTCATGTTTCAAGCCATACCCCGTGCTAATAACGAATATTTTTGTTCCTTTTGGAATTGATTTTACTACCTTCCCTTTACCATCCGAAAGTGATCTAAGAGTAGCTGCTGATTTCAAATAATAGTATTTTTTAACTACTGTAGATTTCGGTGTAATCGTAATTGAAATATCTGGTGAGTAATGACTTGCTATTGCAAACTTATCAACATCAGACGTAGAGAAGATAAAATTATAAGATTGGCCAACTACAAGATTCCCTTTATAACTATAAGTGTTTGTTCCTTTATTTAAATAAATTTCCTTGTTATTAGGTAAAGTAATTTTCGTAAAGCTGTAATCGTGATCAACTGGTGGTGTAAATGAAACTGTAACGATCCCATTCGTTTCTTTAACTTTTACATTCGTTACAGGACCTGGTGGTAATGGATTATCCCAAATTAATGTTGTTCCTTTTGACATGTTTCCATTATAGTCTACAGTTTGAAGTATAAACTTTTGTTCCTTAAATACCGTGTCTGGTTTGTATTCATAAAAACTATCGTAACTAGGCCTTCCTGGAACGTAAATCTTTTTCCCATTAGGCACTGTTAGATAAGTTCCAACAAAATCTGCATCTGATGGATTATACCAAGAGAAGTCCAAATACTTATCACTAGAATATGTTCTTGTCGCCATAACATATATGAGATTTTTTTGTACATAATTGATTTTACCATATTTAATTTCTCCTGGAGGCCTGTTCTCATTAGTAGTTTTAAACGTTTTTTGTGAACATTCTGTATATGGAACTACATTTCCTAATTTATCTTTTGGACATACTTTTAACAAATAAGTAGTATTTGCTTCTAAATTATTTGCAGTATAAACACCACCATTTAATGGACCAGTAACCAAGTTTGTTAACAATTCTCCATTAAGATAAATGTCTACAGACTCTAAATCTGGTGTGTATGTTGGATTTTGCCATGCAAATCGAATAAAATGATTATCAATGTTTGGGTAATCGTCTAAAATAACATTTGGTGGTGCCGTTGTATCCTTTTCAATCGTAATTGTTACAGAGTTTTTATCATCAAACCCATTTGCCCAAATTGTATAAGTATATGTAATATCATCTTGTACTGAATTTGAATCTTTATACTCCCCTCTACCCCATACTTCATTATCTAGAATTTCACCGTTACGTTCAATCGTGTATGTATCACTCGCATTCCAATCCCATGTAAGTGTAACAATATGGTCCTTGTGAGTAGCATTAAAGTTCGTTACGATTCCTTTTTCACCAGTTGCCGTATCCATTGCAAATACATGCGAAGTAGTAATTAAAAATGACAAAGTAATTAACGCGATGATGATCCTTTTAATATCTTTCATTTCTTCCCCTCCCAAAAAGAAGTATAGCACCTCTTGTTCTAAGCAAGTACATGTAAAAATAAATTTTTTAATAGAACTAATTAGACCGAAAGTATGATATCTTTGCTAGATTTAAAGATAACCTATTCAAATACATTTGGAAAAATAGTTACCGAAATTATTAGTATCATTTGAACTATCTATTAATTCGATTATATCCCTATACTATCCTTTCCTTATGCAACAAAGCTGCCATTTAAGTGCATAAGAAAAACGCTCCTTCGTTATTCAAGAATCAATTTTTCGTTCTTAAGTTATCCAATAATCCATTGTCATTAATGAGTTTGATTACCGAGATTTTTCCTTTATCTTTTGAATAGAAGTAGACTTTGCCTTGTACATTTGCAGATTTTTCTTCATCTTCATTTTTCTGATAGCCGACCTCTGCTATGAAGGTATAAAAAGTTGAATCATTATCACTTTGCTTAATTGAAATCTTCTTTAGACTTAACTTATAGCCATCATCGTAAGCAAAATTCGAATATTGACTAAGAATTGTTGAAACGAAGGGATCGAGATAAGAATCTGCAATGTATGGTCCGTATACCTCTACTACATATTTATCGAACGTTGGGTTTTCTTCTTTTTTATTTACAACAGTCTTATATTTAGGATTCCACATTAAATCTATAAGCTTCTTATCTGGACCAGTAAATAGGTGCTCAAGAACTTTTTTTATTGCTTTCTCAGATGTTACAGAAGATGACACTTCAGTTGATTGCTCATTTTGTTGTTTTGTTATTTTGCTAGAATCGTTACAGGCTGTAAGCATCATTGTAGCAATAAGTATAATAGATAATTTCCTAATCAAAATTTATTCTCCTTTTAATTAAAATTCAATTACTGCACTAATAAATTTTACCATATATTGGAACTTTTATCTTTGTTTTTTGAAATATGTTCCTGGTCAGCATTAGTTCCTGGACAAAATGAAAGTGCTGGTAAAAGGGAATCAACTAAATCAAAAAAAGGCAACAAGTATTTATAATCAGCCTTAACCGAAGCCGCACATTCAGTGGGTGCATCCAAAAACCCTTGGAGCAATGTATCGAAGAACAACAGCACGAAAAGGTAGGAAAAGAACAGGAATAGTAGTAACACATGCCATGTTAAGAATTGCATATTATCTTCTGACTAGGAAAGAAATGTAAAGAGACTTAGAAGATTATTTTGACAAACAAAAAAAAGCATCAATGGGGCTGGTTGGGACTTGATCTCGTATAACAAGCGAACCTATGAAACTACAAAAAGGACCAGGGGTTACCGGTGAATTTATTTTAGGAGGAGATCATTTATGAATCCAGTCGTTGGTCTGGATATTGCCAAAGGTGAAAGTCAAGTTCAAGCATTTTTAGATAAGGGGCATCCATATAAACGCAGTTTTAAAATTACTCATACACTTGATGGATTTGAACATTGCATCATTTTTTAATAGAAATTGAGAAACTAACTAAACAAAAACCTGCGATTGTCTTAGAGTCAACAGGTCACTATCACTCACCCATTCTTCATTTTTTAGAAGAACATAATTATTTATATATTGTCGTTAATCCATTAATTTCTTATCGAGCGAAAAGCACGAGTTTGCGAAAAGTTAAAACTGACGCGATTGATTCATATCACCTGTGCGAGTTGTATTACAAAGAAGAGCTAGAACCATATAAAAAACGAGGAATTCAGCTTCTAAATCTTCGGAATTTAACTCGTCAACACGATAGTATTACAGGAATGAGTTCTAAAACAAAATTACAGTTCCAAACAATACTTGATCAAGTGTTTCCTGAATACACTAGTGTATTTGGAGACCTTTACTCGATTGTTTCTCTTCTCACTTTACTAGAGTTTCCAACGTCAAATGACGTTCTTAAGGCAGGAGAAAGCTTACTTTCTGAAAGGATCAAATTGTATTGTAATAGTCGTTCAAAATCTTGGGCAAGAACAAAAGCAAAAGATTTAATAGCTGCCGCAACAAAAAATCCATTTCAAACCAACTTATATCAAAGTCTCGTCATAACGATGGAAATGCACATTAAGTTGGTCCTTCAATACAAAGAGCATCTATCGAAATTAAAGCTTGAAATAGATGCCCTTGTGAAAGAAATTGAAGAATATAAGATTATCCAAACGATTCCCGGTATAGGAGAAAAAATCGCTGCAACGATTCTTTCAGAAATCGGAGAAATCGAACGGTTTGATCACCCTAAAAAACTTGTGGCTTTTGCGGGAGTTGATCCAAGCGTCTTTGAGTCGGGTAGATTTACAGCGACCCAAAACCGTATTACAAAACGTGGATCTAGTAGACTAAGGCATGCCTTGTTTATGGCTGTTAAATGTGCCATTCGAGATAGTCGTAAAAAGAAAACGACCAATGAAATCATCCCAAGAAATAAGAGATTACGTGAGTTTTACGACAAAAAACGTAGTGAAGGAAAACCTTATAAAGTATCCGTTATAGCTTGTGTAAATAAGCTTTTACACTGGATTTATGCCCTATTAAAAACCAATACGACTTTCCAAGATATAGCTTAAATGTAAAAATAAAGCAAGAAATACAAAACCTTCCAAATCATAACAGATGGAAGGTTATTTGGCATGTCTATTTTTAGTATAACATGTGTTTTATAAAATTTTTATTGAAAAATATTGACAACTATTAGCTGGTTTAGTTGAATAAGGAATCATATCTTTCATTTGTAGGAAGACATAAATTTATCTTCCAAATTAAAAAGAGTAATTCCTGTTGTTTTTTCGAAACTTTCCTCAAATTTCCCTGATGAGTTAGTTAAATTTATTATTTCTTTTATAATTCCTTCTCCATAGTTATCTACAAGATATTTTATAGCGAAGTAACTTTCCATATATACATTTGTGCCATCTTGAAATCTTGCTGTTTGCCACTGTTCCCCATCATATAATGAATCAAAAGATACTACTTTGAAATTGGAAGGATCTACGATTGTTTTATCATTTCCGTTGTATTCAGCTATCCCCTCAATAAACCATAATGGGTAAGCTGAAGCACCAGCTTTTGAACCTGCTACCATTTGACTAAATATATAATGAGTGTACTCATGTAAGATAGACTTTTGAAAGAAATATAGTGCTGTTTCCTTTCTTTCTAAAATCGATTCTATATCGTCGTACTTTATTGCTATTAATTTGTCAAAATCCGAATAAAACCCTGACACATCAATAAGACCACTTAACTCCTGTAACTCTTTTTTATCTTTAAATACGATTAGATCAACAGGCTTTACTTCTACTGTTCCAAAGACTTTTTTGTTTTTATTTATCGCCCAATCTAACGTTTCCTTCGTTATTGGAATGAGTTCTGAAAAATCATTTGGATAGTAAATAGTAATATTATGATATTTTTCTTTTAATCTATTTTCTTTTAATGCCTTTTCAGTTTTACCCTCAAAATTCGCAGTCAGAAACATTCTAATCGATTGAATATACGGTATATTTTCATGAGTTTTTTTCTCCAAAGTTTTGTGAATAAAAACACCCACACCAATGACAAATAAAACTAAAATAAGTATTATGCTTGATAAAGTGATACTGAAAGTTTTAATAAGTTTTTTCATTTTGCTAAACCTCGTAAGTTTCAGGGATAATAGTATTAACAAATGTAAGAATATTCCCATTTTATCATTAAATTTAAATAACCTGCACTAGATTTTCGTTAATTAAAACGAATTGCCTAGCTATTTCTTATACAACTAATCTGCCATTTTGTTGCATAAGAAAAAGCTACCTGGAATTGGCAGCTTCTATTTAACTCATGCACTGCGTTAGTTGAAAAAAAATATAAAATAAATCTAAAAAATTATAAAGAAGTCATCAAATATTTCTCCTTTTAGAGTAAACAGCATCTTATAATCGCCCAAATGTTTATTTTTGTAAACAATTGGAATAAGTGACACAATGAAATCGAAACCATATGAGATTGTTTCATAAACTTTTGTATTATCCCATTGATCTATATGCAATGATACACCTTTTAAATCAACTGTTAATTGATGTTCATCAAAATCAGTTCCGAAATTTTCTTGAAATTCTTCTTCATCTTCTTCTTTGTATGAATTAATATTTTCCCAGAATCCTTTAATTGTCTTCTGCTCAACACTATTTTCTACTGACCATTTTCTTAAATTATAAGTATCCATTTAATTTTCTCCATTTGAAAAATACTAGTCTTATTAGGCATAATTATATCATTCCTTATGCAACTAAACTGCCATTATGTTGAATAAAAAAAACTGCGGAAGCAGTCATTCATTGTTCAACTAAAGCATGATTTAGTTGAATTAGAATCATCTAGCTAAAATCAGAAAATTCTGTATAGTTTTTATGGAAAAAAATGTATAATATTTATAATGAAATGAAACTACTTATCTATAAGGGGTTAATGGTATGAAATTTATTAGGGGAAATTTATTAACGATTCTAGTGCTTCTTGAAACTTTTATCATAGTTTCAATCAATAGTTACAGTGGTAGCTATTTTTGGAAAAATGTATTCCTAATTTGTTTTAGTGTTATATTTATTATACTTGCATACATAAATTTCAAGAATGAAAAAAATAAACCTAAATTTTTTTATGGTTTAGCAGTGATTGTGGGCTTTGCTTCAGCATGTCTTTATTTTGGTGCAAAATAGAGTAAGAAGATGGGAGAGGGCTAACAAGAGTGGCTGCCTAACATCTTATTCTTTTCTAAGAACTGGCTGTATTTTGTAGAGGTGTACTGGAATCCCTGATCCGAATGCAGGATACTTCCATGCACGTATCTTTTTTTACATAAATCACTAACTGTTTCTATGACTAATTTAATATCATTTCGATCTGAACACTTCCAAGATACAACTTCATTATTATAAAGACCTTAAATAACTGAAAGGTAATAAAACTTGTTTTCTACTTTGATAAAAGTAATATCTGTCCCAAAAGCTATATTTGGCATTTGTGTTTTAAACTGGCGATTTAAGAGATTAGGATAAACATTCGATTCTTCTCTCCCGAAAGATTTTCTTTTCTTTCGAATGACTGATTTGATCTCTAGTTCCTTCATTAATCTATATACTTTTTTATGGTTTACAACTAAACCTTCTTCTCTCAAACGGTCAGTTATTCTTGGATAGCCATAATACGGACGTATTGAGTGGATCGCGTGTATGTGTGATTTTACAGCTTCTTCTTTCTTTTTATTGGATTGTTGATTCTCGGCTGATTTTCTCCATTTATAGAAACCAGATCTTGATACTTCAGCAATTTTAACAAGCATAGTGATAGGATATTTATCTTTCATCTCTTCAATAATTTCAAATCTAATTTCTTTAGGAGTTTTCCCTCCCAAAAGCAACTGTTTTATAACTTTTATCTCCTTCAAGATATAGTTTTACGGCTCTAATTTTAAAATCCTCGGAATATTTTTTAGACGTACGATTAATTTTAGACAAAATAAAATCCCCCAATAGTAGACTACCTATCCTTATTATCGGATGGTCTTTTTGTGTGTCTACTATAAGGGGATAATATCACGAAGCAGTCGAACCATATTCAATTAAAGCACTTCATTAGTTAATAATAGATATGAAAAATTAAAATAAAAACTTACTAATTTAAATAACAAAGCGCAAGAAAATATTTTAGTATAGTACGCATCTTCCATTTTTCTAAGAAGTAATAAGCTACCATATAATAAAGTGATGTTGTGGTTAT
The DNA here is from genome assembly GCF_036421055.1 of Gottfriedia acidiceleris. Lineage (GTDB taxonomy): Bacteria > Bacillota > Bacilli > Bacillales > Bacillaceae_G > Gottfriedia > Gottfriedia acidiceleris_C. The sequence goes on along the minus strand of NZ_JAZGQS010000001.1, from coordinate 533,934 downwards.
TATTCTCCGCCATCATCTCCATCATCACTTTCAACGTTATCAATACTTTCGTTGCCTCCATTTCCATCAAAAAAATCATTTATTCTATCTATCAGACTATCTTTTTGATTTTCATTGTCATTTAATTGATTAGTATTTAAAAAACTACTTATAGTAAATACTTGAATTGCTTGTTTTTTGTATCTAGCAATAAAGTAAAGAGAAATAACAATTATAATCAGAACTATTAAAAGAAATATTACTATTACTCCCATGTAAATGTAAACAACCCCTTACTTCCCCTTTATTAGACAATATGATTTATTTATTTTTTAAATACATATTTAGGGAATAACACAGTCCTATAATGAAATTCACATCATTTGTAAACGGATATAACTAGGATTTATTTTCCATTCATATAACAATATTTACCATTCGAAAAAAAAGACAAAGTGAAGTCTACTATAATCGTGCATATGTTAAAATCTTAAGTGAAAATAATTATTGTACATATAAATTTCATATAAGATTGTATAAAGTGATATAGAAGGTATATAAATTTTTTTCATTACATACGTAGAAAGGTTGATAATAAAATGAAAAAAATGTTAGTAGCATTGGTAACAGGAGGAATCTTGTTATGTAGTTCAATTACAGCAAATGCTGAATACAAAGATATTGTAGTAGTGAAGACTACGAATGTTTGTAAAAATGTTAAGACTACAAAAGTTGTCAAAACGACAAAGAAAGTAAAGGTCAAAAAAGGGAAGAAATATGTATGGGTTAATGTCACAACAAGTAAGAAAATTCCAATTACAAAAAAAATATGTCAAGATGTTAAATACAACGAAACACAATCGATCAGTATGCAGTCAGTTTTAGATAAAGAAATTGAACCAATATTTCAAGACAGATGGTATAATGTCGATCACCTAGAGAATGGGAATGGCTTAATCGAAAGAGTAATCATACATACAGAACTTAATCAATTTACTGACGAAGACATGGATAAAGTCATTCAAATTGTAAAAAAAGAATTAAAAGTAAATGATAGTCAGATTACTAAAGGTTGGTATGAAGACAGTTATGGTCAAAAGAATACAAATTGGTTGGACTTAACAAGATAATAAACGGATAATTGGTCGGCGTGTTTATGTGTCCTCCCCAAAATAAAAATGCTAATCGAATGATCAGCATTTTAGACAAAATTTGTTCAAGTTAAAAAGAAAGATAGGAAAGCAGGAATGTTATCTGCTATTTCTATCCTTTTTATTACCATTTTTTACAACTTCCCATTCCTTTTTTGCTTAATTAAGCGGTTATTTTTAGGTTTTTCCTATTATTTATTAATTGAATGAGTTTAATCGGTAAATAACCTAATAACCCTCCTAAAGTATTTAAAATTAAATCATCAATGTCAAAACTTCCAAAGTCAAATAATAGCTGAATTACTTCATAAGTTAAACTTAAACTAAATGTTGAAAATATGATAACTTTAAAATTTTTGAACCTTTTCAATAATATTGGAAGGATGAAACCAAATGGTACAAAACCTATAATGTTTCCAACTAAGTTTGTAATCCTAATATTTAAATTTATATCGGCTAAAAACAAATAATAAATAATAGTTTTTAAAGGAATAAAATTATGTCCATACCAGTGATCATCACTATTGTTAAAATTAAAATGACTTATAATTTCTGATGGTGATACATATTTAAATAATATTTGATTTGTTAGAACTAATAGATATAAACAAAATAACATAGTTAAGAATATTTTTACAAAAACTCTCATAATTTATTGCTCCTACTAATTTAATACAATAAAAAAGGGACTAGAAATAAGTTACTCCCTCACACACGCAAAAAAATATAAATCTATTGTTAAAAATAGTTCATACTTATAGTATCCTGGATAATTACTTTTTTTGAAACTATTAATCCAATCGAGTAAAAACAAAATACCTATGCTTAATAAAACTACAGATACATGGGAATATATGCTACAACATTTCCTATTTTTACAGACCTTCTTTTAGATAGGTACTTATAATAGCTAATCTTCATTATTTTCTTCAGCATTTCTTTTTCCCTAGCTGACATTCACTGATTATACAAAATAGAAGAGTTGGAGCGCGAATAAACTTTAAATGGAAAGCAATGTTAAAATACTATAGTCAGACTAGCTCTTATTTATTTTTTAGTTGGTTAGCATTGGGCTCTGATAACTTTCTCATTAAAGTTTCCAAAGGTCCTTTGAACCCCAAATAAGACCAAATATTAGTTAAAAAAAGAAGGATATAGTAACCAAGACTATTCCAATTAACATAACATACCAGCCTATTTTATTAATTTATAATATATGTAACCTTAATTAAAGGGAGTTAACCACTTAAAATGGCAGTTCCCATATTCAAATACTGCCATTTTGTTGAATAAAACGTAATCTTCTAATGCAATGCGTTAGTTTAAGTATAAGTTTTCACAACCTTTCTGATGAAACAAAATAATTTTGCTGAAAATATGTAAAAGCACATTTATATGTTATGTCCCTTTCGTATCAAATTACTAATTTTTTTGTATCTTTATGATTGAATTTGAAAGCGAAATACCATCTTTATCTCCGTACATCAATTGCCCGTATTTAGTTGGTATCTTAATATATTGAACTACTTTATTCTTATTAAGAAATACAAGCAAATATATATCATCTCGAATAACCATATTAGTTGGGTCTTTAAATTTAACTCCCAGTTGCTTATTTATGGTTTCTTGGTCAGTGTAAGGGGTTATTAAGTATGCTTTATCCCATTCAAAGTCCGTTAGAGAATTTATATCTATTTCTGTCACACTTTTTTTCTCCAAAGCAGAACTTATAGATTTCTCTAATCCTTTATTATGCATACCGCCTGATTGCGAACAACTTGCTAGAAAAATTAATGAGAAAAAAATCAGATATATAAATTTCTTCAATCTACCACTCCTATTGAATTAATAAGTAAATACCATTAAAAAGGTTTTGAAACTCAAAAATGGAAAAATGGATAATTAGTAGCAAAAGCTATGTATGAAACAACACACAAAATTAACAGTTCATCTTGTTTCTTACAATTGCAATGCATTAGTTCAATAAGGTCATTATCATATAATGACCATTTATTCGTTTAAGCTTATTTAACAATATCAATCTGCTGTAATGTTGCTTTTCCTTCACTGAATATAGGCGTGTTCCTTTTAATAGATTTAAAGTTTACTACCATAAAATATTCTCGTTTATTTTCAATCAAGTTCCAGACATTTTCATCATTTACAATTACATTTCCTGTTCTATTATTGTTATTAACATCTACTACCTCAATGATATATTTATCTTTTGATTGTTTTTTATCTATTACTTTAGCAGAGAAAGTTGTACTATTATTTACTGGTTTGTATGTAGAAGAATAAACACTATATCCTGTAAAAAATATAGTCAAAACAATTATAATTAAAATCATACCACGCAATTTCATTATCGTTTTCCTCCTATCTTTTTTATAAGAGAAGACTTCCTTCCTCTTAACTCGTTTCTATAAATCATCTTTAAATACCTTGTTCCTTATTGACCTAGTCTGCCATTTACTAGAATAAAAAAACAACAATCAACCATAACCGATCCTTTAAAATAAAAAAGACGATCAAAACATTCAGTTGATCATCTCTTTCTTCTTATTTAATAATCTTTACCATATGATCCTCATCGTAAAATTCACCATTAACAAATAATGCTCTTTTTTCTGTTCCAAACTTTTCAAACCCTACAGATTCATAGAGTCTTTTGGCAGATTGATTTGATGAAATAACTGCCAATTCAATTTGTAAAATTTCTTCAATTTTCATAGCATCCTGGATCGCTTGACTTAAAACATTTTTTCCTATACCTTTACCTCGGTAATCTGGTGTAACATACATTCCCCAAATTGTTCCTTTATGTTTCATTTTTTCAGATCTTTTTTGGTAGAAGCCTGCAACTCCGACAAGTACAGCTTTGTCGAATGCACCAATAATAAAATTATCGTAAGTTTTAGGAAAATTATTCGTATGCTGTTCCATTGATTTACTTTCGTATTCTGTTAAACTTTCACCGAAAGCTTCTGGTGATAATTTTAACCCTTCACTTCTTAAACGAATAAATTCAGGTAAATCTTGAATTATTAATTTTCGGATTTCCATATTTAATCTCCTTTCAAAACTCATAAAAGTGTCAAATTTTAAAAAACACTTTTTACATTTCACTTAAATCATCATCAATTCACTTCGTCTCATCCAAATATAACATTTATTCTGAAGTTTTAGAATAAAAAGAAAGACTTATATTTTTTAAGAAAAGTCCTTCCAAATAATTTTTTAAAGTTTAATAGAGACTAATTTCATTTCAGTCATACCAATCGTTTTTCAGTTAACTCACCTGAATTAGTTGCATTAGGATTTGTTCTTCAAGACCACCAAAGGGTTCCCTATCGAAAAGGAAAAAATAATGTTAAGCTTTTGTTCACTCAAAGTAATTGTTAGTGTCTTTTAATGAGTAAGAAATTTGCTTTATACCTTTTTCGATGTCTATCGGTTCACAATTTGAAACATTCAGTTTTAAAATTCTTTCTTGATAAAAGTTATCTAAATAATTTTTTTTAATAGAGTCAATTAGAATATCATATTCATTTAATTGGTTTATTAATGCATTCATATCAACTTGCTTTGGAAGAACAATATGACTATGCATTACGATATCAGACGCAAAGTCGTAATTTGTTAAATGAGTTTCTAGTGATGTTTGTAGTATTTTTGCTCGGGCAAGGTATTTATCTCGAACATTTTTTTGATAATGTTCAAACATTCCACTTTTTAAATATAGTTCTAAAGCAGCCTGTGAAATCATTGAACTATCAATATCTATGACGGTTTTAAATTGTTGAAACGTCTCGATTAACGAATCAGGTAAAACTGCAATACCTATTCGTAATCCTGGGAACATAATCTTGGAAAAACTCTTTAAGTAAATAACACGTCCATGTAGATCACTTGCAAAAAGTGGGTCATTTTTCTTCGTATATTCAAAGTCTGCTAAATAATCATCCTCGACAATATAGACATCGTACTTATGAGCTAATTTTAAGATTTCTAATTTTTCTTTTTTACTTAATGATGTACCTAAAGGGTTTTGAAATCTAGGCATGGTATAAAAAAATTTAATATCACCTTCGCTAAAAATTTCTTCAAGTTGTTGTAAATTGATCCCGTCTATTGTACGTTTAATCCCAACTATAGGTAATTGATAAAGTTTTACTAAATCCATATATAAATGATAGCTTGGCTGCTCGACTAAAATTTTTGACCGATTATTTAAAAAAGGCATTGTACTCAGTAAAAAAAGAGCTTGCTGAACCCCTGAAGTAATAAAAATTTGTTTTTTTTGTGCAAATACTTGATAAGATTGTAATAATTTTTCAACCTCATTTATTAAAGAAGGTAATCCCTTTTGAGTACCATATCTAAATAAGTCAGATTGAAATGTATCAATTGCTTTATTTAAGCAATGTTGAAAATCTTGGTATGGAAAAGAATGCCAATTAGGAGCTGAAGTTGCAAAATCGATTTTGTTTGTTTTGGATGGTTCTTTAAATAGTTTATGCTCAACAACATAATAGCCACTTTTAGGTTTCGCATAAATTAGGTGCTGATTTTCCAATTTCTCAAGAGCAGCTAAAATACTACTTTTACTACAAGAAAAGAGTTCTGCTAATTTTCGAATGGACGGAATTTTTGTCCCCGCCTTTAACTCTCCAGCTTGAATCTCAGTTAGTAATGTTTGATAAACGTATTCATGTTTTAGCATTAAATCCCCCCTTCTAATTATATTCCATCACAACTGTATCGGTACAGTTGTGAAATATTTAAATGTTTCAAATTTAAATGATAGATAAAATATTATTACCGGCTGGTTCAAAACTTAGGGAAATGGAGAGATTCATTATGTCAGTTCAAAAAATATTTAGCACTTTAACTATTAAAGAGGCAATAGAATCACGACGTAGTATTCGTAAATTTATTCAAGAAACAATTCAAGACGAAGAAATAAAAGAAATTTTAAACCTTGTTAGATTAACACCAAGTGCATGGAATATACAACCATGGCATTTCCATATCATTAAGGATATTCAACTAAAAGAAAAACTTCAAAAAGCAGCATATGGACAAACACAAGTAACTTCAGCCCCAGCTGTTGTGATTATTTCGGTCGATATGGTTGATTCTATTAATCGTATATCAGAAACAATTCATCCTGGTATTTCTGAAGATAAAAAGCAAATTGAGGTGTCCAATCTTACTTCCTTATTTGAAAAAATGAGTGAAGAAGAAAGAAAAGCATGGGGACAAACACAAGCAAATATTGCACTTGGCTTTCTTTTACTTACAATTCAAGGATTTGGTTATACTAGTGTCCCAATGTTAGGCTTTGATCAAGAGAAAGTAAGAACACTCTTAGGACTACCTGAACATGTTACATTTGCCGCTATGGTACCTTTTGGTAAACCAGACACAGATGGTTATGAACATCATCGTTTTGAATTAGATAAAATAAGCACATTTTATTCTGAAAAAGAGCAGGTGATTTAATACCTGCTCTTTTTATGCTTAGTTTACAAACCTATCTGTACCGATACAGATTAACATTCTTTACCTCGATTGGATTAACTACTTTGCATAAAATTAAAGTAATAGTTGAGATTGATAGGAGGAAAAACTTATGACAGATAAAAGAAAAGCTTATTTAGCCATTACTATTTGTTCATTAATCATAGGGTTATCATTTTTATTTGTAAAACAAACATTAACAATTGCAACACCACTTGATACCTTAGCTCATCGTTTTACAATGGCTTGGATTGTTGCCACGGTCATATTACTCTTTAAAAAAGAAAGAATCAAAATAAAGAAAAAAGATTTCGTGAAAATTACATTACTTTCTACATTATATCCTGTACTATTTTTCGGGTTACAAATATTTGGACTAATGCATACAACCTCTTCTGAAGCAGGAGTAATACAAGCTACGGTTCCAATTTTCACTTTAATTCTTGCAAGTATACTATTAAAGGAATCCTCTACAGGCGTACAAAAAATTTCTATCCTCATTTCTGTACTCGGGGTAATGTTCATTATGTACATGAATGGTGCGCAAAATATAAATCCTAGTATACTAGGTAGTATATTAATTTTACTATCGGCACTTGCAAATGCAATATATAATGTTTTAACAAAAAAAATCATTCAACAATATTCATTATTTACAATCACGTATACCATTACTTTTATAGGGTTCATTGTATTTAACTCAATTGCTCTTTTTATACATTTTAAAAATGGTACAATTCAACAATTTATACTGCCCTTTAAACAAATTGATTTTATTATCGCTATTTTATATTTAGGAATTTTTTCGTCATTAGGATCATCCTATCTTTCAAATTATGCTTTATCCAAGTTACCTGCTTTTCAAATTAGTATCTTTCAAAATTTATCTACACTTGTCACAATTCTATTAGGTATTAAATATCTTAATGAATCATTTCAATATTATCATATAATTGGTAGTTTTCTTATTATCTCTGGAGTTGTTGGTGTAAATTATTTTAGAAAAAAAGAAAGCCAAGATAATCATTTTCAAAAGGAAAAGCAACACCAAACTATGACTTAATTAGGGGTATTTTTGTTAAGTGATAAAATAATAAAAAAACAGAACCCATTAGACTGCACCCCTTAAAGTAGATGTTGAAAAACCCACAGTTGGGCAACATTGATTTTAAGGGGTGTTTGTCTATCATGGTTCAACTAATGCGTAAAGAAATTCTATACTAATAGATAAAAAATAAACTTTTCAAATCACTAAAAAATTTATTGATTCTAGTAAATAAATAAGTATGACAAAACCTGCATGTTCGAATAAAAAGAAAGCCCATCCGAACTTATACTGACGAGCTTTCTTGTTCATCTAGGTATCTATTCTTTTCTTTCAAGTTGGTAGGAAAGAATAACGACCCCCGAACTGGTATTCTTTGTTTTTAATAGTTTAAAAACCTTTTTATCGATTCCGTCACTGAATAGAGGTTTTCCACTTCCAAGAACAACAGGATGCACCATCAAGTGGTATTCATCGATAAGGTCATGTTGCATCAACGATTGCATAAGTTCACCACTACCGTAGATTAAGATGTTCTGACCAGGCTGTTGCTTTAATTTTGATACTTCTTCTGCAATATTATCCTTAATTAGGCTAGCGTTCCACTCAGCCTCTTCCAAGGTAGTAGAAGCGACGACCTTTGGCATGCTGTTCATTTTGTCAGCAAAACCATCTTCATCAGTCATGGAAGGCCAGGCTGCTGCAAAGCCTTGATAAGTCACTCGCCCTAATAGAAGAATTTCGCTCGTAAATAATAAATCATTTTGAAACTTTCCCACTTCTTCATTGAAATATGGCATGGTCCAAGATGGTTCCTCCTTGACACCATCCAAAGGAAGAGTTAGAGCCGTATAAAAAGCGTGGTGTACAATTACTAAACCTGCGAAATTTAACGAGACAGCACGATCATTTAACAGGTATTAGTTCTCAGGCAAAACTACATTTTCTAGCAATTCTAGATCAAGTGTTTCCTGAATATCGAGGTGTGTTTGGCGACTTATGCTCTAATGTTTCGCTCTTAACTTTACTAGAGTTTCCCTCATCTGAAGCAGTGTTACAAGCAGGTGAAGATCAACTAAGTAAACGAATCTCATCCTTATGTACTAGCCGTTCTAAACAATGGGCAAAGGAAAAAGCAATGCTTTTAATGACTGCGGCTGAAAAAAATCCATTTCAAATCAATCTTTATAGAAGCCTTCTTATCTCGCTTGAAACCATATCAAAATGGTTCTTCAATACAAAGAACATCTATCCAATTTGAAAGCAGAGATAGATGTCCTCGTAAAAGAAATAGAAGAATATAAAATCATCCAATCAATTCCAGGTATCGGAAAAAAAATCGCGGCAACGATTATTTCTGAAATTGGTGAAATTGATCGTTTTGATAACCCTAAAAAACTTGTGGCGTTCACTGGAGTAGATCCGAGTGTCTTTGAATCTGGTAAATTCACAGCCACTACAAACCGCATTACTAAACGTGGTTCTAGTCTCTGCCCAGTATTCCATAAGGACATATTAGTTTGGTAGCAGCCTTTCCTCCATCGGCATTACCCAACTTCATAGGTACTACGCTACTTTCCGACTCCCTACATCGGCATTTGGTTTCCTTACTTGTTATCGTTTGTACACCATACTCTTCTATTAAATGAAAAGACCGGTAGGGTCTCCCGAGTTGCCGTATCATATCAATGTGTTACGTGCCAAGGTCTCTGACTCCGGAGAGGTTTTACCCTTCTTGCCTTTAATGAAGGGTAAAATGTTGCTTTCTGCTATGCGTAAGGCATCAGCCCTCACGTTTTACTAACATTTCGAAGCTCAATCCCTTTAACCATTTGGCTTTCGGCCCGCAACCTAACTGTCTACGCTTAAAGACTAAAGTTAACTTTAGCCCTCCAAGACTCGCTACGAGTGAATGGCTAGTTCTTTCTCGACGGAAATCCCACCCGCTATATGATACGACCTAGGCTCGGCCGCACACGCATGTCATTCAATTCCCTTCCTCGAAAGCGATTAAAGAGTTAACACCATGAGCAAGAATTGCTCCTGCTCTAGTAGATGCTGCTACTAAAATAGCTTCAGTAACTTCCTCCATTGTACCTCCAAGTGCCTTATATTTTTTTATGTGTACTTCAATACAATACGGACAACCAGTAACATGAGCTACTACTATTGCAATTAACTCTTTAGTTTTTTTTAAAAGAATAGTCTCTTTCTCAAAGACCGTCTTCTCAAATTGAAAATAGGCGTTTGCAGCTTCAGGGCTTTTCTTTACTAACTGTGGAATTTTCTTTAAATTTTCTGGCTTATAATAAGTCATCTGATTTCCTCCTAGACTATAAATGTTTTGTGCATGAACCGATTTACATCCTTTATTCTAGGATTTTGATTTAATAATTTCAGTGACTTTATCACATTTCTTCAACTAGATCTTTTAATTTTTCTTTTTGAAGGATAAAAATTTTATCCCGTTTCTGTTGAATCCATCCATTTCTTTCAAAATCTTTTAATGTTCTACTGACTACTTCTCTTGCAGTACCCAAGTCTATGGAAAGAGATTGATGAGTAATATAAAGAAAATTGTCTGATGTTCCACTTGATTTTTGGAGCAGCAAGTCGGCCAACCTTGAATTTAATGGCTTAAACGTTATATCCTCAATAAGATTCGCAACTGTTTTTAATCTTTTTAAAAATAAACGATGAATATATGTATTTATTTCTTTATATCTATATGTCCATTCTCTAAATAATTGCGCAGGTAGAACAAATAGCTCGGTTTCCTTTTCTATTTCCGCGATAGCTTCATATCCTGTCTCACCTAAAACGCTTGCTAACATGATAACACATGTGTCACCACTTCTTAATCGATACAATGTTAACTCTTTTCCTGATGGACTTATTTTATAAATTCGAATACACCCGCTAAGTACAAAAGAAACATGTTTAAAAATATATCCTTCCTCAATCATTTCACGAACAGGTAGTGTCGTTATAAACCCACTGCTATCATTCCATTCATGTATTGGTATTTCTCTGAAAAAGGGAAATTTATTATTAATCATTTCGATCTGCTCTTTTTTCAAAAGATAACCTCCTATCCATTACGAAATATGGCCTTGTTCAACTTAACTGCAAATACTAATATAAAAAGCAGCCAATGGCTGCCTCGATCTTCAACTAGCACATGCAATAGTTAAAGCAATTTTGTAATTTAAATTTTTTAGGTCTGTCATTAATGGAATTTCTTCTAATTTGTTGATCTAAATTTTGGTCATATTCTTTATCAATTCCTTTTGCTCCAGATTTCTTCTGAAAATAATATCCTACAATTATCCCTAATAGACAAAGACCCCAAAATGTATAGCCTAGCCAAGTCATATTAATAACCTCTTTTTTAGATTTTTAGTCATTTTACTACTTTTATTTTATTCCACTTAATTCGAAAAAGTCCTTGTCTTAATGAACTATACTGCCATTATGTTGAAAAAGAAAAAGCCACCGTTATTGGCAGCTGCTATTCAACTAATGCATGCGTTAGCCATCCATGAATCCTCGGATCCACAACAGTGAATGGTAGTTTATATCATACTCCCATGGTAGTTGAACAGCTTTTGTACTTTTTCAGTCATCACAATCACTCTCATATGGATTTGCATATAAGTCTATTTCTATTGATGCTCCAATCTTTGAACAGAAATTAATGACTTCTTGATCAAAACCTATTGCTGGGCAATATCCATTTTCTATAATTGGAACTTGCTTAAGTATAAACTGACAATCATATTTCTTTTTAATCGTTATTAATTCATTGATTTTGTTTAATAGTGGTGCGATTATTTCCTTAGCCTGTTTACTAGCATCTAATGTCTCAACATAATCTGTTCTAAATTGCCAACATGTATAAGCTCTAAACCGTCTTTTTGTTGATATTATTTTAGGATTGCTTGTTTGTTCTTTTAATCTCTTCACCTTTAATAAAAGAATTAGTTGGATTAATACCTAATAATTCAGTTACATATTCTATCGGAAAGTCATCGCCTTTTATCTCAAAATACGTCATTACATTTGTTTGATCCATATTTCCTCCCAATGATGTTCAACTCTCGCATGCATTAGTTGAACAAGCTAAATTAATTTCTCTAATTTACTATCTAAAGAAATATTTTATAGCTTCTAAACGAATATTGCCATGACATTGTACACAACAATATAAAAGCTTCCTATTCTCCTTGTATAACTTATATTCCTTACTACCTTCGTATAATCTAAATTCCTTTTTACAACAAAAACAAGTTACATCATAATAAAACATTTTACATCCTCCTAAGATGACACATTTGTTTTAAGGCAATATGAATACATTCTTATAGTAGGTGAACTTTATTTACTTATTGAAATTACTTATTTCTGTATGTATTTAGTAACCCAACACCAAATAATAAAAATACTAATCAGCATATATGAATGAATAAAACCATTTAATATTGGAACATATTCACCAGTTGAGTTTTTATTAGAATAAATCACATGTACTGATTTATATGCTAATGGTGTGCTTACTAAAATAACTAAAATCCCTATAATTAAAAACTTAATTTCATTTTTTATAAAATTCTCATTATTATTTGCGCGCAACATTTTTTCCATAATTTAACAATTTTAACTCCATATATTCTATAAAAAATTCGTTTATCCTCTAACCTTCTGCAACCCAATCTGCAATTTTACTAAAAAAAGAACAGCCAAAGGCTGCTCTCTCTTCAACTAACGCATGCGTTAGTTGAACAAGGAAAATCATCTTATTGATTAATTTAATTCAAATTTCTTCTACGTTGCATCTTATTTGATAAAATTTCTGTATTAATGGATGCGTCTCAAAATGAATATCCAAGTTCTTCAATGTTCTTTTACCTATTCTAATATCTAACATTCCAAGTGATTGAACAATTACACTCTTTGAAGTTAACACGTCTTCTATTGAATAATTAGGATAACGAGTTAAAATATCATACACATAATCAACATTAAATATATTTCTCTGTTCTAAAATATAATTTGAGAACTCTCCATAGCTTACTTTCCCTACAAACTCAGGAAAGCATTCATATAATGAATCTGGGTATGATTTACTTGATCGATTATTTATTTCTTCCCAGAGTTTATCGTGTTCCATTAAATATTGTGCTGATGAAGCGTTAAAAATCTCTTTATTATCTAAAGTAATCCATATCCTTCTTTGATCTCCGCGATCATTTCTATAACTTGTTGAATAGATACTAATTCGATTTTTCAGCTTCTCACAAATAAGATTTTCTACTAATTTTTTTGTTGTTGTCCAACGCATATATATTTCATTACTCCTGTTTTTTATTCCCTATACATTTATTATACTACGGTTTTTAGATAACCGTACTGAACTTAACTGACAGATAGCATAATAAAAAGGCTGATCAACAGCCTTCATGATCTTCAACTATTGCATCCGTTAGTTGCATAAGTATTATTTTTCATTATTCATTTCCTTTAAAAATTCGGGATCAATCCATATTTCTTCAACTTCATATCCTTCTAAATCATCCGCATCTGTAATATCTTCTTGTATCATATTTAAAAATTTATTAAATGATGTTGCTATTAAAGATAGGTTATTTAATTGTATTTTACCTTCTTCAAACATCAACTCTTTTTCATGATTCCAGAAATAAACGTAACCATATTTCTCCTCACTTAAATTTAGACAAATAATATTACCGCCTACATCACTTGCAACAGCCACACATCCTTTTGGAATCCTTCCATAGAATGTTTTATAACAAAGCAATAAGTCATTATAAATATCTAAGTCAGTACCAAAGAAAATAGATAAGATAAATTCAGGTGCTTCTTCTGATATAACTATATTTTCTTCTGGAATTCCACCATTGTATTTTTCTAAAAACTCTATGTATTCGTTCGGAAATGAAAGGCATAATTCATTTTCTAACTGATCAATCATTTTTTTGTTAAATTTATTGGTATTTGGTTTAATAGAAATCAAATTATCCTCTCCAATCTAATTTAATACTATTTTATCAGTACTCCTAATTCAACTATACTACCAGATACATATATAAAAAGCAGCCAATGGCTGCTCTTGATCCTCAACTAACGCATTCGTTAGGATAATCTCATATTTCTTTCTTTTTATAAAAGCCTTCTAAATTTTAAGACCTTAATCTCATTTATTGGTTTGTTAATTTCAATTGACAACTCAGATTTAATAAGCTTATCCAATTCAGATTCATTTTCTGTATGCAACTTCTATTATAGAGCTTCTATTAAAGTTTTCTACTATGTAATTACGACCGTTCCAATTAAACAACCTATATTTGACTTCTATTTTCATTTCATCACCTCTCTAATCATTTCGACAAAGAGAAATTTTAATCCTTTTATTTCAAGAACCACAACTAACGCACTGCGTTAGTTCAATTATATATTTTTAAATACAAATCCATAATCCTTCAGGATCTTTCTTGATTTCTGACGATTCGTCTCGACAAGATTATCGAGATAGTTTATATTTTGTTCTGCAATTGCCTTTTTAATATCCGTCCACAATTGTAATTCGCCTTGTAGGTATGCTTGAAATTCTTCCTCGCTTTTAAAATCATAGACACCGTCCTGATAGTTAGAAGTGATTGCATCCACATTTTGTTTCCAATACGCTTCGACTCCCTTTAAAACTTCTGAATAGTTTCTTAGCTTTAAATTAATCATCATTCTTTCATGACCGAGATAAGAATATTTTCCGTATCTATTCATTTCATACTGTTCTTCAAACGACAAGTAGTCTTCTTCCGTTTGAACTGATTCAAAAATAGGTAATACTCCTTTTTTAAACTGCACGACACATTCATCCACGACTTCTTTTATGCTTTGAAACTTAAGTGGGTGATAATGAAATTCGCCCGATTCATATTCGACGAAATCATATAACCTATAATTGCCTTCTTTTAAAAGATCCTTATCATTATTTCTTGAGAAAGGAAGAATACCAATATTTAAGGTGAAGTCGAATGGAGATTTTTTAAACGTGTTAACTGTTTGTATAATCTCTTCGTTGATTACGCGTAGGAAGAGAGATCCTTTCAATTTAAATCCTAAAGGTAACAGTACTTCTTTAAACTTTTCTTTGTAAACGTTTGTAAGAGTAGCAGTTAATTTCAACTGAATTCACCTTTCTAATCGAGATTGTTACAACTAAAAAAGTAATAATTTCAACTATTTTTATAATAATTATATCATTCCTTATTAAACTATACTGCCATTTACTTCATTAAAAAAACGAGCTGCAAGCAACTCGTTTTCTTCAACTTATGCATGCGTTAGCCATCCATGAATCCTCAGATTCACAACAGTGAATGGAAGTTTATATCGCACTCCCATAGTAGTTGAATAAGAGATTAAATATTAAAACATTTTTTTATTCATTCCAATTAAAAACTGCTCTGTAATTGGAAACCCAGAACTCTCTCCAATAACAGAATCTATTCCACAATAAGGACATACTGCAGTTTTTTCATTATCCCACCACTCATTAATTTCAGTAGGGCTATAAATTTTTAAACAGTAAAAACAACCACAGATACTGTCCTTCTCTAACTCTGTCCTATGGTAACTACTAAAACGATGTGCTTCTTTATATTGATTCTCCATTCCAATTTCTCCTCATTTTATATAAAAATATTATATTCTTGCTCAACTAACGCATGCTTTAGCTTAATAAGGTTTATTAATTTTCAACAAAAAACAAAATTGAAAGGGTTATAAAAAACAATGAAAATATCAGTAGAAGGATTCTTTTTAAGATGGTCGGTGATTTTACTAAAATAGAATTTAATATACCTTCTACAAGTGTAGTCCCGCCTTCAGTTACAGATGAATCTATTTTTTCTTTAGGAGCGAATAATGAAAATAATACCCCAAATAACCCGATATTAATGACTATAATAGCTGTGACCTTTATCTTTACCGCCTCCTAAATACGTAAATAATCTAGCATAATTATACCATTCCTTATTGAACTAAACTGCCATTTACTTCAATAAAAAAACGAGCTGCAAGCAACTCGTGTTCTTCAACTATTGCATGCGTTAGTTCAATAAGGACTAGAGAATACCCATTAGTACTATTAAAGTTTATTGTTCAATAAATCTAATAACAGGAAAGTCTTTCCCTATTTCAGTTATTACTTTCTCTGTTAATTCCTTACCTTGCTTATTATGTAAATCCATCGGTATCTTCTTATATTCTTTAATCCAATTAAATAACTCATCTATTAGTTCATTTGTCAGAGAAAAATCATCAATGTCTAAATTAAAGCCACAATCATTACACCAGATAGGGTCTGTATAAAAGTCTGCTTCGATTTTTAGTGAGGTATGTTTACAATTTCTGCCTTTTAGCCACTTTATTACCATATGTTCACCTTTCATTTTTCCTTTATTTTTTATATATTATATTGAATTGAAATAACGCAACGCTTTAGTTGCATACATAAAATATTCTTCCGCTATCTTTTTCGTTTTTCAAACCTCATTTGAAATTTGTTAAACATTTTTATTCCAATGTAACCGTCCAATACTGCAATTAGTAATGCAATGATTATCATACTTATTCCAGTATTATCAGCCGTAACAATCGGTTTGAGTATTCCAAAAACAATAGATAAAAGGATAGGTAGAGTAATACCAAGCCAAACAGCAGGAAAAATAATAGCCATATTTATCACCTTTTTTTAAAATATTTTATCCTAGCTTAACACTATTTCTTATTGAACTAAACTGCCATTTAGTTTAAGTGAAAATATTCACATTCCTTTCTAGAATTTTTGCTATTTTAAAGTTTTGTTCAACAATCTGGTCCAAAAATGAAAAGTAAGCTCAAATCCTCTTTTAGGAAATCAAAAATAATCATTTCGGAAGAGGTTGAAGCAGTTTCAGCAATACTTAGCGAGTAACACTTATTCAACCCATTAACCGACTTCATGGCATAATTATGGAAAGGTGTCCTAGTTCATGAACAAGAGTTAACACATTTAAAAAAGTACCACTAAATGTCATAAATATTCTTGATTCACCTGTTAGTGGAAAACCAGCACAAAATGGAATAGCGGATTTATTTGGACGATTTTCAAATTCTACCCAACCTTCATTGAAAGCTTGCCTAACGAAAGCTTCTAATTCAGTTCCAAACTGACTAAAATGTTCCGTAATAAGTGTAGCAGCTTCCTCGAATTTTATCTCTTGATTACTTTTTGTAACGGTAGCCCAAAAATTACTAGAATCGCCTAACAAGACAGCTTTTTGCTTTAAGTAATCTGAGAAAGGTTGTTTATACTAATTGATCACTGTCCACATAAAAATCCATAAATAACAAGAGACATTGATTTTGTAAATTTCAACAAATCTACCCATGGGTTGAACAAGGGGCACCTTCCAAAATACCTATTTATCCATAAAAAAAAGACTTATCATCTTTAAACATGATAAGTCCTTGCAAAAAAATTAAAGTTTAATAGAGACTAATTTCATTTCAGTCATCTCTTGTATTGCATACTTTATGCCTTCTCTTCCATAACCGCTTTCTTTTACGCCACCATAAGGCATTAAATCAACTCTAAATGTAGGAACATCGTTTATTAGTACGCCACCTACATGTAATTTTTTAGTAGCATATAATGCTCTTTGTAAGTTGTCTGTATATACACCAGCTTGTAATCCGAATCGACTATTGTTTACTTCATTTATTGCTTCATCAAACTGTTCATATGAATTGATGACGACAACTGGACCAAAAATTTCCTTACAAGATACATCACTACTATTCTTTACGTCTGTTAAAATAGTTGGTTTATAAAGACGTTCATCTTTTTTATCTCCACCAGTTACTAGATCGGCTCCATCTTTTATCGATTGCTTAACCCATTCATCTATTCTAGTAACATCTTTTTTAGAGATAAGCGCACTAATATCCGTTTGAATGTCTAATGGAGAACCTATATTTAATAATTCGGTAGCTTTTTTCATCTTCAAAAGGAATTCATTATAAAGCGTATGATGAACAAAAATTCTCTGTAATGAAATACATACTTGGCCGTTGTAAATAAAGGCTCCCCATACACAACGATTGATTAATTCGTCAGTTAGCTTGACTCCTTCATCGATGATCAACGCTGAGTTTGAACCTAGTTCTAAAGTTACCTTTTTTAATCCTGCTTTGCTTTTTAATGAGATGCCTACTTCCGGACTACCGGTAAATGTAATTGCTTTTACTTCAGGATGTTTAACCAAAGCATCGCCAATTTCGGAACCCTTTCCAGTAATCAGATTAAACGCACCTTTAGGTAAATCCGTTTTATCAATCATGTCTGCTAATGCAATCGCAGACAGTGGCGTCTGACTAGCCGGTTTTAAAACAATCGTATTTCCTGCAGCAATGGCTGGACCTACTTTATGTGCTACTAAATTAAACGGGAAATTAAACGGTGTAATTGCGCCTATTACACCAACTGGCTCTCTGACTGTATAAGTGACTCGACCTTCGCCACCTGCTACTGCATCAAGAGGGATTGTTTCTCCGTATATTCTTTTTGCTTCTTCAGCCGCTATTTTATAAGTTGCAATCGTTCGATCAATTTCACCTAAAGCAGCCTTTAAAGGTTTTGATGCCTCTAATGCTAAAATCTCAGCAAGTTTTGAACGGTTTTCTTTAAACTGGTCAACTAATTGCTCTAAAATGACACTTCTCTCATATGAGCTTAACTTTTCCATTTGAGTTTTCGCGTTATTAGCCGCTCTGATCGCTTCTTCCAAATCCTCTATCGTTGCGATTGGTATTTCAGCTAAAACTTCACCAGAATGAGGGGCAATAAGATTCTCATGTTTAACCCCTTGAACCCATCTTCCATCTATATAAAATTGTTTTTTCATTCTATTTCACCTCAGTTACAAGCTGGCTAGCAACTTGATGTATTGATTGTTTTATAATATCCAGTCCTTCATCCAATTCCTCATCAGATATAATTAAAGGCGTTAAGAAACGAAGAATATTACTATGAACACCTGCGCTAAGAATAATGACTCCATTTTCACAACATTTTTTTGTTAATGCTGCAACAAACTCTTTTGCTGGTTGACCAGAAGTGGGATCTATAAATTCGATCCCCACCATTGCTCCTAGTCCTCGAATATCATAAATAATTGAAAAATCATTTTTCAATTGACCAAAAAATGATGTAATTTTTTCACCAATAGTCCTAGCTCGGATCCATAATTTCTCATTTTCAATTTTTCGAATCACCTCGAGCGCTGCTACACATCCTAAAGGACTTCCGCCATAAGTTCCACCTAGTTCACCTGGTGATGCTGCATCCATTATTTCAGTACGACCTGTCACCGCACTTATTGGTACACCCGCTGCGATGGATTTTGACATCGTGATTAAATCTGGTTCTATTTCAAAAATCGTTGATGCAAATAATTCACCCGTTCGCCCAAATCCTGTTTGTATTTCATCCGCTATAAACAAAATTCCATGTGATTTACAAATATGATATATTTCTTTTACGAATTTCTTTGGAGGAACAATAAATCCGCCTTCTCCTTGTACTGGCTCCATAATAACAGCAGCCACTTCTTCTGGGGACACGTCTGTTAAAAGAAAATCCTTAAATTGTTCTATACAAAAATTAATATATTCTTCTTCAGATAACTCTTTTGGTCTATTTGATAAATAAGGGAATTTAGCTTTATATGTAGCTGGAGCAAATGGTCCCATTTTATATTTATATGGTTTTACTTTACTAGTTAAAGACATTCCTAATAAAGTTCGCCCATGAAATCCTCGAGTGAACGAAATAATTCCTGAACGACCAGTGTATTTCCTCGCAATTTTAACGGCATTTTCAACGGCTTCAGCACCGCTATTTAATAGAATTGTTTTTTTGGAAAAATCCCCAGGCGTTATTTCAGTTAATTTTTTAGCTAAATCAATATAAGATTGATACATACCGACATGAAAGCATGAATGGATTAATCGCTCTGATTGATTTTTAATCGCTTGTACAACATTCTTTGGAGTATGTCCTACATTTAACGTTCCAATCGCTCCAGCAAAATCTAATAATTTATTTCCATCAACATCCTCAACGATCGTACCGTTTGCTCTTTCTACAAAAACAGGTGTATTATTTCCAACTCCATTTGGAACAAACTCATTACGTAATTCAATGAGTTCTTTTCCTTTTGGTCCTGGAACTCCTACTGAGACATTAACAAATTTTCGATGATTACTCATGTTAACTCTCCCTCTCATAAAAATAATTTCATTTCAATCTATAAAATTATTATATAATTAGCTTCATTATTAATATACTCGCTTTCAACCATTTAAGAATGAAATAAAACTAAGCCAAGGCATTTTTCGAGGGAAAGGGAAAAGCCACTCTAGGCGAGCGGCAAATAGTTTAAAACATTAATAATTCGCGAATGTCTTCTTCAGTTAAATTGAATGAAGGTTTTCCATTCGTTTCAATAATTTCTCCGATTAATTGTTTTTTCTTTTCTTGTAGTTCATTCATTTTATCTTCAATCGTTCCTTTAGCGACTAGCTTGATCACTTGTACATCATTCATTTGACCGAAACGGTATGCTCGATCTGTTGCCTGGTTTTCAACTGCAGGATTCCACCAATTATCATAAAGAATAACAGTATCAGCTCCAGTTAAATTGAGTCCTACTCCTCCAGCCTTTAATGAAATTAGAAAGAAGTTATGTTCACCAGCATTAAATCGATTGCATATAGATAGACGTTCTTCTGAAGGAGTTTGTCCATCTAAATAAAAAAATTGTTCTCCCATGATTGATAGTTCTCTACCGATTAAAGCTAACATTTTCGTAAATTGAGAGAATATCAATACTCTTCTACCGGCCATTTTTGATGCCTCAATTAGTTGAAATAACTGTTCAAACTTAGCTGAACTGCCTTCATAACCATCTATAAACAAAGCCGGATGGCAACAAATTTGTCTTAAACGTGTTAAACCGGCTAAAATTTTAATCTGATTTTTGCCTAATGTAAATTTATCCACGGCTAAATGCTTTAGTGTGTCGTGTCGTAGTTTTGCTAAATATGCTGCATATAATTTTTTTTGTTCTGGTAACAATTCGACAGATTCCTTCGATTCGATTTTCTCAGGAAGTTCCTTTAGTACATTCTCTTTTAATCTTCTTAATAAGAAAGGTCGAACTCTTTTAGAGATTGTTTTCCTAGTCAGATTGCTAAATTCCTTTAGCCCTCCAAATAATTCAGGAAAAACTACATGATAAATTGCCCAAAGTTCTTCGAGTGAATTTTCAATTGGTGTACCAGTTAATGCAAACCGTTGATTGGCATTTAACTTTTTTACAACTTTTGCTGTTTGAGTAAAAGGATTTTTAAAATTCTGCGCCTCATCAAAAAAAACTGTATGAAACTTTTGCTTTTCGTACCACTTTATATCATTTCTTAACATCGAATAAGAGGTAATTAATACATCGATACCTGCTAGTTCTTTTTGTATATTCAACCTCTCATTTTTATTTCCATCAATAACTAGTGCTTGAATATCCGGTACAAATTTGAATACTTCGCTTAACCAGTTATACGTTAATGCGGTAGGACAAACAATTAGGACTGGTGTATTAAATGAACGGATTTCGTTTAAAACGGATTGAATATAAGCAAGGCTTTGAATTGTTTTACCTAATCCCATATCATCCGCTAAAATTCCTCCAAATCCGAATTTTGCTAAATTCTTCATCCATTTGTATCCAAAAATTTGGTAGTCTCTTAACAGATTTTTCAATGTTAATGGTACTTCTTCTACTACTTCATTTGGATTGATTAGATTCTCATAAAAATGATGCAAACGATCTTCCATTTTAAATAAACTAGTTTCTTCCGTTGAATCTAATAAATATAGACTATTTTTTATCGGTAAATTTAATACATTTTCATAATCAAATTCTTGCTCAGGTACTGCATTTAAAAATCGCCTGATTTCTTGTAATTCTCTTGATTCAAGTGAATATAAAGTACCATCATGTAACCGATAATATTTCCGTTTCTCTTTCAGTGCTAATAGTACTTCTTTGATTTGTTTCTCAGGAATGTCTAATTCAAATTTAAATTCCAACCAATTAGTCCGTTCTCTTTTTAAATTGACGCGTATTTGCGGTTTTTTATTTTCTTTAAAAATTCTATTTCGAACCGCTGTCGTTGCATAAATTTCAGTAAGTTTTTCAAGTTTCGGTACTATATTTCTTAAAAACTCGTATTCAAGTTCTTCATTTTGTAAGAAATAACCGCCTTCTGTTTTTGAAAAAGAACTATCTTCCATTAATTGTAAAATTTCTAATTCTTTCTCTTCATCTCTCATTAATGTTTTACTAAGTTGAATTTCTCTTTTATCTAGCGGATTAATCACGATGCGATCATAATGAAATTCAAGCCCTGCTAGTAATTTATTTTTTATTCGATCTAAATATAGTTTTGCTCTTAACGGGATTTCTGAATATTGGTTTGATAATAATGTAGGTAATTGTACCTTCCCAAGCTTTAATAGTCCTGGGACTACCTTCTCAACATAAAGATGAATTTGATCTGCTGGGATCTTTATTTTTTCAGTTGCTGTGTTTTTAAATATTTGTTTTAACTCAACAAGTCGATTAAATTCTTCTACTTTAAGCTCATAAATTCTTCCACGATATAAGACTGTTGAATAAGCTTCCAATATCGTTAATTGCTCAATTCCTTTTCCAGTTAAAAAGTATTGGCCATCTACATGCTCAATTTTAAATTCCAATGGTAATTTATCTTCTGTAAATGAAATTCCTTTAAATGGTATACCGTTTTCAATTATTTTGACGTTTTCTGAAACAGTTAATAAATGAATGAATTGGCTCCAGACTAACGGAGAAATGAACAAGTATTCATTTTTCTCAGTTTGTTGATCATTAAACATTTTTTCATCATCTAACAACTTTATTAAAAGTTCCCAAATACGATTAACCTCATTTTGGACACAATGTACATTAGAATCAAAAATGAAATCAGCTGAAATTTTACATGGTTTCCCTTCTTTTAAATCCATTAAAAAATTTCGGAGATTTTCTACTTTCTTTTTTCCAAGAGCCATAGTAATTCCAAGGATTTTATAGCCTTCACTCATTTCAACGACTTCGCAAATAAACTCAAAATCAATTATTTGTCGATCGTCAAAATGTTTTAATTGCCCGCTTTTACGATGTGTTTTATCGTGAAAAAGTTCTAAAATACCGTTCGACCTATTTAAATTGGAGCTTTCTATAAAAACCTCTATTTCTGAAGGATGATCCTCTTTTTTCTGACGTTCAAAAATCGAAATTAAAACTGCTGCTATATGTTGACAATCCGTTTTAATTGAAGCAAGTTTAGGGCAAGTGCACTTACAATAAAAATCACCATTTCCTTCTCTTAGAATATGAACGGTAAAATCTTCATTCCCTATAACAGTAGCTGTACAATCAACTTCATTATATTTTTCGATTTGTACTTTATTTGCGCGATAAAAAGAGTCACCCCTTTTGAAGGAGACTGTACCGCAGCGTTCTTTTATGATTTTATGATTCAATTTTATCTTCAATGATCTGCTCCCTCCTAAATAAATAAAACGAATATAACTATCTTACCATTAATTAATTATTTATCTAAAATATTGCTTCAAATCTACTTAATAAAAATAGAAAAAAGAAGCCATTTTTGACTTCTTTTACTAAATAAATTTATTTTTGTTCTACAATTCCATGTCTAAAAGCATAAATTACTGCCTGAGTACGATCGACCACTTCTAATTTCGTTAAAATATTACTAACATGCGTTTTTACCGTTTTTAATGAAACAAACAAAGTATCGGCGATTTCTTGATTTGATTTACCTTCAGTCATTAAATGAAGCACTTCTTGTTCTCTAGCCGTTAAATCATCATGCAATTCACGTTGGGTAGATTTCCTCATTCTATTCATCATTTTCCCAGTTACAACTGGCTCTAAAACTGAGCCACCTTGATGTGTCGTTCGAATTGCATTAGCAATATCACTCGCTCTTGAAGTTTTCAACATATAACTAATTGCACCTGCGTCAATTGCTGGATAAACATTTTCATCATCAATAAAACTTGTAACAATGATGATTTTTGCTTCTGGCCATTTTGAAATAATTTGTTTCGTCGCTTCAATTCCATCCATAACTTCCATAATTAAATCCATCAATACAATATCAGGACGTTTTTCTAAAACAAGTTCTACGCCTTCTTTTCCATTACTTGCTTGACCAACCACTTCAATATCAGATTGAGTACTTAAATATGTAGAAACACCCATTCTCACCATCTCATGATCATCAACTAACACGACTTTGATCACATTTCCCACCTCTATTCAATTACTGGAACTTTTACTTCTATCTGGGTTCCTCTTTTTGGTATACTTACTATTTTTGCCGTTCCACCAATTTCAGAAGAACGTTCACTTATCGATTGCAAACCATACGAACCAGTTTTTCGGTTCTCGACATCAAAACCAATTCCATCATCCATCATTCGGACCAATACAAAATCTTCAATTTTTCTAATTCGTATTTCAAAAGTTTTTGCATTTGCATGCCTTAAAGTATTCGATAATGCTTCTTGAATAATCCTAAACAAATGATCCTCAACACCTTTTGAAAGTGTAATATCATCGATTTTCCATTTTAATTGAAGAGCTTGACGATTTGTTAATTCTGTTAAAAGCTTTTCTACACCTTCTTTTAAGCTTTTACCTTCTAACTGAACTGGTCTTAAATGTAATAAAAGTGCACGCATTTCGGATTGAGCATTAATGGCCATTTTTTCAATATATTGTAATTGTTCTTCAAACGTAGTTTCACCAAGCTCATTGATCGCAGAAATCATCATCGATATCGCAAATAATTGTTGGCTAACTGAGTCATGTAATTCCCTTGCTAGTCTATGTCGCTCTTTCGTTACGACATCTTCAATTGTCTGCGATTCAATTAATTTCTTTTCATCTACTAATTTTTGAACGGTCTTCCTTGAATCTTCAATTTGTTTAGATATTTTTTGAAGTTTTAATTCGATTTCGTTATCAATTGATCGAATTGAATGCTCTGATTCTTTATGATAGATTCCATTTTCTGCCTTTACAATACTTTCCAGCAAGGCTTTTTCATTATGACGAATCGTGCTCAAAACAGCTGTACTATAAACAATTGAAATAATTATAATTGCTAAAAATAATATTAATAGTAAAGAAAAATTTCCAATTTTATACAAAAACAATTTATCAAGGAAAGTATGGTCAATGAAATAATAAACAACACCACAGATTAAAATACTTGATGTAAATGCAGCAAGACAGATTGATAAAAAGATACCTTTGTCAATTTTCATTTATTTGTCACCTCAATATTTCCGATTGCTAAAGAAGTGACAATTTTTAACTTTCTTGAAGCTTCTTTATAATCATTAGAAGTGAACTTACAATTCTTGTTAAACCCGTTCAATTTATTTTTAAGGATATTAATTTTGCCATATAAAGTAGAATGCTGGATCGAAACTTCTAAGTCATACGGCACATACAAAGTAATATTACCGATGATCCCATTTAATACCAACACTGTCTCCCCTTCAGGAATAAATGACTCCGAAAGATCGATTATGACATCTCCAATTCCAAAATAATAATCTACATCCTCTAATTCAAATGATTCATTCTTAAGATGGATGTTTGTGAAAAAACGATTTGAAATAAGAGAATTTGTTTCAAAGACACCTGTATTTGTTGTTTCAACGATATTTGGTATAATGACTTTTGCATTCAATTTCGAATTAACGAATATTAAATATCCAACATAAATCACGATAAAGGATAATACCCCTAAGATTGATTTCAATTGAAATACATTACTGATAAATAAAATGATTCCTCCAAAAAACGCGATATTCGCAGATGTAGAAGGGTAAACTTTACGTTTTTTTGCCCCGTACTGGAATAAATAAACACCGACCCCAGCTGCGATTATTGCAAAAGGATTTAAAAATAGATCAAATAATAATCCTATGCCTGCAATTATGAATAATAATCCAGTTAATTCATTGCTAGACAATCGTCTAAATCGCTTCATATAGCTCTCCTCTATTCACTAAACTAGCTTGTTAATAGCAATCGAAAGCTTTTGTTATTAACTATTCTACTATGTAGTTTATCTATTTTTTGTCTGTTTTGATACAAACTTAAGTAGTGTCTTATCTCAGTCTTAAGACTGAGATTTTTTAAAGAATTATGTACCTAGGACTCGTTATGAGTAAGTGAATTGATGATTTTTTTCTTATTACTTACACATGAACTCCTTATAAGTAACTAAATTGCTCATTTCCTTACTCATGAACCCTATAATCATCACTAATTTTCAAAAGAAAAAGAAGAGTATAAATACTCTTCTCCTTTATTTATAAGACTTAGTATTCATCATTTTACTAATTTTTTTCCACTTATCTCTTTCTTGTCTAGCTAGTGATGCATCTTGTTTACGTTCTGCATACGCTAATTCTCTCATTAATTTACGATAGCTTGTGAGTCTTTGTTGATCTAGTTCGCCGTTTTCGATTGCCAGGTTGACCGCACAACCTGGTTCGTTTGCATGAGTACAGTCAGAGAATTTACATGATTTCGCTAATTCTTCGACATCTGTAAATGTCGAGCTTATATGCTCTTCTCCACCCCAAAGCTGTAACTCTCGCATACCAGGTGTATCGATGACCATTCCGCCAGATGGTAAGAAAAATAATTCGCGGTGTGTTGTTGTATGTTTACCGCGATCGTCACCTTCACGTACGTCCCCGGTTATTTGTATAATTTCACCGATTAACGCGTTTAGTAATGTAGATTTACCAACACCTGAAGAACCAAGTAAGGAAACAGTCTTCCCGGATGTTATGAGCTGTTTCAGTTCTTCAATCCCTTCTCCATTTGTACTATTTACAGAATAAATGGGTACACCAAATGCAATTTCTTCAACTGCTGCAATTTTTGCTGGAAGGTCAGTGCATAAATCCTTTTTTGTTAAAATGATAATTGGACTTGCTCCACTATCGTAGGCAACAAGTAAATATCGTTCTAATCTTCTTATATTAAAATCGTTATTTAATGCCATTACTAAGAACACGTAATCTATATTAGCAGCTACTATTTGTTCTTCAGTTTTTTCTCCTGCAGATTGCCTTGAAAATTGACTTATTCTAGGCAATACCTTTTGAATAATTGCTTTGTTTTCACCTTTTAACGGTTCAATTACAACCCAATCTCCAACTGAAGGATAATCACTTTTTACTTTTGCTTGGAATTGAAATTTCCCAGAAACTTCACCAGTTAGTTCATTTTCTCCATCATGCAATTTATAAATTTGTCTTTGCTCAGATATGACTCTTGCAACTACAGTATTTTGATCTTTTTCTCCGAACACTTCGTTCCAACCTAATTGTTTTAAATTCATTTTGTCCTCCAATTATATAAGGACAATAATGAAGATTTACTCCATTTTTTGTCCTCTACTATTTACCTTCTTCTGAACTAAATTAATTAACTTTCCCATATTCATCACTCCGTTTCATATATAGTACTTTTAGTATATCCAAATTTTAGAAAATCGTCCATATGAATTAATTGAATATTAAAAAAGGACAAAACATTCTATATTATATTTCGACATTTTTTGACAATTCTCATTCTTTTGTTTTATTAAACTTTTTTAATATTAAAGTAAAAAATTATAAAAACCCTTGAAATATTTCAAAAATTTATTATTATTTAGATATAGGTCTTTTTGATTAGACTGTACTAATACAGGTCAATCGACTAAGTCTTAAAATACTAATTTAAAAATAAAATCAGTGTTTCAAGATTTGTCTGACAATATAAAAAACTTTACAGAAATACGCTGTTGTGTGTTATACTAAAATAGTAAATTGGTCCTAAGTTATTTTTAGAGGATCTAGATATAAATTTAGTAGATTGTTCTGATGAAAAAAGTTAGAATTTTTTTTTAACCTAAATTGTCGAAATTTGTTGAATTCGGAAATTATTTTTTACAGTAAATTGACAGAATAGTATATGAATTGACGACAATAAATATTCATACAGAATATTACACAGAATAGCACTTATGAGGGAGGAATTTTGAATGAGCGTAGCAGCAAAACAAAACGTTTCATCAAACGAGCAAAATCAAAAAACGAAACACCCACCTGGCCTTTACTTACTATTTGCAACAGAGGCTTGGGAGCGCTTTAGTTATTATGGAATGCGTGCACTTTTAGTTCTTTATTTAACAACTTCAGTAGTTCAAGGTGGACTTGGATTTAAAGATGCTTGGGCACTACAACTTTATGGATTGTTTACTGGACTTGTATATTTCACTCCAATCATTGGTGGTTGGTTAACTGATAACTTTATTGCGAAACGATTTGCTATTACCCTTGGTGGTATAATTATGGCAATTGGTAATATTACATTATTTGGAATAAACTCAACAACTGGTTTATATATTGGATTAATTTTATTAATTATTGGTAATGGATTTTTCAAACCAAATATCTCAACACTTGTTGGTGAATTATACGAAAAAGATGACCCACGTCGTGATGGTGCTTTTACAATTTTCTATATGGGTATTAACTTAGGTGCTTTATTTGCTCCACTTGTAACTGGTTATATTGCACAATCATTATTTTTCAATGCTAATGGAGCTGGAAAAGCTGATGATTTATATGGTTACCGATTCGGTTTCCTAGCAGCTGCAATTGGTATGATTATTGGTCAAATCATTTTCAATATTTTAGCTAAAAAATATTTAGGTGATTTAGGTACTAAACCTAATGTGAAAGCATTAAAAGAATCTAACAACGCTGTTGATAAAAGCATTCCTTTAACTAAAAAAGAAAAACAACGTACGACTGTTATTTTTATTCTTGCAGCATTCGTAGTATTTTTCTGGGCTGGATTCGAACAAGCTGGTTCTTCATTAACATTATACACAGATCGTTTTATTGATTTATCAATTGGATCATTTAATGTTCCATCAACATGGTTCCAATCTGTAAACCCATTATTTATTATCCTTTTTGCTCCAGTTTTATCTACAATTTGGATTAAACTAGCTCAAAAAAATAAAAACATTAGTGTACCTGCAAAAATGGCAATGGGTATTATCTTGCTAGGTATCGGATTTACATTTACTATTATCGCAGTTTTAAAAACTGGTTCTGATCCAAATCATATTACTGTAAAAGCTAATATGATGTTTATGATCTTAACTTATTTCTTCCATACAATCGGTGAATTAGTATTATCACCAGTAGGATTATCTGCAGTATCTCGTTATGCACCAGTTAAACTTGCATCATTATTAATGGGTGTATGGTTATCATCAAGTTTCTTTGCTAACCTTCTTGCTGGTAAATTAGCTGCAATGACTGCAACATTAGGTATGCTTGAAATTTACCTTTACATCGGCGGATTAGCAGTTGGTTTAGGTTTAGTACTACTTGCTTTATCACCAAAACTTGCAAAAATGTTAGACTAATTACAAAACAAAAAGAACTCGATTTGCTCGAGTTCTTTTTAATTTCTGCATATTATTTGCCAGTACTTCCAAATCCACTTACTCGTTCTTCTCCTGCGAAATCATCGTCAGCTAATAAGAACTTTTGAAAAACAGCTTGTCCAATTCTCTCACCTTTTTGAATGATAACTGGCTCCTTTGATACATTTATTAATTGCATCATGATATGGCCATCGTTTGAAGGGTTGCTGTAGTAATCAGAATCAATAACACCTACCCCATTTCCCTTCATTAAACCTTTCTTTAACGGTGTAGACGAGCGTACAAATAATGCTAAAAATTCGTCTTTTTGCATATACGCTTTTAATCCTGTACCAACAAGTTTGATTTCGTTTGGATTGATAATTGTTTCTTCAATACATTCAATATCATAACCAGCTGCATGAGTCGTTGCTCTTTTCGGAAGATTCACACCACAATTTTCAAATCCCTTTGCTACTTCAAAACCTCTTATTTTTTCCAAAACTTTCACCCTTTACCAATTAATCCATTTCTAGTGTAACATAGATATTTTCATAATGATAAAATTATTAATACGTAAAAAAGAGGCTATCTAAAAAAACAGACTGCCCCTTACTAATTATTGGTAGATTTTATAATAATCTTGAGTGTTATATTGCCTAAATCCACAATCGATATATAACTTTTTCGCGTTACTATTTTCAAGAGCAACTTCTAAATGAATTTCGTTTCCAATCTCGTTTTCTTTTTGAATGGTTTGAAGTAATGCATTTTTTCCATATCCCCTACCTTGGTATTCTGGAAGTATTGCAAATCCATAAATCCAACTCTCATTATTTTCACGAAGTAAACTCATTTTACCTATTTTTTTATCATTTACTTCTATTATATATAAATCACGATCTGGTTCATTTAAGATGCGTTGATTGTACTTCTCTGCATCGCTATTTTCAAATCCAAAACATACAACATCTAAATTCGAAATAAATGCGAAATCTAATTGCTTTGCTTTCGTGAATTTAACGATTGGTGTAATTTCATTTACCTCTTGGTTTTTCCAAACCATTTGATATTCAGAAAAAGAATAGGTACAATTTTTTTGATTTCGAATAAATTCTTTCGCCGATGCTGAAGCTTCAGGAGCATTTAATAAAATGGTACTGGTTTGTGCTATTGAATTCAAAGCTTCATTTAACAAACTTGAAAAGATTCCTTTTCTTCGATAATCTGGATGAACCATGCCGCAGATTTCAACTTTTTCTCCAAAATAGTATGTTGCTAAAAATCCTACTAATTGATTATCTTCATAGTAAAAGAAATCTTCTTTTACATCTTTTCTTCGATTCCTTAACATTTCCCAGTTTAACTTTAATGTTATTTCATCAAATTTTTCGCATGTATCTTGTAAAATGTTAATTTCGTTTAATTGTTTTTCTGTCATCAAATTTTCCACCTTCTTCTTACATTAATTCTCTTAGTCCCTTTAGAGGTATTCAACAAAAAAGCATTTCTTCCTTTATTTAGAAGAATGCTTTAATCCAATCAATTTTTATTTATTTCATCAAGAAGTAGATCAAGTGCTTTACTTTGATTTGATGATTTCATTTTTGTAATGAATAAGTCTCTTTTAATTTGAAGTTCTTCTATTGATTCTTGAAGAGATTTATTCGTTAAATCTTCTTCTTCCATCATTAGTGCAAAACCTTTTTCTTTAAAAGAATTTGCATTTAATATTTGGTCTCCCCTACTTTGATTTTTCGTAAGTGGGATGATTAACATTGGTTTATGTAGCGCTAAAAATTCAAATATTGCATTCGAGCCACCTCTTGTGATTATCATTTGAGATGCGGCCAATACGTCTGCTAGCTCATCATGAACATATTCAAATTGCTTATATCCATCAATCTTTTTTAAACTTTCATCAACATTCCCTTTACCACATAAGTGGACAATCTGATACTTTTTCGTCAGTTCCTGTAATGATCCTCTAACAGTTTCATTGATTTTCTTTGCTCCTAAACTTCCACCCATAATAGTTATTATTGGAATATAGTTTTTAAAATTAAGGAATTCTAAGCCTTTTTCCCTTGAGCCATTTAATAGTTCTTTTCTTATAGGTGAACCAATTACTGTTGTTTTATTTTTTGGAAAATAATTTTTTGCTTCTTCAAATGATGTGAAAATTTTTGTAGCAAATCGCTGGGAAATTTTATTTGCAAGTCCTGGTGTCATATCACTTTCATGTATAAAAATTGGAATTTTTAATGTGCTAGCTGCAATGATTACTGGTACTGAAACAAAGCCACCCTTTGAAAAAACTAAACTCGGCTTTATTTTTTTTAAAACTTTTCTTGCGTCTAGACAACCTTTTATGACGCGAAACAGATCAATAATATTTTCAAAATCTATATATCGTCTTAATTTTCCACTTGAAATCCCGTAATAAGGTAATTCAATTTTATTTATTAGTTCCTTTTCAATACCTTTTTTAGACCCAATATAATGGATATCCCAATCATTTTTATTTAACTCATTTATAATAGCGATATTTGGTGTTACATGCCCCGCAGAGCCACCACCGGTAAATACTATTGTTTTCTTAGACATATAAACTCCTATCTATTTTCTTTTTTGACTAATTAACTTGATCACAATTTTTTACAAAGCCCATACAACGACCAAAATAACCTCCTGGAATAACATTATCGCCCCCACTATATTATCTCTACTATTTAATCTCAATTTTATATCTTTATGAAGCTTCATAGTTAAAAAATGCATAACTAGCTAAAGTATTCTCTTCATAAATTCACCAAATCAGAGAGTATTTCCTCTAAAAAGCAAAAATGCATTACTTCTCTTTTTGGAAGTAATGCATTTTAGTGTGTAGACAATGTACTAAAATTTGATTTTCAGATATGTTCTTGCATCTCAAGACTCAGTCTGGCTCATTTATTTGAATGGATAGCGACTTCGCACCAACATCAATTAATTAGATCAATTGATTTTATCTTTTATCATTAGGGTCAACTTCAAACCATTCCGACATTGATAAGTTCGTAGTAGAGTCCTCCCAATCATCAATTGATAAATCAGAAAAATCCGTTTCTAATAATTGTTCTGATGTTTTCTTTTCATTTGTGACTTTACCATAATCGTTATGTTGGTGATGATTTTCATTATAATTTTCATTATGATTTATAAAATCAGATGATAATTCCGAATAATTTTTTTCATTAAAACTCGTTAATCCAGTTATTATGCCGCTCGATTGACTTTCATCCAAAGTACTTGCAGAATACTGGTTTAAATTTTCTATATTATTATTATACTTTTTCCTATTAGCTACTCTTGAGTTATGTTGTTTTTCCTCGAAATGTTCATGTTCTTGATGATCTTGTTTTTGATGGTGTTCAACTTCATGATGGTCTTGATGATCTTGTTTTTGATGGTGTTCAACCTCATGATGTTCTTGATGATCTTGTTTTTGATGGTGTTCAACCTCATGATGTTCTTGATGATCTTGTTTTTGATGGTGTTCAACCTCATGATGTTTTTTCTGTTCATGATGACTTTCGTGTTTAGGCTCAAATATACTTGCTGAAAATTCCTCTACATTATGTATTAGATTTTCAGCCCAATTATGGTGGTCAGGATGGCGTTCATGACCTTCGTGGTGCTTTTGATGTCTGTTCTGCTCTTTCTGTTCATGATGCTCGTGATGTTTTTTATTATGATCTAGATCGTGGTGTGAGCTTGATTCATTTTCACTGCTAATCATTGATAGTGTAGTTTTTATTTCTTTTTCTATCTTAATAATTTGATGGTCAAAATTATGTAATTGCTTTTTAATTTCTTCCATATGAGACTCAATTTCATCTATTCTTTTGTTAACCTTATGCAAATTTTTTTGGTGTTCATTTTTTTTCAAATCAAATTGCTCTAATAATTTATCAAATGAAAGATCCATTTTCTCACCTATTTCGTTTTTTACTATTATGTGTAAATCCTCTGTTTCCAAATCCTATTTAATGTAAAATTAACATTAATCTAAGTTGAAATTTGTAAAATACAAAAGGGACTCCTTTTAGAAGTCCCAATTAGATTTAGTATTATTCATATAATTTAAATAAAATTTTACCAGTAATAACCGTTACATCGTTCTGATTTTTTGCATTCACTTTAAAATGTAGTATGTTTTCATCAGCCTTATCAAGTGAAGAATTTAATGTGATAACATCATTTAGAAATACCATATTCTTAAATCTTATGGAGTAATTTTCAATAAATCCGACTTCTAAATAATCTGAAAAAAGCTTTGCTAAATTCCCCATTGTCCACATGCCATGTGCAATAATCCCGGGCAAACCAGCTTTTTTTGCTTCTTCATCAATTGTATGAATAGGATTGTAATCACCTGATGCTCCAGCGTATTTTATTAAATCAATTCGAGATACAGGTTTAAGTATGACTGGTTTCAACGAATCGCCAATTTGTAAATCTAATAATAACGTCATACCGTTAGCACCTTCCTAACCTCATCAGTTATAATAACAACCGATTTTGCAGTAAATATAATATTGCCTTCTTGATCTTCTCCGTTATCTGAAAGTACTAGAAACCCCATAAACCCATGACCACCACGTTTTTCATAATAATCCTTAATTTCTGTGAAACAATTTATGGTTTCACCAACTAAAAGTGGCCTTTTATAGTCAAATGTTTGCTCACCATGAATTAGGCCAACATTAGGTAGGTTAAAATTCTCTATTTTCCCATAGTCAAAGACTCTTGGAAATGTTGTCGGAGCAATATTTTGTCCATATCTAGTTTGTCTTCCGTACTCCTCGTCAACATAAATTGGATGCAAATCACCAATTGCTTCAGCAAATTTTTTCACAGCACCACGTTCTACAGTATTTTTTACTGGTTTAGAGCGTTTACCAATAAACGATTTAAACATTTAATACACCTCATTTTTTTAAGCTTTTGGTCCACCTGCAACATATAAAACTTGCCCATTTACATAAGAAGACTTTTCATCAGCAAAGAATGCAACTGCATTTGCAATATCCTCAGGTTTACCTGTTCTTCCAGCTGGGATTTGGCTTAAACTTGCCTCAACAAGTTGTTCGAAAGTAATACCGATACGATTTGCTGTTTCCTTTGTCATTTCAGTTTCGATAAACCCTGGTGCCACAGCGTTAGATGTGATTCCATATTTACCAAGTTCTATTGCAAGTGTTTTCGTTAGACCTTGTAAACCGGCCTTTGCAGTTGCATAGTTTGATTGGCCACGGTTCCCAAGTGCAGATGTTGAAGAAATATTAATAATTCTACCATATTTTTGTTTAACCATATAGCCTTGTGCAGCACGTACAACATTAAATGATCCTTTCAAGTGCACATCCATAACAGTATCCCAATCCGAATCTGTCATTTTAAATAATAAATTATCGCGAATAACACCAGCATTATTGACTACAATATCTATTGAACCAAATGTATCATATACCTCTTTCATAGCAGATTCAACTTCATTGGAGTTAGTAACGTTTGCAATTTTAGTGTAGATTTCATATTGCTTAAATTCAGCAGCAATTTGTGATAGTGCTTCTTCATTTACATCAATAATGGCTACTTTTGCTCCTTCTTTTGCAAATAATTCGACAATTCCTTTTCCGATTCCTCGACTACCACCTGTTACAAAGGCTACTCTACCTTCAAATCTACCAGCCATATTCCTCTCTCCCATCTTTTAAACGTATTGTCCTAATTTAACATGTCCTTTTAGTAAATTGCGTGAAATGATTAAGCGTTGGATTTCATCAGTTCCGTCGTATATTCTCCATAATCTTGCTTCACGGTACCATCTTTCAATAGGAAGTTCTTTTGTATATCCGATTCCACCATGAATTTGAAGTACGCGATCAACAACTCGATTTCCCATATTCGAACCATATAGTTTCGCCATTGATGCTAGATGTCTATTGTCTTCACCTTGATCGAGTGTATATGCTGCATTTAATACAAGCCATTTGGCTGCTTCTATTTCAACAGCAGAATCCGCTATTTGCCATTGTATTGCCTGTCGTTCGGCGATTGGTTTTCCGAATGTTTCCCTTTCTTTGGAATAGTCAATGGCCATTTGTAATAAACGTTCAGCAGCTCCAACTGCAGTGGCCCCTACAATCCATCTTGCAAAGCCGATCCATTCAAGTCCTAAATTATATCCACCATTTAATTCACCTAAAATATTTTCTTCAGGCACACGGACATTATCAAATACTAAACCAGCTGGTCCCCATTCACCCATCGTATGAATAAATTCAGATTTCCAACCCATATCCCGGTCAACGATAAAACAAGTTACACCATCCCTTCCACCAGTTTTTTGATGTCTTTCTTTATCCGTAATTGCAATAACCATTACAAAATCCGCTTCGTTTCCACCTGTAATAAATGTTTTCTCACCGTTTAAAACCCACTCATTCCCATCCTTTTTAGCAGTCATTTTAATGTTTTGAGTATCAGAGCCAGCATTAGGTTCTGTCATGGCAAAACATGATTTTTTCTCACCATTAATTGTAGGAATAAGGTATTTCTTTTTTTGCTCTTCGTTACAATAAAATAAAATATTATCCGCATAACCACCAAATTTAAAAGGAACGAATGTTTTTGAAATTTCCATATAAATAATTGCTAACATCATTTGGCCTAAATCAGCACCACCATATTCAGTTGGTGTATTAATTCCCCAGAAACCAGCTTTTTTTGCTTTTAATTGAAGTTCCTTTTCAAGTGCTGGATCTAAGCTTTGTCTACCTTCACGCTCATTTCTAAGTACTTCATTTTCTAAAGGGATTAATTCTTTTTCAACAAATTTTCGAATTGTTTTTTGGATCATTTTTTGTTCGTCAGTCAGGCGTAAATGCATTTAAATTTCCCCCATTTCATCTGATCAAAGTTATTCCTATCAAAAATTCATTATTTTCTTGGCTCTAAAATCACTTTTCCAACCGTTTTTCTTGATTGCAAGATCGTATGGACGTTTGCTGCTTCACTTAATGGAAATACTTCTCCAATCGTGATCGTTAATTTCCCTTCAGCTAAATAAGTAAATAACTCTTCTAAGCTTTGTTTAATTAATGCCTTTTTTCTCAAAAGAGGAGGTAAGAAAAACCCAATTACTGATTGATTTTTAGCCATTAAAGAAGATGGGTAGAACTTACTTTGCTGGCCACTTGCTACACCATAAATAACTAATCTTCCAAAATAAGCTAAGCAATCTAACGTTTTATAAAAAACATCGCCACCTGCCATTTCTAAGGCAACATCTACACCTTTTCCGTTTGTAGCTTCAAGTACTTTTTGATGCCAGCCTTCTTCTGTATAATTGATTAAAACGTCTGCGCCCATCTCTTTTGCTAGCTGTAATTTTTCGACTGTACTTGCTGTAGCAATTACTTTACCGGCTCCAAAAAGCTTCGCTAATTGCACTGCTAACGTACCTAGACCACCTGCTGCCGCATGAACTAAGACAGTTTCTCCTGGTTCTAACATTCCCATTGTTTTTAAAATATGGTAAGCACTTAATCCTTGGACGGGTAATGCAGCGGCTATTTTAAAATCCATTTCGCTCGGTAACGGAATAATCGAACGCTCATCTGTCAAGGCAAAATCAGAGTATCCACCACATTCCAACATTGAAACAACTCGATCACCAATTTTTACTGAAGTAACCTCATCTCCAATTTCCACTACCACTCCAGCAACCTCAGCACCAGGTACATATGGCAAAGTAGTTTTGACTACATATTGATTTTCTCTTCGGGCTGTATCAGCATAATTAACACCAGCTGCATGCACTTCAATTAATACTTCTTTCCCCTTTGGAACGGGTCTTTCAAGCTCGACCTTTTCTAATACCTCAGGACCACCAAATTGTTTAAATTGAATTGATTGCATCGTAAACTTCCTTTCAGTTTTTTATTTACCAGTAAAAATCGCTTTTCTTTTTTCTTTAAATGCAGCAACACCTTCCAGATGGTCTTCAGTTACTACCATTAATGGTTGGGTAATTCTTTCAAGTTCTAGCATTTCATCTAATGTTGATGTAAAAGATTGATTAATTAATTTTTTCATCATTCCATTTGCTTTTCCAGGTCCTGCCGCTACAATATTTGCTAATTTTACTGTTTCTTCAGCTAAATTTTCAGGTGGCACGAGTGTGTTAATCATACCTAGCTGATACATTCTTTCGGCAGAAACTGGCTCTGCAGTAAAGAAAAACTGCTTTGCTAAATATGGACCGATTAATCTTGGTAGAAAATATGAACCGCCTCCATCTGAGATTAATCCTACTTGAGAGAAGCTTAATGCAAATTTACTATTGTCTGCTGCTATGATTAAATCGCATGCTAAAGCCAAGTTAAAACCAGCACCAGCTGCAAATCCATGAACTGAAGCAATTACAGGCTTTTCGATTTCACGAATCGTTTTAATAACTGTATTTAAGATTCCTATATGTTCATATACTGCATTTGGAGTGACGTTTCCCATTGTTTTTACATCTCCACCTGTTGAAAATGAACGACCTGCACCGTTTAGTACAATTGCTTTAATTTCCGGATCCAGTTTTGCATGATTAAGCGCTTCAGTTATACCATTTAACATTTCATAACTAAAAGAATTTAGACTTTCGGGCCTATTTAACGTTAAAGTTAAAATTCGCTCATTAACTTCTTCTAATAAATGCTGTTTACTCATTTAATACACCCCTTTTATATGAATCTACTTAACTGCTATTTCGTTGGCAATCCTAATCAAATTTTCTGCAAATTGGTCAAACTTTGCAAAACGTTCATCAGTTGTTTGTCCAGCTTTATATCGATAAAAGATTTGTTGAACAATTACTGCTAATTTAAAATAGGCGAAAGCCATGTAATAATGAATGTTTGATAAATCTCTGCCACTTTTCTTTGCATATGCCTCAATAAATTGATTTCTTGTAATAAATCCTTCTTGAATCGTAACAGGTGGTTTACCCAATCCAAATTTTAATAAATCTGGATCATTATTTTGAATCCAATAGCATAATGCGACACCTAAATCAGCTAATGGATCACCAATTGTTGCCATTTCCCAATCAAATAGTCCAATCATTTCTTTTAAATCATGACTAAACATCGAATTATTCAATTTAAAATCATAATGAATGATAGATGAGTGATGATTTTTTGGTACATTATTGATTAACCAACTCATTAGATAATCAACCTCGGCAATTTCATTAGTCTTTGCCCTGTTATAACGTGCAATCCAGCCGTTAACCTGTCTTTCCATAAAATTCTCCGGTTTTGTTATTTCTAGGAGGTTTGTTTTTTTATAATCAATGGAGTGTAACTCAACCAGCTTATTTACCATTACAGTAGATAATCTTTTACGATCTTCAATTGTTACGTTTAAATGTGGAGGAAATGATGAGTCAAATACTTCACCATTTTTTCTTTCCATTATAAAAAATGGACTACCTACAATTTCTTCATTTTCAGAAAATAAAATTGGCTTAGGTGCAGCCGAAAAGTGTGGATGTATTTCTGATAAAATACGAAATTCTCTTTTCATATCGTGTGCTTTTGGAGCAACTGGGCCAAGTGGCGGTCGTCTTAACACAACTTCCCATTCCTTAATTTTTAGTAGATAGGTTAAGTTTGAATGACCCGCTGAGAACTGACGAATCGTTAATTCTCCATCTGGAAGATTATCAATATTTTTTGCTAAAAATTTATGTAAAACATGAGGATTTAACTCTTCACCTTTGCGAACTAAAATCGTTTCCAATTCTACCTTTTCAGCCATATTCCCCCTCCTTAACTTTTGAAAATTCAGTTTATTTTACAACTAAATGTCTTTCTAGCTGTTCTCTAAATAACTCAGGCAGTACTTCACTATGCTGTTCTTTAAAATTAAAAAATACGATAATCGCATTACCTTTAGCAATCATTCGATTTGTCTCTTCACAACAAATGTCATGTTCGAGATGAAAGCTTTTATTTCCTATTTTTGAAATATAAGTCGATACTGATAAATTTTGATTAAAGTGACCTTGATTCACAAAATCACATTTTGTAGAAGCTAGAATAAACTTCCAATCATCTAGATTCATAGAATAGCCAAGCGATTGGAAGAATTTAATTCGCGCTTCTTCTAAATAAATAAAGTAACTAGTGTTGTTTATATGACCTAATGCATCGGTTTCACAAAATCTAGGGGTAACGGTGAATTTTTCCATAAAACAACCTACCTTTATTAATTATTTTGCATTTACCAATACTAACTAGTTGGTATGTAAAGAAGAAGGAGACAATCAATTACTCTCCTACTTTAATCCCTTTTAAGATCATTTCTTGGAATGTCTTCGCTATTTCAAATGCATTTTTTTGTCCTTCTGCGTTATACCATTCATAACTCCAGTTCATAACACCTAAAATACCGAATGAAACGATTGGAACGTCTAAATCTGATCGTAAATCACCATTTTTAATTCCTTCATTAAGAAGTTTTTCAATATTAAATCTGTATAAATCCCTTTTTGCCTTAATTTCTGTTAAACTTTCAGGATTTAAATGTCTCATTTCACGATAAAATACCTTTGCACTTGGACCTTGTTTTTTAATGTCCATTAAGCTTAAATAAATGACTTCAAATAGCTTATCTGAAAAGCTTTTATTTGAATCATTAATAACTTCTTCCTGCTCATTTAATACTTCATCAATAAATTGAAGGTGAATTTCCATAAGAAGTTGTTCTTTGCTTGTATAATAGTAGTAAAAAGTTCCTTTTGTCACTCCGATCGATTCGACGATATCTTGGATGGATGTACTTGTAAATCCTTTTTTATCAAATAGCTGTATAGAGTGTTCCTTTATTTTTTGTTTCATTAGATGTCCTCGCAATCTTAAAAATTCAATTGAATTATATCATAGTACAAGGATGGTTTTATCATTCTAATTTATTACTGTTTATAAATAAGTATGTGTGGTTGATGACCACTGCAGGATGCTCGCTTTTTTGTGGGGCGAGATTCCCTGAGCCTCTTCATCTCGTTCGTTCCTTTTAGGGGTCTGAAGTCTTCCCACATATCCCACAGGAGATTTTTCTTTCCATTACTCTTGATAGATAGCACTTTCTTCTTCTCTAATTGCCCTTCTTAATATTTTGCCAACATTCGTTTTAGGTAGTTCACTACGGAATTCGATTATTCGTGGAACTTTATATGTCGCTAAATGATTTTTGCAGTATTCATTTATTTCTTCTAGGGTAATATGATTATCTTCTTTAAGTACAATCACTGCTTTAACTGTTTCGCCTCTATAAGAGTCGGGTACACCTATTACAACAGCCTCTTTTACGGATGGATGCTCATAAATTACTTCTTCGATTTCACGTGGATAGACATTAAAACCACTTGCTATAATCATATCCTTTTTTCGATCTAAAATTGAGACATATCCATCCTCATCGACGCTCGCAATATCACCAGTATATAGCCATCCATCTCTAATTGTATTTGCCGTTTCTTCTGGCAAATTCCAATAACCTTTCATCACTTGAGGTCCCTTTATTATTAATTCTCCAATTTCACCTACTGGAACTTCCTCTAATCCGCTAGCTAAGTCAACGATTTTTGAATCAGTAGATGGATAAGGAATTCCTACAGTACCAGGCTTTCTTGCTGCAAATGCAGGATTACTATGTGTAGTTGGGGATGCTTCAGATAATCCATAGCCTTCTAAAATAGTAGCACCTGTCTTTTTTTCGAATTGCTTCATGAGTTCTACTGGCATAGGTGCACTGCCACTATTACAAAGCTTAATTGCATCAATCCCATATTTTTTTGAATCAGGATGATTTATTAAAGCAATATACATTGTTGGAACCCCTGGAAATAACGTAGGTTGTTCATTTTTTATCGTAGTTAAAACTTCTTCAATGTCAAAACGTGGAAGGATGATCATTTCGTTTGCCATAAAAACACTTAAATTAATACATACGGTCATTCCATAAACATGGAAAAACGGTATGATCGATAAGACCCGCTCATAACCAGGATTGAATGCGCCTTTAAAAAATTCTCCTTGCTGCATAATATTTGCGTATAAATTTCGGTGGGTTAGCATGACTCCTTTTGAACGGCCAGTTGTTCCACCAGTATATTGAAGTATTGCAACATCATCATGAGAATCAATGGTAACTGGCTTTAAATCTAGATTTCCACTTTGCAAAAAGCAGCCAAATGATATAGCTTCTTCATAACTTTCTTCTGTACCTGTTAAATTTACTACTATAATTTTCCGTAAATTTGTTTCTTCAATTAACGGTTTTACTGTAGGGTACAAACTGTTTAATACAACGATTGTTTCAGTTCCTGAGTCATTTAATAATTCCTTTAGTTCCCTTTCAACAGACATTGGATTGATTTGGGTTACGATACCACCTACAGTTAGAATGCCATAATACGAAATAACATATTGTGGACAATTTGGAAGCATGATTGCTACACGGTCACCTTTTTGAACGCCATTTTTTTGTAAAGCAGAAGCAAATTTCTTTACTGCCGACTGTACTTCTTTATAAGTATTTTTTTTACCATAAAATGATAGACAAGAATGATTAGGATAGTTTTCTGCTGTTTCGTTAAACATTTCTGGTATTGATTTTGTCGGAATTGATAGTTCTTTTGCAATATATTCAGGATAGTGAGCTAACCAAACTTTATTAGTTGACATACATAACTCTCCATTTCTGATTATGAATATTGTTTTAAACAACTTTTCAAATCTAATAAATTAGAATATTAATCCTCCACCATCAACTGATAACGTTGCTCCAGTCACGAACGATGCTTCATCAGATGCTAAAAATAGTGCAGCAGATGCGACTTCATCAGGGGTCCCTATTCTACCAAGTGCATTTGAACGGGATAAAATCGGCCACTTTCTTTCATCATTTTTCCATTCCTTAATAATATTTGTATCGATTATTCCTGGAGCAATTGCATTTACTCGAATATTATATTTTCCGTACTCCAATGCTGCATTTTGAGTTAATAAGACTACTCCACCTTTAGAAGCATTGTAAGCACTTACATATTTCCTTCCTTTTAATCCTAGTAAACTAGCTGTATTTATAATCACACCATTGCCAGATTTTTTCAGCTCAGGAATTGCATATTTTATACCTAAAAATACACTTTTTAGATTAATATCCATTACCTGATCCCACTCCTCCTCTGCTAAGTCCACACTTCTTACTTCGGAGTTCCCTATTCCAGCATTATTAAACAAAATATCAATTCTACCAAAATGTTCAACAGCTCGCTTCATCAAATTTTGAATGCTCTTGCTTTCGGCGACATTCGTTTTAATGAAAATAGCTCCTAGATTTTGTTCTTTTATGAAACCTAGCGTTTCTTCACTAGTATCTTCATTAATGTCTGCAATGACAATTTTTGCTCCCTCTTTTGCGAAGCGGATAGCAGTTGCACGCCCGATCCCACTACCTCCGCCTGTAATAACTGCGACTTTATCTTTTAGTCTCATTTCGACCCACTCTCAATCTGTAATTAATTTGAATTAACTTTTTATGGTTGAGAATTTATTTTCTGAAGCATGTTTTTTTAATTCTAATCTTGCTAACTGCGCTCGATGTACTTCATCTGGACCATCAGCTAATCTTAATGTTCTGGCATTTGCCCATTGAGCAGCTAATGTATAATCATCAGATACACCTGCAGCTCCAAAAGCTTGAATAGCTCGATCAATTACTCGTAAAGCCATTGAAGGCGCGACAACTTTTATCATTGCAATTTCTGCTTTCGCCTCTTTATTACCAACAGTGTCCATCATATATGCAGCCTTTAAGGTTAGTAATCTAGCTTGCTCTATTTCTATTCTTGAATTAGCAATCCACTCTTGAACCACGCCTTGATTTGCAATCGGCTTACCAAATGCAGCTCGATTTTGAACACGCTTACACATTTCTTCGAGTGCCCGTTCGGCAGCACCAATTAATCTCATACAATGGTGAATTCGTCCTGGACCAAGTCTACCTTGTGCAATCGCAAATCCTTTCCCTTCTCCCCATAAAATATTGCTTGCAGGAACTTTTACATTAGTAAACGTAATTTCTGCATGTCCATGCGGCGCATGATCATAACCGAATACTGGTAATACCCTTTCAATTTTTACGCCAGGTGTATTTAGCGGGACTAGAATCATAGATTGCTGTTCATACTTAGGTGCATCGGGGTTCGTTTTTCCCATAAATATAGCAATTTTACATCTAGGATCCCCCGCTCCTGATGACCACCATTTTCGACCATTGATGATATAATAATCACCTTCTCTTTTAATACTCGCTTCAATATTTGTTGCATCAGAGGAAGCGACCTCAGGCTCTGTCATTGAAAAGCATGAGCGAATTTCACCATTTAAAAGTGGTACCAACCAATTTTCCTTCTGCTCTTTCGTACCATATCTTTCTAAAACTTCCATATTCCCAGTATCTGGTGCACTACAATTAAACACTTCCGGTCCAATCATAGATCGGCCCATAATTTCGCATAATGGAGCGTATTCTAAATTCGTTAATCCTGCTCCTAGGTCACTTTCAGGTAAAAATAAATTCCATAAACCTACTTGTTTTGCTTTTTGTTTTAATTCTTCCATAATCGGAGGTACATCACTCCACCGAGTATCTTGTGCATTTAGCTGTTGCTCATATATTCGCTCATTAGGATAAACATAAGTTTCCATAAATTTTGTTAATTTTAATTGAAGCTCTTTACTTTTTTGCGAATATAAAAAATCCATTCAATCATCCCTTTCAACTAGTTTTTGTTAAACAAGTTCCATTGTTTAATAGAGCAATATTCAAATAGTTTCCTTTGAACAATTAACATTCATTACGCTACCATCTGCAAATATTGGTACAACATTAAAAATACTTTTACTAGAAACAAATTTTAATTCCTCTTCAAAGCCATAACGAAT
The DNA here is from genome assembly GCF_036421055.1 of Gottfriedia acidiceleris. Classification (GTDB taxonomy): domain Bacteria; phylum Bacillota; class Bacilli; order Bacillales; family Bacillaceae_G; genus Gottfriedia; species Gottfriedia acidiceleris_C. The sequence goes on along the minus strand of NZ_JAZGQS010000001.1, from coordinate 489,478 downwards.
TAACATTTTACCAACAGTCGATTCAGCTAAAATCTCATTACATTTTTCTTTCAATCCTAAGTAAAAATAATGGGCAGACTTAGCTGCATCGGATAAATCGAAAGGACATGATTGATCTACTAAGCAATCAATAAAATAACCTGCTCCATAAAAGTCCTCCATATTAAATTGTCCTGACGACCCCGAACAGATTAATAGAACAGACTCATCTCTGTAGGATTGTTTTAAGTGATTTGCAACTGCATTTGCATTCAAAATCGATGCAGCGTATACTCTTTTTGCTTTTTGAGAATTTTTTAAAGCCACTGTTCCATTCGTTGTTGATAAAACGACTGACTGATCAGAAACAATTTTCTTTAACGTTAGTGGGTTAGGGGATAGAAAACCTTCAATTGTATTCCCTTCATATTCACCTATTAATAGATAGTCTTTGTCCAAATTTTTATTTGTGAAAAGAATTGCCTCTTGTCCATTCATTACAGGTATAACCTCTTTAGCACCAAAGGCTAATGCCGCTGTAATCGTTGAAGTAGCTAGCAATACATCAAAAACGACTACTATCTTTTCATCGTTAAGTTTTTGATCATCAATTTCTTCTTTTTTCATCAAAAGATGAAGTTTGCCCATTTACAAAACTCCTTTTTGATTAGATGTTTAAACATTAAACGATCGATGTTCCACCATCAACAACTAGTACTGACCCAGTTACATAGTTCGAAGCTGGCGCTGCTAAAAATAAAGCTGCACCTTTTAACTCGTCTTCATTTCCAAATTTCTTAAGTGGTATAGATTCTAATATTTCATCTGTTCCGTGGGAAATAACATCTTTTGACATTTTTGTCGGGAAAAATCCAGGAGCTAATGCATTTACATAAATGCCACTTGAACCCCATTTCGCAGCTAAATCTTTTGTAAAACTGATTACTGCACCTTTACTTGCACTATAACCAACAGCATTCATTACGTTTGGATTCGTTCCCACTAAACCAGCAATCGAAGCAATATTAATAATTTTTCCGGATTTTTGTGCTAACATGATTTTCCCTACTGCTTGAGACATTAAAAACGTGCCGGTAACATTAACATTCATTACTTTATTCCATGCCTCTAATGGCATTTCTTCAGCTGGTGCTCCCCAAGAAGCGCCACTATTGTTTACTAAAATATCAATTCGGCCAAATTTTTCTTTCGTTTCGTTAACAATTCTTTGCACATCCTCTTTGTTTGTTACATCACACTTCAATGCAAAAGATTCTACACCTAAATTTTTCAATTCTTCACTAATTTCCTGGCACGCTTCCACATTTCGAGAACAAAGTACAACATTTGCACCTGCTTCAGCGAATCCTTTCGCAATTTGTTCACCTAGACCTCGTCCGCCACCAGTTACGATTGCTACTTTCCCAGTTAAATCAAATAACTCTTTTACGTGCATTTCAAATCCTCCTAAAATTAGTATTTATTTTATAAAGCTCAAATCTTTGCTCAAAACTTTCGCTTCATTTTTAAACAAACGTTTAGATACTAACCAGTCGGTATGTTTGTTAATTTGATAATACAAGAAAATTTCTGAATATTCAATATTAAGTTTAATTTAAATTTTTTATGTTACTTTTTATCCATATTCATATTTACTAGATTATTTGCTTACTATTTTCGTTTTGATTACGATCCATTTATTGAAATTCACATTTTTTAAATCCTCTATTTCAAGGTAAATCCAATTACAAAAAACTTTTGAAATGTTTAAACTAATATGTTATTGTCCATTCTTCATTTATACGGCTCCTTTTGTTTGTAGCTCTACAATTGGTTTGGGTAGGATTTTAGATCCCTCTTATTAGTTCCAATTGCAACCTACGATAAACAAAATGGAGCCGTTTTATTCATTATGAAGCACTATTCAAATAAACTATTCATTATTTATGATGTTTACAACGCTAATTTTGGAGCACTTTTAGTCGGTACCATTATCTTTTGATGATGGACTAGTTTTGGTAATTGATGTTGGTTTGTTGTTATTACTAAAAGTGTAAAGAAGAAGGATGAGGATTAATATACTTGCGACAATATCTTGAATGTAAAAACTCGTTTTGTAATCAGTCCAAAGTGTTTTGCTCGAGCTCATTTTTTGTTTCGATTCATGAATGTACCGTTTTACTTCTGGATGATTCGGATAGATTTGTTGGACTGCTTCAAATTTTGACAGTGCATCTTTGTAATAGCCAGCACAGTAGAACGTTAACCCTTCTTTGAACAATTTATCTGTTTGGCTTTTTGTTTCAAATACATCTGCTTTATTGACAACTTTTTTCAACGTGTTTACAGGTACCGCAAAATGAAATCCTTGCACTTCTTGATCATTCACCGTATCTCCTCGGAAGGTGAGTAAACCAATCAATTGTCCTTTGTTGTTGATGATGGGTCCACCACTATTTCCATGAGTCGATGCGGCATTGATTTGAAGGACCGGGCTACCTGCTAATGTAGTTTTTGAGATCGCTGAAATTTGCCCTTTATTCATCGTGGGGATTACATAACTATGCATGGATAGCAATTCAGAATCTGCCGCAGCTGGGTAACCAATCACCCAAATATTGTCTTGATCTTGAATGGAATCACTGTTTCCAAGGGGAATCGTAGGATAATTGGAGCCACCGATTTTTAAAAGGGCTATATCTTTGCCATGATCGGTAGGTTGTTGATACCTTTTGACGACTGCACTTATAGGATTATCTACAGTCGGTAAGTAGACGTCGACGCCTTTTTGGACGATTTCGTAACTAGTATACTGTTTCAAATACGCATCCGTATATTTGTGCGTCCAATTATTTTCCGTTGCAACATCATCCACAAGAATTGTAAATGCATCAGAAACAATATCATGATCGGACAATTGATGAGAATAAATGAGAACATGAGCATTTGTTACAATATAGCCGTCCGAATTAATGATAGCGCCAGAACCAAAACCGTCCAGTTCAGTTTTATAATCCCATTTCTTCAAGACACTCGTTACGCGTTTATCATCTAAAGTAATCGTCCATTTCACAATTGCATAATCAACAATTCGAACAACCGCTGGCTTTGTCGTTTCAGCTAATTGTTGAGGTTTTAGGATGTAAGGGACAGGTGGTTTCTTTGAAGTTAGCACAAACGATGTAGCAATTAAGATCGAAAGTACAATACAAAATGGAATGGTGACGAATGCTTTTTTTTTCATTCAAAACATCCTTTCATTTGTTTTGCTTACGATCATCTCCCAATAGGAAGTAAATACACTTCAAGCAAAAAAATGATATAACACCCTTACTCATATTTGCACTAAAGAAATAAATCATGTTTTCCCATTGGATTCACGCCATAAATAAACGAATTAGTGATTTTATTTTCTATCTCTTTAATGCAAATAGAAAAAGCCGCATTGATGCAGCTTATACTCCTCCTACTATTGTATGGTAATTAAATTAAAAAAAGATTTAATTTTTGAAAATTACTTCGCTAATCATTAATAATTTCTTCCTTTGTAAGGATACGATAATTCAACTATTATATTTACAAAATTAATGGATGTTATGAAATCTACCTTTATTAACATTTATCAATTGCTGATTTAGGATAGTAAAACTCAGATCTAATTTTTATATGAGTAAGTTCACTTGAATAACCACCGTCTACATCATCTAACCCTGTTCGTTTTTGAATTTCCTCTACTTCATACAATACATCCCCTAATGGTCTAAGGTTTATAAAATATATTATTTTCCATTTTCACATAACGGCAATACAGTAGAATTTTTTATTTCTCTTAAAGCTAAACTTGTTTGAATTCTTGTAATTCCTAGTTGATTTAACTTCCGAATAAAGTTCTCTAATTCCTTTCGTTCTCTGTTCGCAACTTTTAATAGATAGTCGTACTCTCCAGTTAGTAAGTGACACTCTAAAACTTGAGGCATAGATTTTAATTCTTTCTCTAACACTTCTAATTTATCAGCTTGATGGATATTGGTATTGATAAAAATAAAACAAAGTAAGTCAAATCCTAGCTTTTCTTGATTTAAGATCGCAACTTGCCGATCGATGTATCCTTCATTTTCTAATCGTTTAACTCTTGCATGTGTAGCTGGTGGTGACAAATTCACGTGTCGCGCTAGTTCCGTATTACTTATTTGACTTTCCTTTTGTAGTTTATCTAAAATTTTAAGATCTACTTCATCTAACACTTTATTTCCTTGGTATTCCACTATTATCTACTCCCTTTCAATTATTCGGAAAATGCATTGGATCCAACATATAAAATGAATTATATTCTTTATAACAATGCATTTAATTAATATTATTTTGTATTTATAACATTATACAAAATAATCTACGGTAAAATAAACAATTATGTTAAACTATTTTAAAAATAGTAAGAAATCACTGTGTAAACTTTTTTCAACCTTAAGGACAGTGAACTGGGGGGTTAGATATGCCAATCTTTTATATACTGTTATTATTATTAACAAGTTTTTTATGGGGAGGAAATTTTGTCGTTGGAAAATCCCTTGTTGGTCATGCTTCTCCAATGACCTTGACGACTCTCAGATGGGGAATTGCAATTATCGTATTATTACCGATAGTATGGTGGAAAGAAAAGAAGATTTTACCTCCACGTAAAGCTATTCTTCCACTTTTCATGATGGGAGTAACAGGTGTTGTTCTATTTAATCTTTTTCAATTTATGGCATTGGAAAAGACATCTGCAACGAACGTTGGATTAATTTCAACCCTTAATACAATCTCCATTGCTGTATTTTCATCTTTCTTTTTAAAAGAAAGAATGAACTTTTTACAAATATTTTCTATGGTTATTTCGTTCTTTGGAGTTATTCTTGTTCTTTCAAAAGGAGATATGAATCTACTATTCTCAATGAAATTGAATTTAGGTGATTTATGGATGGTCATTGCTGTATGCATTTGGGGAATCTATTCGGTTTGTAGTAGATGGGCAACAAGGCTTATTTCACCAATGCTATCTACACTTTACTCAGGTATAATTGGACTCGTTGTAATTATCCCTTTTAATCTCACAAATTTTACGCTTGAAAAAATAAATGGCTCATTTATTGTCTCAATTTTATATACTGGTATTATTTCGACTGTCTTATGTATGCTCTTTTGGAATATTGGTGTCCAAAAAATCGGCGCAACTTCAGCAGGTATTTTCCTAAACTTCAATCCAATTTTCACAGCCATTTTAGCGTTTTTCTTATTAGATGAAAATATGACTTGGGTTCAAGGACTTGGGAGCATAATCGTTATACTAGGTAGTTTCTTGTTTACTTACTTTAAAACTAATGGAATGTCAAAAAACAAACGGATTGTAAAGAAAGCAATGAAATCTCCAGCATAAAGTCTGATTAAGTTAAAATCATTCCCAAAGTACTCCTTTTATTACGATTTAAAAATCTTGTTAATCAACTAGTTAAGTAATTTAAAATAGACGTAGTTATTAATTTAATAAAATAGCAGCCTATGGCTGCTATTTTTGTTCAATTAATGTAGTGTTAGTTCAGTAGGTACTATATAATAAGTTGCCAACGAGGCCAGATAAAATTAATAAAGCACTTTGAAGTTATCTGTTTCTAATAAAACCTTGAAATCTTGTGCCTTGAAAAGTAAGTTCTCCAAGATCACCTTCAACAATCATTCCGTATTCAGTATCTTTTACCTGGAATTCTATCCGATCTCCACTTTCTACTTCAAACGTTACAAAATAATTACTATAAGAAGAATGTTCCCCACCACCATGTACTGCTGTTCTTTTCGTTATCGCTTTGGCTTTTACATTTAATTTAGGTGAATTATTATTTTTATTCCATTGTGTAACTCCTTTTATGATTGAGAATACTACAATGGATATAACAATTACAAAAGTGATACCAATGAATATTGGACCGAACGTAAATATAAAATCTTCGCCTTCAAACATTTTACCCCTCCTAGAATCATTTCCATTTTTATGCTGTGAACTAGCTATGAACTAGTTGTTAAAATATCTTAATTGTAAATATTTATATTTTTAAATGATTTTCTTATTGATTGTAAAACCCTTCTATGTAATGATTTCGCTTAAAGTATCTATAAGCTTCTTTATGTTTATTTTTCATTTCTTTAAGACTATCATTTAGATGATCGATTGTACTTTTAGAAAATTCATTTCCTTTAGTATCACCGCTACCATAACTCATCAAATCCATTAAATAGGCATCTTTAGATGAAGTTGCACAAATAATCCATAATAAAAGCCCCTTATCAGGCGTTTTTTTAAATTTAAAATTCTCTAATACTTCATCTAGTTTCTCGATATCTTCCATCGTTTTTTGTTCCAATTCAATTACTTTATTTTTCTCATTTTCATTTCCTACTTTTTTTTCTAGCTCATTTAAATCTGATCTTACAATTATTAAAGAAGAATTTATTTTTTCTACTTTAGTTTCATTCGTTTTAGTTATTGGATATGATGAATACGTTTTACCATAAACAAAAATTCCCAATCCGATTATAATAATCATTGAAAAAATGACTATTAAATTTCTGACAAATACTTTTTTCGTAATTTTCATGTTGAAACCTTTTCCTCCATTTTTTAATGTTCCTTTAATTGTATCAACTATATAAGTTTTTGTATTTGGGGAATTTGGTCCTTTTTTACAATGAATTTCACATAATCCTTATCCAACTAATATGTCATTTATCTCTATAAAAACCGACTTTATAGCCTATCGTTCAATTAAAATAAAGATAGATAAAACTGACTCTGTTTGAATATATTTATTTCTCAATTCTTTTTTTACTTACAAGTTAATTGGAAATTACTGAAAAACTGTATAGAACTTAGTGTATAATAACTATGAGGTGTTTATATGAGTAAAGCTAAAGCTAAGGGCGGTACAGGTAGAGGAACAGATAAGAAGGGTTGGAATAGGTGGCAAGCTAGTGCAAAAAAAGCAAAGAACGCGAAGCCATATGTTAGCAAAGGTACTAAAAATAAGGGAAATTCCAAAACAACTAATCGTTCAAACGACTAATTATTTTCGATAATTAATTGTTTCTTCAGTTTAAATGAACTATAATCATTTAAATTTTTTTCTTTACCAAGATCCACGTTAGATAGTCCCCTTATTCTTTTTGGTATAGGGGTTTTTATATTTAAAAAACATAAAAAAAGTCGGTTTCTACTTTATAGATTCCGACTCTTTTTTCAACTAAGCCTTTTTAACATTAGTTGCTTGTGGTCCACGTTGACCTTGTTCTACTTCAAACGTAACAGCTTGACCTTCATCTAATGATTTAAATCCATCGGTTTGAATTGCTGAGAAATGTACGAATACATCATCACCATTTTCACGCTCAATAAATCCAAAACCTTTTTCTGCATTAAACCATTTTACTTTACCATGTTCCATTTTTGTAACCTCCCAGTGTGGCTTACACACATTGTAATAGCCCAATTTTAACAATATAGTTATGTATTATCAAATTTCCGTCAAAAAATAAATGAAATAACTAAGTAATATGGCTAATTAAAAGTCGTATAACTTCCTATTGCTATAATGTTTTAAGAGAGTATCCCTATTTTTTCTCTAAATCACTTATTCTTTTCTCTAATTCTTCAATTTTTTTATTTGAAATAAACAAATTTTTTGTTGCAAATAATCTTACTTTTTTAATAATCATAATCATGATATATACTACTACAATTAGAATGATCAATTGTACTAACGTAATGAGTAAACTAAAATTATCCATTTGTCACACTCCTTATCAAACTCTTTCTAGATTAAAACTACCTTCTACATAAATACAAAAAAGCCGATGATGTATTAATCTTCCAGAAGTAAAATAGGTGTCGTTTATCTTTATTGATTCCTATTATTATGTTTGTTTATCTGCCCAAAATCCTTGCATTTTCTCAGTAATACAATCTAACCAAAATGATATACGTTATGCATTGCTAGACTCTTTTTGTTCAAGTACTAATGATCTTGCTCCTAGGATCTGGTCTTATGAGTTATTAACCCAAAAATAGATAGTATTAATACGATCAATAAAAATATCACTCTTAAAATTTTAAGCATTCGAATTTTTCCTCCGTACGATTTACAATGTGACGAGTCGCAACTAAGTAAGTGATACTCCATTTCAAGTTTATCTATTCATGCGTTAGTTTTATAAAAATATTGATTACTTAAAATGACCAAATTAGAGTTTATTTTGATTTTTGACGAACTACGGAAATTATTATTAGGTAAATCAACTTAAATATGGAAGTAGGTCTTGAAGTGGTATTTTAATATAGTTTGACATACCGCCATCTTCTTCTTGGACATACAGTCTAACCTCTAAACCTTCTATACGGTCAACAATTGTATAAGAACCTTGATACTTAATTTCTGTACCATAAAGTCCAAGTTTCATATCCTCCAACTCTATGTGTTTACTTAATATTTCTTCGACTAAAGCTACTTTTAATTTCTGTGTCATATATTATTCTCCTTCCTCTACCCCTTTTAAATTAATTATAGCATCGCATTTTCTTATGCAACTATCATGCCATTTACTTGAATAAAAAAATTGACTTTTCAGTCGATTGTGTTGTTCAACTAAAGAAATGCGATAGTTGTATAAAGAATATTTCAATACTATAGATAGAGTTGAACTTTTTCAATCACCTAAAAAATTAATGCTTATAGTACATATATAAATAAGTATGACAAATCCTGCATGTTTAAATTTTAAAAAAGTCCATCAGAGCTAATTCTGACGGACTTTATTGTTCATCTAGTTAGCTATTCTTTTCCCTCGAGTTGGTAGGAAAGAATAACGACCCCCGAACTGGTATTCTTTGTTTCTACAAGTTTAAAACCCTTTTTATCGATTCCTTCACTGAAGAGACGCTTTCCGCTTCCCAGAACCACAGGATGCACCATCAAGTGATATTCATCGATAAGTTCTTGTTGCATCAACGTTTGAATAAGCTCACCACTACCGTAGATTAAGATGTTCTGACCAGGTTCTTGCTTTAATTTTAATACTTCTTCTGCAATATTATCTTTAATTAGGCTAGCGTTCCATTCAGCTTCTTCCAAAGTAGTAGAAGCGACGACCTTTGGCATACTGTTCATTTTGTCAGCAAAACCATCTTTATCTGTCATGGATGGCCAGGCTGCAGCAAATCCTTGATAAGTCACTCGCCCTAATAGAAGAATTTCGCTTGCAAATAATAAATCACTTTGAAACTTTGCCACTTCTTCATTGTAATATGGCATGGTCCAAGATGGTTCCTCCATGACACCATCCAAAGACAGGTACATCGATACGATTACTTTTCTCATTTTGTTCTCCTTTATTTGGATTGATATACTATGATTGTTAGAAAATGGTAAATTCTAACAATTAATACTTCTTTAAATATTAAAGTGTACCTTCCAAAAAGTTTCGACAAGTGGAGAGAACATATTGCCAAATTAAATAGGTGTTGATTATTTGTTCCTAAGTTTTATTAAACTATCGCATACGTTAGTTTAAGTGTAAAGTCTCACAATCTTTACTAATTCTCGATAAAATAAAAAGCGACACTGTCATTTTTGAAGCACCGCACCAAAAGCCCCTCTGACTATACAGGAGGAATTAACGTAATATTATAATAGGAAATTAAACTGTAAGTTCTTTTATTAAACTTCCCCAAAATTGCGAACAAGTTTAAGCAAAGGTTAGGTTCTTAATAATCAGTACAATAGATAGTATTAAACAGATCGTCGCAGGAATAATCATTACAATTGATTGATGTGCTCGAAAAATATGAGAATGTATGGCTCCTAACATGAGAAGTACAAATAATACACTTGATCCAATAGTTAAGTAACTAATCCAGATACCACTAATCATACCTATTGCTCCAATAATTTCAATCAATCCAATTACAGACATGAACCATAATGGATATTGATAATGCCTCCAATGTTCAACCTGAAACGGCATACGTAAAAGTTTTATGAATCCTCCTACTAAAATAAAAAACGCTAAAATTACTTGCATGACAATAGTTATCATTTATCCTCACTCCTTTTTATTGATCTTATTTAGAGGTATTCTCATCCCAACGATTATATGGATATATATTCCATACAATGTTCAATCATTAATAGAATCATTATGAAGTTAAAATTTCTACTAACCTGCATCCTTTAGTTGAACAAGAAAAAAGCCACCAAAGCAGCAGCTCACTCTTCAACTCTTATGCTCGTTAGTGAAAAAACTACAAACTCTCTAACAAGTGATGTTCATACATTTCTAATCCGTTTGTATTTTCTTCTAAAACAGCCACAATTTTGGGATGAGGCTTAGCATAGATAACTGGATAATCCTTTTCATCAAGTTCTTCATTAATGGGAAAAGCTAATTTTTCTTCTTCAATTGAAAATTGGGCATCAATTCCCTCTTTATTTCCACGAGCATCAACCCTAATCCATTTATTAAGTGATTTAAGGAATATGGCATTTAAAGCGTGAATACAATACCCTTTTTCTGGAGTATCAAATAACATCAATCTTTGATAACAAAAACCTGTTGGTATTCCCTGTGAACGCAATAAAGACGCTAACAGGTGTGATTTTGCATAGCAAATTCCCTCTTTAAAGTCTAATACTTCCGAAGCATTACAAGTAACTCGCTTCGATTGAATATCCCAAGAATGAGAAATTTCATCACGAACAAATTCAAAAGCTATTTTTGCTTTTTCAATTTCCGTTTGAGATGGATTAAAAAGCTCAATTGCTTTCTTTTTTATAATTGGATTAGAATAATTTATTTCGGTTAATTCGATTAAATAGTCATCTAGTTTTTCCGACTCACAAAACAGAATCATAAATCTTCTCCCCTCTATAAACTGCATAAATATGTATATATAAACATTATTATACATTTTTCATTAGTTGAATTAAAGGATTTCTTATTGTGTTAACCTGAATTTACTTGAATAAGAAAAACCATCCTTCGTTATTGAAGACTCTGCGTTAGTTGAATAACAAGCAGGTTGCTACTGCATCTTTTTTTATTGTACTACTATGAAAAAAGCTCTACACGTTAAGCATTAGAGGTTAACTTACAGGGTTTTTAATAAAGAAAATTAGTTATTCAAATAGGGAATATCAAGATAATTCCAATTATTTTTCGGATAAAGTACAAGCCATAATAAACTAGAATAAATGAATTCTTGTATATTATGGCTTAATTTAGCTTCTTTTTTACCAATTGCGTCCGATTGCCGAACAACAGAAAACTTATTGCTTAATTTGCTTTTTTATATTGATATCAATCCCTGATGACCTTTTTACTCAGTAATTAACTGGTACTTCTTTAAGATATCTAATGTGATGTTTTTAGCTTTTGTACCCGTACCATCAATGTTAGTTACAAAAACATAAGAATGATTGTCCACTTTTATAAACCCAACAAACCATCCTAATCCTAAATCAGACAATCTTGTCCCTGTTTTTCCGTAAACTATTTCGTGGTCCCCTTCCAGCTGGATCATCATTCGTTTAACAGTTTTCATTATAGGTCTATCAAAAGGAAGCTCTTCTTTATACAACTTTTCCATAAAATCAACTTGTTCAAGCGGACTGATTTTCAAAGAGCTACTTAACCAGAAATGGTCGATTCCTCCACTAATATCTTCGTTTCCATACGAGATTTTTTGTACCCATTCATTCATGCGTTGCTCGCCAATATCCCTAGCCATTGCCTGGTAATACCAAATAGCTGATTCGCGCATAGCCGAACCAAGGGTATGGTCACGGTTCCATGTATCAAATTCACGTTTGACGCCGTCCCATCGTTTTACATCATACTCATCACGAACAGCGTTGACCTGTAAACCAATTAATGCATTTGGAACCTTAAATGTAGATTCTGGGGTTTGTCTAGTGTTAGCTCTTTCCTGATTATAGACAAAGGTTTTTCCAGTTTTAACTTCACGTAATATAAACGTTCCATTATGATTTGAGAAAAATTCACCGACATCTAATTTTTTTAAGTTAAATTTTTCTTTTAAAGGAGATTCTTTACTTGGTGTTTGAGCTTGAACTGTAACACCTATTATCCCTGTAAATAATAAAAAAATGGAAAGGTATATCAATTTTTTCATTTCAGACACCTCATTAATTTATTTAACAGGTTTATTTTATAATTAGATTTCAGAAAATTCAATAAAAAAACTTTTCATCATCAGATACAGCTTTTTAATTTAATTTTATCTGTTTTAAATTTCATATTGAACTAACGTATGCGTTAGTTATATAAGATTATTTCATTGACCTTGCAATTTCTAACATTTTTTCTTCCGTTAACCTCATACTATCTATTTCTATATGCGTTCCACCTTTGTTCCAAAAAAGTAAACCATCAGTAATGAGTTCACATGATTATTATCCAATTGACCACTATTTCCCCATTCTACGAAGTATCGTTTCCATTAATATCGACTTACTTAGTGTTAGGTCCTAAATGTTCATCTTGTACTCGTAATTCTTTTTATTGAGCGAAGAATTGATTTCTTAGCGAAAGTTAGCGTTTCGTTGTATTCCCAGTGACTAGGCTCTAGAAGAAAGTTCTGAATGTCTTTCGGTGCTCCTCTGCGTCCTTGATGTTTTTGAAAAAGCAACCATCCATCACCATTTTCTAGCGTTTCAGAAATATTCTTCTTACTGTTCATTGCTTTGTCCGCGACAATGACAATGCGTTCAAGTCCAATCCTTAGAACAATAAATTATCTATTGTACGATATTCTTGTACCTTTGATTTTATTTAGCACTATTCTTCATTTTTTAGAACGCTCAAAGATGCGCGAGTCGCTGTTATGACCCGTGGAAATCCAATATATGGAATGCATTGGATAAATATTTCAACGATTTCTTTTGTTGTTAAGCCAGCGTTTAAACCTCCTTGGATGTGAGATTTCAGTAACTCATCAGAAGCACCTTGGGTCAATAAGCTTGCAATAGAAACCATTTCTTTATATTTTAGCTCTAATCCAGGTCTATCATAGATACTACCTGGAACTGCTAGGAGATACTCTTTTATATCTTCATAAATACCACCAAAAGCTAAAATCTCTTCAAAACCTTTTTTACCAAGAATAACTTTCTGATTTTTATTTTCTGTGTTTAAAATTAATTTCTTTTCCATTTTCTGACCTCTTTTCTTAGTTGGCAGCTTTGCCTTGAAAAAAAGATACATCCTAGAGTATACTCAAGGTCAATAGGAAAGTAGGAGATTCTGTGGAAATATTTTCGATTGGTCAGTTTTCTAAATTTATCAGGTCTGTCCATTGATACGTTGCGTTATTATGAAAAAGAAAAATTAATTTTCCCCAACAGAGATTCTGCAAACCGCCGAGTCTATTCCGAGGAAGATTTTTCTTGGATAGATTTTATTCATCGTTTAAAGAATACGGGGATGTCTATCAAGAATATGCGCGAGTATACAAAATTAAGGTATCAAGGCAACTCAACCGCTTCACAGAGATTGCTTCTGTTGGCTGATCAGCTTGAAGAGCTTCAGCAAAAGGAACGCGAGATTAGTGAACATATTCAATTTGTTGAGAATAAGATTAAGATTTATCATCAGATGTTAGATGAAAATATTAATGACCAAGTAAGTACAAAAATCTCTTTGAACACTTGATACGATCATATTTATAGAGATAAAAAAGCATAAACCAGAAATCCTTGGTACAATTTTGATGCCGAAATCAAATAGAAAAGGATTGGTTTATGCCATGCATGGGGGCATTAAGCTTTCTCTTAGATTTTAGATCAAACATACCCCAACATTCGCCATCAACAATAAATATTGACTTCATTGAATCTTCAGACCAAATAATATCCACTTTTTCACATTCATAAATTGAAGGAGATATTTGATTATAAATCTAAAGCGCATCAGCAATCCCAACCATTTACTTGAAAAAGAAAAACGATCCTTCGTTATTGAAGAATCGCACTGCATTAGTTTAAGAACTATAACTTCTTCTGCATAGAAACTACTTGAATATTTATACCGTTTGGCTTATGTATTCCTCATCATAAATTCTATATCCTATCGAACTATATAGTTGTATATTTTTAGGCACAGTCATTCGCACCTTACAAAGAATAGTAGAAATTTCATTTTTATGTGCATATTCTTCTAACGATGCCAATAATTTTTTTGCAATTCCTTGACCTTGTCTTTCTGGAATAACTGAAAGTCTATAAAAATAAAGTCCTTCTTCTTTCAATCTAAAACGAACCATACCCACTGACTCATTATCAACAAAAGCAATTAAACTTTTTTCATCTTCTATTAAAGCAGATGTTATTGATTCAACGGTCTCCTCTAATACACTTGATGGTGGCACTTCATCTTTATATTCCATAAATGCCTTGAACAATAAATCATGAATTTTTGGTGCGTCCGATATTTCTGCAAATTTAATCACCAAAATTAATCCCTCCCTGATGAAATAAATATACAAAATAAAACATATTTATGCGATAAAATTGTATAACTGACAATCCTTCTTCTTGCACTAACCTGCCATTATGTTGAATAAAAAAATCGACTAAACAGCCGATCTTGTTGTTAAACTAAACAATGCATTAGTTTAAATAAGTTTTATATAAAAAAAGCATGGTAGCCACTTATTAGATTCGGCTCTGAGTTCCTTACTCAGTAACTGAATCATTGCTTAACCCTCTAAAAAATTCTAATATTAGTAGAGAAATGAATTAATTTGTAGAAGAATTATAGGAAGGTTTCAGCGAATTTTTCTTCTGATATTACCTTGAATCCATTTTTTGTAAGTAAAGCAGAAGTAACTCCCATCCCATCAATTTTTTTACCAATAAAATCGCCATTGTAAATCTTTGAACTTCCGCAGGATGGGCTATTCTCCTTAAGTACTACTACAGTCGCTTTCATTTCTTTAGCTTTTTCGAGTGTAGCATATGCTCCCCTTATGTAAAGTAGGGTAACATCTTTGCCTGATTTATCAACTACTTTCGCCTTTCCATCCAGTACATCTTCTCCGTTTCCACCTATTATTTCAGCAGGCTCTCTGGGTGTTGAAAATCCTCCTAGTAATTCTGGACATATTGTAATAGCTTTATTTTCTTCTACTAGTTTACTTATTTTATTATTTAAACAATGCGTGCCGTTATATCTTACCTCTAACCCTGCTAAACAAGAACTCACCAAAATCATTTACAATCCCTCCTTGAGAATAAAAAACGGTTTATTAAATTCCTCTTTAACTACGCAATTGATTGGTTTGAACTAATTCATTGCGTTAGTTGAAGATTGTGGATATTATTTTATTTCATTTATTTTTTTGTTTAGTAAATTCTCTCCACCCCTTAATTGAATAACCACAACACAAATTAAAAAATAATAATCCCCCAAACCAAACTTTAAACACTTCAGGCATTCGCTCGACAAGAGGTATAGAAAAGTGGACATTTTTGTGTAAATAATTCCCAATTAAACGGACTAAAAAATAAAGTACAGATTTCTTTCATTTAAAAATGAAAAAAGTAAAACTAGGAAAATTACAGTAATTAAGATTTCCAATTAGATTCCTCCGTAATGAAGTTGCTTATAAATTAAATTATATCAATTGTTCTTGGCTAATTTACTATAATATGCCCAGTTTAATTAACTTCTGATAAATGCATAAAGAAAGGGACTGACGTTTTTACAGCAATCCTTTTCTTTAATAATTCAAATAGCATTGAATGTTATTTAATTTATTTTTTTATTATCACTGCTTTGTACAATTACGTTATGCGGGCCAGAGAATGCTTTTTTTATTTGTTTATTTTGAAAAAACTCGTTTATTAACGTTTCAATCTGCCTAGCAATTTCTTTCGCCTTTTTATCTGAACTATTTAATGAAATATTAACAATAATTGCTTGTTTAGCATCATAAATTGTTGTAGATTTGACGTGTAATTCCTTCATTTCTTTCAAACCTAAATCGATTGATGGAATGACTTTTTTAACCCAATTCCCAGTTAAATGGCTTGAAAAATAAATTGGGATACTTTTTTTCATGTCAAACCCTTTTTTATGTGCTAGTTGAACAAACTCTTTTTGATATTTATTAATTTCGATTGGATTTGTGATTTCTTCATTGTTTCGATTAAAAAAGGATAATCTGTAATCAAGGATCCGTCCACAGTGGCAGAAACTGAATAGCCAGTTGAAACACCTACACTATATAATCCTTCCATTTCCTTAGATACTTGATCTAAAATTAATTCAGCTTTGTTTTGTTCTTCTGTAAGATTGGAAGGTTTCCAATATGCAAGAACTTTTGCATGATAATCGCTAGCATGCTTCTTTTTTAATGTCATTTCCATATTCTTTTGTAAGTCGCCTTTTAAATAATTATAATTTTTCTTCGAATAGGGTCTAATTGTAAGAGCAACTTCTTTTTTCTCACGAGATAGTACCAAATGATAGCCATCTGGGTATCCTTTTTTCTTTAATACATTTTTGTTAAATGAAGATTCGACGTCGCTTTTCTTCTTTGCCATTTGTAAATATATTTGTGATACTACATCCCGTTAAATTAATAACTGCAATGCTAATTAGTATTAGAAAATAAAAAAACATTGTGTTTGAACAATGCTTTTTTGTTGTTGTATATTTCTTATTGAACTAAAGCTACCCTTGCTTTAGTTGAAGTATCATTTATAAATTAAATAAGTCTAATTTTGGCAACTCTATTCAAGTGTTATGTTATTTATTAAAACAGGCATAGTCATGGCATATAAATCATATCCTTTTGCCCAATAATCTTGTTTTACTAACTGTGTCGTAAATCCCATTTTTTCAAAGAATACATTTGCAAATTGTGATGTGCGTACCTCTATTTTTGTTATACTACTATTCTTTTGAATTTCATCTATACAATGATTAACAAGCTTCGATCCAATTTTTTTACCTTTATATTTAGGGTCTGTGAAAATCCAAGAAATTCCACCTAAGTTGATCTCTGGAAAATGATAACCACAAGCTCCGAGTATACTTTCATTTTCAATATAGACAAAGTAAGTAGAACCATTATTTATTAGATATTCTTTAAGGTCTTTAATTTCTGACGGGTCAAAACTATCAGGTACATTTAATTTAAACACTTCCAAAACTCCCGGTAAATACTTATCTTCATATGGATATATCATTTTTTTGCCTCCAAAAATACAATTTATTAAAAATATAAAATATTTTTATATTTTATCATAAACAAAACGTTCAAAAACTAGTGTTTGGTAAATTATTTTTTTAGTTGGATTTTTTTATATGCTAATCTTATCTAGTGATACTGAAAGTTTTAATATGTATTTTTTATGAAAACTACCATTATTTCAATAAAAAAACGAGCCCTTTTTGTGACTCGTAATCTTGAACTATTGCATTATGTAGTTTTATTTTTTTAACTCAAAAGATTCTTCATTTCCATTCCATTTAATGGTTACTTTAAAAACATCTGAATCTTTTGTAACTGCACAGCCCGAACAAGAGGTATTCATTTTAATGACGGTTTCATCACTTTCACCGTCTGTTCGTTTACTAACACCAGTACTTCCATTGACAGTGATTTCTAAATTTTTTTTCATTTGTTTACCATCTTTGAATACAAATTCAAACTGACCATCTTCTCTAGTAGCATCTACATTTGTTGTGTAATTGCCTTTCCAATGATCGCTTTCACCTTTAAAATGAAGAGTATGATTTGAGCAACCAACCAATATTAACATGGCAACCAACATCAAAAAGTAAATTTTTCTCAAAGTAAACCTCTCCTTCATTACCATAATATGTTAATTCTCGCATTAAATGATATTTCCTTCTCTAGGCACTAATGTTGTATTCTTGTTTAACTAAACTGCCACATTAGGTTGAATAAAAAATGAGCCACATTTAGCGACTCAGGATCCTCACCTACCGTAATGCTTTAGTTGAATAAGTAACTTAGGATTGGTAGTGAAATGATAAATAATAACGAAACAGATAAAAGGAAAGTAGTTACCTTTTTAGAAAGCTTAACTCTCGTTTTTCCAGTGTACCAACCACTAAATTGAAGTTTATTTCTATAGATAACAAATAACAGAGAAAAAATCGCAACTGTACCCATCCATCCAAATTTTTCTAAATTTACACCCATCAATAAGTATAAGTTTCGTAACAATGTGCTTAATATGACTCCTAACAATAGGAATATAAATACAATTCTTATTAATTCAAGCAATACTTTCATTTTGCATCTCCTCGGAATCTTGTTTTTTAACGAATCCATGCGATCGTTTCATAATGAAAATTTTTTAAACTTTCTCTTTAATTGCTAAAAAGGATTTGATTAAGAACTAGCTCAGATTGTGTAACCCTAAAAAATGCGTGGGTTAAACTATAATAATTTCTTCATTTTCTCAACTCATTTAAAATTTGCCTTAATAAAATTACTATCATTATCAAGCAAATTGTTACGACTAAATCCATACACTTTGTCCCCCATTATCTCCTAGTTCAATACTAATGAGTTAATTATCTTTTGCTTCGAAACACACGTCAATCGGGTTATTCTTTGTGAAGTTCATCACATCTTAAAGTAATTAATCTCAGTTAGTAAAGATTATTTATTCAATTAATCTACCATATGATGGATAAGAACGGAGCCTTCACAATATTTATATAATTCAATCAATCCAAAAGATAAGAATTACAATTACTACCTAAAGGAATTTTATACGAAGTAAAGAATAATAATGAAAGAATGAGTTTTTTACTTGAAATTTGAATTTCATCTTTAATTAGCTTTTAAAAATTAAATGTTCTTCTTTTTAATGTATTCAATGAATCAATTGAATAATATTGAAAGGTCATAGGGAGGTAAAGGATGAAAGAAAATAACAAGACTCTTATATTAATAGGACTAATGATTGGAGTCATCTTTTCAGAGCTAGATGAAACTGTTGTTGCTACAGCTATGCCAACAATTATTAGAGATTTAGGCGGTTTAGCGCTTTACGGTTGGGTTGGTGGGGTTTACATGCTTTCGATGACTTCCTTTATGGCAATACTCGGTAAACTTGCGGATTTATATGGTCGAAAAAAAATATATTTATTTAGTATGGGATTATTTATGGCTGGCTCAATTATTAGTGGTACAGCTCATTCTATGGAAGTCCTTTTAATTGGTCGTGGAATTCAAGGGATTGGTGCCGGTGGGTTAATGCCACTTGCGATGGTCATTTTCGGAGACAGTTTCCCAGTTGAACAGCGTGCTAAGCTACAAGGTATTTTCGGAGCTGTCATGTTTATACCCCAACTACTTGGACCGCTCATTGGAGGATATTTTGTACAGCATATTTCATGGCACTGGATCTTCTTAGTAAATATTCCAGTTGGCGTTTTAGCTGCAATTTTATTAGCGATAGGATTAAACGAAACGAAAGTAGACAAAAAAATCAATATCGACTGGTTTGGTGGGATTTTACTAGTTACCACGTTAATCAGTTATCTGCTTACTCCTGTGCTACATCAAACAGAAGGATATGCATGGAGTGACCCTAAAATAATCGGTTTACTAATTTTAGGAACTTTTTTACTTGGATTATTTATTTTTGTAGAGTCAAAAGTTAAGGAACCAATTATCCCCTTACACTTATTTAAAAATAGAAACTTTGTTGTCATTTCGGCTCTTGTATTTGTATTTGTTCTTGCGATAATGGGCTCACTTTCATCTTTCCCTTTCTTCTCGCAAAATGTACTCGGTTTAACACCTACTGAATCTGGCTATTTAAATTTACCAATTATGGTTGGTGCAATGGGTGCAAGTGTAGTTGCTGGTCGAGTAATGAATAAATTCTCTTATCGAAATATTTACGGCGTTTCATTTATTATTCCTATGATCGGATTCTATTTACTGACAGGTATTACGGCTCACACTTCAATTTTTACATTCGTTATTTATTTCATTGTTCTAGGACTTGGATTCGGTGCTCTATTTAACAATGCATTAATTGTTCAAGAATCAGTTGAAAAGGAAAATGTAGGGATTGCTCAATCTGCCGTCATGTTATTTCAATCCATTGGTATGACGATAGGATTTAGTTTATTTGGTTCTCTATTAGCCTCTAAAATTACATTGGGGATGAAATCACTAGCTGGAAGTCTTACTGTGGATCAATTACTACAATTAAAAAATATACAAAATGGAATGATTCCATCTAATCTTGATCCTAATTTACTTGAAAAAGTAAAAACAGTCTTTACTCACGCATTCCAGGATTTATATTGGGTATCTTTCGTACTTGCCATTTTAACATTTTTCATTTGTTGGGGTCTGAAAAAGGAAATTTTAATAAAGAAAGATGAAGCAAGTGAAGTAAAAGAAGTAAATTCTATTTAATTAAAAAACCATTCCAATTTTTTGGAATGGTTTTACTTTTTTTAATCGATATTACTTGTTTGTTATATGTTTAATGACATCTTCTAAAGATTTTTCTGACATAGATGATAATCTTAAACTATGATTCTCAAACTCTAAATGTGAGGTAACTTGATTCGGAACAATTACACAATGTAATCCCGCTTTTGTTGCAGCGATTAATCCATTCAATGAATCTTCAAATGCAATCGCTTCTGATGCTTGAACCCCAATTTCCTCAATTGCTTTTATATATAGCTCCGGATCTGGCTTAACTTTCTTTACATCATCTTTCGTCTTAATGACAGAAAAGTATTCATAAATATTTAATTTTTTTAAGAAGCTTTCTACCCATTCTCTTGATGAACTTGAAGCTAAAGCTATTTGTAATCCCGCATTTTTTGCTGAAATTAAATAGTCTTCTACGCTTTCTCTTAATGCCGGCTCAAGTAGTTTCTCATCAACTAAAACTTTAGCCATTTGTTCAATTAGTTCCTTATCAATTGGTTCTTTTAAATTTGAATTGATAAAATCAAATAAAATTTCATCACTTGTTCCTACCACTTCTGAAAACTTTTGAAGAGTTAACTCTACTTCATACCGTTGTAGTACTTCCTTATATGCTTCGAACCAGACAGACTCCGTATCGACAATTAGACCATCAAAATCAAATATTACAGCTTGAATCATTCCATTTCTCCTTTTCCTAAATTAAACAATTTTACTATATTATGGTAATGTCAGTTTCATATTTTTATTTTTCCCAATCAGGTTTAATGAGAGAAAATAAATTTAAATCATGAGACTCATTCCCTTGAACTAAATAACCTCTCAGTAATCCTTCTTTTTGAAAACCTAGCTTCTCAACTAAAGTAGATGAGGCTATATTATCTGGAAAAATAATAGCTCCAATTCGATATAGTCCTAGTTTATTAAAGCAATATGCTGTAATTTCTCCAATTGCTTCTGACATATATCCTTTTCTCCAATATTCAGGTAATAGGTCATATCCAATTTCAGTTCTTCTAGCGTGTAAGACTAAATTATTTAAGCCAATTGTCCCGATTAATTTTTTTGATTCTTTTTCAACGATTCCAAAACGCATTCCTTGTTCGTTTTCAAATCTAGTTTGAAAGGAATCTATCATTTTAACTGCTTGTTCTTTTTCAGTAAAGGGATCCATTCCATAGTATTTAATTACCTCTAAATTTGAAAAGATAGAAAAAATTTCATCAACATTTTTTTGTGTAATTTGTACTAAAGATAATCTTTCTGTTTCTAAAATTGGAAAATCCATTATGTTACCCCTTTCTTGACGTTGATTAATCGCATAAAACTCAGTTTTTTATTTGAAGTACCTTATTTTACCATAAATGATGATTTAATTTTCTTAAAATTTATTTGATTTAATTCTTATTCATTTATACCCTATTTCTCATGAAAATCATTCTGTAAAAAAGTATCCTTTTTTAACTGTATCCAAAATTTGGTAATAATCCATTTTCACAGAAATAGAAATAAATAGACTAAAGTTCATTCATAAGGGAGAACAGTTACATGAACAATCAATTAAGTGTGAATCCAGAGCATTTTTACAAAGACCCATATTCGTATTTTAATAACGCAAGAAAAATAAGTCCTATTCTTTATACAGAGCTGTTTCAGAGAACTGGATGGCTAGTAACAGGCTATAGAGAAGCAGAAATAATGCTAAAAGATCCCCGTTTTATAAAAGAAGCAACTAAAGTCACACCACCAGAACAAATACCTGAAAGTGTTATGCCTGCAATTGCAATAAATCGCAAAATGATGTTATTTCGAGATGCCCCAGATCATACAAGATTAAGAAATCTTGTGAACAAAGCATTTTCTCCAAGAATGGTTGAAAATTTACGAACTTCAGTAAATGAAATTGCTGATTATTTAATAGCAAATATGAAGGGAAAATTTACGCACGAACTAATACGTGATTTTTCATATTTACTACCTGTCTTTGTTATAACTGACCTATTAGGTGTTCCTAAAGAAGATCGGGATTTATTTCACAATTGGTCTGATGCATTTATTAAATTTATTGATTTTAATACGACTATGGAGGATTTAGAATTAGTATCAAAGGATATTCTTGATGCTTCTACTTATTTCAAAAACCTTATATCTTTAAGAAGAATAGAACCTAAGGAGGATTTAATCAGTCATTTAATTTTAGCAGAGGAATCTGGCGATAAATTAAGTGAAGATGAAATGATTGCAAGCTGTCTTCTTTTATTAATAGCTGGTCATGAAACGACTGTTAATTTAATCACAAATGGATATTATTTATTATTAAAACATCCTAAAGCATTTGAGCTTTTAAAAAATAATTTAAAGTTAATTCCTTCTGCTATTGAAGAAATATTAAGATATGAATCACCTGTTATTTTTACATCTAGATGGGCTAGAGAAGACTTTGAGTTTGCTGGAAATTCGATTAAAAAAGGCGATCATTTTATGGTTTCATTAGGGGGAGCCAATTACGATCCAACAGTCACCATTAATCCTGAAACTTTTGATATTACTCGAAAAAATATTAAACATTTATCCTTTTCATCTGGCCCCCACTTCTGCTTAGGTGCCCCTCTAGCTAGATTAGAAGGTCAAATTGCAATTGAAAAACTGATTAGACATTTAGTTAATCCAGTTCTAATTGAGGAACCAACTCGCCGTAAAAATGTTGCATTTCGAGGGTTTGAAAGCTTAAAGATACAGGCAAGTATACAGTGAAGTTTCTAGCAAATTGGGTACTTTTCTTGATAGAAATTAAATGTTAATTTACTAGGTTGAAGTAATGAACTTAATACAATAGATAACATAAAAAAGAGCATCGAGATTTCGGTGCTCTTTTTTACTGTTCAAAATTCGTTTCTTAATACGACACTACTTTCCATTAGTATGATCCATTATTAAAAGATAGCAATGAAATAAAGTTCAAAATAAAATCACAGTTGGCTCATTTGTAGTAAAATATTTAATCCCTTTTTTAAATCTTCAAATGAAGCATAGGCATAAGAAAGACGGATATGGTGTAAATCTCTTGGTTCGTAAATATAACCTGGATTGATCAATATATTTTCTTTAAGTAATTTTAAAAATAAAGTCTTATTTACGATTGGATTATGAAACCTAAGCCATATATAGAAACCACCTTCAGACTTTTTCCATGAAGCTATTTTTTTAAATTCCTTTTTTAAAATTTCTTCTACGTAATTAGCTCTTCTTTGCAATTGTTCACGAAGGTTAACAAGATGTTTTTCGTATAAACCGCTTGAGATCCAGTGTGATACAATTTCTTGCGAAAAGGCACTCGAACCATAATCCGTTTGCATTTTAATATCAGCTAATCGTTCAATTACAGGTGAAGGTGCAACAACCCAACCAATTCTTAACCCAGGACTAAGTGTTTTGGATACGCTTCCTATATATAGCACTTGTCCTGAATTATCAAATGATTTTATAGCTGGTGAAGACGATTCAAAAAGCAATTCGTGATACACATCATCTTCAATAATTGGAATTTTTAGCTCTTTGCATATATTATATAGATTTTGCTTTTCTTCCAAAGACCAATTATAGCCCGTTGGATTGTTTAGTGTTGGTACACAGTAGAATAAAGATTGCCTCTTCCCTTTATGTGCCCGCAAATTATCTTTTAATTGATGTTCTTTTGAAACTGAAATCATTCGCATACCATTCGATTGAAAGGGATGTACTGAATTTAAATACGAAAATTGTTCTTGAAATATACTGGATCCTTCCTCCAATAATCCAACTGCAATTAATTGAAGTGCTTGAAGTGCACCCGAAACAATTAAAATGTTCGCTGGTGCTGACTCAATACCACGTTTTTTTAAATAATTACATAAAATTCCTCGTAGTTTTTCACTTCCTTGAGGAGATGAATAGCCAATCGCTTTGGAATCAAGTGAAATTTTTCTTATCGAATTTTCTATTTGTTTAGTTGGTAGTAAGTCAGGTGATAATTCACCAGTTCCAAGACGTATGATATGATCCATTTGCTCATATTCATTTATGAGTTGAATCGTATGGTAATTTGGTTTATGAATACTTGAATCAATATGTCTCTGCCAATTTGGTTGATTTTTGCTCAAAAGTACGTTCCAAGAATTGTTAGCCACAAATACACCTGAACCGGTTTTTGAATCGATTAAACCATCTGCCCTTAATTCATCAAGTGCAAGTTGTACAGTACTGCGATTCACATGAAATTGCGTTGCTAGTTGCCGTTGAGTTGGAATCTTTGTGCCAACAGACCAGTCACCTCGTTCAATACGAGATTTGATCCAATCTACAATTTGCTCTTGTAAAGTCAAATGAGAATCACGATTTGGTTTCCATTTCATCTAACTCCCCCTAAATTGGGTGGATATAAAACCATCCAATTGGTTGTTTTCTTTTAGTTTTATCATAGTACAATAGTAATTGAAAGGGAGTTGATTAGATGGAGGCTATTATTCATGGTCTAGTCTTAGCATTCGGACTTATTTTACCTTTAGGGGTACAGAATGTATTTGTTTTTTCACAAGGTGCTACACAGCCAAAACTAATTCGAGCGCTTCCAGCAACTTTTACTGCTGCAGTGTGTGATACTTTTTTAATTCTTTTAGCTGTTTTTGGACTTTCCACAATTGTTCTCCAATTTGAATGGCTCAGAATTAGCCTAATGATTGTTGGTATTTTATTTTTAGTTTACATGGGGTATGTCATTTGGAAATCTAAACCTGCGGCAAATGAATCCAATAGTGCATTACCTAGCAGACAGCAAATCATTTTTGCTTTATCAGTATCCTTATTAAACCCCCATGCAATCTTAGATACAGTAGGTGTAATTGGAACAAGTGCATTAAAATATGTCGGAAAGGAACAAATTTTCTTTACGATCGCATGTATTGCAGTATCTTGGATTTGGTTTTTAGGATTAACGTTCGCGGGCTCAATCATGAAGAAGGTAGACAGTACAGGCGGTATAATGAAAATATTCAACAAATTCTCCGCCTTGTTTATTTGGGGAACTGCCATTTATCTTTTAATTGGATTAATTTAATGTATACTAGAGGATGATTAAATAATGATCATCCTTTATTAATAGTTCAATATAAGCAGAGTAATTGAAGAACAGTTTTTAAATTTATCTTTTTTCAATCGGTTTAGCAAAAATAATAGAAAGTAAAAACCCGATAAATCCACCGCCAATCGAACCTGCAAATGCTGAGTTAATTTCGCCATGAAAGAATAATACTCTAACTAAAAAATACGATATCGCAAAAGATAATGCATAGATTAAATAGACGTAAATGCTCTTTTTAGAAATCATTTAATCCCCCTTAAATCATTCTATAGTAATTAATTCAACAGCTATTCTAATAAACCTTCTTTCAAAAAATTAATACAAGTAAGTAAAAGTAAGATGTACATATTGCAACCTATTCTAGCATTTAATGAGTGTTATAATATTAGTTTGTTGTTTGTTTCTACATATCCTTCTTTTAATAATCAATAAAACTCTGATAAACTAACTAAAATTCATTTGTATTATTGCAAAAAAAAAAGACAGACCAAAATATTGTTATTAGTCTGTCTTTTCACTTTCACTATTTAATTAATTAGAAGTAACTAATTCAATTTCTGACTGATAATCACCAACTTTAATTTCTTTTCCATTCACTTGATTTTTCACAACTAGATTTCTCATTAATAAGTTTTCCTCAAGCATTCCTTTAAACTTTTCAATGATTTCAATAAACTCTGAATTAGCCGTTATACATATGTCTACGCGCATATTAATTGGTAGATCCAATTCTTTTCGGTATTCTTGAATAGACCTAATTAATTCTCTTACAGTACCTTCTTGGATAAGTTCTTCTGTTAGTAATGTGTCGAGGGTTACTGTATATTCGCCATTCGTCGCTGAGGCAAAACCTTCTCTTGCGCTTTTTTCAACTAAAATATCTTGTGTGTCGACTTTAACAGTTTCTCCTGTTTCAATTACCACATTAACAAACCCTCTCTCTATCACTCTTTTTGCTTCTTCATTTGTTAATGTTTGAAGTGATTTATTAACTAAATTTGACAGTTTTCCAAATTTTGCTCCTGAATTTTTAAAATCTAATTTCATTTTTAAGATTGAAAACTCATTTTCGTTGTTTACTTGTTGGAAATTTTTTACGTTTAACTCATCTAAAACAATTTCTTTATATGAATCCCAATTAATCTCTTCATTATTACTAACTAAAGTTAAACTAGCTAGTGGCTGTTTAATTTTTAATGAATTTGCATTTCGAATACTTCTTCCAAGTTCCACAACTTTTAGAACTGCATCCATTTCCCTTTCAAGCTGAACGTCGATAAATGTTTCATCGCAAACTGGAAAATCAGATAAATGGACGCTTTGTTTTGTTAAATTAAAATAAACATCTTCCGCTAAAAATGGTGTAAATGGTGCTAATAATTGACTTACTTTTGTTAATACTTCAAACAGTGTATAGTAAGCCGCTGCCTTCTCTTTATTCATTCCATTTGACCAGAATCGTTCTCTTGATCTCCTTACATACCAGTTGCTTACTTCATCTACTAATTTAGCGATGTCTCTTGCAGCATTTGTAAATTGATATTCTTCCAAATTCTTAGTTACATTTTTGACTGTACTATGCAAACGAGAAATGATCCATTTATCCAACGTACTTGATTGATACTCATATTGTTTTGTTGCATTAAATCCATCTAAATTTGCATATAAACTGTAAAAACTATACACATTGTCCAGTGTATCGATGAGTTTTGATTTGGCCTCTTGAACGACTCTTTCAGAAAAACGCTTCGGGTTCCAAGGCGCACTGTCTACTAATAAAGCCCATCGTAATGAATCAGCACCATATTTTTGAATTAATTCTACTGGATCAAGTGCATTACCTTTACTTTTAGACATTTTTTGTCCATTTTCATCTAATACATGGCCAAGAGATAATACTCGTTTATATGGTACTTTCCCGGTAAATAAAGTAGATACGGCAAGTAAACTATAGAACCAGCCTCTTGTTTGATCAATCCCTTCAATGACAACATCAGCTGGAAATTGTTTTGTAAATTTCTCTTTATTTTCAAAAGGATAGTGATACTGGGCAAATGGCATCGAACCGCTATCGAACCAAACATCAATTACTTCAGGTGTTCTTTTCATCTTCCCTTTACAATTCGGACAGTTAAGAGTAACTTCATCAACAAAAGGTTTGTGCAATTCAATTGATTTGTCTATTTCTCCAACTGAATGATTACATAATTCAGTTATACTTTTTGGTGCTAATTGATGATTACATGAATCGCATTCCCAAACATTTAATGGAGTGCCCCAATATCTTTTTCGGCTAATATTCCAATCCACCATTTGTTCTAAAAAATTACCGAATCGACCATATTTTATATGATCAGGATGCCATGTTACTTCTTCATTATTTTTAATAAACTCATCCTTTAATGCGGTCGTTTTAATAAACCAACTTTCATTTGCATAATAGAGTAAAGGTGAATCACAACGCCAACAATGCGGATAGCTGTGTTCATATTTTTCTTTACTAAATAATAGTCCGTTTTCGGCTAAATACCTCACGATATCTACATCACACTCTTTAACAAAACGACCTTGAAAATTAGGTACTTCATCAGTATATTGGCCCTTTTCATTTACTACATTTACAAAAGATAACCCATTTTCTTGCACAACCTTATAGTCATCTTCACCGTATGCAGGTGCGATATGAACAATTCCAGTACCACTACCTTCAGTTACAAAATCTGCTTTCACAACTTTATGGCCAACTTCAACTTTTACGAAGTGAAATGGTGGGAAATAACTAATACCGATTAGATCTGCCCCGAGAAATTCAGATAAAATGACGTAATCAGCCTTTAGTACTTTATCTAGTAATGCCTTCGCAAGAATATATACTTCCTCACCTTTTTTAGCACGAACATATTCCATAGTTGGATTTACAGCTAATGCTACATTAGCAGGAAGTGTCCACGGAGTTGTCGTCCATCCAAGGAAATAGACATTTTCTTCACCTTGCAATTTAAACTTAACGGTTGCTGATAAATCCTTAACGTCTTTATATCCTTGCGCTACTTCATGTGAGCTTAGTGATGTTTGACAGCTAGGGCAATAAGGTGAAACACGATGACCTTTTACAAGTAAACCTTTTTCATGAATTGTCCCTAGAATATTCCATACACTTTCAATATAAGCATTATCCAATGTTACATATGGATCATCCATATCCACCCAATAACCTAGCTGTTCAGTAAAATCTCTCCATTGTTTCTCGTAAGTAAATACACTTTCTTTACATTTCTCAAGGAAAGCTTTTACACCATAACGTTCAATTTCTGCCTTACCTGAAATGCCTAACATCTTTTCCACACCGAGTTCAACTGGTAAACCATGCGTATCCCACCCAGCTTTACGAACAACTTGGAATCCAGCCATTGTTTTATATCTAGCTACTACATCTTTTATCGTACGTCCTAAAGCGTGACCAACGTGTGGTAGTCCATTTGCAGTTGGGGGACCTTCATAAAAAACAAAAGATTGATTATGATCTCTTTGTTCAACTGATTTATTAAAGGTATTTTCCTTTGACCAAAATTCACTAATCCTTTTTTCACGATTTTGTACAGATTCTTTTATGTTTTCTTTTTTCATTTGATATCGCCTCTCTTATTTTTTAAAAGCACACAAAAACCCGCCCCTATAATAAGGGACGGGTTTAACCGCGATACCACCCTAATTCTATTGAAAACAGTCCGCTCTTCAATAGCACTCAGCCACGTACAATCATACGCGTTCCTTTTAACGGTAGACACCCGTTCAAACTTACTTATGTTTTCAGTTTGACTTCTCGGAGAGGATCTTCATTTAAGTACTATTCACCGGCTTTCAGCTTCCCCGGCTCTCTGTAGAACAGTAACGAAAATTACTTTTCTCGTCATTGAATTCATTTGTGTGCTTTAATTGTTATTTATTATATCCATCGACTGCTAATAAGTCAAAGTTTTCTTAAATTTATTTTTTTCTTAATTTTAATTCCTTATTCCAATGGTAATCAGAACTTTAAAATGAAAAGGTTAATAAGGGAAGAACAGCAAATATTCTTTCTCTTCCTTATTCAATTCTATTTCTTTTCTAATTTTCACTTTTTAAACAATACAAACTTTTCTTGATCGTTAATACTTTCTCATTATTTTTTAAAAAACTAATAGAGTATATTGTGTTAAACTGTTTTGGAGAGTATTAAAGAGAAAAAGGGTGTGCCAAAATGATCAAAACGATGGCTGTATACAAGGACGGAACCCATACGTTTGATGTATCAATTGAAGAATTAAATTCCGAACAAATTGATTGGGTTTGGGTCGATTTTGGAAAACCTGAAAAAGAAGAAATTGACCTATTGAAAACTCATTTCCATTTCGATGAAATAGCAATTAAGCATTGTGTAAGTTATAAAGAAAGACCAAAAATGGATTATTACGATGGCTATCGTTTTATTATTCTACAATCATTGCAGGAGAACATGGAACAAGCTGAAATCGATCTTTTTTTGTCCCACAAATACATCGTTTCATTTTGTTGGGAGGAGTCAAATGCGATACAAATTGTTTGGAACAAACTAAAAGGATTAAAGAATACAAAAGGAATAAAACCAGAAAGAATCCTGTATCACATTTGTGATGAAATTGTTGATAAATTCTTTCCAATTGTCCAAAAAATTGAAGATGACATTGAAGAGATTGATGAATTAGGATCAAATTCCGATCTTAGCATGATTGATGGAATTAAAAAACAATTAAGCAAGTTATCAAAAATGAGAAAAACAGTTAAACCAACAAAAGATTTAATTTATCGTATATTAAATTCAACCCACGTTGAAATTGACAAAGAAACGACAAAGAAATTACGGATCGTCTACGAACATTTATTAAAATTATTAGATGACATCGCAGATAACAGGGAAGTGGCAAATGACATTAGAGAAAGTTATATTTCAACAAACTCACACAAAATGAATAAAACGATGAAAATGTTAACATCGGTCTCAATTGTGTTCATGCCACTAACCTTCATCGTTGGCGTATATGGAATGAATTTTGTTCACATACCCGAGCTTCAATTAAAATATGGTTATTATTACTGTTGGGTAATTATGCTATTGATCGTGATTGGATTAGTGATGTGGTTCAAGAAAAAAGATTGGTTCTAAATAGATTTGTTATTCAAGAAATATATTTACTCTCATTTTAGCAATGGAATCTTTTATCCACAAAAATAAGATGATCTCTCAAAATAGAGGTCATCTTATTTTAATTCTATTTATGCCTACGCACATAGTTGTTTTTTAAAAAATTTATTTCAAGGAATCCGCTGTTTTTTCAAACATTACACTTTGATCAATTAAACCACAAGTTCCACATTGAACTAAATATTCTGGACCTTTATATGGAACAAAAAATGGATCTAGCCCACTTGAAACATATTCTTCTATTTCAACATCTCCGCTTTGAGCATTTAATTTAACTGCTTTTGGGTTTTGTTCAATTAAATAAAATCTACTTTTGTTTGTTTTACAGCGTGGACATGCTAATTTATGCATATTTTCACCTCATTTTATTCATATAAGGTTACTATTCCATTAAATTATTATCTTTATTCGTATTAATTCTTATTTAATCTGCCTTCAAATACAATCTTTCTTCCAGTTGGTTCAATTTCTACCTTTCCATTAACCATTTGTTCTGAAAATATTGGTACTTCCATTCTTTTAACAGGTTTATAGCCTTCTCTTTCCATTCTCTCTAAGCAATCATTAATTGTTTCATTTTCAAAGACTTCAAATTTTTTCTTACTCATCTATTTCCCTACTTTCTACTATTGTCATTCTATCTATTCATGATCGAATTCAAATCAAAATATAGTAAAAAACCTTACTTTCATTTGAGAGTAAGGTGACTGACTAAAATTATTTAATCGCGAAGCCTTGATAGGAATCGAAGTGCTTCAATATAAACCCAAATGACTGTTACTAATAAACCAAAAGCACAATACCACTCGAATTCTTTTGGTGCTCCTTGTCTAACACTTGTTGTAATTAGATCAAAATCCAAGAATAGATTTAATGAAGCAATAACAAGTATCGCTAAACTAACAAGTATCCCTATTGGACCAGATTGATGGATATATGGAATTGGAACATGGAAAAGTTGAAGGACCATCGTTAGTAAGTAAAATATAAACACTCCGATTGTTAAACCGAAAACAATTGATCTAAAACGGTGCGTTACTTTAACGAGTCCAGTAGCATAACAAATTAATGTACCTGCTATAATTGCAATTGTTAATAGAACCGCTTGTAGAACAATCATTCCATATGTTGCTTCATAAACAGCAGAAATATTACCAATTAGAATCCCTTCAACTGCTGCATAAATAGGTGTAGTAATCGGTGCAATTCTAGGAGAAAAAGATGTTACCAAGCCAATAATGAATGCAACGATTAAACATCCAATAAACACTTTAGAATTAAGTGTTCCAGTAGCCGTTAGATAAAATGAATATCCTGCAGTTGCGATTAATAAGATTAATGCGATAATTGTTTTACCAATTGTCCCACCGATCGTCATTGCCTTAGCAGAATGCCTTGATTTCGTTAATCGTTCAGAATTTAAGATAGGATTTGAACTCCTCATTTAAACTCCTCCTTTATTTTATACCTTTATTTTACCATTTTTAGTATATTTCTTAAACTTTAAACAAGCTTTAGTAAAATATATGAAAAAAGATGTCCAAAAGGACACCTTATTTCAAAAAACTAAATTAAAATTTAATTTTATTTGCTAAAAATGATTGTAATTCACTTATTGCAACACGAGTTTGCTCCATAGTATCACGGTCACGAACAGTTACTTTTTTATCTTCAATTGATTCGAAGTCGTACGTAATACAGAAAGGAGTACCGATTTCATCTTGACGTCTATAACGTTTACCAATTGAACCAGTTTCATCAAAATCAACATTGAACTCTTCTGCTAAAGAAGCAAATACTTCTTGAGCATTTTCAGATAATTTTTTAGATAAAGGTAAAATCGCTGCCTTATATGGTGCTAATGCAGGATGTAAACGCATTACTGTACGAGAAGTACCATCTTCTAATGCCTCTTCTTCATATGCATCAATTAAAAATGCTAATGTAACACGGTCTGCACCTAATGATGGCTCGATACAATATGGAACATATTTTTCATTTGTAATTGGATCATGATATGTGAAATCTTCTGTTGAATATTCCATATGTTGTTTTAAATCATAATCTGTACGAGACGCAATGCCCCATAATTCGCCCCAACCAAATGGGAATTTATATTCAAAGTCAGTTGTCGCGTTACTATAGTGTGATAATTCATCCGCACTATGTTCACGTAAACGAAGATTTTCTTCTTTCATACCTAAAGCTAAAAGCCATTTATTAGCAGTTTCTTTCCAATAAGAATACCACTCTAACTCTTCACCTGGTTTACAGAAAAATTCAAGCTCCATTTGTTCAAATTCACGAGTTCGGAACGTGAAATTTCCTGGAGTAATTTCGTTACGGAAGCTTTTACCAATTTGAGCAATACCAAATGGTACTTTCTTTCTCATTGTACGTTGTACATTTTTGAAGTTTACGAAAATACCTTGAGCTGTTTCTGGACGTAAGAAAATTTCATTCGTACTTGATTCAGTAACACCCTGGAATGTTTTAAACATTAGGTTAAATTGACGAATATCTGTAAAATCATGGCTACCACAATCAGGGCAAGCAATTTTATGTTCTTCAATTAATTTAGCCATTTCTGAAAATGGAAGACCATCAACGATAATTTCCATTCCTTTTTCTTCAAGTGCATTTTCGATTAATTTATCTGCACGATGACGAGCTTTACAATTTTTGCAATCGATCATTGGGTCATTAAAATTACCAATATGACCTGAAGCTTCCCAAGTACGTGGATTCATTAAGATTGCTGCATCTAATCCAACATTATATGGACTTTGTTGAACAAACTTTTTCCACCAAGCTTTTTTCACATTATTTTTTAATTCAACACCAAGTGGACCATAATCCCACGTATTTGCTAAACCACCGTAAATTTCAGATCCTGGAAATACAAATCCTCTGTGTTTAGCGTGACTTACTACAACATCCATCGATTTTTCTGACATTTCATTTGCCTCCAATTTTCAATTGTTTTTTGAAAATGCAAGAATGAAATAAAAAAGCTCTCATCCTTAGGCATTTTCTGCCTAGGGACGAGAGCTGTATATGCACCCGCGGTTCCACCCTAGTTGACAATTAAAAAAATTGTCCACTTTAAAAATTAACTCAGGAATGCCTTTCGCTAAAGGTTTTGATTGAGCTCACACCATCCTCAACTCGCTAAGCAAAATAATCTTTAGGTACTTCTTTCCGTCAACGTTATATGTAATAAATAATATGTTGTTATTTTAACAAAGTGACCATGTTTAAGTCAATTATTATTATGAACAATTATGATAAAAATATACTGTGAATTTATTGAATTTTTCAGAGGATTCTACATGTAAAGATAAAACCTTTACAGTATGAGCATTACTTGGTATGATAGAAAAGTTGTTTTATTTATATACCTAACTATCAGAAGGGAGTGCTAGTTTTGAGTAGCAGCATTTTTTTAAAGAAAAAGAAACGTTCAGCAGTATTGCTTGATAAACATCATTCCATTCGTTTATTAAAGACAAACAAAAAGCGAATCGTAAACAAAAGAAACAATAAAATAAAAGGGTTCGAACAATTACTTGTTAAAGAATTAAACGAGGAAATGATTTCAACTTCAAACAGTACGGTAAATGAAATTTCTGAAAATGTAAATACAGTAGTGATCGAAGGACTTCCAGTAACATTTCTTCTAAAGCTTGGAAAAGAGTTTTTCTCAGATTTAGAAGCAGTGAAGTACTATTATAATAGTAAACATGAAGATTTTTACAAGAATCGTAGTTTACTAGAGGAATCACTTCAATCTTCCATTAACAATGCTTCAAGTGAAGAGCAATTAAAAGTTTCGGAATTTATTTCTAATAGATAAAATTTCATGTTAATGAGGGAATCTAAATGGGGTTCCCTCTTTTTATTTTTGTAGAGAAAACCTTAGGAAAGTATCGGCTGAACTGGAAATAAAATCAGTGAATCTGCAATTAAAATTACCGAAACTACATTTAAAATCAGCGAATCTGCAATTAAAGTAAAAAATTACCTATACCCGTAAAAGTATCCCTATACAATTATTAGTTCATTGTAGAAACGATCAAGTGTAAAATTATCATATATCTTTTTAAACAATAAAATACTAATCCAAATCTGCCATTTATCTTTAAAAAAGTCTGTAAAATAAACTTTAAATGCATAGTGTCTTCGAGATACCCTCTGTAAATGAATTTTCATTAGCAATTACAGCAAAAAGGGATGTTCAAATGTCAGTTGACCTGACATATGATACATCCCCTTTGATTTGAAGATTTATTAAGCTAAATAAGCTTTTTTCACTTCTTCATTATCCATTAATGTCTTACCTTCACCAACCATTTGAATCTCACCTGTTTGAATGACATAACCTCGATGAGCAATTTGTAATGCTTGGTATGCGTTTTGTTCGACTAATAAGATTGTCATTCCTTGTTTGTTTAGTTGCTCAATGATTTCAAATATTTGTTCAACGATAATTGGAGCAAGACCCATAGATGGTTCATCTAGCATTAGTAATGATGGTCCCATCATCAGCCCTCTTCCAATCGCTAGCATTTGTTGTTCTCCTCCACTCATCGTACCGCCTTTTTGGCTTAAACGCTCTTTCAGTCTTGGAAAATAATCAAATACCATTTCCATTCGTGCAGCGATTAGTTTTTTATCTTTAACTGAGAAAGCTCCCATTTCTAAATTTTCTTTTACACTTAATTTAGAAAAAATTCTTCTTCCTTCTGGTACATGGGCGATTCCTTTTAAAGCAATTTCATGGGATTGTAGCTTTATAATTTCTTCACCTTTATATATAAGCGTTCCAGATTTTGGTTTAACTTGGCCACAAATCGTTTTTAGAGTAGTAGATTTACCCGCACCATTACTTCCAATTAATGTTACGATTTCGCCTTCATTTACTTCAATGTTAATATTTTTCAGTGCTTGTATACCACCGTAAAAAGAGTTAATATCTTTTAATTGTAATAGCGTCATTTTTTCGTACTCCTTTCACTATGCAGTAGTCACTGCACTTTTTCCTAAATATGCTTCAATTACTTTTTGATTATTTCGAATTTCGAGTGGTTTTCCTTCTGCAATTTTTTCGCCATGATCAAGTACAAATAGATACTCGGATATTTCCATCACAAGCTTCATATCATGTTCGATTAAGACGATTGTTAAGTTAAGGTCATCTCTCATATGATAGATTAAATCAGTCAATTCTTTCGTTTCTTTCGGATTCATCCCTGCAGCTGGCTCATCTAAAAGTAAGATTCTTGGTTGAGATGCTAATGCACGCGCAATTTCAAGTCGTCTTTGGGCACCGTATGATAAACTCGATGCTTCCTCATTATAAACATCAGCTAATCCAACGTATTCTAACCATTTATAAGCTTCTTTCATCGCCGATTTTTCTGCTTTTTTAAATTTAGGTAAATGGAATATTGTTGAAAAAATTCCATACTTTAAATGCTGATGCATTCCTACCATGACATTTTCTAAAGCGGTCATACTATTAAATAAACGGATATTTTGGAATGTACGAGCGATCCCTTTTTTATTAACTGTATGTGGCTTTAACCCTACTAAACTCTCATTCCCTAGCAAAATTTCACCACTACTAGGTGTATAGACACCAGTAATCATATTAAAAAATGTTGTTTTTCCAGCTCCATTTGGTCCAATAACTGCTGTAATTGAGCCTTCTTTAATATCAATATTGACATTATTAACAGCAGTTAAACCGCCAAAACTTTTCGTTAAATTCGTTGTTTTTAACATTTGATAACCTCCTCTCTTAAAATGAAACTGTGCGTGTTTTTTCTTCGACTACAGTTTGATCTACGACGTCTTCTTTTGGAACAACCTTATTTTTGGCAGGCAATAATCCTTTTGGCCTAAAAATTGCTGCAAATACTAAAATCAGTCCGAAAATCATACGTTGCATTTTTGAAGGAGATAAAGCCGGTGGTAAATTAATCACTCCATCTAATGTTAATTGGTTTAAATAGTTTGTTACTTCTGTTAATACTTGTAGATTTAAAATTGTAACAAGAGCAGCTCCAAGGATAACACCTGGCACACTACCCATTCCGCCTAAAATAACCATTACCAAGATCGTAATCGATTCAAGTAACGTAAAGCTTGTCGGGTCAATGAACATTTGCTTTGCAGAGAATACTACTCCCATCATTCCTGAGAAAGAAGCACCGATTGCAAATGCAATTAATTTTGTACGTACTAAGTGAATGCCTGATGCTTGTGCAGCGATTTCATTCTCACGTACCGCTTTCCAAGAACGTCCAAGTTTAGAATCTTGTAATCTAGTTACAGCTAAAATGACGATTGATAAAACAACTAACACAACATAATAAAATTGGCCGGAATTATCAATCTCTAGTCCAAATATCGTTGGAGCTGGAATAGAAGAAATACCTTGTGCCCCTCCAGTAATATTTACTGGTTTATCTAAGTTATTAAATACAATTCGAATAATTTCTCCAAATCCTAGTGTTACAATTGCTAAATAATCACCTTTTACACGAAGTACTGGAATACCTAATAATACGCCAGCAATAGCAGCGATAATTCCACCGATTATGATAAATACCCAGAATGAGTTTCCTGAAAACGGAAGGAAATCAAAATGTAAGAAATTCGTAACTTGTTTAGTCGAAAAAATTGCATAAGTATATGAACCGATTGCAAAGAAGGCAACAAATCCTAAATCTAATAGCCCAGCTAAACCAACTACTACGTTTAATCCAAGTGCCATTGCAACATAGATTCCAACTAAAGTCGCTACACCCATATATGATTCAAATGCTGTACCTTGTGATGCAACATACGGCATAATCACAGTTAAAACTAGGATTCCAATGCTCCATTTTAATTTGACTGGAAAATTAGTTTTATATAATAAGTAAAGCGAGAACAAGATTAATAGAAATGCTGTAACAGATTCTTGCAAAAGGTATAATCCTAATGATGTAACAATGATATAAGCGCCTAAGAAAATTCCTTGTAATTTATTTGATTGTTTTAACCCATTTAATAAGCTCTTCATCTAATTCACCTACACTTTCTCAGCTACAGGTTTACCTAATAAACCTTCTGGCTTGAATATTAGAACTAGAATTAATATTGCAAATGCAACTACATCTTTATATTCTGATGGGAAAATGCCGTGTGTTAATGTTGATAAATTTGTTGCCGCAAATACTTCGATTATACCGATTAATAAACCACCAAACATTGCACCACGGATATTTCCGATCCCACCTAATACTGCTGCCGTAAATGCTTTTAGGCCTAAAATAAAACCAATGTATGGATCAATTGTGTTATATTGTAATGCAAAGAGCACGCCAGTTGCACCACCTAATCCAGATCCTAAAAAGAATGTTAAAGAGATGACTTTGTTAACATTAACAGACATTAATGATGCAGTTTCACGATCTTGAGCTACTGCACGCATTGCTGTACCCCATTTTGTTTTATTGATGAAGTAATCTAATGAAATCATCATTACAACTGCAACGACTAAAATAATAATTGATGCTGATTTAATTTGTGCATTTCCAAATGAAGAAAGAAGTGAGCTAGTTTTAATTTGGTGTTGTCCTGAAAATAGTGATGGGCCAGTAATAATGTAATTTCCTTCTTTTAATTCAGCAATAAAACGTACGATATCTTGTAGTAAAAATGAAATACCAATTGCTGTAATTAATGTAATTAATTTTGGTGCTTTACGTAATGGGCGATACGCCACCCTTTCGATCCCCATTCCAAGGAATCCAGTTGCTAATGAAGCAATAATTAAAACAATTGCTAATACGATAATTGCAGGTAAACTACTTAATAAACCTAAACCAGTAAATGTAATTAATATCGCAGTACCAATGAACGCACCTGCCATGAATATTTCACCATGTGCAAAGTTAATTAGTTCCAAAATCCCATAAACCATCGTGTAACCGAGTGCTACGATTGCATATACCGCTCCTAAAACAAGACCGTCTATTAGTACTTGAGGTAGTGTTTGGATTACTTCATTCATGTATAAGACCTCCTATAAATAATGTAGTTTATTTCCTACCAAATTCCAATTTTTTACAAATTTCTCAACTTATTGTGAGAAAAAGAGTATCTCGTTTTTTACGGGATACTCTTTTCTTTTTCTGGTTGGTATCGTTTCTAATTAAGGTTTAGAAACTTCGCCTTCTTGAGTACCAGGATATTTAGCTTCTTTAAACGTATAAATAAATACTTTCGCGTATTTGTTGTCTCCTTTATTGTCGAAGCCTACCTTCGTTACTACACCATCATAATCTTGAATCGCACGTACTGCTTTTTCAACTTGTTCACGTGTTGGCATTTTTCCTTTATTGTCATTGATCGCATTTTTTAATCCTGCTAATAAAACGCCTGCAGAATCATAGCCATAAGATGAGAACGATTCGATGTTTTTATTAAATTTAGATTTATATGCGTCAGCAAAAGCTTTCCCTTTATCTGTTTTTAACGTATCTCCAGCTACTGAAGTATAGTAGAAGTTTTTAACAGCATCTCCAGCAATATCAACTAAACCTGAAGAGTCCATTCCATCTCCACCCATGAATGGGATGTTTAATCCTTTTTCACGTGCTTGTTTTAATAAAATGCCACCTTCAGCATATAGTCCACCGAAGAATACTAAATCAGGCTTTTTCGCAATTGCATTATTTAGTACCCCGTTAAAATCTTTATCTCCGATTGAGATTCCTTCTTCACCTAGAATTTTAGCGCCCAATTTCTCAGCAGCAGATTTGAATTCATTTGCTAAACCAGTTCCGTAAGGTGTTTTATCTTGAATGATAAAAATATTTTTAGCTTTTAAAGTATTAACAGCGAAATTCGCACCTGCAGGACCTTGGAAGTCATCACGAGCACAAATTCGGTTAACTACTCCTAATCCACGATCAGTTACTTCATTTGCAGTATTTGAAGGAGATACCATTACGATATGGTCTTTCTCATACTTTACAGAAGAAGGAATTGCTACACCAGAGTTTAAATGTCCTACAACACCAAGGATTTTATTGTCTGCAGCTAACTGCTCAGCATTTGCTACACCTTTTTTTGGATCCCCTTGGTCATCATAAGGTACAATCTTTAAATCAAAGCCTAACTTTTTGAAAGCTGCTTTTTGATCTTCTAATGCAAGCTGAGCTCCAAGCTTAATGGATTCACCTAAAATTGCATTATTACCAGATAGTGGTGTATTTGTTGCGATTTTAATGACTTGGTTTCCATCCTTTGAACTATTACTTCCACAGCCTGCTAAAATACCCGCAGTTAACGATACTGATGCTAAAATTGCAAATCCTTTCTTAAAAACCATATGTACGCCCCCTTAAAAACCTATTTTTTGAAAATTTAAAATTCTTAAGAAAATAGTAAGCTATATTTTTTCGTTAGACAAGTTCTTTTGGTTCAAAATATTTCGACAATTCTGTCGATTCCTTGTTATTTTAGGTAATTATTCCCATTAAATAATTATTAAAAACCTTTTTTCCTTATTCTCGAAATATAAAATTAAAAGATTTCAATATATTTTACTAGGTTAATCTTTAAAAAATATTTTCTTAGTATCATTTTACGTTTTTCGACAAATTCGACAAAAAAACCTATTCCAAAAAGCTTGGAATAGGCCTAATTTTAATTATTTTCTTCTTTTTTATATCGAATGATCGTCTTTATTTCTCCAGAATCATCTGTATCCATAACAAACGAGCCATTACTATATTGATCACTATTTCTTAAATCAGTTGGGTCAACAGTCTCAAATTGACCAGATTTACTTAATAAAGCAAACATATCTTTTTCATTTATTGCGTATACCCCAATTAATAAATGAGGATTATTTTTTAAATCTCGAAGTACTTTAACTCCTCGTGTACCCCTAGAACTTTGAGGGATTGTATCGAGTTTCATTTTTTTAATTGCCCCTCGATGTGTTGCACAAAAAATTTCCTTCACGTCATTACTAATCGTGTCTGCAGAAACTACAAAATCATGATCCTTTAAGTTAATTCCTTTAACTCCACCAGCTCTTAATCCTTGAATACTAATCTCTTCAACCTTAAATAACAATGTGTACCCTGAACTTGTAGCCAATAAAACTTGATCAGTTTCTGAAGTGACACCAGCAAAAATTAAGGAATCATCAGACTTAATTGACATACCGACAAGTGGTTTAGAATAACGTTGTACTTTTAATTGTTGTATACTTGTACGTTTTACAACACCATTTTTTGTGACAAATAAAATATAATCTCTATTTTCTTCAAAATTATTGACGACCGTAGCAGAAAGAATTGCTTCATCTCGATCAATAGGAATAATATTAGCAACATGTTGCCCCATATCTTTCCATCTGATATCCTGCATTTCATGAATTGGTAAATATAAATAGTTACCTTTTGACGTAAATAAAATTAGCGTATCCGTCGTTGTGCTTTCTATTTGATAAATTAAACGGTCGCCTTCTTTCATTCCGTAATCTTTCCCATTAGAAGCTGAAAAAGATCTTGGACTTGTTCGTTTAACATATCCTTCACTTGTAACAGTGACAATGACATCTTCTTGAGCGATTATATCTTCTCTAGAAATTTTAATTTCTTCAATCTCTTTTTGAATTGTTGAACGTCTGTCGTCTGCATATTTTAACTTAATTTTCTTTAAGTCTGTTTTGATAACTGACAATAATTTTGCTTCACTGTTTAAAATTGCTTCTAGCTGTTTGATCTTTTTATCTAGCTCATCTGCTTCTTCTTGTAATGCAGTAATATCAGTATTTGTTAAACGATATAACTGTAACATAACAATTGCTTCCGCTTGTTGTTCAGTAAACTCAAATTGAGCGATTAACTTATCTTTTGCATCGCGTTTATCATTTGCAGAACGAATAGTTGTAATCACTTCATCTAAAATCGATAAAGCCTTCATTAAACCTTCTACAACATGTTGGCGAGCTTTTGCTTTTCTTAAATCAAAATTTGAACGATTTGTAATGACTTCTTTTTGATGTTCAATATAAGCATCAAGAATTGCCGGTAATGACATCTGTTTTGGTGTACGATTATAAATCGCAACCATATTGAAGTTATAAGGTATTTGAAGCTCCGTATTTTTATATAAATAATTTAAAATCGCTTCGTTATTGGCATCTTTTTTTAGTTCAATGACAATACGTAGTCCAGTACGATCTGTTTCATCACGCACTTCCGTAATGCCATCTACTTTTCGATCAAGACGAACCTCGTCTATTTTCTTTACTAAATTCGCTTTATTCACTTCTGAAGGAATTTCTGTAATGATTAAAGCCTGTTTACCACCACGTAAGTCCTCCGTATGAACACGGCTTCGAATAATGATTTTTCCTTTTCCTGTTTCATAAGCTTTTTTGATTCCATCTACACCTTGAATAATCCCTCCAGTAGCAAAATCAGGACCATGGATTACGGTCATTAAATCATCTACTGTACAGTTTTTATTTTCAATTCGCATAATCGTGGCATCGATTACTTCTCCAAGGTGGTGCGATGGAATTTCAGTTGCATAACCAGCAGAGATTCCAGTACTACCGTTGACTAGTAAATTTGGAAACATTGATGGTAAAACAACAGGCTCCATACTCGTATCGTCAAAGTTTGGCACAAAATCAACTGTTTCTTTGTCAATATCTCTTAATAGTTCACTTGCAATTGCTGATAACCTAGCTTCTGTATAACGCATAGCTGCTGGAGGGTCTCCATCAATACTACCGTTATTTCCGTGCATTTGAATTAATACATTTCTTAATTTCCAATCTTGACTTAATCTTACCATCGCATCATAAACAGAAGTATCACCATGAGGATGGTAATTACCAATTACATTTCCGACTGTTTTAGCAGATTTACGATAAGGCTTGTCTTGCGTATTTCCTTCAACGTGCATTGAATACAAAATACGACGCTGAACTGGCTTTAATCCGTCACGAGCATCAGGTAATGCTCGTTCTTGAATAATATACTTACTATATCGACCAAAACGGTCACCGATTATATCTTCTAAAGGGATATTATATAATTTTTCCGATGATTGCATCAGACATTGCTCCCTTCTGAATCTACTTCAACTTGCTCATTGTTTAAAATTTTATCCTCTTCATCTAAATCAAATACTACATTCGATTCAATCCACTTACGTCTAGGTTCAACTTTATCACCCATTAAAGTAGTTACACGACGATCTGCTCTTGCAGCATCATCAATTTTCACGCGAATAAGTGTTCTCGTTTCAGGGTCCATCGTTGTTTCCCAAAGTTGGTCTGCATTCATCTCACCAAGTCCTTTGTAACGCTGAATCATATACCCTTTACCAACTTTTTTGATTGCATCTTGTAAGTCTACCTCTGACCAAGCGTATTCAATTACTTCTTTTTTTCCAGAACCTTTACTTACTTTGAATAAAGGAGGTAAGGCAATATAAACTTTACCAGCCTCTACTAATGGCTTCATATAACGGTAAAAGAATGTTAGTAAAAGTACTTGAATATGCGCTCCATCGGTATCCGCATCGGTCATAATAACGATTTTGTCATAGTTAACATCTTCTATATCAAAATCACTACCTACTCC
Source organism: Gottfriedia acidiceleris (assembly GCF_036421055.1). Classification (GTDB taxonomy): domain Bacteria; phylum Bacillota; class Bacilli; order Bacillales; family Bacillaceae_G; genus Gottfriedia; species Gottfriedia acidiceleris_C. The sequence continues at coordinate 445,943 of NZ_JAZGQS010000001.1, read as the reverse complement.
TGCACCAATCGCATGAATAATCGTATTAATCTCTTCATTTTTCATTATGTCAGCAAGTTTTGCCTTCTCGGTATTGATCACCTTACCGCGCAAGGGCAATATTGCTTGGAAACGTCGATCACGACCTTGTTTAGCACTTCCACCAGCTGAATCACCCTCAACTAGGTATAATTCATTTTTCTGTGGGTTACGTGACTGTGCAGGTGTGAGCTTACCGCTTAATGAAGTTTCTGAGCGTTTTCTCTTTTTACCACTTCTTGCTTCTTCACGTGCTTTTCTTGCAGCTTCTCTAGCTTGAAAAGCTTTTATAGATTTCTTTACTAATGAAGTTGCAATGTCTGGATTTTCTTCTAGAAAATAAGCTAATTGATCCGAAACAACTGAATCAACAGCTGATCTTGCTTCACTAGTACCTAATTTACCTTTTGTTTGTCCTTCAAATTGAAGTAGCTCTTCAGGAATTCGTACAGATACAATTGCAGCTAATCCCTCTCTAATATCCGCTCCATCTAGATTTTTATCTTTTTCTTTTAAGAGACTTACTTTTCTTGCATATTCATTAAATGCTCTTGTTAAAGCGGTTTTTGCACCAACTTCGTGTGTACCACCATCTTTTGTACGAACATTATTTACGAAAGAAAGCATTGTTTCCGAGTATCCGTCATTAAATTGGAACGAAAATTCAACCTCTATTTTATTTTGTAATCCTTCAAAGAATACAACAGGATGTAGCGCTTCTTTTTCTTCGTTTAAATACGATACAAATGCTTCGATACCGTTTTCATAATAAAACTCTTCAAACGCATCATGTCGTTCATCTTTAATTGTTATTTTTAATCCTTTTAATAAAAATGCTGACTCTCTAAGTCTTTCACATAAAGTATCAAAGTTAAAATTTGTAGTGCTAAAAATAGTTGGATCTGGTTTAAAATGGATTGTTGTACCAGTTCGTCTTGTCTTACCAACAATTTCTAATGAAGTTACTGCTTTACCTCCATCTTCAAAACGTTGCTTGTAAATTGTTCCTTCACGGTGAATTTCAACTGTTAACCATTCTGATAAAGCATTTACTACTGATGCACCAACGCCATGTAGACCGCCACTTGTTTTGTAACCGCCTTGTCCAAATTTACCACCTGCGTGTAATACAGTTAAAATAATTTCGGGAGTTGGTTTTCCCATTTTGTGCATTCCAGTAGGCATCCCACGACCATGGTCTTTTACGCTTAAGCTATTATCTTTATGAATAACCACATCTATTTGAGTCCCGTGACCAGCTAATGCTTCATCTACAGAGTTATCTACGATTTCATAAACTAAATGGTGCAGACCTCTACTATCTGTGCTGCCAATATACATTCCAGGTCGTTTACGTACAGCTTCTAAACCTTCTAGTACCTGTATCGCATCTTCGTTATATGTTGTTTCATTCTTTGCCAACACCATTTCTCCTTTCTAACTAAACACTTACATAAGAACATCCGTTCCATTATATCATAGTATAAATAAAATGTTTCTTCTAATCGTTCATGTTAATGGTTTTTTTCCTAACTTACAAGTCGAACATGAAAAAAAATATCGGAAAACTTCATAAAAAACTGGATTTTAGAATCAAGAAAAACAAGGTTTAAGTTGAAAATTGATAAAATAAATAAACAAAACTCAAATTTAAAGATCATACAAAGTGGCTTTTTAATTACTTATTTATTTTTATGCATGTCGAACGATTCCTCGACATACCCTAATTTTCTAATCCCTACTCGATCTTCCGTTAAAAAAACTCACTGATTAACAGTGAGCCAGATTAAAAACAATTTTAAAAATTTCATCTTCAGACTGATTGCAAGCGCTTAAATTTCGAGTCACGAATACTGGAGATGACCTAAGTACCCTTTTCGGTATATCAACATCACAGTTAAAGCAACGAAGAAAACGAGCGTCTAAAAGCCAGTCCGAAAACAGTGAGCTTTTTTAACGGCCTATCTTGTCATTGCATGCTCAACTTTAATACAACGATCCATAATGACCGTTTTACCATTTTCCTTTAACAATTGATATGCTTCTTCGTTTTCGATTCCAAGTTGTGCAAAGAAAACATCGCAATCAATTTTTAGAAACTCTTCTGCTACAGGTAATAGGTGTTCAGGTCTTCTAAATACATTTACAATATCGACTTTTTCTTTTATGTCTGTTAGACTCGCTACTGCTTTTTCTCCTAATACAGTATCAACCGTTGGGTTTACTGGAATAATTTTATACCCAGCATCTTGCATTGCCTTGCTTACCATATAAGACGTTTTAGACGGGTCTTTTGATAATCCAACAACAGCAATTACTTTACTTGATTTTAAAATCTTGCCAATTTCTTCTCTTGATGGGTATTTACTCATTTGCTAATCACCCTTTCTTTATAAAATAAGCGAAAAGATAACTTTTCGCTTATTTATTATTCTTTTATCATATTTCCTAAGTCAATTACCTGTCAATCATTGACTAGATGCTAATGTTAATGTTGAATTCATTAATTTACCACTACGGTAATAAGTAACTTTTAATTTATCTCCAACTTTTTTGTGTGAATAGAGGTATTCTCTGATCGAAATTACGTCACTTACTGGTTTGTCATCAAGTGCAACGATAACGTCTAATTGTTTCATTCCAACTTTCGCAGCAGGAGTATTTGGGTCAACATGCGTAACTACGGCACCTTTCGTAACAGAACCAGGTAATTTTAATGTTTCTTCAATATTAAATTGCGGTATTTCATTAAGTGATTTTAAGCCTACACCCATTACAGGACGAGTGACTTCACCAAATTTTTCGATTTGATCTAAAGCTGGTTTTGCAATATTCATTGGAATCGCAAATCCAATTCCTTCAACAGCTTGTTCGGCAATTTTACTTGAATTAATCCCGATTACTTCACCTTTAGCATTGATTAAAGCACCACCACTATTACCAGGATTAATCGCAGCATCTGTTTGAATTACTTGAGTTTGGTAATCTGCAACTCCATCTCCATCGATATCTTGTGGTATTTCTCGAGCTTTACTACTTATAATTCCTTCTGTTACTGTACTTTCTAAAAATCCAAGGGGATTTCCAATTGCAATAGCCGTTTCACCTACGTTAATTTTTTCTGAATCACCTAATTTAGCGATATTCGTAACATATTTTGCATCAATTGCTACAACAGCTAAATCTAATAATTCATCTGTTCCAACAAGTTTAGCATCTATTAATTGACCGTCTGCCATCTTAACTTTTAATTGTTTTGCACCAGCAACAACGTGGTTATTTGTCGCTACTAAAGCTTTATTTCCTACTTTTTTATAAACTACCCCAGAACCAGATCCTGCTTCTTCAGTTTCCATTGAAAATGGATTTGATGATTGATAATTATTTACTCCTACTACAAATTTACGTGCATTTTGAATTGTAGTTGTCAAATCTTCGCGTGATACATTAATAACTTGTGTTGGTACTGTATTCGTATCATTTGATAAGTTTGCAGGTTTATTTGTTAAATTAAAAATATCTGGGGATACGATTGAAATCGTTACAGCTCCAATTATCGCTCCAATAAAACCTGTAACTAGTGGATACCCCCCACGTCTACTTCTCTTTTGCCTTTTAGGATTATTTTCATCGTATAAATCTGTTTCATCATAATATCCCATAATTCATTCCTCCAATATGTAGGTATCTTTGATTGATATTAATTTAACCCACTCATGTGTATTTGCTGTGAACTTTTTGATTTAATTTAAATATTTTTTCAAATTAAAAATAAATTCAACTCCATCTTCCTTATTATGAACTTTTATAGATGAATGATGTAAGTCAAGGATCGTTTTTACGATTGCTAAACCTAAACCTGTTCCACCATTTTGTCTATTTCTTGATTCATCAATTCGATAGAAGCGATCCCAAATTTTATCAATTTTATCAGCAGGGATTGGATTACCTTCATTAAAAATAGCGATATTTACATAATCCCCTTCATCTAATAAATTCATTTCTATGACACTACCTGGGTTACCATAATGGATAGCATTTGAAAGGATATTAATGAGTACTTGTTCTATTTTTCTTTTTTCTCCTATTACGAGCGTATCTTCATCTAAATTAAAATTGAAATGGTATTGAATATTACTATTTTCAAACATGCGAATAATCACATTTTCTATACAATCCACAATTAAGAAAGGTTCACTTTTAAGTGTGTATGTTCCTGATTGAAGTTTGGAAAGTTCAAGCATATCGACAACTAAACCGTTCATCCGGTCAACTTCTTCAAGGATTACATCTGCATAATAACCATTTTTTTCAATATTTAATCCATCTTTTAAACCTTCTGCATAACTTTGCACGATACTCAAAGGAGTTTTTAGCTCATGAGATACTCCACTAATAAACTCTTTTCTTATTTGTTCTAACTGTTTTTCTTTTTCAATATCTTTCATTAATTTAACATTTGCCTGCTGTAAATTTTCAATCGTACTAGCTAAATTCTCGGATAATGAATTAATTGATTTGGATAATTGGCCAATTTCATCATCAGATTGAATATCAATTTTCTCGTTAAAATTTAACTTTGCTAATTGATTTGTTACAGAATTCATTTTCAATAATGGCTTCGTTATTAATTTCGAATAGTAAAAAGATACAATCACAATCAATAGTAAAGCAATAATAAATGCGTATAGATAAAAATCTTTTAGTACGTACATTGCTTCATTTACTGGTTGAAGAGATGTAATGGCAAAAATAACTTCTTTTGAACCTTTATTCGTAGTAATTGGGTAAATAAAAACTTTATTTTCTAATCCATTTGCTCGGTCTAAATAGCGATAAATTAATGGGAAATCCTGCTTCGTATAGTTAGAAAAATCTTCATTACTCTTTGTCCAATCAGATATTGCACCCATTAATGAGTTCATTTGAGCTGAATACGTATATTGATTTGCAATCGGTAAATGTAAATTAACAACTTTCCCTTTAATTTCAATATTCACCATTTCCTGAAGACTATTTTTAGATGACAATTGAACCGTGTTAGCCGGCTGATTTTCCTCTTGCCAAACACCCATATTCGTTTTTATATAGAGTGGAAAAAAATAATCATCTTGAACATAACCTCTGATTGTAATCCTTGAATTTTCTTTAATATTAAGTCCTAAAATGCTGTCTATTTGATCCGAATATAATAGATTATTTAAAGGTACATATACCTTCTTTCCATCATTTGTGAGTACGGTTAAATCAAAATTATTCTCAGCTTTTAGGACCCCTCTTTTATCTAAAACGGCTAAAGTTGTATTGTATTTCGAATATAGTTTGGATAGTTCTTGTTGAAACTGATTGTTGTTAAATTTACCCGCTTTATACCCATTAGCAAACTGTGTTAGTTCTTCTGTTACAATATTTACTTTCTTATTCGTATAAAACGATTGCAGAAAGATTGATTGTCCAACAAATACAATTACTAAAAAAATAACTAGTAATAACGTTATGGATAAAAAAAGTTTACGGACTATACTATTTTTCATCATCTACTCCTCAAACTTATAGCCTACTCTAATAACTGTTGCTATATGCTTTGCTTTGTCTCCCAATTTATGTCTCAGTTTTTTTATATGTGTATCTACAGTTCTTCCATCACCAAAATAATCAAAGCCCCAAATATTATTTAATAATTGATCTCTTGTTAATACGATGCCTTTATTATCTATTAAATAACATAATAATTCGAACTCTTTATTCGTGAGTTGTAATAACTCATTATTAATTGAAGCAGTCCTTGATGATGTATTGATTGTAATGCCACAAATCGTTTTAGTATCTTTATCGTCTTCTTTTAAATCAGCCGTTCTTCTAAGGACACTTTTTGCTTTTGCTACTAGAATTTTAGGACTGAATGGCTTTGTCACATATTCATCTGTTCCAATATCAAAACCAAGTAATTGATCTTCTTCTTCTGAGCGAGCAGTTGTCATAATGATTGGAATGCTTGATTGCTCCCTAATTAGCTTACAAACTTCCCATCCTTCTAATTTAGGTAGCATTAAATCTAAAATAATTAAATCTACTTGATTTTCGTTAAATTTCTTTATGCCTTCTTCTCCATCTTCTGCTTCGATTACTGTAAATTGATCATTTTCAAAATACTCTTTTACGATTTCTCTTAACCTTTTTTCATCTTCAATAATTAAAACTGTCGGGTTCATATTTTTTTCCTTCCATAAAAATTGATAGATATAAGCATTTCTACCTAAAATAAAATGTCCTTTGTTTCCTCATTTGAATTAATATTCTAAAGCAACTATCTATATATTCGCTTAAAATTATGATAAAATCATATGATACTGCACTAATTTATTATTGTTTGAAAAGGAGCTAGAAAATGAGTTTGGTCATTATTGTACTAGCCTATTTAATCGGATCTGTACCATTCGGTTTAGTAGTTGGAAAAATATTTTACGGAGTAGATATCCGTCAACACGGTAGCGGTAATCTTGGTGCGACAAATACATTCCGCACATTAGGTAAAAAAGCAGGTATTATTGTAACACTTGGAGATATTTTAAAGGGAACTCTAGCAGCTTCATTACCTGTATTATTCCATTATCATGGAATTCACCCTTTAATTATCGGCCTAGTTGCTGTTATTGGTCATATGTATCCAATATTTGCCGGTTTTAGAGGTGGTAAAGCGGTAGCAACCTCTGCAGGGATTTTATTATATGCATCGCCACTACTTTTTGTCTGCTTAATCATTATCTTCGCTATTAGTTTAAAAACAACAAAATACGTTTCACTTTCGTCAATGTTAACAGCTTTTTTAGGTACAATTTTAGCTTTTATAATGGAATACACTGGACTAATTAAAGACAATGGATACATAATAACTTATATTTTGATTGTACTTACAATCTTTGTCGTATATAAACATCGTCCAAATATAAAAAGAATTAAAGACAAAACAGAACCAAAAGTAAAATTTTAAAAGCAAGAGATACTTAAGATTAGAGATTGAAGATTAAAATCTTCCCTCTCTAATCTTTTATTTTTGTAGCTCTTGATTTCTTTATCTATCCCTTTATTCCTGCTCCATCGCCTTCTCATATGCTTCATACCAATCAGGGAACACTTTCTTAAATTTAATCGGTCTAAATGTTTCTTTATGAACAACGACATGTGTTGAATTTCCTATACAACAAATATCGCCTTCCTCATTAAGGATTTCATATTCATAGATCACTTTAAGTGGTGTGAGTGATTTAATTTTTGTTTTTACTGTAGCAGTCTGTCCATATCGAAGACTCTTCTTATATGAAACATTCAAATCAATCACTGGAGAAATAACACCTTGTGATTCCATTTCTGCATAATTAAAGCCCAAATCCTTTATTAATTGGGTACGTCCAATTTCAAACCATACTAAATAATTTGCATGGTAAACAACACCCATTGCATCCGTTTCTGCATATCTTACTTCAACTAATTTTTCTGAAATAAACATAAAGTCACCTCTTATTCTTCTACAGAATACTTTACCAAAAAATTAATAATTGTTCTATTTTTTAACTTATCCTAAATGTTATAATTTTCTTATAAAATACTAATGGTTTTTTAACATTAGTTAGGAGGTCGATCTTCTTGAAGGTACTAGTGGGCTCAATCTTAATCATCCTTCTTTTTTTATTCGGAGTGTGGCTTCTTCTTTCTCCAACATTTGAAAAAATTGGAGAGAAATCCGTGAAAGTAAAAAATATTTTAAAGGATAAGGGGGAAAAAAATAATGGAAATTCGTCCAAATGAAAAAAAGACTACATTTTTCAATCGTAAACTAATTGGAGGAATCATCGCGGGTATAGCACTGATCTTAATCGCAACAATTCCCACATTCTTCATTGAAAAAATAACACCTGGTTATGTAGGGGTTGTCTATTCACCAAATGGAGGAATACAGAAAAATACATTATCACAAGGTTGGAATTTCGTTGGTTTATTCGATAAAGTTACCGAATATCCTGTCCGTCTTCGAACTGTAGAATATAAAGACGTTGCATTAGCTACTTCAGATGGTAAAAGAATCGAAATGGATTTATCATATACATATAAAATAGATCCTTCTAAAGTAGTATCAATGTTTAATGAGTTTGGACCTGTGTCGATCGAAGAAATAGAGGATACATATTTAAAGAAACGTTTACAAGATGCAGCTCGAATTGCCGTATCAAAATACACAGTTTTGCAATTATACGGTGAGAAATCAAGTAATGCCTCAGCTGATATTGAAACAATTTATAAAGACGATGTAAAAGTACTTGGTTTTTTTGTTGAAAATTTAACATTAGGAACACCAAAACCAGACGCAAAAACGCAAGATGCCATTGATGCTCGTGTACAAGCTGCTCAAGAAAATGATCGTAAAAAAATTGAACTAGAAACGGCTAAGATTGAAGCAGAAAAGAAAAAAGTAGAAGCAAAGGCTGATGCTGATTCACAACTAATCCGAGCACAAGGTCAAGCAAAAGCGAACCAAGTAATCCAACAAACGTTGACCAATGAATTAATTGAATACAAAAAAGCAGAGAAATGGGATGGTAAACTCCCTACTGTCTCAGGCAGTAACTCAAATATCATTCAATTCCCGCTTGATCCAAATAGTGAGAAAGAATCAAAAAAATAAATATTTGTCCTAAAAACCTAGCTTTGGCTAGGTTTTTTATGTTCAAAATCAATTTCGATTTGCTTTTCCACCTATTCTCTTCTAATCCAAACTCTTCGGCATATATTTAATAGAGACGAATATCTACGTTTAATGAAAGGAGATAAACTTGATGCAAATTCATGTTGTAAAAAGTGGAGAAACAGTAATGAGTATTGCAGATTTTTATGGAGTTGAACGCCAAGCACTCATTAATTCAAATGCTCTTGTAGCTCCTTATAAAATAATAAAAGGTCAATCGCTTGTTGTACCAACTACAGGAAACGAATATTTTGTTCAACCCGGTGATAACTTACATGATTTAGCTCTAACCTATGGTGTAACATCAAGTCAGATTGCAACTTTAAGTGGTATTAGTCCATATGCTTCATTAAATATCGGCCAAAAGCTACATCTTCCACCACGAAAAAAAAGAAATATCGAATCAATTGGCTATTTACAACCTACTTCAAACCCAATTAAACCAGCACTTGAAGAATCGGCTCGAACTGAAAGTAAGTTTTTAACTTATTTAGCGCATTTTAGCTTTGATGCAAAAAGAGATGGGACACTATCAGAACCACCGCTTGGAAACATTCCTCAAATTGCTAGGGATAATCGCTGTATTTATATGATGGTTGTCTCTAATCTTGAAAATGGACAGTTTTCAACATCACTTGCAACCGATATATTACAAAGTCCAGCTGTTCAAGATAAACTAATAAATACAATTATTAGTACTGCTAATAAATATGGATTTAGAGAAGTAAATATAGACTTTGAAGATGTTGCTTCAACTGATCGTGTAGCTTATATTAATTTTTTAAATAAAGTAAAATCAAGGCTGCCTCAAGGATTTATTTTAAGTGCTACTTTAATCCCAAAAACAAGTTCAAACCAAAAAGGTAGATTTTACGAAGCTCATGATTATGCTAACATAGGTAAAGTAGTAGACTTCGTTGTCATCATGACATATGATTGGGGCTGGCAAGGCGGTCCTCCTATGGCCGTATCACCAATTGATCAAGTTCGTAAAGTAATCAACTATGCGAAAACGGTCATTCCTGTACCAAAAATTGTAATGGGTCAAAATTTATATGGATTTGACTGGAAAGTTCCATTTAAACAAGGTACGATGGCTAAAGCATTAAGTGCTGAGGCAGCTACAAATTTAGCAATTCAAATGACAAACGAAATCCTTTTTGATAACAGAGCTAGAGCACCTCATTTCCGATATACAGAATCAAATGGTCAAAAACATGAAGTTTGGTTCGAAGATGCAAGATCAATTCAAGCCAAGTTTAACTTAATAAAAGAAGAGAAAATACGTGGGATATCGTATTGGAAATTAGGATTACCTTTTATTCAAAATTGGGAACTTCTTGAAGCTAATTTTAATGTAGTTAAAAGAGCATAAAGAAAAGCTAGGTATTTATGAGGCTAACTCTAAATACCTAGCTTATTTTTAATCAGTCATTTGTATTATTAAATGCTTGCTCGTCTCTTAGTTCACTTTCTAATGCTGATAATGACTCCTCGCGACGTTGATTTTTAGCTAATGCATTTTGACGATCCTGTTCATTCCCGAATTTCATTGAAGCTTCTGCTTTGTTCATATTTTCCTTCGTATTATTAATCATATCTTGGATTTTACTTGCATTATCACTACGATCATCTGGCTTTGGTGTATGTTCCATAAAAATAACACTCCGTTTCATCATTATATTTTTGTTTTTTTAATTTTACCCGTTATCTACGATTGGTTGTTTACCAGTAGGATCTTTATACTGCATTTGTTTACCCTTATTCCCACCAGCTGCTTTGTTTTGAGTACCTATATGATTTGGTACAAAATCTTTAGGATGTTTTTTTGGATTTCCCATTTTATCGCCCCCTAGCGATAGTATGAGTTTTGTTGCTGTAATTATGTAATAGGAAATTAAAAAATGATCAATTTTGACAACAAAAAAAGAAGGAAATAATTCCTTCTCTTGTATAAATAAGATTCGATTTTCAAAGTGACTAATTACTCAGCTTTAGCTTTTCTTTCTAAACGTTCTTCTAGTCGATCATATATTTTATTCAAAGCTTCTTCATCATTTAATAGAGAATTTTTATTTTCAAGAATTAATTCTTGAAACGACTTATGTCTTTTCTTTCTCAAAACACTCACCTCTTCTTTTTATGTTAGTATTGCCAAAAAAAAGAGTTTTCTTACATTTTAGTAAATTTTTTCTTATTTTAAAAATGCATTTAATTGTTTTTCAGTCAATGGTCCAATTTGCTTAAAAACTACTTCTCCATTCGGATTAATAAAGTATGTAGTTGGGATTGAAATCACGCCATATTTACGAAAATTATCACCGTTTTCATCAATTAAAATACGATAATTCATACTGTTTTTATTAACAAAGTTTTTGATAAAATTTAAATCCTTTTTCTCGCCAATATAATCCGCAACACCGATCATTTCAATATCCTTATGCTGTTGATGGAATTTCTCTAATGCTGGTATCTCATCTTGACAAGGAGGGCACCAAGTAGCCCAGAAGTTTAAGATTACTTTCTTACCTTTAAATGAAGATAAATTAACCTTCTTTTCATCTAAAGTCATCAATTGTATATCTGGTGCCTGCTGTCCAACTTGAACACCTAATTTTTGAATTGATGCAATATAAGCATCATTATTATTACTGACTTTTTTCTCTTCTTCTTTTTTCTCATATAATTGAAAAATTGAATATCCTAATGCTACTAATAGTATCAGCAAAGGAATTACTTTTTTCATACAAATCACCCTTTTAATGAACTATCTCTATTTAACCATAATAAATACAAAAGTGGAACAAGCTCGCATCTGTTCTTTGACAATCTCTCTCTGGATTATCCCTTAAATCCTTTTTTCAATTCAAAATATCTTAATATAGATCCACTTTAAATATATTTTTTACGAGAATGCCTTATTAATTCCTAAATTTTTTAACCATTTAGTCCATTTTCGTGTTAGGCTGATTGATTCTGTCTGATTACTTACTAATATTCGGATTTTAATTGTGATTTCTACAGATTTATTGGCGATTTCTGATTTTTATTTATGATTGCGATTTCTGGTTTTTATTTGCGACGACATCCTTTTAATTGCGATTTGCCACTAACCCAAAACACAAAAAACACGGCCCAATAAAGACCGTGTTTTCAATATTAATTAATGAGTTACTTTAGAATTATTTAATTTATCACGTAATACCATTTGTAAGATACCACCATGACGGTAGTAGTCGATTTCAACTTCGCTGTCAAAACGAGCAACTACATCAAATTCAACAGTTGTGCCGTCTTCTTTTGTTGCAGTTACTTTAACAAGATCACGTGGTTTAACATTCTCATCTACATTAACAGCAAATACTTCTTTACCTGTTAATCCAAATGTTTCAGCATTTTCACCATCTTTAAATTGAAGTGGTAAAACACCCATTAATACTAAGTTACTTCTGTGAATACGCTCGAAGCTTTCAGCAAGAACTGTTTTAATACCTAAAAGGTTTGTTCCTTTAGCAGCCCAGTCACGAGAACTTCCCATACCGTAGTCATTTCCAGCTAAGATCATTAATCCAGTACCATCTTCTTTATAACGCATTGCTGCATCATAAATTGACATTACTTCGCCAGTTGGCCAGTAAGTAGTGTATCCACCTTCTGTACCTGGAGCGATTTGGTTACGGATACGGATATTAGCAAATGTTCCACGCATCATTACATCGTGGTTACCACGACGAGAACCGTATGAGTTAAAGTCTACAGGTTTAACACCTTTACTTTGTAGGTAAAGACCTGCAGGAGTTGTTTTACCGATTGAACCAGCTGGTGAAATGTGGTCAGTTGTTACTGAATCACCGAATTTACCAACGATTTTTAAACCAGCTAATGGTTTAACTACGCCTGGCTCTTTTGATAATCCTTCAAAGAATGGAGGATTTGCGATATAAGTTGATTCGCTATCCCATTTGTATAATGAATCATCAGTTGTTTGAATTTCATTCCAACGTTTGTTATCTTCAAATACTCTTTCATATTCTTTTTTGAATAATTCAGGAGTAACTGTAGATGCAACTACTTCTTGTACTTCTGCAGATGTTGGCCAAATATCTTTTAAGAATACATCGTTTCCATCTTTATCTTGACCGATTGGTTCAACTGAAAAGTCGATATTTACATTACCTGCTAACGCGTAAGCAACTACTAATGGTGGTGATGCTAAGTAGTTACCTTTAACTTGAGGATGAATACGTCCTTCGAAGTTACGGTTACCAGAAAGTACAGATGTTACTAACATATCATTCTCAGCAATAGCTGCTTCCATTTCAGGAGCTAATGGACCTGAGTTACCGATACATGTAGTACATCCATAACCAACGATGTTAAATCCTAATTGATTTAAGAAAGGAATTAAGCCAGCTTCTTGTAAATATCCACTAACAACTTTAGATCCAGGAGCTAATGAAGTTTTTACATAAGCAGGTACTGTTAATCCTTTTTCAACAGCTTTTTTAGCTACTAAACCAGCACCTAACATAACGTATGGGTTTGAAGTATTTGTACAACTTGTGATTGCTGCAATTGCAACTGCACCAGTTTTAAATGTTGTTTCAGTACCATTTTCAAATTTAACAGTTACCTCTTTATCTAACGCTTCATCAGTTAAACCGAATCCTGCATTACCCATTGGAGCAGAAACTGCTTTTTTGAATGATTTTTTCATTTCAGATAAAGGAATTAAATCTTGTGGACGTTTTGGACCAGAAAGATTTGATTCAATTTCTGAAAGATTGATTTCTACTAAATCAGTAAATGTAGGATCTTCTAAATCGGCTGTATAGAATAAATCATTAGCTTTGCAGTATGCTTCTACTAATTGAATTTGCTCTTCAGAACGACCTGTTAAACGTAAATAGTTAAGTGCTTCAGCATCAACTGGGAAGAATCCACATGTTGCACCGTATTCAGGAGCCATGTTTGCAATTGTAGCACGGTCTGCTAAAGGCATGCTTTGTAAACCTGGTCCGAAGAACTCAACAAATTTATTTACTACACCTTTTTTACGTAAAACTTCAGTAACTTTTAATGCAACATCTGTTGCAGTTGTTCCACTTGGTAAAGCACCAGTTAATTTAACACCGATAACTTCTGGAACTGGGAAATATGATGGTTGACCAAGCATACCTGCTTCAGCTTCAATACCACCTACACCCCAACCTAATACACCAATACCATTAATCATAGTAGTATGTGAGTCAGTACCTACTAATGTATCAGGGAAAGCAACCACTTCACCATCTTCATTTGCAATTGCATGTACTACATTTGCTAAGTATTCTAAGTTAACTTGATGAACGATACCAGTTGCTGGTGGAACTGCACGATAGTTATTAAATGCTTTTTGAGCCCAGCTTAAGAATTGGTAACGCTCTTCGTTACGAGAAAATTCTAAATCCATATTGAATTCTAATGCATCCGCTGAACCAGCTTTATCAACCATTACAGAGTGGTCAATTACTAGATCTACTGGAATTTCTGGATTAATTACTTCAGGGTCTCCACCCATATCAGCCATTGCCTTACGTAATGAAGCTAAGTCAACTACAGCTGGAACACCTGTGAAGTCTTGTAAAATAACACGAGAAGGTTTAAACGGAACATCTACATCTTGTAGCTCGCTTGTTCCCCATTTTGCTAAATTTTCAACATGATCTTTTGTAATTACTCTTCCATCTACTTGACGAAGAACTGATTCTAGTAACACTTTAATCGAATAAGGTAATTTACCGATTTTAGCTACTCCAGCTTCCTCAATTGCTTTTAAGCGATAATAATGATAAGTTTTATCGTTCGCAGTAAATGTCGAACGAGATTGGAAAACGTCATTTTTCCCCATGTTTTCTTCCCCCTATTAAGCAAAAAATGTCTGAATATATTTTATATCCAAACTTTTCAATACCTTACAATAATATATTATTACAATGTATATCATAAGTAAATAACAAGTAACTTATCATTTGTAATAAGTATTGCTTATGACCTTTTAAATCAAATAGTTTATTTATAATATTTTGTTAAATTATATCACTGTTTATATCAATATAATTAATTTAAGTTATTAAAAGTTCGTGAACGAAATGTGAACAAGATGTGATTATTGTAGGTGTGAAACTATAAGATGTGTAAACAAAAAGAAGACTCCTAAATCTTACTAAGAGCCTATATTTTTATATTATTATTTCTACATTTAATCCGAAAACTATTCTTCCACCTCTTCCTATCTCTCAGTAGCAGTAGGACTAAAAGAAAAGAAACCATACTTTCACGCTGTTGAAAAACTACCTTGTCAATTCATTTTCAAATTTTCGTAAATGAGTAGGGTCATGTTGATTTCCATTACATGATGCTCGCTTTCTATGGGGCGAGATTCTTTGGCCTCCTCGGCTCCGCCTGTGGGGTATTTAGCCTTCCCGCTAATCCCATAGGAGTCCGAGCATCATCCGTTCCAATCAACTTATTCATCAAAAAATGTCTGCGATAAACCCTAATCAAATAGCCTTTACTTAGCGTAATCTAACTGTTTAATTTAGATTTGATGTTGTGTAGTTTAATCTATGTTCGGTATTAATTTCGATAAATCATTCCTATTGTTTTAATTGATGAAGTTGCTCAAATATTTAACATTTAAAACCATTTAAAACAATTAAAAGATCCTCCAAATGATGATAATTTCATCATTAATAAATGTTCAATTAATGTCCGTTTTCCCTATTGACGATTTTATATTTCAACACTCTGACTTTGTTATGATGTTGCTTTATACTTCTTCTTTTTTAATTTTAAGACAAGCAGAAGTAGCGGCGGTTGTATACCAAATAAAAAAAACGCAACATTGCCCATCGTTTCCCCAAGTTTAAATAGGTCATTCGTATTTTTCGGGGTCATGGAAATGATATAAATAACCGAAAGCAGGACAAACATAAATGGATGAATGTTTTTTTTAAAGAGTTGGGCACACCCCAAAGAAGCAGCGTAATGACTAACGTTAAAGCAAGTAAACATTTGCATAATCCACATTACAAGCAACAAAGACTCAAACCGTTCAAATAGCAGACCAGGCATATCAAAACTTCGCACGAGATCAATCGTTGGCCAAGTTTTGGTTACCACACCATCGACGGATAGTGCACCGATGACCATTACGATAGTTATCAGGTAAAAGATCAGTGGGATCAAAATTCCAACTAAAACAGCTTTTACTGCTTGGTTTGGCTGTTTCATAAACGCCATTATAATCAACAGGCTTTCAAAACCTATATATGAGAGAGCTGTTGTTTTGATTCCTTTTAGTACGGGCATGATCCCCAACCCCAGTACCGGGCGCAGATTATCCACTTCAAATATTTTAAGACTCATAAAAGCAACCACCAAAAAAACGGCGACCGTAATGGGGAGAATAATTTCAAACAAACGGGCAATCGAATTTATGCCGCCTATAATTAAATAGAGACCTATCCACATAAATGGCATCGCGATGGCCCAATATGGGGTACCTTCCAACAAAAATAAACTTGTTACTTCTACTAATGCACGGATATGAAATCCACCCATCATTATAAAATAACATACAAGGATTAGACTTAGTAATTTCCCCATCCATTTCCCTACAATTTCTTGGCTGTATTGATAAAAGGTTTTTCCTGGAAACCGTTGTCCTATTTTTACCATAATAACTCCTGCCACCATCGCAATCAGCCCGCCTAAAATTACAGTTAACCATGTATCTGGTGTTTTCACTTTCTCTGTAGCTGCTCGTGGCAAGGTCAGAATTCCCGTTCCAAGTATATAATTAATAATGATAACAACTACTTGTAATGTTGTAATACTGTCTTTGGGGCTAGTAATCATCGCAGGTCACTTCCTTAATTCACAATTCAGAATTACTACTTTCAGAAGGCTCATTACTTTTCAATTTTCCATATTTATTCTTATTAATGGTACAATTTTACATTTCCAAAAAAGAATAGAATTTATACATATTGAATTCATGTAAAGTTTACATAATAGCAAAGCTTCCAAGAGCATTACTTATTTTATTTCGAGTTTTTTTGTATAAAAACTCGTATAAAATTAAGAGAATTTAATGCTATTGCCAAGAAATGAAGTACTTACTATTCAGTTGTAAAATAAGTTTTCATTCCGAAATTTTTTTTATAAATTTCCTCCTATATATCTTCGAGTACATAAAGAGGTAAAGCACTAGAAAGGTAATGAGGGTAGACCTGTTATCTAAAAACTAGAAGGAGCCATGAGTGCTGATCGTGTGAAACGAGGTTATTATATACTTCTTTAGGATTTTCTAAGGATGAATTAGAGTATACTTCTAAAACAAATATCACTCTAATAGATGGAAATGAATTTAGACAAATAAACATTTAAATAAAATAAAAGGTTACACAAATATTCTTCCTCTTTGAACTATATACTTTAATACCAATGAAATTATTAAAATTGTAAAAAAATGAAGCTTGTTCAAGAAGAAGAATAAAAAGGTGGTTTTGCCATGGTTCGAATAAAATACAATGAAAATGATATTAATTTATTGGCAAGATTAATAAGAGCGGAAGCCGAAGCGGAAGGAAAAAGAGGTATGTTAGCAGTCGGGTGTGTTGTAATCAATCGAGCACTAGTTAGATGTTCGGATTTTAAAAATGTCAATACGGTTCGAGAAGTTATTTATCAATATCATGATGGCGATGCTTCATTTGATGCGATTCAATCGCCATATTTTTATCAAAAAGCGACTGAGCCTTATATTGGGCTTGCTAAACAATGTTTAGAAATCTGGCGAGATTATCCTGCAAAATATTCTCTTTGGTATTTCAATCCGCCAGGAGTGGAAAGTCAACCTTGTCCTAACTCATGGTATAATCAACCGTTTGCAGGAAAATGGAAGAATCATTGTTTTTATGAACCGACAGGACAAGAATGTGCAGAAATTTATGTTCAAGTGAAATAAAAATTGGATTCGAATTTCCTAAAAGAAGACATATCAGATTACCATTTAAATAATATATGTAGCTCACTTCGGTGGGCTATTTTTATTTTAGATTTAATAAATTTTTTTATTTAAATAATGAAAATTCTACTTCAACTTGTCGATGAATAATTTTAATAGACAATCTATTTATTCTACAGATGAGGTGGGATTCTTTGGTACAAGAAAAAATCTCGATGAATCAGATGGTAAGTATAATACAAAATGGATTATCTAAAACGAATTCTCCAAAACGAGTAGTAATTATTGGTGGAGGAATATCAGGGCTATTAAGTAGCTCACTTTTAAAAGAAGCTGGACACCAAGTTACAATTATTGAGGCAAATAGAAGAATTGGTGGACGAATTTACACAAGAAGAGAACCTTTTCTTGATTACGATTATGTTGACTTAGGTGCTATGCGTATCCCTTCAATTCATCATTTGACAATTGCACTAATAAATAAATTTAATTTACAAGTAAATGAATTTATTAATAGTACTCCAAATGATTTAATTTATCTTAATAATGTACTAACAAATCAAAAAACGTATGAATCAAATCCAGATATCTTGAAGTATTCTGTTCTCCCAAATGAAAAAGGAAAAACGGCAGTAGAGCTACTCTTATCTGCAATAGGTCCAGTGGTTGATTTTATAAACCAAGATCCAGATAAAAACTGGGACATCATTATTGATAAATACGATCAATATTCAATGGAAAATTTTTTGAAATACAATCCCGTAGGAAATTCTTTATCAACTGGTGCAATCGATATGATTAAAGCAATTGTAGGTTTGGAAGGTTTTCCAGAACTTGGATTTACAGCTATATTACGAGAAGTTATAGTACTTTTAACTCCGAATCTAAAACTTTATGAAATTACAGGAGGAACTGATCACCTTGTAAGAGCTTTTTTACCACAATTGAGGGACAATATTATACTGAACGAAAGGGTAACCAAAATTATACAAGGAGATTCCAATGTAACAATTCACACAGAGAATGAAATACTGACTAGACAGAATCAGTATGAATGTGACTATGTTATCTCTACAATCCCTTATTCTTTATTTAACTTTGTTGATATTTTCCCATACGAGTCTATATCTGATAAAAAATGGAAAGTTATTAGAGAATTGCATTATGCAGATTCAACGAAAATTGCTATTCAATTCAGAACAAAATTTTGGGAAAGGTTTGGCTTGTATGGTGGAAAGCTAACAACCGATTTACCTATCAAATTTTCTTATTTCCCTAGCCATGATATGGGTTTTAAAACGGGTATTATGATAGCAAGCTACACCTGGGAAGATGATGCTACCATTTGGGATCATATGAAAAATAATAAGCGTATTGATAAGGCATTAGCTAATCTATCAATGATTTTTGGTGACGTAGTTTATAAAGAATTTTTGGCAGGTTATTCTCAAAGTTGGACGCAATTTTCTTTTACAGGTGGAGCATTTGTGATGTATAAACCAAACCAACAAAGAGAACTTGGCCCTTTTATTAGCACACCTGAAGGCAGAATACATTTTGGAGGATCTCATGCATCCTCTACTCCTGGATGGATACAAGGGGCAATCGAATCAGCAATAAGAACTGCTAATGAAGTTAATAATTTATAAATTATATTCATAACTAACTATTTAATGGCTTAAGCTTAGTTAAACATCAACCGATTAATAGGTGGTCTTTTTTATTGATTTCTTATAGTTTGTAAATATTACATTTAATCGTTTTCCCCTTTTAAATATAAAAAAAGAGAATTCCTTTTCTGGAAGATTCTCTTTTTTTAATTTATATTTTGGGCAAAGGCAAACTATCTTTAAAAAAGAGAGAAACTCAGGTTAAGTTTCTCTATAAAAAATAGGTGATAAAATCAATTAAAGAGAATGTAATATCATTATATAAAAATTAATATCTTTTGTTTAGTTATCCGCCCTTTAATTTGGAAAATTTTGTAAAATAATTTATTGCAAAAAAATTATAAAAATAAAAAGCACATACTTTCGTAGACACTTGTAGTGTTAATATTTAACATTGCTCTCACATGAGAGTTAATTGACGCTGCTGCTGGATCAATTCGATCTGTAGATTTAGATATATCTAACATGATATTGTCCTTCGCTTCACTTCTAGTAACTGCATTTGCCATTGCAAAAGCAATACAGGACTATTATTAGTTCTAAGTTATCCTGTAAAATTGTTCTCTAAAATCGTTTTGTAGGACAATCGTTTTGTAGGACCACCTAGAGTAGCTATACCTGACTAATTTCGGCCATTATATAACCTTCTGCTTCTGTATCTTGCATGAAATGAGCCGCTTTCGGAGAATATGTACCCTCCATGTCAATTTATAACCAATCTTATTTAGCATTTATGAGTGATTCTCAGGAGAATAATAACCCGAAAATACCATAATTCGTTCGTTTTTAAATACAAAGGTTAACTCACCGCTTATTATACAAAAAGCTCAGACTTTATGCTCTGAGCTTTTCATATTTAGTTTTAATATTAGCGTCTTATAATGATAGATCATTGGTACTCACTTTATTTATAATAATCTTTCTGTACATCCCATCAAACATTATTGGAAAATCTTCTTTAATAAATAAATTATCTTTATTCTTTTCATACAATTTTTCAAAGTTAACTCCGATGTCAGTACCTAATAATTTTATTAATGGTCTAATTGCTTTTTTAAATGGCGAAAGTCCTTTATTTTTTGGTGCAAATTTATCAAAGATGATAATTTCTCCATTTGGTTTCAATACTCTCAACATCTCTTTAACACACTTATCTGCATCTGGAACAACCGATAAAATAAGACTCCCTATAACTTCATCAAAATAGGAATCACTAAAGCTCATGTCTTGAGCATCCATTATTAAAAATTTTATTGAAGAGTCTTTGAATTTTTCTTTTGCTTTCTTGAGCATATCATCCGAATAGTCTATAGATGTAATATCTAGTTCTTTATGATTAATCAGTTCCAAATCTGCACCAGTTCCTACACCAACAAATAGTATCTTTTGATTTTTCTTAAAGTTAGTTTTACTGAAAATCTCTTTCCTTGCATTGAGGAATTTCCCAGTGTTAAAAAAATTATCATATAAACGAGACCAAATTTTGTATATCAACTCATTCCAACGATTATTCATATTACACCCCATTTTTTTTCAATATGCATTATAACAACTAATTAAAGGGCCAGAACCTTCTTTAATTCCAAATAATATTTTACCACAAATTTCCATTTTTTTACAATTTGAATTTAAGTTTTATTATCATTGCTTTTAGCTTTTCGTTTAATGATTTATGTCATTTATGTCCAAATCAAAGAACACGAGGTCTATCCAAATTGATTACTACCAGTTCACTATTTTTACTAAAAATAAGACTCTGTTAAATTCAATTAATAATTTTTGATCAAAAGAAAAAGACCACAAAAATGTGGTCATAGCTATTTTTATTGCAGCATGGGTTAAATAAAGAATTTGTTTTATTAATAAAATGCGCTTCAACATGTTAAACGTTTTCCAATATTTTGCGTGCAATTTAAAATTCAAAAGAAATTTTCTTTTATAAGGCTGGATTTTTTAGTTTCCTTTTTATTAGCACTATGATTAGTAAACAAATTGGGATAATAACTTGTAGAGGTATTTGTAGTAAGTAGGGTATAACATCCCTTGCTTCATTACGTAATGCAAGAAAATTCGTAGTCATCCACATTGAACTAGCCAACATTATAACGGAAGTAGGATAAACTAATTGCTTACTTTCCTTAATGCCAAATAAATCTGCTGCTCCTGAAAACGCACAATAGAAATAGATCGTAATTTTAACGAAATAATTACATACTGAAATCACTATAATAAAGGTATCAAATCTTTGAACAAAATCAGCAATATTAATATAACTAACAGCTGAAAGAAGTGGATAGATAGTTCTTTCTATTTCAGAAATACCCAAAATAGAAGTATTTAACATTGAAAATAAAGTCAATATTAGCCCAGAAAATAGAAATGATGTTATTCCTACTTTTACTACTTTTTTTTGTTTATTTAAATATGGCAAAATCATAGTAAATGTAAATATCTCACCAAATGGATTTGCAACTAATATTGGAGTTGCCTTTAAGACTGGTTTCCAACCACTTTCTAATACAGGTCTTAAATTATTAATTTTGATTAAACCAGAAATAATTTCTAATCCAATAATGATAAAAATAAGAAACATTATACATAAAAAAATAAATTCATTCGAACGTGCAAATGTTTCAAATCCTTTATGACTTGCATAGATCACTAAAATCATCATTAATATTCCTATTGAAATACGTGATGAAGCATTGTAAAGAGTAATAACCATTAACTCCTCAAAATTACGCAAAACTCGTGCACCTATATAAATAAAATATAATATATAGATTAGAGCTAACAGTTTTCCAATGTATTTACCTAAAATAGTTTGTATATATTTTGTAAATGGTACATCAGGAAAAAATGAATATAACTTTATATATACAAGAAATAGTAGACAACCCACAGTAAGTGCTAATAATAAACTCATCCATGAATCCTGCTTGGCTATAGAGTATATTTCTACTGGTGGCGATGTACCATTAATAAACATAAAAATCATACATAATAATTGGAAACCACTTACTTTTAATTTACGATTCATTTTAGTACCTTCATTTAATAATTACTTCCTCATATTTTCTTTTAATACATGTTTATTTTTACCATTTAGAATCTAAATTATGATTTATATTACAAAATACCCTGTATTGATAATGGGTACATAGTATTTTATTGAGGCATATAAAAGTAGATAATATTTTGGAAAATGGTACATTAAATTACAAAAAAATAGAAAAATATATTATGTAGCATATAATTTTTTCTGAATTTGATTTTTAAAAACCAAAAGCCAAGATATTGGAGAATAAAATGATCAAAAAGAAATTAATCGTTTCATTTCTTATCGTAAGTATATTTTTAAGTGGTTGCTCTAACTATAAAGAATTAAATCAAATAGCGATTGTGGTCGCAATGGGGATCGACTACTTACCGAAAGAAAATAAATATCAAGTAACCATTCAAATTATGAATCCCAGTGCAATAGCTTCACAGACAAGTCCGCAAGGTATTCCAGTTATTGCATTAGAAGAAAAAGGTAGAACCATATCAGAAGCAGCACGAAACGTGTCAAAGAAAGGATCTCGAACAAATATTTATTCTCATGTTGCACTTGTTATAATAGGAGAAACATTAGCAAAAGAAAAATCACTAAATTATATTTTCGATGTATTTGAAAGAGATTCTAAAATTCGTGTAAATATTCCTGTTATTATTGCAAGAGATAAAAACGTAAATACAGTGATGAATAACATCGCATCACTTGATAAAATATCATCTAAATCAATTGTAGGAAAAATTAAAAATACCTCATCTCTTTTAGGTGAAAACCAAGAAACCTTAATGCGTGAGGTCATTTCTGCAATTTCTAGCAGTGGAAGAGAACCAGTTATAAATGGTGCAAGTTTAGAAAGAAAAACTAAAAAATCACAGACACTTGAAAATATGGAAACAGTCAAATCAAGTTACGATAAGATAAATGGCACTGGTATATTTAGAGATGGGAAATTAGTTGGTTGGTTAGATGGACCACAGGCAAAATCAATACAAATTATTGATAATCTAATCAAGGAAACGAATATACAAATACCATGCAATAAAAAAGAATATGATTCGATGGAGATTACTCGATTAAAATCAACGACTGAAATTAAAATGAAGGGTACTATTCCAATAATAAATATAAAAGTTAACTCAATAGGTCATATTGACGAAGTACTTTGTAATGACAATTTTGATAAGGCAATAACGCTCAATAAATATGAAAAATTAGCTGAAAATGTTATAAAACAAACAATCGAAGTAGGCATATCGGAAGTAAAAAAACTCGGTGGAGATGCATTTGGCTTTGGGGAAAAATTACACTTGACTAATCCTAAAATTTTTAAAAAATATGAAGGAAATTGGAATGATACATTTAAAAAGTCAAAAGTATCTGTGAATGTCGACGTTCAAATTAATAATGTGGGAATGAGAAAGAAACCTTACCCTTATTAGTAGACAAGTAATGGAAGAAATAAAATTAGTAAAAGCTCTCAAACAATATTGAGTGCTTCAGCAATTGAATTACGAAAACAACAACCCCGTATCCGAATAGGTTACAGGGCTTTTTTATTAAATTTATTATGATGCCTTTAGTTGATTGATTGTATTTTCTATAATGACTAGTTTTCCCTTACCGTTAAGTAAGCTGTTTAAAATTGGAATCTTTTTAATGAAAAATTTAAATGAATGCCAATATTGATATGGTTTGTTGTATATTAAAACAAACCCTGTACAATACTGATACAGGGTTTGAAGTAGTTTTCTTTTTTACGCAATATCACAATGGTATGTTAATTTTTATCTAAGCTAAATTTAGTAATGAGATTAGTCAAATAATTTTGCCCAAGTTTTTGGACCTACTTTACCATCGATTCTCAGGCCATTTTTCTTTTGAAAATTTCTTACTGCCCGATCAGTATTTTGCCCGAAAATACCGTCTGCGGTAATTCCTAATTCTTTTTGAACTAATTTAACACTATTCCCTTTTGAACCTGATTTTAAAACCGTTCCTGGATATACAGGAGGTTTAGCTTCCAATACTTTATCAGTACCATACCCTTTGTATTCAAATTGTAAATGTGGCTGATCTACAAACCCACTCCAGTCCCCACCCCATGTGAAGCCAATGGATTTAGCATATTGAATAGCCGATTTAAATGGTTCAATATCGTAAGAGTTCCACCCTTCTTTTCCATTTACAATTGGAACAAAGTCTAATGCTTGACCTACAAGATGATATGACTTTCTAGTTTGAGACTTACCATTATCAACTAATTCTTCTTGACGTTCTTTTGTTCGTGTCGTTTCGTAAATTAAAACGTTGATGTTGTTTTTTATACAATAATTGTACCATTTTAAAGCTGCTTGCTTTGTATTGGGAGCTAGCTTATTTATATTTGATAAATTTCTTTCGTGATAAGTTGGTTTTGTCATTTAAGATTTCTCCTTTTAAATAAATTTAAAAAGCCAACCTACATAGGAAGACTTATCCAGAAATAGCATCGCTTGCTTTCATTCTTAGGAACACTTCTAACCAAACCATCAAATCATACATAAGCCAATATATTCATAAAATTAAAAACGGTTTGAATAAATAGTCCAAAAGTTCTCGATTTTTTCTTCCAGACAAATCTTTAACCTTGTTCGTTTTTGAAATCTTGTTAAATCCAGTTCATTTCATACATAAAAAACACCTATTGGAAGGTACTGATATTGAACAATTTAAAATGAGGTTCTCATTATTTACCAACTGAATTTTTAGGGTACTAAAAAAAATATAGGAAAGAATATCGATTATAAAAGGCTTTTTCAAACCAATTCATTAAAAGTGTTTGCGAAAATAGCCTTATATAAGGAGGAATCATTATGTCTAGACGCAAAAATAATTCTGGTAGCGGAATGTCAGCTTCAATCGAGCAAGGAAAAGCTGCTGGTTTTAATGAAGAAACAGCACAAGAGCCACTTTCGGCCGATTATAAGCTAAACAATAAAAAGACGAAAAAAAGACAATAAAAAAATAGCAAGCAATTTGTACGAATTGCTTGCTATTTTTTATAATTTTTAATCATGATCATTACTCAAACTCATCTTTTCGCTTTCTTAAAATACCTTTGCTCACCGTCGATTGAGGCATTAAATAAATAATATCTCCTGTTCTTTTCGTATTACTATTAACATTACTTTTTCTTCGATTATAGTATAGGAAAAAATTAATTACATTTTTTTGTCTCTTATTATATTGAACTTTCTTGAACAAGAGATAGAGTACGATCACACCCGAATATATAAGACAAACTGTTAGTACTTGCATAATCAGTATCAGTCTCCTCTTTCATTTTGACTATTACTAGTATTGGTCAAATTACTTGTTTCATACATCAAAAGAGTCAGACAAACGAAAAAAATTAACTTTTACTCTATTAATTTCTCAGATTTAATTGTTGTTTGTCGTTTTTTATTATGAAAAATAATTTTCTCAACATTCAATTTTTCTAATTAATATAAGATAAATTAGATCATATGAATTACCTCCCTTTTATTAATTTATTTATATATATGGAAAAAGGTTATCGAAAATTATTAGAAAAAAATGATTAAAACGCTTTCAATTATAAATTAGTAAATATTTCATTTTGGCATATTTTTTCGCTTACAACTAAAGCTATTTGTAAAGGAAGGTGACAAGAATGACAAACAAATCGTCAAAAAGAAATAGCCCAATTGACCATGAAAGTGGACAACCAAAACCACTAAGCGGTTCTCATAAAGTTAAGAACCAAAATCATACAAGACAGAAAAAACATAGTCACCACGATATGTAATTTAAATGAATTAGTTATTATGGAGGGGTTTAATTTGCAAAAGAAGAAAAGTACTTACAATTCTAATATTAATAAGAATGTAAAGCCTGATGGACTTGATGTCGAGTATTCAGCAGAATTAGCAGATCATGATGATATAGAGGCACAAGAACGTTCAGCTCAAGCAGATGCACGAGTAAAGAAAAAAATGTAATTTGTTTTCTCAAACAAAGAAAGGTATGCGATTTTTCGCATACCTTTACTTAATTGATTTTTATTTGTTTATTTCAGCGTCAATTGCTGCTTTAATTGATTCTAAACTAGGGTTGTCCACTGCTTTACCATTCACAAAGATTGTAGGTGTACCGTTAACACCATAATGGTTAGCAATTGCTACATCGTTAGCAACTTGTTTCATTGCATCTTTTTTGTATAAATCTTTTTTAAATTGTTTTTCGTCTAAATTCGGAATAACAGATTTCGCTATACTTGCTAATTTATCAGGTGTAGCCCAAGTAGTTGTTTCATCTTCTTGTTTTAAATAGATTTGCTCTTGAAACTTCCAAAATGAATCTTTATGAGTTTTATAAACTACTTCTGAGGCAAGTGCAGCTAAATTTGAATCTTTCGATATAAACGGATAGTTTATAAATGAAAAATTGATTAAACCATTATCAATATAATCAGCTTTTAGTTGTGGAAAAACTACTTTATTCCATTGCGCACAAATTGGACATTTATAATCACCGAATTCAACTACTTCCACTTTTGCATCTTTATTGCTAAATGTTGGTTGATCTTTAGTGTCAAACCCATCAACTTTCACTTGATTTACCCCAGCAATTGTTGGATATACCTCTTCAGTCTTTTTATCTTGCAATTTAGAAACTAAAAATAATGCTCCAACTAATACCACTATTCCAACAAATACAGAAATAGCAAACGTTTGATTACTATTAGAATTTTTCTTTTTACTCATTAGTGCTATATTCCCCCTACAATTATGTACTGTACAATATTGTAACATAAACCAAAGGAACCTAACTATTTATAACCCTCTTAATTGAAAATTATTCTTAGTATTTAGATCTTCCAAAACTTAAAATTCTTATTTGGTATTTTTTTCGTTTTTATACTCCTTTTTTCATACAAAAATAAATCCCTGTATTTAATGCATACACCAAAGCCTCTTTTCCGAGGCATTTTTTTCTAAAAATATGTTAAAAATTACTAGTCTCTTTGAAGCTAGTTCCCCTTTATAATGGAAGATGATTTGGAAAATTGGAGGAAAATTATGTTTAAAATCATGCTATCAAGCTTTCAGCCGAGTAAGTACAATGAAGTGCTTCATTCGAAAAAACGAAGCATTATCGGTTACTATTTACTGGCAAGTGTCGTGTTAAGTGCAGGGCTATTTGAGCTCTTGATGAATTTCGATATTGCATCGGATACGACATCATTATGGACGGTTTTAGAAAATGGATTTGGAGACAATGCTGAGCTATTTCTACTCATTGTCATCCCGTTCATTGTACTTATTATTCCGGTGATGATGCCGGTCTTGTTTTCACTTGTATATAAATATGCTGCACGAAAAAAGGACATTTATTTAACGTACCGCCAGTGGTACAAATTATTTTTCGTAGGAGCAATCTCATTTACGTTCGTTTCATTTATCGTAGAAATCATTGCTTTTTTGTTTGTGGACTTTTCATTAACATGGATTGATCGCGTTATGACCCTGCTGTTTCTTACCTTTATGTATAAAGCGGGAAAAGCAGCGACAACAAAAAAAGAAACTGTCCATTAAAGGGAACGTTTCTGTTGGAGTTTACTAAAAAGAACTTCAAAAAAAACATAGGGAGATTTTAGTCTTCCTATGTTTTTTTTCATACTATTTATCTGTTTGTTTTTGCTTATTTTTCAAATACTCTGCACGCATTTTTTCAAGTTGCTGCTTTTTATCAATTTTGGCAGGGGTCTGTTTTTCATGAAACTTTGACACAGCCATCTGACCTTTTGTATCTAATTGATATTTTCCCACTTTATTCACCTACTTTTCTGTCTTAAAAGAGAGTCTATTCAACAAATATAATATACAATATTTTACTAAAAGAAAACCTTATTATAATGCTTAACCTTGCATATATCACTAAAAACATTAAAAACTTAATAAAATAATCCATTATGAAATGGTTTTCATTTCATTTTTGTATTTACATATATCTCCATTTTCATCCAGATGAAACTATAATTATCCTTATACTTTTCACTCTTTCAAAGCCACTTTAATTAAAATATAAGGGTATATTTATTCGTTATTCCCTCATTTAGATTTCCACTGTTACTATTTATTTAATGCCTGATAATTTTTTCCTTTACATGCTTCATCCAAATAGGATTTATTTTTAGCAGTGCACATCTTTAAATTAAATAAAATTGAAAAATTAAGACTGTTTAACAAAGACTTTTGAGATTTCTAATTTTTCATTCATTGCTAAAGAATCGATTAAATAATTTAAACCTTCTTTTCCTGAACTTCCTATGTCAAAATATGTTATATATTTATTATTGAATTTCTTAATGTACTTCATATATTTCATATCATTGCCACCTGATTTTTCTGTTTCAAGATTCCAATTTACAAATGCACTCTTTAAGGAATCAACTACTATTTGTTTATCCTCTTCAAGTTGTGTGTTTAAACTTACTTCAAGTAATAGATCAGATTCAATAAAACCAGAATATTCTACTTCAAATGGAAAAGTAATTGAATCAACAACGATGGTCTTTTTCTTGGATTGTTTTTTAATCGCGTTAACCGGAAAATCTTCGCACCAAAAAAATTTAATATCAATGTCTTCCACATTATCATAAGGGAAAATATTAACTTTTTCAGGTGAGCTCCATTTAATTGTTACGTCAAAACCATATGATTTCCAGTCAACAGCACTAACTTTCATAAATCCTTGTCCATCGTTAGCAAGTTTTGAGCCATCTTCGTCTATTAATATGCCCCAAAGGCAATTAGTAATTGATTCACCTAAAAGTGTAGAACCACTTTCGGTTAATTGCGTGATCATTTTTGAAGTAAACGAAGGATGAAAATCATCTAAAAATGTAAAATCCAATTCTAACGTCTTTTTTTTTCTTCCCATTAGATTCATCCTTTGTAATTTATTAATAAAAAGTTTATTGTACAATTTTATCAAATCTAAATACCTTGGTATATTATTTTTCGCAGATTTCCTATTCAACCAACCTGGTATCAGATTTCACTCAGGAAAGACTTCATTTTTCTAAAAAGCAAAAAGCCAAGTCTACAAATAAATAAACTTGGCTTTCATTTATTAGTTATTTTTATTAACTAAAATAATCAATTCTTCATCAAATATAATGTCAGAATTTAAAATTAACACTTCTCTTATAAAAGCTTTTGGATTTTCAAGGGTTAAAATAATTGGTTGGACTGACTCGTTAATATGAATTAATAAAGTTATTATTTCTTTATTTTTTCCATAAACTTCGACTAATTGCTTTATTTCTGTAATATCCTTCACCTTTAGTTTAACTGTTAGAATGCCTTTATGAATAATAATTTCATCCTGGATTAATACGATATCGCTTCTTATTAGGCGGAAAGCTGTAATACTTAAAACAATTACGACTACAGCGATTTGTAGATAACTCTTTAAATCATTTCCGTTTCCTACAAGCATTGATATTAACTTGTACAGGATAATCAGGAATATTGAACTGGCAGCCATATAAAACAAAAGACTTAGAAAAGTAAAGTGAGAAGAGAATTTAGTTTGTTTCACATTCTTTGCCTCCTCTACGACTTTTTTCTTTATTTTTTCTACTATATGATTCAAATACTTAAAATGAAACTAGTACTTAAAAATAAATGGTCATTTTTTGACAAAAAATATATGTACTTGCTTGATACTTGTCATATTTTCTTACTATAATAGTGGTATGTTTACCTATTACAAGGAGGATACATATGTTTTCGTTCTTTTCTCAAATTATGATTGTCTTATGGACAATTTTCTTGTTAGGAATGATGTCAATCGGCGGATACTTTATGTTCAGAAAGTTTTTGAAAAGATTACCTAAAGAGGATGGGAAATCAATTTTAGATTGGCAGGAAGAATATTTACAAAAAACAAGACATTTATGGTCAACTGAACAGAAAGAATTACTTGAAGAATTAGTACAACCTGTTCCATCTTTATTTAGAGATATAGCTCGAGATAAAATAGCTGGAAAAATTGGTGAATTGGCGTTACTAAATAACGCTTCACAAATTACACAAGGCTTAATTATTGAAGGATATATTAAAGCAACCCCTAAGCGAGATCATGCATTTTTAGTTAAAACACTTAAGAAAAAAGAAATCGATTATGCTGATTATAAGCATTTACTAGCAAAATAAAACGTGTACCCGAAAAGGTACACGTTTTTTCATGTGATAATTGTATTTGAAGGAAGCTGTCTTCTCAATTTTTGATAAGATTTGTACATTGCTAAGCGCCAAGGAACAATCATTGAAAATGCTAATAAGAAGAACATCCCACTTAATTGGCCTACATCGATTGAAGTACTTAAATATAACTTCATCACAATTCGAACGACTAATAAACCAAGTAAGATAAAGACAAATGCTTTTGATCTTTTTAAATAAATTTCATTATCTACAATTTCAAATTTAGATGTTTTAATTAAAAATAACGAAAAAAATACTCCCATACAAACAGCTTCTAATACTTCAGAACCTGTCAATCTAAACTCTGGTACTAAGTACATTAAAGCTCCACTACTCATAAAAAATGGAGGTAAAATAATTTTTTTAAGGTTTGTCGGCTTTTTAGCAGCTTTTAGTCTTACGACAATTACACCTAAAGCCATACAAGTTGCAAAAACTGTGCTAAAAATTATACTCATATCTTTACTCATTTTTTCACTACCTTTTTTCTCAATCTTAAAGAATAACAATACTAATATGCATTGACTATTTTAAAAACTACAGTTTTTGTGAATACAAAGCATTCTTTTTATCATATAAACTGATTATATAATACTGCTTCTGCCACATCGATGCAAATCCAATAACTTCAAATCCTGCATTTTTTTACATTGGAAAAATAATGTTTAAAACCCAGTAAATCCACCAAAAAATCTAGTAAAATAAATTGTTATTTTAGTCAACCAATCAAAATATAACATGATTCCCATAATAATCATGATATATCCACCAAAAACGACGATTTTATGCGAATACTTTTTAATCCAACTTAGTGAGCCTAAATAAAATGACAATACAAAAAATGGAATAGAAAATCCAAGTGTATATGCTAACATATAAAATAGACTTGAACCTGGGTTACTTACTGCAAGTGCAAATACTGACGTTAAGATTGGTCCAGTGCAAGGCGTCCAACCTGCTGCAAATGCTAATCCAATTAAAGTAGAACCTAGAAATCCTGAAGGGCGTTTTGAGAATTGAAACCTTCGATCATTCATTAAAAACTTCGGTTGAAAAATTCCCGTTACGACTAATCCTAAAAATACAATTAAAATCGCACCAACTTGACGAATAAAATCTTGATAACGCATAAAAAAGGAACCAATAATAGAAGTGCTAAAACCTAAAACAATAAAAATGATTGTAAAACCTAGTAAAAAGAATAAAGTATGTAGTAAAGTTTTACTTTTATGTATTCTTTTTTCATTTTGTAAATCACTTAAAGATACCCCTGTAATATACGATAAAAACGCTGGATAAATCGGCAGACAACATGGAGAAATAAAGGAGAGAAATCCCGCTCCAAATGCAATGCCAATATTTAAATCCCCCATTAACTTACATCCCTTCTCATCTTTACATTCTAGATAATATTATAACAGAATTGTTTTTTATTTAGTATTAAAAGTAGTTAATAGACCACATCATATACATATTTTAAGAACCTCTAAGATTTCATTCATTACCATAAAATTGAAAAATAGTGATGAATATGGAATATTTTCAATAAGATAACGGCAAACTTCTTAATAAACTAATTTATTATTAAGGTGGAAACATGTTTAAAAAAATATGGCCAAGTATTTTATTATTATTAATCCTTATCATTTACTACTGGAAAATATTACCCATAATTTATAAATTTCATGAATAAAAACTCCTCTTTTAACTTCAAATGCTTTAATTTCATTCATGATCCCAACTATTAATCAAATTAAATTTTTAGTATTATAAAAATTTTCTCAATTTTATAGTATAATCATATGACAATCTTTGATGGCCAATTCTTTTCCAAACACACTAAACAAGTATGAATATGGAAATAGAATGTGTTAAAAAACATATTATATAACTGCCATCGCACCTATAGAACATTTTATTGTTCTAATCTTATTAATGGGTAATTTAATTGAAGGGAGTTAACAACTTAATATGTCTACTGTTTTGCAACAATCAAAAACTACACACACTAAAGCGAATCGTAGTAAGGAAATGAAGGAAGGATTTTTAGCATCTGTTCCTTTAATTATTGGTTATTTGCCTGTTGCTTTTACATTCGGATTAATTGCAAAGCAAGCTGACATTAATGTACTAAATACTCTTTCATTTAGTGCACTAGTCTATGCCGGTGCTAGTCAGTTTATGGGGTTATCCATGTATTTGGCGGGTGTGAGCTTTTTCCAAATCTATATCGCTACATTTATTTTAAATTTTAGAAACTTTGTTATGAGCCTATCATTCAATCATCAATTTAAAACTCTACCATTTTGGCATAGAGTCTACTTATCTATCACACTAACTGATGAAAATTTTGCTGTAACGACTTTAGGTAAAAAAAGCAGTTCAACAAGTTATTCGTCGATTTATTTAATTACATTACATACAATTGCTTATTGTACTTGGATAAGCGGTACTATTTTAGGAGTAGTTTTTTCTAATCTTATACCAAGAATAATTAGCGAAAGCATGGGAATATCTTTATATGCTATGTTTATCGGGTTATTAACCCCAGCCATTCGTACAAATTGGAGAGCATGTTTAATCGTAATTGTAAGTATGCTATTAAATTTCACGCTTTCATCTTTTTTAAGTCAAGGATGGTCATTAATATTGTCTTCCATTTTTGCGAGTTTACTTGCAATTGGATTAATGAAAGGAGATCACAAAGAATGATTGTCTTTTTACTTGTTTTTGGTATGTGCCTAGTGACAATGATTCCCCGAATAATTCCTGTATTTATTGTTGATCGGATTCAATTTCCAAATTGGGTATCCTCTTGGTTAAAAGGTGTTCCATATGCTGCATTAGGTGCATTAATTTTCCCAGGAATTTTAAGTGTTCAAAAAGGAAATATGAGTGTTGGACTCATTGGTGGATTAGTTGCAATTATCTTATCATTACTTAGATTACATATCATTTTCGTTGTTTTTGGTGCAATTGGCACGGTTTTAGTGATGAAGCTTTATTTTATTTAGTTAGTTTTCAATATTCAAGTAAATATAAAATAAGTCGCAAATAGATGCGACTTTTTCCCACGCTGTTATTTACTACCTTGTCAATTAATTATCAAATTTTCGTAAAAGGAGTGGAGTGATGTTGATCTCCATTACAGAATGCTCGCTTTCCATGGGGCGAGATTCTTTCTTTCGCCTCCTCGGCAAGCCTGCGGGGTCTTTAGCCTTCCCGCATATCCTATAGGAGTCGAGCAACATCCGTTCCAATCAACTTAACTATTAATTCGTGAAATGTATGAAGGTGGAAAAATATTGTAAATCAATTAAGATCGAACATATATTAAACTTTTGTAAATTAACTAGTTTTATTAACAACTAAACTACTTATTAATTTTTTATTTACTAGGATAATTTAACTCTTTAAACTGTAAACCACTGATTCGATTAATTTACCTCCACTTTATGAATCTATTAAATTTTTACTAATATCCTTCTGAATAGATATGGTTTTATAAAAAAAGTAGCTAGAAAATCAAGTTTTTAGTACTTTGTCTACACACTGAAAGTAGCTAGAAAATCTAGCTACTTTTTCATTACTCAGCCAATAATAAAGACCCTTTATTTTGTAATAGATACATATTATAGTACAATCCTTGTTTTGCCAGAAGCTGTTGATGGTTCCCTACCTCTACGATTTTCCCTTTGTGCAATACATATATGCAATCAACATCTTGAATTGTTGATAAACGATGAGCAATAATCACAGTAGTTCTACCTTTTCTCATCTCTGTTAAAGCTTCTTGAATTGCTTCTTCTGTTTCACTATCAATATTTGCAGTTGCTTCATCTAGAATAAGAATAGTAGGTTTTGCTGCGATCGTTCTTGCAAACGTGATTAATTGGCGCTGTCCACTTGATAAAGTTGAACCTCGTTCAACAACCGCCTCATCATACCCATTTGGTAATTTTTCAATAAAATCATTTGCTCTAACTAATTCGGATGCTTCTTTAATTTCCCTGTCTGTTATTTTGTTATTATACATTGAGATATTTCCTTTTATATCTCCAACAAATAAGTATGGATCTTGTAAAACCAATCCGATATTAGATCGTAATTCACTTTCTTCAAATGTTGAAAGGTTTTGATCATCAATCTGAATCTCTCCGTCTTTCACATCATAAAAACGTAATAGTAGATTCATGATTGTT
Source organism: Gottfriedia acidiceleris (assembly GCF_036421055.1). Lineage (GTDB taxonomy): Bacteria > Bacillota > Bacilli > Bacillales > Bacillaceae_G > Gottfriedia > Gottfriedia acidiceleris_C. The sequence goes on along the minus strand of NZ_JAZGQS010000001.1, from coordinate 410,969 downwards.
GACTTACCACTTCCTGTATGACCAACAAAAGCAACTGATTGACCAGGTTTAACTGAGAATGAAATATCATGAATGACATTGTGTACTCCGTCATATGCAAATGATACATTTTTAAAGTCAATACTTCCTTCTTTTATTTTTGGTAAGTTAGTTCCAATTTTAGTAGGAGCTTTTTGTTCTTCATCCATTAAGTCAAATACTCTGGATGATGATACGACAGCTTGCTGTAATAAAGACAATTTCATCATCATTTGCGTAATCGGTTCAAAAAATCTTTCTAAGTAACTTACAAATGCATAAACGGTACCAATCTCAACTGGATTACTAAAAGAAGTAATGCCAAAGAAGCTAAGAACAAACATTATTCCAATTGTATAAATTAAATCTGTTGCCGGTCTTAAAAACAGAGAATCTAATCGTATTGTTTTTACACCTGCCTTATAGTGAGACTTATTTACATCTTCAAATTCATTTTGTAATCTTTTTTGTTGGTTAAATGCTTGAATGATTGACATACCTTGTAAGTGTTCGTTTAATTTAGCATTTAAATTACTTAACTGTCCTCTAGTTTCCATAAAAAATGGAAAACTCTTTTTGCGATACGTTAGTATAATAAAATAAACAATTACAACTAACCCTACACAAATCGTTGCTAATTTAGCGTCTAATGAGTACATCGCAATAATGATTCCCACTAAAAAGACAATTTGCTGGATAAACGTTGCCAGTACACTTACGTAAAAATCTTTTATAGCTTCTGTATCATTCGTAATTCTTGATACAATACTTCCAATCGGCGTTTTATCAAAAAACGAAAAAGCTAATGAATGTACATGCTCATATACTTTCATTCTTATATCTTGAACAACTTTAAAAGCAATTTGTTGAAACATTAAAAGCTGTAAATATGATAAAACAATTTTTCCGATTGTTATTGCAACATATATAGAAAATAACATTACGATTGTATCTTTTGGAAAATACCTTTTCATTAAATGATCATCTAGAAATCTTTTAACTAAAATTGGACCATACATTTCACATGCTGTTGCAAGGAATAAGAAGATAAATGCAAAAGTTAGTAAAACTTTATATTTTTTTAGAAATGAAAGAAGACGTATTAAATCTTTTTTCTGCCTTTTAGCATCGATTTCAATCTCTTGATTCATTTTATCTCCCTCCTTGCTCTACTAGTTCTTCTAGTTGTTGTCTTTGAAACATTTCTTTGTACCAACCATCAATTTGAACTAAATCTTCATGTATACCTCTTTGTATAATTCTTCCTTCGTCTAAAACGATGATTAAATCACTATGCATGACAGCACTCATACGATGAGAAGTAATAAATGTTGTTTTCCCACTTCTCTCATCCTTTAAAGAATGTAATATTTTTTCCTCTGTTTTTGCATCCACCGCGGATAAACAGTCGTCTAATATTAAAATATTAGGGTTTTTAATTAAAGATCTAGCGATTGAAATTCTTTGTTTCTGGCCTCCAGATAATGATACTCCTCTTTCACCTACTATCGTGTCGTAGCCTAATGGGAATTCTAAAATATCCGCATGAATATTAGCAATCTCGGCTGCTTTCTGTACTGTTTCGATTGAAGAATCTATTTGGCTAAACGCTATATTTTCCTTAACTGATGATGAAAATAAGAAATGTTCTTGAGGTACATAACCGATATGTGATCTAAGTGATAATAAGGTTGTATCTTTAATATCTAAATCGCCAACTGAAATACTCCCGTTAAAAACTTCATATTCTCTCATTAAAAGTTTTAAAAGAGTTGTTTTTCCTTGACCAGTTTTACCAACAATTCCAATTGTTTGACCTTCTTGAACATTAAAATAGATGTCCTTTAATTCAAAATGTGATTCTTCATTAAACTTAAATGAATCAATTGAATAAGTAATTTCACCCATTGGAAGTTTTTCTAATGCATTTTTTTTATTTTTAATTTCAGGTTCAACACTTAATAAAGAACGGATTCGATCATAAGAAGCACGGCCTCGTTCGACAATATTGAATAACCATCCAATTGCAAGCATTGGCCAAATTAATATGCCTAAATAAGTAACAAATGTAATTAATTGTCCAACAGTAATATCATCTGCTATAACTAATCTAGATCCATAAACAACTGCAATAATATAGCAAATCGAAACAACTAACATGATTGTTGGATCAAAAAGTGCATCAATTCTAGCAACTCTCATATTGTATTTCACTACTAAATCTGCTTGATTTTTAAAAGCAGTTACATCTTCTTTTGTTTGCCCTAAACTTCTGATAACCTTTAAACCACTCATACTTTCTTGCACTTTATTATTTAATTCTGAAAATGATTCTTGCGCTAAATGAAAACGTTGATGTAATAATTTACCATAGTATTGAGTCAAAATGGCCATAATTGGTAATGGTAATAAACTAATAAGCGTTAACTTCCAACTTATTGAAACTGCCATCATTATTAGTACCGATCCACCTAAAATAATCGAATCAACAAAAGTTAAAATCCCAGCCCCAGCTGTTTCACGTACTGCTTGAACATCATTAGTTGCATGAGCCATTAAATCTCCAATTCTATTTTTTTGATAAAATGATGGAGACATTTTTGAAAAATGATGATATAAATCATCTCTAAGTTGTCTCGCTAGCTTTAAAGAAGAACCAAATATTAATCTCCTCCACCAATATCGAAATGCATAAAGAAGTAACCCATTAATAAAAATTAAACCTACCCAAAAAAATAAGTTTTTACTATTAAGTGAGTTTTTTACCATTTCATCAATTACATAACCAATAACCTTCGGAGGTAGTAGCTCTAAAATTGCAACGATTACTAAAAGAGATATTCCCCATACATAGCTTCTTTTTTCTTGTTTAAAAAACCAAAACAAATCTTTAAAAACAGACATTCCTTCACCCCCGCAATGCTATTAAATTTAATTTTAAAATATTTAGAAAAATCAAAACACAGTGTACATTATAACATAAAAATTAAATGTTTTTTAATAATCTGCTTTTTTAAGGTAGATGTTTAATTTTACGATAAAAAACCTACACGAGAACCTGAATAGCTGTTAATTCTCATAAAGAAGTAAGTGTGATCTTTTTGTAGGTATTTCTTCAAAACTATCAATTGTAGTTACTTAATTTGACCTATTTTAAAGAAAAGTATAAGATTTTTATTCAATTAGATAAGAGTAAGAGTATTTTGCTAGCTTTTCATATAGAAGTATCCGTTAAGTGACCAATTTACAGGTCAATTTACCCATACCTGTAGGGGTAAATATTAATTTTAATTGCGATTTATTTTGATTTAATTGCACCCCAGTTATTTTTATTTGCGGTTTTCTAATTTTATTTGTGATTTTCAGGTTTTTATTTGCATTCAACTGAGAATACTGTCTTTTTTGCTTTCCGATAGAAAGACTATATTCACATTTAGGGTCACTTTTGAGTCACCTTTTTTCAACTCAATAAATTACAAATTTATTTAATACCAAAAAACCACTTTCAATTGGTTCGTTTCCCAATAGAAAGTGGTTTAGTTTACTACTCCCCTTATCAGTTCATAACCGGCACAGGTAACCGACTTCATTTAGTTCATTAAATAGTTAAAAATCTCTAAAGACATAATCAAGAAAATTTTTTCACGGTAGTCGGTGTTGTTAAATTTTAATTTTCCCTCTTAAAACATAAAAACCACTCTCCTATTGGTTAATTCCAACAGAATAAGTGGTTTAAATTAGTATAATGATTCATGATTTAAATAATTACAAATTCTTGATAAAGGATTCACGTTAAAGAGCTGTTTCCTGAAAGAATATGTTCAATATTTATTTCGAAACAAGCTATAAAGCCTTATATTATAAAAGGATTTATTATTTTGTTTGGTTGTTCATAGCCTTCATCATTTGGTTAATTTTCTTTTGTGAAGGTTTTTGTCCCATTTGAGCCATCATTACTTTTAACATTTGTTCATTAATTGGTGGATTTTTCTTTAGGTAGTTCATTGTATATTGACGAGCTATGAAAAATCCAATCGCTACACCTGCAATTAATGCTAAGATGCCGACTAGAAAGTATACCCACATTTTATTGCTTCCTCCTTAAAATCATCTAGAAACAATTTTACTAAAACTAACCAGTTTATACAAGAGCAAACTGCAATTTAATCGTTTAAATATACTTTTGATAGGCGATAGGTCTTAGCCAGCCAAATCGCTGATCCTTCACATCAATTGCAATGAATGTTGAACGAAATTTTCTTAATAGCTCAAAGAATATTGTTTCTGCCTCTAATGATCCTTCTGCATATAAAATTAGTTCGTGAGGATAAAGTTTTAGCTGAGCTTTTGCACCATCAATAAGTTCGAGAAGATACTCTCCAGTCTCTTCATAAAAGTAAATCTGTTGAGAATCAAATTTGCGAATAAATGTATGTAGCTCGAATAATGGTATTGGTTCTGTTATATATTCTAATTGTTTTTCGATAATTTTCCTTAGTTCAATCGATGAGTAATAATACTCATATACTAGTTGATATATTTTATGCTCTTTCCCATAAAATTCTATAGACAGTGGTTCTCGAATTAAAAAAATTTTATATTCCCTCATATCTTGTCCACTCCCAACAACTATCTGTAAGGAAGATTATATAAAATTCCATTCAAAATATTTGTCATTTTTAAGGAGTGAAAATCAACTAGTTTTGTCGAAAATTCTTTAATAAAGCATTATATTTGAAAAAAGGTTTAGGAAATAGGAAAAGAATTTAAAATTCCTTCCCTACTTTTCCCATCTTTACTTTATTACTGTAATACTTTTTTTGCTGCTGAAACGACATGATCAACAGTAAATCCGAATTTCTCCATTAATAAGTTACCTGGAGCAGATGCGCCAAATGTATCGATTGAGATGACTTCTCCATCGAATCCTACATATTTATGCCAGCCGAATGAAGAACCCATTTCTACTGCTACTCGTTTCGTAACTTCTTTTGGTAATACTGATTGTTTATATTCATCAGATTGCTTTTCAAACAAGTCCATCGAAGGCATCGAAACAACAGATGCAGAAATTCCTTCTACAGCTAATTTTTCTTGTGCTCCAACTGCTAATTGTACTTCACTACCTGCAGCAATTATTACTACATCGATTTTATCTTGTTTCGCAGGAGAAATAACATAAGCACCTTTTGAAACTTTGTTATAAATATCAGTAGTAGTCCCTTCTAAAGTTGGTAAATCTTGACGTGACAATACTAACATTGTAGGTGCGTCTTTAGCTTCTACTGCGACTTTCCATGCTGCTGAGCTTTCATTTCCATCTGCTGGACGAATTACATTCAGATTAGGCATTGATCTAAATGCTGCTAGTTGCTCAACTGGTTCATGAGTAGGTCCATCTTCACCAACTGCGATACTATCATGTGTAAATACATAAGTAACTGGTAAATTCATTAAAGCAGCTAAGCGAATTGCTGGTTTTAAGTAATCAGAGAAAACAAAGAATGTCGCGCCAAACGCATGAACTCCACCATGTAGTGCCATACCATTTAAGGCTGCACCCATTGCAAACTCACGTACACCGAACCAAATATTTCGTCCATCGTAGCTTTCTCTTGTAAAGTCACCTTTACCATTCATATATGTTTTGTTAGAGCCAGCTAAGTCAGCAGATCCACCAAAGAAACTAGGTAATACGTTTGCAATAGCATTAATTGCTTCACCTGAAGATGAACGAGTCGCAATTTTTTTACCTACTTCATATTTAGGTAATGCTGTTTCTAAATCTACAGTAATCTTACCTTCAATTGCATTCTTCAATTGAGCTGCTAATTCAGGATATTTTTCTTCGTATTTTGCAAATGTAGCATCCCATTCTGCTTCTTTCTTTGCACCAGCTTCAACGATCACTTTATTAAAATGTGCATACACTTCTTCTGGTACGTGGAATGCATTTTCATAACCCCAAGCATACGCTTGTTTCGTTAAAATCGTTTCTTCTTTTCCTAATGGCTCACCGTGCGATTTTGATTTACCAGATTTATTCGGAGAACCGTAACCGATTGTTGTTTTTACTTCGATTAGAGTTGGTTTTGATAATTCTTCTTGAGCTTTTTGGATCGCTGCAGTAATCTCATCTAAGTTATTACCATCTTCTACTCGGATCACTTGCCATCCATAAGCTTTAAAACGGTCTTCTACACTTTCAGAGAATGAACGATTTAATTCTCCGTCTAATGAAATATCATTTGAATCATAAAGAACTACTAAGCGCCCTAATTGTAAATGTCCTGCTAATGAAGCTGCCTCTGCAGAAACACCTTCCATTAAATCTCCATCACCACAAATTGAGTATGTAAAGTGGTCAACTACATTTAAATCTTCTTTATTATATGTACCTGCTAAATGACGCTCTGCTAAAGCCATCCCAACAGCCATCGCAATACCTTGTCCTAATGGACCTGTTGTAGCTTCAACACCATGTGTATGTCCAAATTCAGGATGTCCCGGAGTGTTGCTTCCCCATTGACGGAAGTTTTTAATATCTTCAATTGACACTTCGTAGCCTGATAAATGTAACATGCTGTATAGTAACATTGAACCATGGCCTGCTGATAACACAAATCGGTCTCTGTTAAACCATTTTGAATTTTTTGGGTTATGATTCATAAATTTTGCAAATAATGCGTATGCCATCGGTGCAGCACCCATTGGCATTCCTGGATGACCAGAATTAGATTTCTCGATTGCATCAATTGATAATGTGCGAATCGTATTAATTGCTAATTGTTCAATATTATTAGACATAAATTTCGCTCCTTTAGCTTATTCATAGATATTATCATATAATTTACCATGATTTATTACAATAACTAACACTTAGTTTTGACATTTTTAACAAATTCTTTCCAAGAAATAGAAAAAAGCAGAATATTCTTCTGCTCTTTTCTATTATTTTTAACGAAATATGAAATTTTTATATTGTTAAAACTTTTTTAATGTAAGTTTTTTTTACGCATTGCTTTTTCATATTTTAATTTTGCAGGTGTAATATCATTCCCTTTTTCATCGACAATTTTAAGTGAAGTTAATTCATCCATCATACGAGAACGGAAATCTGCTAAATATTCTTTTCTTAATTGATCTTGTTCAATTTTCTCGTCAGGACTTAACCCTACTTCTTTTGCCTTTTTTGATAACTCATTTATTCTATCTAAAGTTTTTTTAGTAACCATTAGTAACCTCTCCTCTATTTTTATCATATCTATTCATTGTTAGTTCCATTACTTTGATAATCAGACGATTAAGTATGTTCTTTCATTGCGAGAAAGTCCTAGGTGTTAAGAGCACCGCGCTTTTAGCTATGAAAAGAAGACAGCGATCGTTAGTCAGAGTCTGATATTCTATTCAATGTATCTCATCTTACAATAAATTGCCTTAGCTTTCAATATTGGAGATTTCCTTTATCTGTTCAATTTACCTACTATTGATAGTTGCCTTTAAAACGTTATATTGGGATCCATATAAGGTAGCTGCAATTTCTACATATGGTAGACTGTATTGACGTAATCTGACAATTTCTAAAATCGGTAATGCCAACTGATTTCTACCACCTGCGTTTTCACTACCTTCTAAGTTTCATTAGGGTTTATATCCGTTGTTAATTAACAAAAACCTTAACCTATTATTAGGAACAATCTTATTTCAATTTCTCATTTAATTGATTAAAGTCACTATTTAAAAATATATTTACTAGTTAATAAATAAAATAAGACCACTTTATTTTTATAGACTAACTTAAATATTCTAAGTAAACATTGTAAGGAAGAAGGTACCTTTTATTTAAGGGGACAAAGCCTTGTAAGGATAGAACACCACAGACCGAGAGTTCAAGGACATTAGGGATAAAATTAGCTCGCAAAATAGCGCTCAAATTCGTTAAAACAATACCATACGATCCGTTCGTTTTGTCGGCCTTACAAAAGAGCTCTGACACTATAAAATTGCCAGAGCTTATCTAATTAATTCGTAGTATTTAATTCGTTTTTCTGCTTATTGGAATAAACGGTTATAAAGATAAATGATGCGACTAAGAAAATGAAAAGAATGACTCCCACGATTTCGAAATCTAGTTCTGCCCAAGGGTTAAAAAATGTAAATGCTAGATAGAAGGAAACTCCATATGCCAAGACGACAATCACCCAACCCATTAGTCTTGACGCAGCTTGACCGATTTTGCTAGATTGGTTCACCATTTTATAGATTATCATCGAATCAATTGTATCTGTAATCATCATCCCAAACATAAAAACTAGTCCTAAAAATATAGGGGTATACTTACTTACATTTCCTGCCGCCAAAGACCAGACAGCGGTTTGACTTACTGTCTCGGCAGCTAAGGCAAACAAAGCCCCTACTAAAATAATAAGAAAAGGATTTGTAGTCCCCTTCGCAATTTTTGGAATAAACTTTCCTTTTAGTCCGCTAAGTTGAAACTCTTCTTGATTGTTTCTAGTCCGTAAAAGATTATATGTATTTAACGTTCCAATAAGAAATAAAGAAGAAATTGACACCCATGTTGCAATATTATCAAAATAAGCTGGGAATGAAAAATTATCAATTACCATTCCTAAAATACCTGCTGTTAATGCTACCATTCCTCCGTGTCCCAACGAAAATAATGTCCCAACCCAACGAGCAAACGAACTGCCCATTCTCCAATTATACCGTGTTTGTCCATCAATAAAGGCAAGATGGTCAGCATCTAACCCATGCCTAAGCCCTAATACAAAAACAAGTAAAAACAATGATACAGTTTCCATTAAAAAATTCCTCCCAATTTTAAACAGTTGCAACATAAAAAAATCAATCCGAACTGACAGATTGAGGTTTTTAGAGTACATGCAAATAGTCGATAAACAAGGGTGTCTGAAATAACCACCCAAAGTTTAAAGGTGATCTTTAATACAAGCCTCTTGACTATACACGTTCCCCCACTTTGAAATTAAAGTGTGTGAATTATTCAATTTATTATCTATTCCTTACTTTCATAATGAAATAAATTTATAGATACACCCTTGTATGCGAGTGACATTTCCTTCATTAAGAGTGAAACTACAAATTCACGGTTTGGAAGATTTCCATCTAGTATAATACCCGCAACTGTTCCACTGTGGGCGACAACGATTCCGCCATGATAGCGATCGGCCAACTGTTCTAATAGAGGAAAAACAGGTTTTGGCAATATTTTTTGATTCACCCGGGCACTGATGGTTGCTGCCTCTCCAATATACGTTATATTTTTTTCCTTAAACCCTTTTCTAGCCAGATCAAAAGCTTTAATAAATTGCTGTTGATCGTCCTGACTGTACACTTTCGGAACTTCATTAAATTCTATTGTGTTGATCATACCCCCAAAATCGAAACCAACGAGAATGAATGGGGGTATGGACCCAAAGCTAGTAATCAGTTGACCGTGAATATATTCATAGACCACGACTCCCTCATACATTACTCCATCAGTAGGTTCCACCTTTGTGGCAATCATCGAGATCATTTCATTTGTAAGAGTAATACGATAGCTGTCAGCAATCGCTCTTAATGATGCAACAATATCCGCCGAGCTACTCGCCATCCCCTTGCCGCAAGGGATATTGGAATTTATTTCGAGATACCCGCCCCCTTTTATTCCAAAAAGTTGGAGTAGGTTTTCCCCCGCTTTCTTCGCTTTCATTTTGGAATTTACGACCTTTATGTGGGAAATGTCTGAGTCTGGAACAAATCTAGCCTCACTTCGTAAACTCCTGATGGGCAATGTGATTAAAAATGGACGCTCTTCCATAACACCTTGGACCAATTCTCCAAATGTGCCATTGCAGCTTCCTCTTCCTAGTTTCATTGTTCAGGCTCCTATCCCGTACTTCATGCATAGCTCCACTATTATCGAAAGTAACATAAATAACACGACACAAATAATGGAGGTTGTTTTCATAACTCTTACTGTAAGTAAAATATCATCTGCTTCAATCTTCCGTAATGGGTCCCCCATCTTTGCCCGTTTTGAGACTTTACCGAAATAATAATTCGTTCCTCCAAGTTGTATCTGAAGCGCTCCTGCGATTGTCGCCTCTGGGTAACCGCTATTTGGACTCGGATGAAGTTTAGCATCGCGTTTCATCATTTTCCAAGCACCTAGTACATCGAGACGATTAATCGAACAAGCAAGCAGCATCATTCCAAATGTCAACCGGGCAGGCAAATAGTTTAATAGATCATCTAGTCGGGCCGAGGCCCAGCCTAGGTTTCTATATTTTTCATTCTTATATCCTACCATCGAATCTAACGTATTTACCGCTCGGTACAACATTGCAAGTGGGGCACCCCCAATAAGGGCAAAGAATAACGGTGATATAATGGCATCGACAATGTTTTCGGCTACCGTTTCCACTGCTCCCCTCGAAATTTCACTTTCCCCTAGTTTTTCTGTATCTCGTCCGACTATCATTCCCAGACTTTTTCTTGCAGCCCTTATATCCTGATTTTTCAAGTGTTGGAATACTTCCAACCCTGCATCAGCCAATCCTTTTGTCGCAATCGTCGTAGAAATTAACCAAATTTCTGTAATGACGGCAAAAATATGATTAAACTGATTGAGGCCGTAAAGTAGCAAAACTACGATTATATAGCTACCGCCACCAATCAAAATAGGAAATAAGAGTCCTGCCAGTTTACAATACTTTTCATTTCTAGTGAAAAAACGAATCGCTTTTTCCAAACGACTAATCGACTTTCCAATGATGACCACCGGATGTAGTAGCTTTTTGGGGTCACCAATGATTCGATCAATAAGATAAGCAATAATAATATAAATGGCATGAACAAACATCGAATTTTAAAGCCCTCCTGATTCCTTACTACTTCACATGTGGCCACATAACAAAGCAGCCAATTAACAATCCCATCAATGAAAATAAACAGGGCTTATTTTCCAATCGATTGTTGAAACCTCTATCTTCGAAAAAGAAAATGCTAGTGAGTAACATCAGGGTTGCTAGGGAAGCATTCATTATTTCAGCCTTAATGGCAGACCGGAAAAGACGGTGTAAGCTTCATCTGCTTCGGCTGCCAATAATTGATTGATTTTCCCTAGAACATCCTGGAAAAAACGCCCCAACGGCGATAAGGCGACACCACCAAGACCTACCTCATTTGAAACGACAATGACATGCTGATGATTTTCTTTTATCACCTTAATCCAAAGTTCCACTTCCTCTATTAAACTACTTTTCTTGTTTTCTTCCTTCAGTTCCTGATCTGTTAACCACATGCATTGATTGGACAGCCACGAAGAAATACAATCAACTAAAATAACATCGTAGTCTTGATAGACCGATTGAACGGAAGTAAGTTCGTTCGGCTCTTCTAATACGCCCCATTCAGCTGGGCGACGCTTCTTATGGCTATCTATTCTTTTTTCCATTTCTTGATCGGTTTGAACTCCGAAGGCAACATAAAGGACTCGGTCTTCATGACTGAATGCCAAGCGTTCCGCAAATTCACTCTTTCCGGAGCGAATTCCTCCAGTGACATAGGTTAGGGGCATGATAAATTCACCTCTATGCTTACTTCAATTAAGGCTCGAATCAAGCATTGATTTTCTTCTTCCGTTCGAATCGCAATCCGGAAATCTTGATCCGTTAGCCCCGGATACATGTTACAGGAACGTATTAAGATTCCTTTATGACCCATGCGCCACTGTAATTCAGTTGCCGTGATGTCAGATGTTATTCTAACTAACAGAAAATTCGCTTGACCTGGAAAAACCTTCCACCCAAGCTTCTCTTCAATGGCTAGTTTGACATAGCTTCTTTGCTCCTGAATTAGGCTAATCGTTGCTTCTTCGTATACCTTTTCGTTTAGTACCGCTTCTCCTGCCAATAGGGCCATTTGGTTGACACTCCAGGTTACTTGTTTCGCCTGTAGCTTTAATATCAGGGTTGGATCGGCCACCAAATACCCAAGCCTAAGACCAGGGATCGCATAAAACTTTGTCATCGAGCGAACTAGGATTACCTGTTTCCAACGTTGTAAATCTGAAAGAAGCGTGATTCGTGTTTCAATTGGAAGAAAGTCAATAAAAGCCTCGTCTATTATCAAATATGTATTTTTCCTCTTTGCCTGTTCTGCCATCTCGACAAGTTCATCCCTCGAATATATGACACCAGTAGGATTGTTGGGATGTCCAACAAATACAAGATCGGTTTCTGCTATTAATTGAAGGAAATCCGATTGATCAGGCTTATAATTATTTTCTTCCCTGCCGACCAATGACTTGATGGTAGCACCATATGCTCTAGCAAGCTGTTCGTATTCTGAAAAGCAAGGATATACGACTCCCACTGTTTCATGCTGCAAGCCTAAAATCGCAAGGCCGATACACTCTGCTGCTCCATTTCCTATCAAAATCTGTGTTGGTGAAACGGAGTGTTTTTCCGCCAATTTTTGTTTGAGAACACGATGGGCGGGATCGGGATAATGGACGATCGATTCCAGTTGCTCCTTTATCAACTTAATTACACTAATAGGTGGACCGAGTGGATTGATATTGGCACTAAAATCTAGTAGCTGCAATAAATTTTTACCAAACAATTGTTTGGCTGTCAGTAAATCCCCACCATGTCCAAATTTTTCAAGATAGACCATTAAAACTCAATTCCCTTCACGGCAGGAATTCCTTCATTATAATAATGCTTTATAGGTTTCATTTCGGTAACTAAATCCGCACAAGTGATGATTTCCTCTTTGGCTGATCGTCCGGTAATCACCAAATGCATCCCCTTTGGGCGCTGCTGGATCAATTCAATTACTTCTGTTAAAGGAAGGACATCGTCAATCATGAATTTATCAATCGCAAGAGCATTATTTAGTTCATCTAAAATGACAACATCATACCCTCCAAATTGGACCTTTTCTTTCGTAAATGACCACGCGGTTTTTAGAGCTTCTCTGTGTTCGTCTGGTGTTTTCGTCCACGTAAAGCCGATTCCTGTCTGCACGATTTCAATCCCTATTTTTTCAAACGTAATTTTTTCCCCGTACGTTCGTTCAGGCGATTTAATAAATTGAATCATGAGCACACGTTTTCCCCGGCCAGCGGCACGAACTGCAAGCCCAAGTGCTGCCGTCGTTTTTCCTTTTCCATCACCTGTGTATACTAATGTCAGACCGCGCTTAGCTTTGTTTTCAATTAGCTCTTCCATCCGCTTCACTCCTCATTACAGCCAGACTGTCTTTTCTTTAAAGGATGTCCGAGCCGGCACCTTCGCTTTTTTTAATACTTCTGGATCGGGATAACCGATAAACAAATTTCCGATGATTTTCTTATTATCGGGTGAGCCAATAAACTCGTACATTCGTTGGTCACGAACAAGTCCCACTCCCCTTGTCCTCCAGACCAGACCTAATCCCAATTCTTTGGCAGTAAGCCACATCGAATGGATCGCACAGCATACGGCATATTCATTATCGGCAGATGCCTCTTTGTCGTCTGGAACGATGTCAGCGGTAACGACAATATGGACCGGTGTTGTTTTTAGTACCTTTAAGGAGCTTTCGATTAAATTTGGTTTGGTTGGAAAGCGTTCGAGTAGATATTCATAGGCCAACGCTTCATATCGTTTTTTTGCTTCGCCTTTAATCACATAAAAGCTCCATGGTTCACGCATGCGGTCATTCGGTGCCCATGTCGCTGCGTCTAATAAAGTGTGAATCTTTTGGTCCTCGACCTCTCGAGCCGCATAATCACGGATCGCTCTTCGGTTTTTGATTTCCGCTAAAATTGACATCTTAGACCCTCCCTATTCCAACTAATTGTTTTTCTTCTGCTTCTTGAAACCAGCTTATTTTCTCGCGAAGACCGACCACATCACCCACAAGAACAATCGCTGGATGAGTAATCCCGGCTTCTTGGACCCGGACTTCGATATCCTTTAAACTTCCAGTCACAGTTTTCTGCTTGGAGGTGGTCCCCCATTGGATAATGGCTGCTTTCGTATCGGGACTTTTTCCGTTCTCTATTAATTGCGAAACGATATAAGGTAAATTCCCAATTCCCATATAAAAGGCAATTGTATCGATTCCTTGAGCGAGAGCTGACCAATTTATTTGATCCTCATCCTTTTCCGCACGACCGTGGCCAGTGACAATCGCAAATGTGGAAGCATAATCGCGGTGGGTCACCGGAATTCCGGCATAAGCAGGCGCTGCAATACCAGCTGTAATACCCGGTACTATTTCATAGTGAATCCCATGTTCTGCAAGAATTTCCGCTTCTTCACCGACACGGCCGAAAACGCAAGGATCGCCTCCTTTTAATCTTGTAACAGTCTTACCTTGACTAGCTTTTTCAACTAACAGCTCGTGAATTTGATCTTGAATGAGCTGATGTTTTCCTGGCTGTTTTCCACAAAATATTAACTCTGCCTCAGTCTTTGCATACTTCAACAGTTCCTCATTTACTAAGCGGTCATATAAAATCACATCCGCCTTTTGGATACACTCCATCCCGTAAACCGTAATCAGCTTAGGGTCACCTGGTCCAGCACCAACTAGATACACTTTTCCATTTGTCATCTTCTCGCTCCATCCTAAATTACTCATTTGAAATTCCCGCCGATGCAAAGGTGGCCATTTCTTTCAGCATTAGTGTTGCTGAGTGTAAGATTGGAAAAGCCACTGTTGCCCCACTTCCTTCTCCTAACCGTAAATCTAAATCAAGTAGTGGCTTCTTGCCTAATAACTGTAGCGCAACTTCATGTCCAGGCTCGACAGAACGATGGCCGACAATCATATACTCAGCTGCTGTCTCACAGATTTCCCTTGCCAAAAGAGCTGCAATTGTGCAAATAAACCCATCTACCAATATCGGAATCCGGTTTTGTGCAGCGGAGAGCATTGCACCTGTCATTCCAGCTATTTCCAAACCGCCAATTTTTGCTAAGATATCGATGGGATCCTTCCTGTCAGGGTTTCTTTCCTTTAGCGCCCTCGTGATAACCTCTTGTTTATGACGAATTTTTTCTTGTGCAATCCCTGTACCTTGGCCGACTAGTAAATCGATTTTCTCCCCACTTAAAACCGCTGCAATCGCGCTGCTTGACGACGTATTACCGATTCCCATTTCACCAACAATTAGGCATTTGATTCCCTGCTGAATCATCTGTTCTGCCCGTTCATAGCCAACGGCGATGGCTTGTTCAGCCTCTGCTCTTGTTAAAGCATCCTGTTGGCAAAAATTGTTGGTTCCATAGCGAATTTTTCGATTCACAAACCCGTCGGCTTCAATATCTGCTGCCACACCAATATCGACGACTTCAAACATGGCTCCGATTTGCCGGCTAAAAACATTGATGGCGGCACCGCTGTTTAAAAAGTTTTTGACCATTTGCACGGTAACTTCTTGCGGGAAAGCGGACACCCCTTCTTCGACTACACCATGATCAGCGGCAAAAACTATTACACCGGGTGGTGACACGACCGGGAATGCTTCAGATGTTATTTCCGACAGATGAATGGCTAATTCCTCTAATCTCCCCAAACTACCCGCAGGTTTAGTTAACGTATTGATATACTGTCGAACTTGCCTTCCCATTTCTCTGTCAATAGGCTGAATTCCTGTTATTATACTATTCATTTGGGGTTTTCCTTTCTTGATAATCCTTCATTAATTGTTCAATAACATCCAGTTTAGTGTGTCTCCTTACATGTTCTGCCAGCCGGTCAAATGCTTCTTCCCTCAATTGGTTAAAAGATGGGCGCATATAGATGGGCTCTAATCCCTTTTTACAGCGGAGCTGATTGAGTAATTCCCCACGAAATTCATCATTATGGAATATCCCATGAAAATAAGTGCCAATAATGGTTTCGTCTGGGGAATGGCAACCATCCCATTTTTCATTTGTAAAAATAAGACTTTGGGACGCTCCTGTGGACACGGTTTCACCCATATGAATCTCGTAACCTGTCACATGAAAGTTTTTTCCGAATAGATGCAACTTCCCATTTGATAGAATTGTTGTCTTTTCTTTCGTAATGGTAGTTTCAATTGGCAGTAACTGAAGACCTTCGATTTCTTTATGGAGAGACTCAATCGCAAGCGGATCATCGATTCTATCACCGAGCATTTGATAGCCGCCGCAGATTCCAAAAAGAACAGTGTGTTTCCTTTTAAGTAAATCTGCTATTTTTTGAGCGATACCACTCTTTCGTAAAAAAATCAAATCTTCTATTGTATTCTTGCTACCTGGGAGTATGACTAAATCTGGTTGATGTAATTGATCCGCTCTCGTTATAAAACGGACATGACAATCTGGCTCAACAAAAAACGGGTCAACATCTGTGAAATTGGAGATTTTCGGATACTGAATCACCGCGATATCCAATTCTTTTTCAGTATTTTGAGTAGATGTATATTGATTTAAAATCACGGAATCCTCGGCATCAATATTTAGATTTTCTATATAAGGAATCACGCCTAGAACGGGTTTTCCTGTATACTCCTCAAACCACGTTAATCCAGATTCTAGCAGGCTGAGATCACCGCGGAATTTATTGATAATTACACCAATTACACGATCGCGGTCCTCTTGTTCCATCAGCTGAAGAGTTCCTACTAAACTAGCAAACACTCCGCCTTTTTCGATATCCCCAATTAAAATCACAGGGGCATCCGCCATTTTGGCGACCCTCATATTAACCATTTCTCGGTCATTTAGATTAATCTCAGCCGGACTACCAGCCCCTTCAATGACAATTCGTTCATAATTTTGGGAAAGGGTGGACAGTGATTGTTGAATAAGTTCCAATCCCGTTTGAAAGAATTCCTGGCGGTACCTTCCTGCTTCCATATTTTTAAATGGTTTACCATGGACGACAATTTGGGATTGGTTATCCCGGTTCGGCTTTAGTAGAATGGGGTTCATATCGGTGGTTGCCTGAATACGTGCTGCTTCGGCCTGAACTCCCTGTGCTCTGCCGATTTCTTTTCCATCCACTGTGATATAGGAATTTAACGCCATATTTTGTGATTTAAACGGGACCGTTTTATATCCGTCTTGGGCGAAAATCCGGCAAAAGGCGGTCACGACAACACTTTTGCCGACATCCGAATTGGTACCTTGAAACATAATTGGAAGAGCTTTAGTCATTTTGTTTAAACTCCTTACATTTCTTCACCCAATTTTCCACCATCTCAGGGCAAGAACCAAAATGAAAATGTGTATAACCTGCAATTAAATTACCTTTCCGATATCCCTCCTGCTTAAACCCGCGCATTCCTTTCGTTTGGTAGGCCGGTTCAAAAACCGTTCTCGAATGAAAGGTGGAATAGTGAAATTCATGACCTCTTGCACTCAGGTTTCCCGCTAACAAGAAATTTTCTTCTACTGCAGTGATTTCCCGGTATCCTAAAGCAGCTAGTTTTGTCTGCATTTTCACCTTTCCAGGAATGATTCCGACCATTTTGTAACTCGTTTCATCAGTTGTTTCCAACGATTCAGTTAAGTACATAAACCCGCCGCATTCCGCCAAGGTTGGTAATCCTTTTTCAATTGCAGTTCGAATCGAGTTTTTTACCTCTGTCTGTTTTGTCAACTCCTCGGCAAATTCTTCTGGGAAACCGCCACCGATATACAAGCCATCGACTTGTTCCGGCAGGCATTCACCTTTTAATGGAGAGAACTCGATTAGCTCGGCTCCAGAAGCTGCTAACATGTCGAGGTTTTCCTGATAGTAAAAATTAAAAGCGGCATCTCGTGCGATTGCAATTTTTACAATTGACTGCTCTGCTCTTTTAAACTGAGATTCTTTTATCTTTAAAAGGGGGGCTTGTGCCAAGTCATATATAGAATCTATATCAACGGTTTCAAGGACTAAATCACCTAGTTGATCAAAAAATGGATTCAATTCTCCCCGTTCAACAGATGGTATTAATCCTAAATGCCGTTCCGGAATCGAGAGTTCCTCGTTTCTTTTCAGATAGCCAAGGACGGGAATACCACATTCTTGCTCAATCGCGGTTTTAACGATTTGAAAGTGCCGTTCGCTACCTACCCTATTGGCGATCACCCCGACTATATTGGCTTCCTTAAGAAACGTTTGAAATCCCTTCACAATGGCCGCCGCACTACGGGCCATGCTGGCACAATTCACGACCAAAATGACCGGACTTTCGGTGACGAGACTAATTTCGGCAGTTGATCCTGTATTAGTTAGAGGATTTTTCCCATCAAAGAATCCCATTACTCCTTCGATGACGGAAATATCTGCCCCATTACTTGAACGGTTGACAATTTCTTTAACCATCTCGTGGTTGAGCATCCAGCTGTCAATGTTTCTTGACGTTCTCCCCGTGACGGCTGTATGATAGGTCGGGTCGATATAATCTGGACCGCATTTAAAGCCCTGGACAGTATAGCCCTTTTTCCTTAAAGCAGACATCAGCCCGATTGTCAGCGTTGTTTTTCCGACACCGCTGCCTGTCCCTGCAATCACAAGTCTACGAGTAGACATTTTATTTCCCTCCTCTCTCAATAGGGAATCACCGCTACGGATATGGTGACATTACCTGATTTCTTCTTCATCAACGTTAGATGTTCCGCTTTGCTGTACAATAAAGCAGCCGGCTCACTGACGCCGTATGCACCGGTAAATTTAAAGACCGTTTCAGAAGGGTTCTGAAGTTTAATGGAATTCAATTCAGCTGGTGTGTAATAAATAAACTCCCAGAAGTTTTTATTCACCACCTCGAGCAGTCCCACTTCGTCCTTTTTTAAATCAATTGTGCAAACCGCTTTAACACTTTTTTTTGAAAACCTTAATTCCTCAAGCGTTTCGTCGATTACTGCTTCGATTTCCGCTGCAGTGGTACCGCGGTTGCAGCCCACCCCAAGGACGATCACCTTTGGTCGATATAAAACACCATTATGTAAGATGTCCGTTTCGTCTTCTGATAAATTCCGATGGGTTACTACTAAGGCAGCATCTGGCTTTTGTGCCAGCGCTTCTTTGATCGATGAATAGGGCTGAATATTTTCTGGTAGCGGCCGTTCATATGGCCACCAGTCTTTTTCGCCTGACTCCTGAACCACGGCGATTTTTTCTTCGTTTACAACTGAAGCGCTAACGGGTGTCAGCTTATCAGCAGAGTCCCAAATCCAACCAAATCGTTTTCCGAACAAATCAACCGCAATCGTTTCCTGTACATCTGAAGCTGTCGTAATAATGGGACGGGCCTGTAGAGTGGCCGCCACTTCTTTTGTTAGTTCATTAGCACCGCCGATATGGCCTGATAGTACGCTGATCACATGTTCGCCCTTATCGTCGATAACGACAACCGCAGGATCTGTTTTTTTATCCTTTAAAATAGGGGCAATCATTCGTACCACGGCTCCAAGGGAAATAATGATAATCAGCCCTTTATAGGCCTCGAAAAGAGAGGGTAGAAGAAGACGAACGCTTCCGGTAAATAACTGGATATCCTTGTTCTTCTCATCTCCTCGTTCAAACTTCGCCATATAGTACACATCGGCATTTTGAAACGAATGTCCCAGCTTGCGGGCCAGTTCGACCCCATGCTTTGTAATGGCGACAACCGCATAGTCCCCCTTCTGCTTTATGACCGCCCTTTGCGCTTCTTGGAGCTCGATCATTACGATTCTACCCCCCTGCGGAATCCGTGTGTAAATGTTTTGTCATACAACTTGGAACGATAATCTTGTTCGTGGATGTTTTCATCTAGCGCCCATCCGGCTAAAATCATTGCCTGTTTACGAATCCCGTTTACCCGCATATCCTCATCCAAGTGTTCCAGAGTGGTCCGGACAATTTTTTGATCCGGCCACGACGCTTTATAAACAACCGCAACAGGAGTATCCTTGCTCCAGCCTGCCCCGGTCAATTCCTTTACAAGTTTCTTCGTTAACGTCGCACTTAAGAAAAGCGAAATCGTGCAATGATGTTTTGCTAAATCCGCCAGCTTTTCAAATTCTGGTACAGGTGTCCTACCCTCGGCTCTTGTCAGGATCACGGTTTGCGTTAAATCAGGAATCGTCAGTTCAGCTTGAGCGGCCGCGGCGGCAGCAAACACAGAGCTCACACCTGGAACAATCTCTATTTCGATACCTCTCTTCTTTAACAAAACGATTTGTTCCATAATCGCCCCATAGACAGCCGGATCGCCCGTGTGTACACGAACGACCTTTTTCCCTTGCAGGATTCTCTCGGCCATGACGTCAACCATTTCTTCTAAGTGCATCCCGGCGGTTTTCAATATTTCTGCAGAAGGTTTTGCTTTAGCAATTAAGTCTTCGTTTACAAGAGAATCCGCATATAGAATGACATCTGCCTCCTGAAGATGCTGCAGACCTTTTACCGTAATTAAATCAGGATCGCCCGGTCCTGCGCCAATGATATAAAGCTTCATTTTCTCACCACCATTAATGTTAAATATTCAAGCTCCGCTCCTTTTAGCTCATCTGCCCTCCAAATAATTTCTTCATTAGATGTTACCTTTGTGACGACAGAAGCCTTATCAAGCAAATCTAAATCACGTAATACTTCTAGCATTAAATTAATCACTTTTGCTACTTTAATAAAAATGACACAATCATTGTCTTGAATGACTTTTTTCATCGTTTCGTAGTCATCCCGTGCAGGAACAATCGCCACATGTTCATCCCCATCTGCCAATGGAATTCCAAGCCTAGAAGCCGCCCCATTAATGGATGAAATCCCCGGAACAACTTCAATCGGAACTTGCGGATACTTCTCCTGCATTAAACGCATCATATGAATAAACGTACTGTATAAAAGAGGGTCCCCTTCAGTTACAAAAGCGACATCCTTTCCCTCCTGCAGCTTCTCCCATACATTTTCAACGGTTTCCGTCCATTTTCTTTCTAATGTGGCTGGATCCTTTGTCATAGGAAAGACAAGTCCCAGCATTTCTTTTTCATTCGGCTGAAAATAAACATCAATGATTCGATGGGCATAACTTTTGCTTCCCTTTTGCTTCTTTGGATACGCAATCACTGGTGATTCCTTTAATTTACGAAACGCCTTCACGGTAATGAGCTCTGGATCCCCTGGGCCTACCCCAAGGCCGTATAATGTACCTAACATGTTTACTCCCCTTCCTTGCGCCAAGCTTCAATTATGTAAATCGGATTTAATGCATCAAATCTTGTCAGATTCAAAATGGGCTTACTTCTGGCTATTTGAGCAAGAGTAATGTTCGTATCATAGCCCCGCTCTTTAAACAAAAGCATCGCTTCTGAAAGATTTTCAATAGTAACAGCATTTAAGACAATACGCCCACACGCTTTCAAGCGGCTACAGCAAATATCCAAAATGTCTTCCATCCCGCCTGCAGTCCCGCCAATAAAAACCGCATCAGGATCGGGGAAGGTTTCTAATCCCTCTGGTGCTTTTCCATGGACGAGTGTTGCATCTACACGGAACTTGGCTAAATTTTGCTTACAGTTTTCTAGGTCACCCTCGTTCTTTTCGATAGCAAAAACTTGTCCTTCCCTGGCGCATTTCGCTGCCTCAATCGCAACAGAACCAGTGCATGTTCCAATATCCCAAACTGTGCTATCTTCTTTTAACCTTAGGGCACTTACGCTAAGTGTGCGAATTTCCTTTTTAGTAATTAAGCCCTTATCTGGTTTACGCTGTAAAAATTCCGAATCGTCAATGCCAATCGGCCAATGCGGGCTTACACCCTTTTTCTTAAGAATTACTACATTGAGCGGTGAAAACTCTTCATCCTTCATTTCAGCAAGAGTAAACCAGCGGCATCGTTCCTTGTCACTGCCAAGGTTCTCGCCCACAAATGCCTCATATTCAGTCATTCCAAAAGAAAGCAAATACTGAGCGATTTTATTTGGAGAATTTTCTGTGTCGGTTAAGATTGCGACTGTTTTTTTCCCATCGACTCGCTGTGCCAGACCTTTTATACTCCTGCCATGCACACTAGTAAAATAAGCATCCTGCCATCTTTCTTTCATTCTGGCAAAAGCAAGCTGGATTGAACTTAAATATGGATAAATAGCCAAATCGATTTTAGAAGATAAATAGCTTCCAATTCCATAAAACAACGGGTCTCCGGATGCTAGAATTACTACGTTTCTTGTCTCCGTTTGCAACTGTTCCACTAGAGAATTAAGTCCGCCTTCAATCGCCATTTTTTCTCCAGCGAATTCAGGAAAAAAAGAAAGCTGTCTCTTTCCTCCTATTAATAGTTCACTTTCATTAATCCACTTTTCGTACATCGGAAGCAGGCTGAGTTTCCCTTCGTCCCCAATGCCGATTATTTTAATTGATGTCACTCTTTCGCACCGCCTCTCCTAACAATTGTCCCTTCATGGTATATAGGGTCGTATCAATGTCCATCCCGCCATTGACTTCCTTTAACGCAGCGAGGCAGCAAAGGTCGCTAAGCATTTCGAAAAAGGATAGATGACCCTGTGCTGTCATCAAATCACCAACCTGTGATGCCGTATTAGCAGTTCGAATTTCCTCGACTAGGGTAGCATCAGCACCGGTACGGCTTGCCACCTCTGCTAAAAAATTAAAATCGATCGGGGCACTTTTCGAATGGACCATCATGATCCCCATTGCCACTTTTGAGAATTTCCCCATCATACCAACCATCGAAACTCTCTTTACCCCTTGCTTCTTACATTGTTTAAGGGTAAACCCAACAAAGTCACCCATTTCAATAAAAGCTTCCTCTGCCAGCTCGGGGAATTTTTTCATGGCATTTTTCTCGCTCCGCCCACCTGTTGTAATGACAACGTGCTCGCAGCCACCAGCTCGAGCAACACTAATAGCCTGGATGATACTGGCCTTATATGCGGCTGTGGAAAAAGGAACGACAATCCCGCGAGTTCCGAGAATAGAAATCCCACCAATGATTCCTAAACGTCCATTGAGTGTTTTTTTAGCAATTTCTTCACCGGCTGGTACGGAAATAACGATTTTAATGCCTCTTGTAATTCCGAATTCATTTAATACCCCTTGGGCCGTCTCTCGAATCATCTTAGCAGGAACAGGATTAATCGCTGCCTCTCCGACAGGAACGGGCAAGCCGTCCTTTGTGACGCGGCCAACCCCAATTCCCCCATCAAGCACGATGCCTGGTTCATCGAGCCATGACACAGTAGAAACAATCAAAGCCCCGTGGGTGGCATCTGGGTCATCTCCCGCATCTTTAATCGTACTAGCGGTAGCCGATTGGTCCGTTACATCACAACTTTCTATCTGGAAGGTTGCAAACCGCTTGACGGGCAAGTAAATCGTTGATTCTGTTTGTGGTTCACTCGTAATTAATGCCGTCAGCGCTGCTTTAGTGGTTGCTGTTGCACAGGCCCCAGTTGTATATCCTTCCCGCAGCTTTCCTTTTGGTACTTCCTGCATGGGTTATCCCCGTTCAGCCATAATGGAAATGGCATTTAATGCAGCAACCGTTACGGTACTGCCACCTTTCCTGCCTATATTGGTGATGAATGGGATATCGAGCTTAGCTAGTTCTTCTTTTGACTCTGCCGCAGAAACAAACCCAACAGGCAATCCAATGACAAGACCAGGTTTTGCTTCTCCCTCTTTAATCAGGCGGATAAGTTCGAGTAAGGCGGTTGGAGCATTCCCAATGGCAAAAATACCGCCATCTGCTTCTTTGATGGCCTTGCGCATCGAAATAATCGCCCTTGTTGTATTCAGCCTTTTGGCTTCCTGGATGACATCCGGATCAGAAATATAGACTTTAATTTCTCCTCCAAATTTTTGAATTCGTGCTTTATTTGCTCCGCTTTGAATCATTTGAACATCTGCAACTACCATTTTCCCGCTCCGAATCGCTTGAATACCGGACTGGATAGCGTCAGGATGGAAAAGGACACTTTGCCCAAGTTCAAAATCAGCAGATGCATGAATGATACGCTGAACAACTGGATACTGCTCCTCAGTAAAAGGGTGCTCCCCAATTTCTTCATTTATCATTTCAAAACTTCTGCCTTCAATCTGTTCCGGTTGGACGGTTAACGGTTTAAATTCGGTACGAAAATCCATTTCTCTCACTCCTGTATTAAAATGATTGTTTAGTTGTGACAATTGGTATGGAACCAATCTTTTTATGTAATTCTGCGATGACATCGATAAAATTAGCATAGACGGTGCCATAATTCAGTTTCGGGCGGCCAATTAGAATAACCTCAATCCCCAATTCCTTGGCGGCTTCCACCTTTTCATCGACAGATCCGACTTTCCCGCTCTCTTTAGTCACCATTAATGACACACCATATTGCTTATATAGAGCTTTGTCGAACTCTTTTGAAAATGGACCCTGGATCGCAATAATATTTTTCTGTGGCAGCCCTAGTTGCTCACATTTTTCCATATTATCCACACGAGGCAGCATTCTGGCGATTAAACGAATGTCCGGGTTTCCTAATAGCTTTTCTGTGAAAATTTGAAGCGTCTTGCTACCTGTCGTCAACATCACCACGCCTTTATTGGTCAAAGCAAGTTCGGCAGCTTTCTCATAGCTTTCGACGACTTTCATTTTGTCATATTGGAATTTTTGTGACTCCCGTTCATATCTAACATAGGGGATTCCCGCCGTTTCGGCCGCCTTGATTGCGTTTTTGGAAGCTTCTTCCGCAAACGGATGACTGGCATCGACAAGTGCTCGGATCCCTTTTGTGTTAATCAACTCCACCATGTCTACATCCGTTAATCTTCCTACTTGAACACAAATACCTGACTCCCTTAATTCAACTGCTGCATTTTCTGTGACAACTGAGGCCAGGAGATCGAACCCCTCCTTTTTTATTTCTAAAGCAAGGGCTCTTGCATCACTTGTTCCGGCTAACACGAAGATCATCCTCTATCTCCAGCCTTTAGTACTACATGTTCGTGATCATGGTGATTGTCATCGTCATGATGGTGATGTTCATGACCGTGATGATGATCGTGGTCATGATCATGGTGGTGGTGATGATCGATATGTTCCATGACATTAATACGGTATTGGCAAGTATCGCAGTTCATCTTCACCTCGTCACGTAAGGCTTCTTCCACACGACCGATTAAAATCGCCTGTAGTTTTGGATGATAACCAAAATAGTCAGCCAACTGAATTTCTACAGTTGAATATTGATTTTGAATAGGAAGCATCATATCTTCTAACCGTTTAATCAGGATGCCAGTGAATAAAAAGTAAGGCAGTATTACTACTTTTTTTGCTCCAAGCTTAATACAGCGCTCAATCCCTTCATTCACTAAAGGATTGGTCACCCCCATAAAAGCAGGTTCGACGATTTTATAGTTTGTTTTTTCCCATAGTAATCTAGCAATTTTATATAAATCACTATTCGCATCGGGATCACTTCCGCCCCGCCCTAACAAAAGGACAGCCGTATCTTCTTCAATGGATTCTAAATTCTCGCCAATTTCTATTAGTCTAGTTTTTAGAATTTCAAATGTTTCCTCATGAACACCAATTGGTCGGCCATAAGTAAATTGAACAAGCGGATATTTATTCTTTGCCTCATCAATAGCTGCTGGAATATGAATTTTGGAGTGTCCTGCCTGTAAGAGCATAATCGGAATCACGACAATATGGTCGGCTCCTTTCTCCACACAAAGATCGATGCCTTGATTCACTGTTGGTCGTTCAAATTCTAAAAAACTCGTCTCGACTAGAAAAGAACCTTCCCAAGTCTTTCTCATCTCACCGATGAACTCGCGAACCTGCTGATTTCCCTCTTGATCTTTACTTCCATGCCCCACAAATAAAATTGCTTTCAAAATATTTCCTCCCCTTTGTTTGTAAATTCCTTACCATTCAATTAACCGCTAGTCTTCTCACCTTTATTCCCCGCATACAGCAGCTTCGATTTGAAGATTTGGTGTGATATCCTGGTACACAAAACCTTGAACCTCTTTGACCCGTTTAAAAAATTTATAGAAACGTTCATTTGGATAAGCTTTTTGTTTGTACTCTTGAACAATCCCCTCTATGACCCCGACAATTATGTCTGGTGCGATTCCTTCAGCTACCATTTGGCCAGGATGAGCAGTTCGTCCAGCTGTCTTGGCTCCTATAAATAAATCAAACGCTCCCTTACGATAGACAATGCCAATATCTTCTTTTACGGCTCCATAACAGGCCATGCCGCAGCCATTCACACCAAGTTTCAATTCTTTTGGGAGTTCCATGCCGCCAAGCCTTTCTTGAAGCTCCTCGGCATAAGAGATGGAATCCTTTTTTTCTCCGTCACAAAAATCGCAAGCTTTTACGGTTAATACGTCGCCAACAGGAGCAATCAAAAAGTTGGCTGCCGTTAGTTTTTCAATAATCTCATCAGGATTAGAGGTTACAATTTGCAGCTTCATAAAATGGTCTTGTGTATATTCCATGACTCCTTCTTCCCCGACAATTTCGGAAAGAATGACCATCTGAACTGATGTAAATTTTTTATTGGCGACACCAGGGCTTACCGCTACCTCAAAAATAGATTGAAAGTCTTGCTTCACAATTGGATCTTGGGTTCGTCCATAGGTCTTCTCACCAAGGATCATTTCCAAGGCTTCCTCAGCCACCTCTCTTGACGACTCTTTCACTGAGGTGGGGTTGACTAGTTTCTTGTTTACGAGTGTTACATCTTCCATTTGCTCCAGTGCCCATGGTTCGGCTTCCTTTTGCAGACGCTGATGCGGTTTCAACGGCTGAATTGCCTGATTTAATGTGTACTTTCGCTGATAACCGCGTGGAGTAATCATCAAATTATCGTAGAAAAATGTTGAAGAGTTCCCAATTAAAACAGTGGTTAACATGCCAATTTCGTGTTCTAGCATCCCTTGTAAATTGGTTAAGACGATTTTTTGACTATCACGGTATGCACTCTTTACCAATCCTACAGGGGTGTCTGGCGAGCGATATTTTAATAGAATTTTTTGAGCTTCCACGATCTGCCGTGTTCTTCTCCCGCTTTTTGGATTGTATAGGGCAATCACAAAATCAGCTTGAGCGGCTGCTTCGATTCGTCTCTCAATCAAGCTCCAAGGTGTTAAATGGTCACTTAAACTGATCGTACAGGCATCATGCATGACCGGCGCACCTAGTAAAGCAGCACAGGAGTTGATGGCAGAAATGCCAGGGATTACCTCCACTTTTACTCCTGAGTCTTTTTTCCAGCCTTTTTCAATTAGGACTTCGTAAACAAGTCCTGCCATTCCATACACACCGGCATCACCGCTCGAAATGACAGCTACCGTGTATCCGAGCTCAGCTTGTTTTACAGCCTCCTGGGCACGGCTCACTTCTTCAGTCATTCCTGTGCTGATGATTTGTTTTCCAGCTATTAATCCCTTGATTAAATCAACGTAGGTTTTGTAGCCGATGATGATATCACTTTCTTGGATTGCTTCCTTTGCCCGTCTGGTAATATGTTTTTCATCACCAGGGCCAAAACCAATAACCAATAATTTACCTTTCACACTATTACGCCACCTTCCACAATTTCAAACTAGAATCCAATTACTATCCACTGTTAAATCTTCTCTTTTACCGCTTTTTGTACTCCTTCGATGCATTCCGTCCCTTCTGGATGTATGAACCCATCTTCGGAATATTGATAGATTGAATGCTCTTGAAGGCATTGACCTTCCGCCAGATGACGTTTAACAATCGTAGCTCCTACTTCTGGGGTTACGTTTTTATACCAAGTCCCTGACGGGTAGACGATGGCAACAGGAGCATCCTTGCATCTTCCATTACATCTCGTTCTTGTTGTATGTATGATTGAATCTAAGCTTAAATTGGTGATTTCATTCCGGATCGCTTGTGTTGCTTCCTCCCCACCCTTTCTCATACAGCTGCTACCGTTACAAATCAAAACATGGTGTTTCGTCCCTTGTAAATTCCAAGTAGTCATATCACACACTCCTTTTATTTTTTCAAAAAAAAGCACCCCTATGGACATAGGGATGCAGAATTAAATACACACAAAAAATAGCAATGTAAGTTCAGCACTTCTACCTATGTTCCCGTAGGTTGATTAAAGCTATTAGGTATAGGCAGGTCTCCTGACTTAGGTTCATCATTCTATTGCGTCTTCCCGAATTACTTCAGTGACATCTGCAAAGAACTCCCCTTACAGTGGCGGGTACCGTGACGGATTTAAACCGTACTTCCCTTTTAAGCACTAATTTTCAAAGTGCACCAATCCTAATTTATTCAATTTTTAAAAAGACTTGTTTCTTCTAGTGACATACTTTAAGGATTTAAAATGATTAGAATCATATAAACGAAAAAATCCGTTCAACATAAGTTGAACGGATAAAACGTCAGCACAAAAAAAGTTAATAAACAATCTTTTTTGTCCAAACGTTTCATCTTCTCAACCCCCGAAGAAATCGAAACTTAAAAGCTAAGACAGGTCTCCTGACTTGTGTATCTTCCTACTTTAGACCCTTCCCGTAACGTCCATATAAACGTTTTTAGTGGTTTGTCTATTTCGTCCACACTTACAGTTGCGGGGACAGTTCTGGTATTGCACCAGATTCCCAATTAAGCCCTAAGGCATCTTAACTAATTGTTAACAAATTAATATTTAATTTATTAGATATTAATATACTAGTCTATCAGTTTTAATATTTCAAGAGTCTATTAAACTACTTTTTGAAAACGCTACCCTTCATTAACTTCATAAATGTAATATAGAAATAGCAGAAATTTAATATGACAATTCTATTTTGGGTGGCCATGGCAACTAAATTTGTTGCAATTTTTCAAGAAATATTCCATTTACTAAACGGGCGAAACCTTGTCTCAAATTGATTAAGCTCGCTTTTGTGTGATGACAAGACGATCAATTTATTAAATACTGCACTAATTGTATTGGTAAGTATAATAAAATAAAATTCTTAAAATAATATTATTTTTCCAATTAATATTATAAATTACCTCTAAAATTCGTTTTAAAAGCCTGTTTATAACTCTCAATTTCATGATAAACTATTAAACCTATATTACCGGAATTTAAGCATTTAAACGGGATCAACACAAGAACATTAGCTTCTACAAATCTTTGTAGATCCAAATGAAAGAATGGAAAGACAGCTATAATCAATCAATTTAGCTCTTCGTTGTATTTTTATTATTTTTAATGCCCTTTGTGTTTACTTTAAAATTTAATTATTAAATAGATTGGGTTAATGGGTCAACCCAATAATCTATTTAAATTATATTATGTATTTCTTTTTGATAATTAGAAAAAGCTAACTGATAAACTATTAAATGACAATCTCTAATTTTCTTTAATTCTTAATAGATTGCTGATTTAGTTCATCAAAATATTCTTTATACCTTCTATGAACAGTTGCCCTACTAACTTCATAACCTAAACCTCGTAATGTAGCTGCTATTTCATGAAAAGTTAGTTTCTTATTTCTCAGATTTATTATTTCTTCAACCGGCAATTCTTTTTTTTCCCTACCTCCTAAATGATTATTTGATATATTCTTATGAGGTTGAAAACCATTCTCGACAGCTCTACGCATCCCCCTGCTTATTTTATAATTAGCAATTCTTCGTTGAAACTCTTCAACTGTACTTAGTATTTCCAAGACCATTAAGTCTGCATCTGATAAAGATATCTCCCCATGATCTTGTATTGTATAAACTTTTATTGCCATTTTGCGTAATTCATGGATAAGTGCAATTTTCGAATGTCCCCTTCCTAATCGGGTATCATCTTGTATAAGTAAGATCTCAGCTTGCTTATCCTTAAATATTGCTAAAGCTTCAATAATTCCTTCACGTTCTATATCAAAGCCACTATGTCTTTCTTCAATTATCTTAATCACATCAAGTTTATTACTATTTGCTAATTTTTCTAGTTCTTCCCTTTGTCTTTTTAATGAAGTATCTTGTGTATTTTTTTCTGTACTAACTCGGCAATAAATAACTGCTTTCATTTTATCTACTCCTCTTAAAACACCACTACAACGTTATTCTTATTGTATTTAATAGATTTTCTACAAATAGTTAAGTTTTCTATCCGCACGATTCTCTTCATCCTATGAATTATTCGTAAATATCCTAGACAGTAATTTAAATATCTAATACCATTTGGGTACTCTTCCCTTAATTGAAACTGACTGTTTTACTTCTTACCCACTAACCTGTTCGCCTATTGTTTCTAGAATACACATTCCCATCTGTTCATCTAATTCGGATCGTTCTATTTAATGATATTTCTTTTGAATCCATTGCTGTGCTTACTCTCGCATAAATAATTTCAATCATAAACTGTTCCCCCCTTACGAACAGGAAAACTACTTTAACAAAAAATAGAACTAACGTTTGTATATCATATCCTATCATGATATAATGAAAAAAATAAAGAGGAACGTATTATCTACTTTATAGGCAAGGGGGAAATTCGAATGAACAAACTATC
The DNA here is from genome assembly GCF_036421055.1 of Gottfriedia acidiceleris. Taxonomy (GTDB): domain Bacteria; phylum Bacillota; class Bacilli; order Bacillales; family Bacillaceae_G; genus Gottfriedia; species Gottfriedia acidiceleris_C. The sequence continues at coordinate 380,427 of NZ_JAZGQS010000001.1, read as the reverse complement.
GAAAAGGCAAGCAGAAATTTTAGCTTATATTAAAGATGAAGTAAAAATTAAAGGTTATCCACCTTCAGTTCGAGAGATTGCTGAGGCAGTTGGTTTAGCTTCAAGTTCTACAGTACATGGTCATTTAGAGAGACTTGAACAAAAAGGTTATATTCGAAGAGACCCAACGAAACCGCGTGCAATCGAGATTCTTGGCGATACAGCTACGGTTGTGAATGAAGTACAAGCATCTTACAGTGAAATCTATAACGATATTATTAACATTCCTGTAATTGGTAAAGTAACTGCAGGTATTCCAATTACTGCAGTCGAAAACGTAGAAGAATATTTCCCTTTACCGACATCTGTCGCTCCATCTAACGAACAAGTTTTTATGTTACGAGTAGAAGGAGATAGCATGATCAATGCTGGTATTTTAAATGGCGATCTTGTAATCGTTAAAAAACAGTTCACTGCTGAAAATGGAGAAATTGTTGTTGCCATGACTGAGGATAGTGAAGCTACTGTAAAGCGCTTTTATAAAGAAAGCGATCATTTTAGACTTCAACCTGAAAATGATGCCCTGTTTCCTATTTTATTAAAACAAGTATCAATTTTAGGAAAAGTAATCGGAGTTTATCGTACATATCATTAAACCTTTTAAAAGCAATGACATATTTATGTGATTGCTTTTTGTTTTTTTTAAGTATATTCATAACAAAATAAATGAAACTGACATATTATAAAGGGAGTTTTTTTAGTGAGTAAATTTGAGTGGAGAAAAAGTTTAAAAGAAATCTATTTACCGAAAAGTAAGCCTAATAAAATTAAAATACCACCATTTAAATACATAACGATTGAAGGCAAAGGCAATCCAAATAATGAACTATTTAAACAAAATGTCGAATCACTTTATTCGTTAGCATATGCCATAAAAATGTTGCCCAAAAAAGGCATTATTCCAGAAGGGTACTTTGATTACACAGTCTTCCCTCTTGAAGGTGTCTGGGATTTAGATGAAGAAGGTCGAAAACTAGATTATTTAAATAAAGATCATCTACTATATAAATTAATGATTAGACAACCCGACTTTATTACAGAAGATTTAACATACATCATTTTAGATCAACTTAAACAAAAAAAGAAAAATCCACTGTTAGCAAATATAAAACTAGAATCGATTACTGAAGGCTTATGTGTTCAAACCATGCACATCGGGAGTTATGATGACGAACCAAGAACTTTTAAATTAATGGAAGAGTTCTGTATGGAGAATAAACTACAAAGAGTTCAAAAAACACACAAAGAAATCTATATTTCTGATGCGAGAAAAACACAACCTGATAAATTGAGAACTGTTTTAAGATTCCAAGTCAAAGAATGAACCAAAATAAAAGAGCTTGGAAATCCCAAGCTCTAACACACTATTTGTTACCTAGAACATATGATTTTAAAATGAATTCCCCTTATCATTCACTATAACTTTCAAAACTCTTCTCCAAATCATCTCTAAACGCAATTGCTAAATAATTATCGATTATATTTCTAGTAATAGGTGATTGAAATACTTGACTCTTATATGCCCCACCATCATATTCAATTATATCAATCTTATTTTCAACCTGTTCATTTTGCACCTCATCAAAATATTTAATACTAACCACTACTCCCGCATCATCAATCGTAATTATTAACTCTCTTTGATTTAATAAGACCTCAATAACATTATCTTTATCAATCATAATTTCAAATTCACCATTCGAAACTTCAATTTCCTTTTTTAAAGACTCCCTTAAATCAACAAAATAGGATTCGAACTTCTCACACATCTTACTGTATGCCATATTTTCTGTAACAGTTTCTTTATATATAGCTTTTGTTTTTAAGATGAATTCCCTTTTAAAATCCATATTTCCACTCCTTGTAGTGATATAATTGGAGCATTTATATATTATTACTATTCATCATGCATGGAAAAATAGAATAACAGGAAGAATGTATTTAAAATTTTTTTATACTGATTAGCCCTAAAGTAACAAATTAATCAATCCATTGGACTTTTTACACACTTTTTCGTAATGATTGTGAATAATAGTAAATATTTAAATTTAACTATTAACATATGATTATTTCGAATTAAGTTAGAGAAACTGTTGAAATTAAATTTATATAGTATTTTAGATGGGTATTTAGACGTGGCTAATGATAATTGGGGTAATAAAAATATTTTTATTCTTCTTCAAAAAATAAATGACCAAAAATATCGTTTAATCTATTAATTTAACATAAATAATTTCAGGATCTCCTTCATCCAAATGATCGATAAATCCACTTTCAATATATCCTAGCGATTGAAATACTTTTTGCATTAGAATATTTGATTTGTTAGTAGAAGAAAATAATTTCTTTTCTGAAAAAACTTCAACAAATTTCATGAGATTTTTTGCTATACCAAGCCTCCTCGTGTTTGGCGAAACAATTATTAAATCAATAAATAAATGACCAAAGAAATAGTTATGATAAATCATAAAACCTACAATCCTTTTATTCATTTCACAAACAATACATCGATTTTCTTCAATTGATCGTTTAATTTGATTTTCCCTAATTCGACTTTCAATAATTTGAGAATCCAAATTTACAATTGATTCACAATCATTCATTACCGCATTTCTAATTTCCACTTTCTTTCGTTCTCCTTTTCTTAAATCATTATTGTTAACTTTTCTATAAAATCCTTTCAAACCCTCTAATGTAGCTGGTTTAAATTAAAAAACCTGTATTTAAAATCATACAGGTCATTTTATAAATGATTCTATAACTTATAGATCTGTTGGATTGAAAAGTTTCCCCCATGTATTTACCCCAACAATTCCATCAACTACTAAATCATTTTTTCTTTGAAATTCTTTCACTGCATTTTCGGTTAGAATCCCGAATATGCCATCGACTTTAACACCTAATTTTTCTTGGATTTTCTTTACTTGTACTCCCCTTGAACCTTTTTTTAAGATTCCTTTATAAGGATATAACTCTTGAATAATCCTTTTATATAACCCATTTTTAATATTTGCATTATTAACCGAGATAAGCACATCTGCATAATTTGGATCTGCTGCCCATCCTGCCGCAGCGATCGCTTGAAATTGTTCATTAGCAGTTTTGTATGTTTTAACTTTACTGTACCTTGGATTATTTAAAATAAAATCAACATAGCCCTGAATTGGATCATTATATTTTATATAATAACCACCTTCGTTTTTAGGTCTAGCTGTTCCTCTACTACTAAGCGGTAAACCTGGATACCAAGTTTGACCTGCTATATTATTATTTCTCTTAAAATTTTTAGACGTAAAATGTGCTGTTTCTACTTGCCATTGCGTATAAATTACTTCGGTTAACCAGCCAATCTTTTTTGAAACTTCTTGAGCATATTGAAAATATTTAATTGTATTAGACACTATAGACTAATCCTCTCCTTAAAATGCTTGTCCTATAGAATATTCATATGCTCCAATCTTGGTACTAAGGAAATAGTAGAAAAGTAATAGAAAATTTCTATACTAAATTCATTTTTCTATACTCCCCTTGTATTTAACATCTATTAAACTTTCTTCATACTATGGTGTTAAAAACTGGAGCTGATAAAATGACTAATTGGATCTACATTTCTACATCAAACCGCCAGCTAAAACTTTTCGATGGCAACAATTTGCTTAAAACTTATCCAATCGGAGTAGGAAAAATGCTTACTCCTACACCTACAGGAACCTATACAATTATTAATAAACATCCAAATCCTGGTGGACCTTTTGGAGTACTATGGATGGGACTTTCAGCTCCACACTACGGAATTCATGGAACTGATAATCCTGCAACAATTGGTCAATTTGTTTCACATGGTTGTATTCGAATGTACAATAAAGATGTACTTGAATTATCTTCGAAGGTTTCAATTGGTACGGGTGTCGTTATTCACCAATAAATGTAAAAACCCACAAAATGGATTTTCATAGAATAATACTTCTGTGTTAATTTAAATTACATTTTTAAAAAAGCTGCTTTATAGATTGAAGATTAGCACTAAGATATTTAAAAACCCTTACTCTACTGTAAGGGTTTTTAGAGTGTTGAAATATAGAATGGCCAATTGTGAAAATGTACTTTTAGTACGAGAAACCTCAATAAAATAATACTTTTAGCAAGTTCTTTGATTTCATCATTTATAGAAATTTTTGCCTTTTTTATAAAAATATAAGAATCACATTTCACTGAAGATGCTAGGACATTGGACTAAAATCTTTCCAGATTGTTACTGATATTAGTTCATAAGTTATATCATTACTAAACCAAGTTTCATTCCATTCGACTTGACTTCTTTCAAACCTCGTGCGTTCTTCATATTCTTTTCTACTTCTATATTTAATAAATAAATTAATGTAATAATATTGCTCATCTTCTCTTTGAATAAGCTTTATTCCAATATTCTAGGGCTCTGAATGAAATTTTGGGTGCGCTGATTTTTTTAATCTTAATTGTTCGTTTGGTCTTCATTAATATTAAGAAAAAAGGAATGATATAGTACAAAACATATTTTTCAATTTTTAAGAGGATTAGTTAGAATGATCCCTAATTAAATCATCTGGTTGTTCTTCACATTATTGGAAATCATTTAGTCGTTCATGTTTTCATAAAAGACAATTCTATTACCAAATGGATCTCCAACTCGGACCTCTCGTGTTTTCCAAAGAGTTTCTTCGATGCCAGGTCGAGCATATTTATATTTCTTTGAAAGAAGCTTTGAATGAAGTAAGTCTAAATCTTCTACCTCAATTCCAATAGCTCCACCTGGACTACAATCTCCATGGTGCTCTAGAAAGATGAATTATACAGTTGTATAAAGGAAATTCATCTTCAAATCGGTGCTCCAAATCAATCTCAAATTCTAAAAATGTTATGTAAATTCTTTTGCCTTCTCTTCATCAAGCATACGTAAAATAGGTACTGGACTTTTCATCGAACTATTCGATGTGCTCATTTCTTTTTCTCTCATTTTCTTTTAAAACTACTACCTATAAATTCATTTAGCTTAATTCATCAATAATTGCGTGAATTACTTTCATACTCTCAATGTCCTTTGGTCGAAGCTTACGTCCTGTACCTTTTTCATATATCTTTTTTTCCTCCAGTAACTGGTATGGGTTTAATACATTAATTGATATACCTTTAAAATTATATTTTTGAATTGGCAAAGCATCTTTTCTCCATTCCCAGTCTGGAAAACCATTCGCTATGATTTTACCTTCTTCTGATATTCTAACAAATACAAAACTCACATCGACCTCATCTTTTATAAAATCCGTTTGAAGTATACTGATCGGTATTTTCTTAAAACCAGCATTGACCATTGCTTGTTCTAACTCTTCCCGATATTGAATGAAAGTGACTAAATCAATATCCGAGTGTTCGCGAGTAATTTTTCCAAGCAGAAAATCAATTGCCCACCCTCCACGTAGCCATAGCTGAAATTTTAAATTTAAACAAATTGAGTTTATTTCATTGAGGATCATTAATTGTTTCTCTACTAAAATGGCTTTATTGTTTGCCAAATGAACCACACCTTTTACTTATAATGTTAAGTTTCTATCACAAACATTTTGGGCCATCTATTATTTATTTAATTGAAGTCGCTTCTAAAGACCCAAGTTAGATAAAATTACCATTACAATTACAGTAAATACAAAAGCTAGTATCACAGTTTTAAACCTACTCTTCTTCCTTACATTTTCAACATAATAAAAATCATCATTTCCCATCAGGGCTCCTAAAACTAGATAGACTAAAAGTGATACTGGCAAAAATACGAATACCAATCTTACAAAAATTGATGGGATTAATAAAGCTTCTGCAATTCCTCCACATACACCTAAGAATACATAATCTGTATTTGATTTATATAACTTATTTCTATTCATATTATCTTCCTTCTTTTTGTTCATGAGTCTATTGACCCATATTCCCCTAATCCTTCATATAAACTTCTAGCTAGAAAATAAAGCTTTAACATTCTCCTAATGAAGTAAAGCTCCTTTTTTATAAAGCAAATCTGGAATAAAAAAAAAGTGATCAGCAATTTGCTATTCATACTACTTTTACCTTTTAATTTTAATGGAATTTTTATTAAATAATTGAGCAAAAAATCACATTTACTTGTTGAATTTAGTTTCTTTTCAATTTTTTTGGTTATTTTCTTCATAATCACAGAAAATAGTAGAGCATAGTAATTAATAAAAAAGGAGATTTACCGATGAAGCTTTGGATTACTTCTATTTTCTCTATATTTGTAGCGCTATCTACTACCTGCTCTTCAGTATTTGCTGAGCCTAATCATAAGCTTGCGATAGTAATTGATGATTTTGGTAATAACATGAAAGGAACGGACCAAATGCTTTCACTACCAATCCCATTAACAGTTGCAGTGATGCCTTTTTTACCTTCTACTAAAAAGGATGCAACTGTCGCTCATTCTAAAGGTTATGAGGTAATCGTTCATTTACCAATGGAACCAAGGAAAGGGAAAGCAAGTTGGTTAGGTCCAAATGCGATTAAGACCAATTTAAGTGATGACGAAATTCGAAGAAGAGTTCTAGCCGCTATTGATGACGTCCCATACGCAATAGGAATAAATAATCATATGGGCTCAAAAGCAACTTCCGATGAGAGAGTAATGCGCATTGTCTTAACTGCTTGTAAAGAAAGGGGCCTATTTTTTTTAGATAGTAAAACAAATTATCGAAGCGTAGTTACTAAAATTGCAGATGAGATAGGCGTGCCGGTCATTGAAAACAAGTTATTTTTTGATGATGTATACACCTATAAACATATAGAAAAGCAAACTCGATTACTATTAGAAAAAGTAAAAGTCGAACCAACAATGATTGCGATTGGACATGTAGGAGAACCGGGCGAAATTACCTCCAATGTAATAAAGGAATACATACCTAAAATTAAGGAAGAAGCTAAATTTGTATTTTTATCAGAATTAGTAGAAAACCTTCCAATCCCATTACATTAAGAACTTGCTAAAATGTTCAAAAAATATAGGAAGCGCTATTTTGCGATTCCTATATTTTTCGAACTGTATTCGGTAAAATAATCTTCAACTTCATTTATATTATTAACGACCAATATTTTTTCATTATAATCTTTAAACTTTTTAAAAAATGTAGGTTTCCCCACCTCTTCAAAATACTTATTCCATTTAAACATTTTGAAGAATATTTTAAGTGTCGGTTTATAATTTGACTTCTCTAATTTAAGTCTTTGTAAGAAATATCTTTTAATGATTCGGTAGGTTCTTACAGAATAGCTGGTGTTTAAAAAAATAATTAACTCTGCATCTTGAAAACTATTACGTACCCATTCTTCATGATGAACACCTTCCATAATCCATGTATCCGAACGAATGAGTGTATCTAAATAGCATTCTCTTTCTTGTTCGGAACGCCTGATATCTTTATGATCCTTTTTCCTTTTCCATACAACATTATCTAACTCATAATACGGTATGTTTAGCTTTTTGGATATCTGCTTTGCTAGTGTTGTCTTACCACTTCCCACTGATCCAATGATATGTATTTTCCTAGGTAGGCTAAATTTCATTTAAATCACAACCTATCTTAAAAACATTGTTTTTATTATTATTCGATTTCTTAATTAAAATGACTTTGTTACTTTTAAAATCTTTCTGAATAAAAAAATAGAACTGATCTAGTCAGTTCCTACTAAGATTAAATCCCCATGCTAGTTAATGAAATAAGTAAAATTATTTACGCCAAAATGTCGTCAATTCAGCTTTATCTTGAATATTGAACTCAATCATTTTCTCAAGTAATTGATAATTAACTGGTACTTTCCAAGGAATACGAAACAAACCTTTTGTAGCACTATATCCAGCCTTTGCAATTTCATCAGTAAATTGAACAATACCTTTTTCTTCAGGTGATATGCTCATATGTTGCTTCGCGGTCGAAATACCAATGATGAATGTCCCATGATTAGAAAACATCGGCGTATTCCACTTAATTTGTGGCTCTAGGCTAGGAAATTTATTCGAGATCCAATCCAATATTTCAGCAGTCCGCTCCCGGTGGTCTGGATGATCAATGCCTGCTAAATATTCTGCAAAAACTTCCATGTCAATCCCTCCTCAATCAAAAATTAGGTAGATATGTAAGACTTTCATCTAAACTATATACATTTAAATCGAAACAGTCAAAGTCGCTTCAAAGTATTTTCATTCGAAACTATGTTCCCATTAAAAAGTCATATTATCATTCATTGAAAAAAATGTAATAATACCTAAAACTAAAATGATAATCAAAATTGACTGTATGCATATACCAACAATACTGCAAACCCTTCCGGAAATTGCTAAACCTTTCCCTTTTTCATTCGTGTGATTAATTTCGGCAATACTTTTTCGAGAAATAAATAGACCTATTATACCAAGTATAAAGCCAATATAAGGAATGATGATCGATAAAACGCCTAAAGTTAATGAAGAGATCGATTTACTATTTGTTGTTTCCACTACTAATTCCCCCATGAAAGTATAATTACAATTTTATATATAATTCTATTATAATAGTACACTAACAACTCTTATTTGTAATTTGGGTTAATTTCAGCATTTTATTTTAAAAAGTAAGAACCATTTAAAGAGTTCACAATAAAAAAAGGATTAAAATAATTTCCAACCTAATGGGCTTACAGAAATTAGTATTTTGAATGTTAACTTTTTTTATTTTCTAGTATTTTTGTGATTAAATTATGTACTCCTTTTTAAAAATTATTTCTATATTCGGAAACAGACAAAGTACCACTATTTTCTACTAATTCCCTTTTGCTTAAGAATCTTAAAAGGGATAATAAATGTTAGATCCAAAATTGATATATTTCCCAAAGTGACAACTAGTAAGCCATATCTTTTAGATTAAAGGATTAGTAAAAAGAGCATTGATCTATTTCAATACTCTTTTTTGTACAATTTTAGTGTAAATTTGCTGCTAATTTTGCTGCTATTTAACTTTCATTTAATTGTTTTACTAATATCTTTTTTTATTCCTTTACATAATGAAGCATAGCAAGTTGACCTAATTTTTCTACTTTCGTTAAAGTGTATTTTTGGGTAATGTCATCACCAGTGTAAAGATTGATTCCTTTTCCTAAAACGATCGGAGCGATCGCTAGTTGAAATTCATCAATCAAATTTTCTTTAAAAAATTCTCGTGCTAAGTTACCTCCACCAACTAACCATATATCTTTACCAGGTTGTTGTTTTAAATCATGTATAAAAGTTTTAATATCTTCATTTAGAAAAGTAGCATATTCATCTGATCCGGTTGTAGATTTTGAAAACACATAGTTTTTATATGTACTATATGGATACTCCATATCAAATCCACGAACGACGTCATATGTTGTTTTTCCCATCACAACAGTGTCAATTCTTTCTAAAAGTCTATTATAGCCAGAGTCTCCTTCTACTTCTGTTGTTTCTAACCATTCTAATGTACCATCATCGTTTGCTATATAACCATCTATAGAAGTAGCAATGTATAATATAATTTTACGTTGTTTTTCCATATTAAATCTCCTATTTTTTTTGAAGTTTGTTCTTGCCCATTACATAATCATAAATCTAGTATAATTGAATGTAACAATAATATACTCTTAGAAATAAAGCGAATAAAAATGCCTTAATATACAAAAAAAATGACAATAGTAAATTAATCGAGACTCTCAGAACAATAAAAAAAAACAGTTCAGTAGGAAGGTACGGTTTCCCACTGTTATAAATTTTAAATTATGAATTTCTGTACTTAGCAAACATTATTTCGTCATGATATTTATCTAAATCCGGTAATTTTAACTCTTCAGCAATTTTCAGTTCAGCCTCTCTATCATATTCCACCCTTACAAATTGGATTGAATTTGTTGAATAAGAACCATCAAGAATCGCATATGACGCAGAAGTTAAATCAAGGGAATTTCCGACACTTCCTACATTGCATAAAATTCCGTTTTTAAAAGTTTCCAAAAAGGTAGTATGTATATCTCCATAAAAGATGATATCAGGAGTTTTATCGTCTTTAATTGAATTTGTCATCTCACTATTGTCAAACATACTTAACCGTTTTTCAATTGGATGGAAAGGTAAAACTCTCTCAAATTCACTCCTAGGTGAAGCGTGAAAGAACCTGATTAATTGTTTATTTAATTCAATGTCAATATGAAATGGTAATGAAGCTAGAAATTGATAGTCTTTATCTGTTAATCGGTCTCTAAACCATTGTATAAAATCATTTTCTGCAGGTGATTGAATAAATACATCCCAATTACCTCGAACTACTTTTTCACAATTTTTTTGAACGAGCTCTATACACTCAGAGCCTTGAGGCCCTTTACCAATTAGATCACCTAAGCAAAAAATCCTCTCAATTTCTCTAGAGCGAATGTCTTTTAAAACTGCTTCTAACGCAGTTTTATTTCCGTGGATATCTGAAATAATTGCTATTTTTGTCATGATGCTTCCTCCTGTTCCCAAACATTTGCATTTTACATGATAGACCAATCTAACTATGCCTTATAAATTAGCAAATATTTATTGTATTGAAATTTTTAAAAAACTTCTTTGTTACCCATTAAACTATTCAATTTAAAAGAATATTAATCCTTCCTTATTATGTTACCATAAAAGAAAAAAGGAGCTATATTTAGCCCCATTTTGATTCACATTCCAAACTATTTTTTACAAGGTGAAATAGTATAGCTTTTATTAATATGTATTTAGTACCAATTTTACTAGGGTATATTTCAGTCTTTTTTGAATGATCACCACTCCTACCTAGTTATTACATCAATTTTTAGGAATCATTTCTATTTATCTCTAAAAATAATCTAAGTAATGATCAAAGTAGTTGGAATGATACTGTTCCATTTTGGTGGTGTCGGGATCGAGTAAAAAAATGGCTGTCCTTAATCAGTTAAATGGAAAACCGTTTATTTTTTTAAAAAATTCTTCAACAAATTAATATCTTTCTGTTAAAAATTTAAACTAAAACTTTAGCTTCATTATCATTTTTTGAATTTCCTTTTAATTCGTGATAAAAATGTGCCTCACTTGCATTCATATAGGGAAACAACCATAAAAACCCAATCCCAACCGTTAAAATGGATAAAATAATCCAACCAATAAAAGAAATGTCTAAACAAAATAAATTCCACTTATATCCATCCATCATTCTTCTACTCTTTGTAATGGCATCATTTGGAGTCAAATTCGGTTCTTCAATAAATATGTATGGGGCCATTCTATATGAATATGATTTTATAATGCCAGGAACAATCAAAAGCAATGTCCAAAGCGTAGAATATAAATAAGTTAAGAAATTTAGTAAAAAAGCATTTAAATAAAGGTTCAAGTTTGTAAAATAATAAAATATTGTTTGTAAGGAATAAGGTTGCTCAACTTCCTTTGTCGCAAATGTAAACAGCCGTGTACTCCCAATCGTAATGATTGCTGAAATAAATAGACTATAAATTAACGTTACATAGTCATCCCAACTAATTACAAAGGATATGTATTTCGTCAATTCATTTTTAATGGGATTTGGGAAGTATACTGAAAGTCTATTTTCAACTAATGAAGTTAATAAAAGTACTATGATCGTATATCCAATAAATTTTTTCCAATTTCCTCTCAAGGTACCTCGTGCTCTTGAGCGTATTTCTTCTAAGTACATGAAAACACCTCCTAACTAATTATGAATATAAAATTCTACATTTTTCTACAAATTCCTTTTTTAAGTTTGTCAACTTTTTTACAATTAATTTATCCACTCAAAAAACATTCCATAATCAATGGAATGTTTCTTGAAATCACCACTTGTTGTCTATTCAATCCAGAATTGTTTGCTCACGTTAAGTGGTGGATTTACTCATCGTTGTTATCTACATCATTTTTTATAAAGCAACCAATTATCTCCATATATTTTTTATCGTTTTAACAGATTTATTAGTCCCTGCATGTTTTAATCCGTAAATATCCTCTATTGTATGTAAAAGATTAAAATGGTTTAAATGATCGTTAAATTGTCCCTTTTTTACCATGGGTCCGACAAAAAAGGTGGGAATTTTATTATTATGTGAAGAGTCATCTTCGTCCCACGTTACAATTAACAAACTATTATTCGTTTTTGCCCATTTGACATAAGCACTAATATGTTTTTTTAACCACTGATCTCCTTGCTTAATTGTTCCATCGTGCATGTCATTTTGGAGATTAGGGATTATAAAAGAAACAGTTGGCAGCTTACTAAAATTTGTTGGGAATTTTTCAAGTGGTTGATTTGCTTTTTTTGAGACATTTGTAAAATTGACCCATGGATTGTGTTTGCGTGCATAATCTTTGTTGGATTCTCCATTAAAACCAATTGAAGGCAAATCTTCAGAATAACCGGCAAATGTTAGTTTTTTTTCATTAAGCTCACTTGCTAAATTATCTGTTGAGAATTTTGTTTCTGGTAAAGAATCGTCAGTGACACCTTGATTTGATCCAGAGAACAAGTCTAAATAATTCGGCTGGCTAGGATGTTCAATTGCATGATAGTTAATTAAGTTGGCACCTTGGTTCATTAGTGAATTAATATAAGGTGCAGAATGATTCCCAATAATTTGCTGTTTCGCATGATTCTCCTCAATGACGATTACAATATGATCAATTTTTGGAATATCCGATTCTGTTTGCGATTTAAAAAGTATACAAGCAATTAATACAAAGCAGATTAAAATTAGTACTATAACCCTTTTTCTCAACATAACACTACCTTTATTTAATTATTTTATTGTTTCAAAGTAAAAAAAGTTTAGTGTAATCTTTTTTCCGTATTTTTCCTTAAGAAACTAATTCTCCGAGTTTATCTAATTACCCTTCTTGGATTTATCTCATTTATGTAGCAAATACTAATACTGCCCTTCGTGAAGCTAGACTTACATTACAGGGCGTTAAAAAAAACATCCCATTAGATAAAATGGAATGTCTTTCAACAAAAATTATTCTTTCAAACCCATTGCTTGTTTAATAGCCTCATAGATATAAGTGTTTTCATATGTTCCTGATAATAGCTCAGCTCCAGCACCAATTGCTGTTAAAGGAACAGATACGCCACCGTGACCACTTGTTGTCCAATCAATCATGAATTGATTGCTACTATTTGCCACATTAAATGGTCCGTCTTCTTTAGAAATTCCATCGCCAGACTCATCTTTGCTATCCACATCTTCAATTGATAAACCACCACATTCATGGTCTGCAACTACTAGAACAAGTGTGTCAGGGTGATCCTTTGCGTATTCCTTAGCTACCGATACAGATTTATCTAGTTCTTGACCAGATTTAATCATTTTTTCGGCATTGTTTTCATGAGACATTTCGTCTGTACCTTCTTCTTCTACCATTAAGAAGAAACCTTTTTTATTATCCGATAAAGTATCAATTGCTTTTTTTGTCATGTCAGGAAGTGATACTACAGGATCATAAAGATCACCTTTACCCTCTTCTCTTTGTTCAAACATTTCTTCATTTGCAAAAAGACCTAACAACTTACCATTTTTGGCTTTTTGAAGCTCATTTGCATTCGTTACATAATTGTAGCCAAGCTTTTTCGCTTCTTCAACAAGATTTCCTTGTGTTCCTTTACTTTGTTCAGACGTGTCTTTTGCCGGGTGATCTTCATAACTTCCAGCATTTCCAGCAGGATACCAAAAGTCCTCGCCTCCACCTAATAATACATCGACTTTACTGTTTTCAATATACTGTTTAGCAATGTAACTTTGTTTTGAACGATCAGTCACATGGGCACCGAATGCTGCTGGAGTTGCATCCGTAATCTGACTAGTTGTGACTAAACCAGTTGATTTCCCAGCTTCTTTTGCCATTTCCAAAACTGTTTTAACTGACTTCTTATTTGCATCAACACCAATTGCCCCATTATAAGTTTTTACCCCTGACGCCATAGCAGTAGCAGCAGCAGCCGAATCAGTTATAGCAGTAGTTGAGCTTGTATGTACCAATCCAGCAAAAGGCATATCATCCATTGCTAGTTTACCAGTTTGTCCAACAGTAGCCAGTCGGATTGCCTCTCGGTGTGCAGCTCCCATTCCATCTCCAACAAAAACAATCACATTTTTCGCCTTTCCTTTTTCGTGACTATCATCGGATCCTTTTGCATCTACAAAATGAGTAAATCCAAAAGTTGTTGCTGTTGCTATTGTTAAAGCAGCACTAATAATCGTTTTCTTTTTCCCCATAAAAAACACTCCCCATTGAAAATTTTCTTACTTTCAATATAACGAAAGAGTATTTAGGAACTGTATAGATACTGTAAAAAAGGTATAAATTTGTATGAACATTTTGTAATCTTTGTTGAAGTCGAATTTTAATTTGATCCTTTTTAATATCTGAATTGATCTAAATATTATTATCAAGGCCAAATAAAAAGAATCAAATATAAGATTCTTTTCTTTATCAAGCTATGATCTTTTAGATTTCTTAACGATTCGGTTAAATAGTACAAAAACTGCTACTAGAATAATTAAGACTAAACCAGGAAAAACGAAATTAAGCATTATAGACCAACCTTTCAGGTAGTGTTTTATATTATTTCGTTACAAAAGTCCTTATTATGTTCTTTAGTAAGAATTGACCTCGCTTCTAATACACTAGATGTTTTAATTCAATATTTGTTCACATAGAATACTTTATTTAATTTTATATTCCTCCGTTTTATTAGTTGAGGGACTTTCCAATTACTAAATTTAAGGAGGATTACAATGATTAGAATTAAAAAAGCTTTAGCTATTTGTACAGTATCTTTAATGTTACTAACATGCGGAACAGTTTTTGCAGCAAATGGTAAATACTCAACGACATATAGCATGACTGGTGGAGTCGAAAGTAAAAGACTTGATGTAGGTAGTAATCCTACCTTTACTGTTGCAGTTAATCCTACTAAGGGTATTTGGGTAGATACTAAAAAAACAAAGCAAGCAAATATTGAACTACAATTAAAAATGGATGTTTTTGGTCTAGATCCTATCAAAGATGTATCAATTGTACCATCAGTAACTGGTGGAAACAAAACACTAACTAACAAAACAAAGGGAAATTATTCTATTTATTACCGTAACTACACTGGCCTTCTTATGGAAGGAAAAACAACTATATCTTGGAAATACTAATATGATTGGCTTTTCAGTTACGTTAGACACCATTGAATTTTTATTTGTATTTTTGTTAGGATTAATAGCATTTTTTATGAAGATAAAATGGATGAGTAAAACATTTACAATTCAAAGATTTTATCATTTTACAATTTGGTTTTTTTACTACTTATCTTTAGTAAAAGTTGTTTTCTTTCCAATTACGTATTTCTATAAAAAAAATCCTGAAATAACTAGTAAACTCTATTACCAATTTTCACCATTTAATACAATTCTTAATTCGATTGAACATGGTTTATGGATTCAAATAATAGGTAATATTCTCTTGTTGCTTCCAATACCAATTCTCTATGTAGTACTAAAAAGAAAAAATCTGCAGTTTCATAAAAGCTTTTTATTTGGCTTTTTACTGTCTTTGTCAATTGAATTTATCCAACTTGGTATCAATTATTTAACCGAATATCCTAATAAAGTTATGGATATCGATGATTTAATTTTAAACGTGAGTGGTATATTACTAGGGTGGATTATTTCGAGAGTCTATTCGCGTTGGTATCTAAACTAGTCAAACTGGAGATTAACACTAGCCCTATGGGGTATATTAAAAGCTTCCATTCCCTATCTAACTCTTTCTTTGAAAACAATTCGTAAAATAGAGACTGAAAGAAAGGTTCGGACTCTAGCAGTCTCTATTAAGAAGTCGATATTTTATTTTTACTTAATCAAATATAATTGGGAGCTCTTTTAAAGATCGAAATCCAATTAGTTTTTGCCATTTTAAGTTTGAAGAAGCTAGCTGTATGTTTTCTTTCCAATCTAAGAGAGTTTTAATCGCAATTTGTGCTTCTAGGCGTGCCAACGGGGCACCTAAACAAAAATGTGTCCCATTTCCAAATGCAAGATGTGGATTAGGATTCCTCGTAATATCGAATATATGAGGATTATGAAATTTATGTGGATCTCGATTAGCCGCTCCTAATAGTAGATATATCTGGTCCCCTTTTTTTATAGGTGTATTATGTATCTCAATATCCTCTGCTGCTACCCGAGCGATCATCTGAGTTGGGCTCTCATATCGTAAACACTCTTCAACAGCCTGTTCAATCAATAATGAATTTTCCTTAAGTTTCATTAGTTGATTAGGATTTGATAATAAAGTAAGAACTGAATTGCTGATAAGATTAGCGGTTGTCTCATGACCAGCAATAACAAGTAGTATGCAGTTTGCTAATAATTCATCGTCTGTTAACTTGTCACCTTGCTGTTCCTCCATAATTAGCTTGCTAATAAGGTCCTCTTTCGGGTTAAGTTTTCTTATTCTAATCAGTTTGTTAAAGTAATCCATTAATTTTATAGTAATTGTATTCCCGTTTTCTAACACCTTTCCCCTACGAGTAAAATCAATACTTTGAATTAAACTTGCCGACCATTCTCTAAATTGAAATATGTCCTCTTTTGGAACGCCTATTATTCTTGCAATAACGAGATTTGCTAGAGGAAACGCTAAATCCGAAACTACATCCAGTGATTTCTGATTTTGAAATGGTTGTAATACTTCATATACTGTTTCTTCGATATATGGACGAAGTTGCTCCACCATTCTTGGTGCAAATACGTTACTAACGAGAAAACGCAAACGTCTATGGTCTGATTTATTTTTAAAAAGCATCATGTCTTTTTGGATATTTTTTAGTTGCTCATATTTTTTTGAGCCCTCCGGAAGTGGGATGCGACTTTCAAATCCTTTATTTTTCAGAATGGTTATTGCTTCTTCATAACCTGTAACATACCAGCCAGGATTTTTAATAAAATTTCCCCTATAGATTGATTGCATAGACCGAAGTTTCTCATAAAATAGATAAGGATTTTGAAAAAACTCGGTTGTAAATGAAAATGCTTGGTAATCCGTCTTCATGAAGGTCTCCTTTTAAAACGATTAAAATTATAAACTCTTTTTTTTTTTTAATGCTAAACTAGTTTTCGTTTTTACTGACTCCACTTCTAAATCTTAACTCACATAACATTTTGTAATCTTTATTTTCTTCTTGCCTAACTGTTGTTAAATAATCACCAAAGAAAATCAAGTTGGTTGTAAATAGAGTTACTGTCTGGCTTCCTTCAAACTTTAAAACAAACTTCATGTAATAGTCCACTTTACAATTGCTTTTACAAGCACGCATCAATCTTTTTCTCTATTAATACAACTGCAAATCTTATAGATACAAACGTCTTATCAAGATTTGTATCTGGTCCAATTATAAAAATTGCAGTTATTCTATCATCTTCAACTCATTTCCTATGCTTTGAAAACATTCCAATAAATAATTAATTTCTTTCTCGGAATGGTCAGAGGTAACCGTTAACCTAATTCGACTTTCTCCATTTGGTACAGTTGGCGGACGGATCGCAGGGGCGTATATCCCATTTTCCAGAAGCTTTTCTGAAAAAATTACCGCCTCTTTCGAATCTCCTATTAGCACTGGAATGATTGGCGTAAGATCGCCCTTTACGGTGTAACCCATTTCTTTTAATCTAGCTTTTATTTTTTTTACATTGGAAAATAATTGCTGACGCTTAGTATGACTACCTTCAATCAATTCAATTGCAGTATAGGAAGCGGCAGAGATCGCAGGTGGCATAGCCGTTTGAAAAATAAAGGTCCTTGCATGGTTTATCAGAAAGTCAATTAATTCGTGTGAACCTGCTACGAACCCTCCTTCGGTGCCAATAGCTTTGCTTAAGGTACCAATAATAACATCGGGATGTATTCCAAAGTATTCACTTGTTCCCCTTCCATTCTCACCTAAAACACCTGTTGCGTGCGCATCATCAACTATGACGTAAGCATCATATCGTTTAGCAAGTGTCATAATCTGATCGAGTGGGGCTATTGTCCCATCCATACTAAAAACACCATCTGTTACGATATATCGTCTTTGATAGGCTGCAGTTTCTTTTAATTTTCCTTCTAGATCATTCATATCTATATGGTTATAGACTACCGTTTTAGCTTTTGAAAGACGACACCCATCAATGATACTTGCGTGGTTTAATTGATCGCTCAATATAACATCCCCTATTAAAGGTAAGGATGATAACACCCCCACATTCGCTAAATATCCACTCGAAAAAAGGAGAGCTTTCTCTGTCTGTTTAAATGAGGCAATCTTTTCCTCAAGTTTTTGATGCCAAACCGTATGGCCAGTCGTTAATCTCGAGCCACTGCTCCCAACCCCAAAGTCTCGCAAACACATTTCCGTGGCTTGGACTATTTTCGGATCATTTGCAAGGGCTAAATAATTATTCGAAGAAAAGACAATTTGCTTTTTGCCATCGATTAAAATTTCAGTAAGTGGAGCTGTTGTCATTGCTCGTAATTTCCGATATAGGCCTGCTGTTTTTCTCGAACTATTTCGTTGACTTAGCCATTGATCAAGCTTCAACTGTAATCACCTCATTTCTCATCCCTAACAAGGTAGAATGGGTCGTTTTTTCAAATTGCTTCTTAATCGTTTCATTCATTAGTACGAACAATGACCATAAATGCTTATTAAGTTTTTCAATTAGTTTGTGTGGCAATTTCTTCCTCCCATTGAACAATAATTGGCTGTTTTTCTAAGTAGTTTATGTATGATTGCATATCGCTTCTTCCATCCACAAAGAAAATACGACATCCACGTTCATCACCATATTCTTTTAGATTTGTGATCCGCTGATATCCTAAGTGTTTACTGGCAACATAACCTGTTGTATATTCAGGATCATCTGACCAGCATAATTCCGCAATAGTCGCTGGATGCCTACTCACTTTCGTTGCAAGAACAAGCGCCTCTTTAATCCTTTGACTTCGAGGGATTGTGTAGTAGTTAGCCCATTTTTCAAAATTTGTCGTCAACCAGTCCATTCTAGAAACTCTTATTCCCTTTTCATGACGATCATCAATGCGCTCCCCAGTCCATATATCGACCAAAATTGCACCTCTAAGATTTGGATATTCATATATTTCTTGGAAAGCCTTTTCAATGCTCTTATTTGGAACTCCTGATTTTTTTAAAAGTGATTTTGTTAGTATTTGTCCTTCGTCTACCGATTCAACCTTATTTGTCGTTGTATTCAAAGGTAGCAACTTGGTTATTGGTTCTTCAATTAATTCGAACTGAATTTGCATAAAGTCTGGTTTCCCTCTTGTATGAGATAAGGCTTTTTCTACTAGAAAATTAAGTGCATTTGTCAAATTGTCGTAAGTTGAAATAAGTTCACCACCAGATATATGAGTTCCACCGTTTTCATGTGCCCCATTCTTTGAAGCTCTCATTCTTACACTAAAAAAGTTTTCATTACTCAACTGAATTAGTCTCCTAATCTTTTTTTGATAAACTAAATGTTCTTAAATGTTAACCAAATATTTTTTTAGGTTAACATTTAATTATGTTAAATTCCTCTTAATATATTGTCAATATTATAATTCAATATTCTTAAAAAAATCTGTGGTAAATGGAACAGTATGAACTTTGCGTGAATAAGTTCTATTAAACTTAGAACACAAACAGTGGATGTACAAAAGGTAAAACTTTTTACAAAGTATGAGAAGCATTTAAGCATTTAAATTCATCATTTTTTTTTATCCAGATCAGACATTTATTAGCGTCACTGTTGATCGTGAAAAAGAGTTTGCGTGTTGAACAGATTGAAAAATAGCTACCTATACACGTTTATATTGCCGATCCCTACTCTTCATGGCAGCGAGGTAGTACGTGAATTTTTCCCAAAAGGAACATTTAGCAAAAGTAACTCGAGCAGTGAGACTGATTAACTATCGACCTCGAAAATGCTTAAACTGGAAATCTGCATTTTTCCTTTCAACTTCATATTAAAAAGGTCCTATCCAAAACAGATTTTTCCGTTTTGAATAGGACCTTTTTTAAAAAACTATATTATTAGTGTAAACCAAAAGCATCAATTACATCTTGCTTAATGCGATTCCCTGCATCATCCCATGCACTTGCACGAAGTGAAACAGAACCTCCTGGTTGTTTTGGAAGTTTTAATTTTGCTACCCAACCAGATTCCTCAGAAGTTAAGGTTACAGCTTCCCATGTTTTTCCACGATCAAACGAAACTTCTAGAGTTGCTCCCTCAATTTGTCCCGCTCCTTTTGCACCTTCTATATGTGATGCAAAAAACTTTAATTTAGTCGAGCTTCCAGCCTTTACATCCCCTGCCAAATTTGTATCAATATCATAGTTTAAAGCAAGTAATGGCACTGTCACTCGTTTTGTTTCGTAATCCGACCAGAATGTCCATTCAGTGTGTGTTTGTGTAGACGTATGCCAACGTGCTGGATCGCGATGTGAGTCCTCAATCAGTTTAAATTGAGTGCGTTCTTTTGGAATAAATTTGCTTGTGTTTAATGATCCGCCTTTCACTTGACGAATCAGTGTAGAACCTATATATAGACTTGAAATAGTATCATCCGCATATTCGTTTACTAAGAAACCTGCATGTCCGAATTGCCCATCTCCCCAGACCGGTGTATTTAAATAGATAAAGTTGCCTTCACGGTATGGAGCAAAAAAATCCTTACTAAATGATGGACGCACAACAGGCTTAAACCAATTACTTTCTAACTGTTCACCAGGATTGTATTTAACAATTCCATCTCGCATTTCCCATTTGTTGTCAGTTACAAGAGCTTTTTGTAACCAAGTTGAGCCCTCTGTAGCAGATACCCACTCTTCACGTTCGATTGGGAAGCTCATCGGTTCCCAAGCAAGTCTTGTGTCAACTGAACGATTTGGGCGGAAATCAAAACGCCATTCTGCTGCGGGTGCTGGTCGATCTGAGTAATAACGACTATCTACTCTAGCTAATTCGCTTTCATCTGGAGCATATTCGATTTCATTATCAGGAATTGAACCATTAAATGCCTTTACAAGATCGTATAAATAAGGTGTATTTGCTGTCCCTTTTACATTCAATTTAATATCATTTGCTTGTACTTCAGCGATCAGCTTCTCTCCTTCTGTCCCACTAATTGCCGCAACAGCAAGAGGAATTTTTGCATAAGCATTTCCTGCATAAGATTCAATTAATTCTTGTGGTTTGTCATTCACTACAATCAGTAATTTTACACCAGCTGCAATTGCTGCTTTTGCTCTGTCGTATTCATCGACCTCATCGCTTCGTTTAATAATAACTGCTTTTCCTTTTGCGTCTAGCCCATTATAATCTTCAGTTGCACCTTTTCCTGCATAGACTGTATCTAATTGATACGTTCCATCAAGATTCGTACTTCCTAACTGAGGGAAATCATCTAGTTCCACCCCATTGTGTTTGATCGTTAAAATTGGCTTAACCATTCGCCAGCGAGTTGCTGTTTCAAAACTACCGAACTTTACTCCCTTAATAGGGGCAACATACACTTTGTCTACTGTATTCGGTAGCTGTATAGATTGACCTATTCCACCATTTGGAGCGATTCGTGTATATTCCATTCTCCTGAATGAAGATTCTGATGCTTTTGGTGTCTTAACTTTTATTTCATTTGCTTTTCGTCCATCGAAATCTAATGTACTATTTTCTTTCAGTTCAAATTCTGGATCCCCCACAAGGGCAACGCCAAGATGGTCTGTTTTAGTATCTACTTGCATCATTGACATAACAGAGTAAGTACCTGGTGGTAAGCGTAAAGTTTTGGTGCCGTCAACTGCTACTTTCTGATAGGTACCAGTTTCAAAGTTATAGACATAAGAATAAGCCAAGTTCGGTGATCCATCCCTATCAATTGCATTTAAGGTAAGGTTATAACGCTCACTTTCTTTTGTCATATTCATTGACGTATGGGTAACAACTTTTCCATCTAAACTTGCAGATAATTGACCTTGGTAAGTAGCTCCTAAAGCCCCTTTACTAACGTCAAGTGATAGTTGAACAGTCGCTGTTCCTTTTGCTGGAATTGTTACCTTGTCAGCAGATTGCTTGATCAATCCATTAGGTGCAGGTTGGCCGTTTGCATCTGTAAATGAAATAGAAAGATCTAATGTGACGTCCTTATCGCTATCGTTGTAATATGTAACAACACGTTCGACTGGTGTTTTATCATCATGAGGCCATTTAAAAAATCCAAACGAGATCGAACCTGTTGCATGAATATCCCCAAGAGCTGCCGGAATATCCAAACGCCCTGTTCCAATTTGAGTAGGATTTAGTCCTTTCAGTTGAACTGTTGAGCTCATCAAAGCATCTTTAATCTGTTGTCCAGTCCAATCCGGATGCCTTTGTGAAATAATTGCTGCTGCACCGGCTACGTGTGGTGTTGCCATTGATGTCCCGCTTTTGGACATGTAGTAGCCACTTCCTGACGATGCATATTGAGACCTGGCTGCAACAATATCGACTCCAGGTGCAGATAGATCAGGCTTCAAGGCTAAATCCCCAATACGAGGCCCTTTAGAACTGAAGGAAGCTAACTTATCTGTTTTCGATACAGCTCCGATTGTAAGGGCTGCATCAGCTGCACCTGGTGAACCGATTGTACTTTCGCCACCATTGTTTCCTGCAGCAACTACAAACAGTGCTCCCGTCTCTTTACTTAGCCGATTGACGGCTTGAGCCATTGGATCAGTTCCATCACTCGCTTCTGAGGAAGATATACTCATTGAAACGACTTTCGCATGATGTGCAGCCCACTCCATTCCTTCAATAATCCAGGAATTCAGACCATAACCATTGTTCGATAATACCTTTCCTACAAGTAAATGTGCACCTGGTGCTACTCCTTTTAATTTCCCGCCTGAAGCGGCACCTGATCCAAGTACAGTGGAAGCAACGTGGGTACCATGAGAATTATAATCCTTTGTATCTTCACCTGGTACAAAGCTTACGGCTTCATCCAAGTGTCCTATAATATCTGGGTGGTCTTTATCAATACCTGTATCAAGGACAGCTACTTTTGTTCCTGTCCCATCATATCCAGCCGACCATGCAGTAGGAGCACCTACTTGTGGCACACTTTTATCTAATGTCGCTTCTACCTTTCCGTCGAGCCAAATTTTTTCAATACCGTTTTCCACTTGCTCATTCGCCATTTTTGTTTTAATAGGTTTTGTATTGATACCAGTATTTACTGATTTCCAAAAGTCCTTTGCTTTTGATTTCTTTGTAGATAGCGATACAGCATTAATACTCTCTAAAACATGAGTCTGAGTAGATCCTTCTGGTGCATCAGGTACAGATTCTGCATCGATTGACCGTGTTTTACTTTTTTTGTATTGTACAATGACTGGTAACGTATTTTGACTCGTGTCATCATAATCATCTTTTAAAAGCTTTGAAATATTAAATAAATTATCGTCTAACTTGTCTGCTGCTAAATATGGCATTGCTTGTTCTGGAATAACAAATGTTTCTTTATTAATTGTCATAATCTGAGAATGATCTTCTTCACCATTTGGAGTTGTTATATCAATGATTGACTTTCCATCCCCAACGCCTGTTACCTTGACAACATCACCCGTAATTAACGTAATAGTTCGTGTTTCTCCATTCTCAAGCGAACTTAATACTGGGTCCTGATTAAGCCCCTCATCAACGACATCGTTTTTCACTTGCTCAACAGAGTTATTTTGTGAGGTTTCAGAGGATGTTTTTGCTTGTGTCATTAACGGTACTGATGATAGCAATAGTGCAGCAGATACCGCTATTCCCGCATGTTTTGAGATTTTTCGTTTCTTTTTCATACCATTTCCCCAATCTTTTAATTTTACCATTTTAACTATTTTCGTAGATTCATAGAGTCTTAAAGACCCTAAATTAGAACTATGTTTTCAATAGTAGAAAGTTTGGATCACTTCCGATTATTTTTTAGATTAGCATAACCATAAAGCCTCTATGAATCTCTCACGGAATCACTTCCACTATTTAATTATTCATTTAATTCCGAATTAAAACAATACTATATCGAGTAAGACAGTACGGGTTATCTTTCCCTAATGTTTTCAAGTTTCCCAAGGCTTCTAGAACAAATTCGACAAATTTTTATCACATCAACGAGCGAAATAACCCGGTAGTAAATTTTAACTAGAAAGATGGAATTCAAAGATTCTTACTAGTCAAGTCTATGTTCAGTTAGAATGATTTTCAGGTGAATGTGAACAATTTCTAGAACTAAACAATTTTTATAAGATAAGAATGTAACAGTTTACTATTTTAAAAAAAGCCCCTTCAAAATCATAAGTTGATTTTGAAAGGGCTAAATTTTATTTTAATCCAAATGCTTTTATCACATCTTGTTTAATGCTGTTGCCTACATCATCCCATGCACTTGCACGAAGGGATACGGAACCACCAGGGTTGTTAGGAAGTTTAAGATCTGCAAACCAATCTTCACCTTCACGAGTTAAATTAGTTTGTTTCCATGTTTTTCCTTCATCAAATGAAACCTCAAGTGTTGCACCTTCAATTTTACCAGCTAATACTGCGTCTGGTAAATGAGTTGCTGATAGTTTTAGTTTGGTTGAGCTTGCTGCTGGTACATCTCCTGCTAGGTCTGTTTTTACATCAAAATGTAAATCAAGCATTGGGAGAGTTGTTTTTTTCTCCGAGTATTCTGACCAAAATGTCCATTCGGTATGTGTTTGAGGAGATTTACTCCATCTGTTCGGATCACGTTTGGAATCAGATATCATGGTATATTGCTTACGTTCTTTTGGAATCAAGTTTGAAGCAAACACAATTAAAGCTTCATTATCCTTTTCAGAAATGAGTGAAGATCCTTGATACAACTTAGAATGTGTACCTCCGTTTCCAAAGAAACCTGCATGTCCAATCTGTGAATCACCCCAAGAATGCGTACTCACATATAGCATCGTTGACTCACGATAAGGAGAAATAAATCCAGGACCGAAAGAAGGTTCTACGACTGGCTTGTACCAATGACTTTCCAATTGTTGGCCTGGATGATATGTTTGCTTCTCAGCTCTCATTTCCCACCAGTCACGTAAATTATCAAACTTCTCTACCGATGACTTTTGGAACCATGAAGATCCCGCAGGAGCTGATACCCACTCCTCGCGTTCTGCCGGTAAGTTCATAACTTCCCAAGCAAGTCTTCTATCTACCGAGCGATTTGGACGGAAATCAAAACGCCATTCCGAACCGATTGCTGGTCGATCTGAATAATAACGGCTATCTACTTTTGCTAATTCTTCTGGTTGTGGTGCATAGACTAATTCTTCATCTGGTATTGTATCATTAAACACTTTAATTAAATCATATAAGTATGGTGAATTTTCTGTTCCCTGCACATTCAATTTCAAATCTCCTGAACGTGCCGCTTCTACAAGTTCCTCTCCTTCAGTACCACTAACTGATGTGATCGCTAAAGGTATTTTTGCGTATGCATCTGGAACATAACTAGTCATTGATTCCTGCGGCTTGTCATTGACTACGATTAACAGTTTTACACCTGCTGCCATCGCTGCTTGTGCTCGATCAGATGGTTTCACATTGTCATTACGATGGATAACAACTGCTTTTCCTTTAGCATTTAGTCCATCATATTCTGAAGCCGTACCGGTTCCTGCATAAATCATAGGAAGTTGATATGTTCCGTCTAGATTTGTACTGCCCCCTTGTGGAAGGTCATCAAATTCATAACCTTTTAGTTTCATTGTAAGGATCGGCTTGATCATACGCCAGCGGGATGCCACTTCAAGGCTTCCGTTTTCTACCTTATCCGTAGGAGCTGCATACACTTTGTCAACTGTTTTTGACAATTCAAGAGCCTCACCTACTCCACCTTTTGCTGTTACGCGTGTGTACTCCATTCTTCTAAATGAAGCTTCAGATTTCTTAGGTGTTTCTACTTGTATTTCACGGGCTTTTCGTCCGTCTAACTCAATTGTGCGATCTTTTGTCAAATTAAATTCTGGATTACCTACAAAAGCTACCCCTCGATGATCTGTATTTGTATCGACATCCATAAGTGACGTCACAGAATATGTACCTGGAAGCAATCGTAAATCAGTTGAACCATTTACTTTGACTAACTGAGGTTTGGCTGTTTCAAAGTTATAAACAACAGCATATGCAAAATTAGGTGAACCATCTCTGTCAATCGCTTTAATTGTCAAGTTATGACGCTCTTCTTCTTTTATCATTGCTAATGAAGTACGAGCAACAGTCTTACCACCTACACTAGCTGATAGATACCCTTGATAGCGAGCTCCAAGCATACCTTTGCTTACGTCAACTGCTACCTTCACTGAAGTACTACCCTTCGCTGGAACTGTTACTGTATCTTTAGATAGCGTTAACAATCCTTCTGGAGCCTTTTTGCCAGCTGCATCTGTGAATGTTGAAGAAATATTTAATGTAACATCAGAATTTGTATCATTTTTATACGTTACTGTACGTGCTATAGGCTCTTTTTCTTCATGTGGCCAGTCAAAAAATCCAAACGACACAGAGCCAGTTGCGTATATGCCATTGTTTAGAGCTGCTGGAATATCAAGACGACCTGTTCCCACTTCATATGGAGTGAGACCTTGTAGCTGCTTAGATGAGCTCATTAATGCATCTTTTATTTGCTGCCCAGTCCAATCAGGATGCGCTTGTAAAAGAATGGCAGCTGCACCAGCTACGTGAGGAGTCGCCATTGATGTACCATTGCTAGAAATATACATCCCGCTCCCTCTAGTTGTAAATTGAGAACGAGCAGCCAGTATGTTCACACCAGGAGCTGATATGTCAGGCTTAATAGCCATGTCATTTAAACGAGGTCCCTTGGAAGAGAATGAAGCCAATTGATCTGTTTTTGAAACGGCTCCAACTGTTAACGCTGCATCAGCTGCACCTGGAGCTCCAACTGTTCCTTCTCCGCCATTATTACCCGCTGCGACAACGAATAAAGCACCTGTTTGCTCACTTAAACGATTGACAGCCTGTGACATCGGGTCTGTTCCGTCGCTTCCTTCATTTGTCCCAATACTCATTGATACAATCTTTGCCTTATGTGATGCCCACTCCATCCCGTCAATAATCCAGGAATTAAGACCAGACCCATTGTTTGCTAGTACCTTTCCGACAATTAAACGCGCACCCGGTGCAACTCCTTTATTTAACCCATTTGAAGCAGCACCTGTTCCTAATACTGTAGAAGCTACGTGTGTACCGTGAAAATGATAGTCAGTCACATCTTCTCCAGGTACAAAGCTGACCGCTTCATCTAATTGACCTGAAATGTCAGGGTGGGTTTTATCAATCCCTGTATCTAGCACTGCGACCGTCGTGCCTTTTCCGTTATAGCCTGCATTCCAAGCGATTGGTGCACCTACTTGTGGTACACTCTGACTCAAGGTTGCTTCTACTTTCCCATCTAGCCATACCTTTTCAATCCCTTCACCTAACTGAAAAGATGGACTAGATGTTCTGGATGCAGTAGATTGCGATTTTCCTGAGATCGCTTTCCAAAAATCTTTTGCATGTTTTTTATTTGTTGTAACTGAGACGCTGTTAATACTTTCTAGTACGTGCTCTTGCTCAGAACCAACTGGTGCTTTTGGTACGGAAGTCATCGATTCTGTTTTGTTCTCGTCATACTGCAAAATAACCGGTACAGATTTTTCCTTTGCGTCATCGTATCCTTCGCGAAGCAATTTTGTTAGATTAAATAAATCCATATCAATCTCGTCAGCCGCTACATATTCCATTGCTTGTTCTGGAATGACATACGTTTCATTATTGATTGTCATAATACGTGAAAGATCTTCTATACCATTTGTATTTCTCACATCAATAACTGTTTTGCCGTCTCCAACTCCTGTGACAGTGACTACATCGCCTGTCAAAAGAGTAATTGTACGGGTTTCACCCTCAGTAATAAAACCTAGTTGCGATTTTGGTTCTTGTTTTACAGTTTCTTGTTGGTTTTGATTCTCTTCCTCAGTAGCTAAAATTTTAGTTTCCGGTGATGTTTCTGCATGGGAGCTGAATGGAACAGATGATAGCAACAGAGCAGCAGAAATGGTTAATCCTGCCGTTTTTGAAATCTTTACTCTTTTCTTCTTCATTTTTTATGTTTCCCCTCACTTTTCCACTTACTGTATAACCGTTGTTTTCATAGAATTATTAAAGATTAATTTTTTCGACACCCCTCTCTTTACATCCACAAAACAATTATTATAGCAATCTACTACCGTACAGGTAATTTATTTTAAGTTCTTAAATTACTATAATCTAAGAATAGTATGACATATTAAATGCACTTCAACTATGAAACAAAAGGGCATAAAATGATGTTAAATAGTTCTAATTTTAGTTGAACTAAAGTTCTATTAAAACTTCTTTACCTAGAAAATAGAAAAAGGTGAGAAATCTTAATTTCTCACCAATCCCTACTAAACTGTTATAAACATAAAATAGCCACCTAATCGTTTTATAAGTAATTTTATCTTTAAGGAGGGCCTTTCTTAAAGCGTAACAATTTGATTTTTAACAGCAACGATTATCGCTTGTGAACGACTTTTTACATTCATTTTTTTAAATATCTTGTTTATATGGATCTTTACAGTCCGTTCGCTAATATATAGTTCTTCTGCAATTTCTTTATTGCTTACTCCTTTGACTAATGCGGTTAAAACTTCTTTTTCACGGTGAGTTAGTTCTATAATGAACTGTTTTACCCTTTGATGATTTAAGAGCTTTTTTGTTAGAGAAGGCTGAATGATTGAATCACCACGAAACACTACGCGAATTCCTTCTACTACCTTTTCACCTGGACTATCCTTTAGTAGATACCCGTCCGCTCCAGCATGAAGGGCTGACATGAAATACTCATTATGGTCGTACATTGTCAAAATTAATACTTTACAATTAGGGTTACTTTCTTTAATTTCAGCCGTTATATCAATACCGTTTTGATTTGGTAAGTTAATATCCATCAACACAACATCTGCTTTCGTTTGTTTAATCATTGAAACAATGTCTTCACCTGTAAAGGATTCCCCAACCACCCTCATATCAGATTCTAGATTAATGATTGTACGTATCCCGTCCCTCATTAATGGATGATCATCAACTAAAAGTACATGAATCACATTTTATCCTCCTTTTGATTCGGTATTTTAAGTAAAATAATTGTCCCATTACCAGGGGAACTTTCAATATCTAATGTAGCGTCAATTTTTTCTGCTTGCTCCTGCATAAGCAAAATACCCATATGAGGTTCATTCTGACTTTTTATAATTACTTCATATAAAGAAAAGCCAACACCATTATCTTTTACTTTTAAGATGGTTTCGTCCAGATCATATGAGAGATGGATATCAATTTTATTTGCATTTGAATGCTTTATCGTATTTTGAACACTTTCCTGAAAAATGTTATAAAGGACTTTTTCAACTAAAAACGAAAATTGAAGTGTTTCTCCTTTTTTATGAAAAGAAATAGGAATCTTGTGTATTTTCTCCAGTTGATCGACCTTCTGTTGTATCGCTTCGATCACCCCGACTCTCTCATCCACCTGAGGACGTAGCTCAAAGATTGATTGTCGTAAATCTTTTAAACTAGTACGTAGCTGTTCAATTGTGTGTTCTATTAATGAGTCTTCATTATTATCTATTTGACGATTAGCTCGTTGCGAGACTTCTAACTGAAGGACTAAACCTGCGAGGGTTTGCGCCATCCCATCATGAATTTCACGTGCAATTCGATTTCGTTCTTCGAGAATAAGATTTTTTTTCTGTTCTGAAATAAGTAATTTATTTTTTAATAGACTTGATAATTGGTTACTAAAAGCAGTAATTGAATGAATCTCTTCTAACAAGAAGCTATCCATACCGCTTTTTCCAACAAGTAGCATGCCTAAATGTACACCATCAAATAATAAAGGTGATATTAAGCATGTATTTACATTTTCATCGAATACAGATACATTATGACTTTTCAAAGAAATATTCGAAATAGTCTGAATTTATAGCATATTATCAAAGTATTCTGTATTTATATCTACTTTTTTATCAAGTAGCCCGTCTCCTAGGAAATAGGTCCATTGATTATTCTTTTTTAGAAAAATACCAAAGGAAGTACATGAGAGTACATGCTTTATTTTTTTTCTTAACCCGCCTAAATGACTTGCAGAAACGATTTTATTCAGCTCTGTTGAGATTGTCACCAAAGATTTCAATCTCATTCTTTCTTCTTGTACTTTCGAATAGGAATAGCTAATAATGGAAAGAGCTGCTAATGGCATAAAGAAAAGTAAAGATAATAATGGTTCTTTACCATCGAAGCCTTTTATGGCTATAAGCTGGATGACAATAAGATAACCCATTTCAAATAACAAGACACTCACTTCTTGAATGTTTTTTTGCATCCATGCTTTTTTTGTATAATTCTCTTGATAAAGAAGGAGTAGCAAGTCACAGAGTATATTGTTCACTAGAAAATAAACTGTAGTAAATATAACAACTTTCCAAAGATTAATATGGCCATCATTTGGTGTAATGTTTTGAAAATAAAAGTAATCATTTGTTATGAAATCAGCTATGAATAGACTTAACATAAGCTGGGCAGTATTAAAAAGAATCATACGCGCCTTTCTGCGTTGATAGGTCTGTATAAATAAGTAAGTGATGGACCAACTAATCATTGTTATACTAATATCAAACGTAGAAACCATCGTAAAAGTGATAGAACAACTAAGAGTGGTAGAGATTTTTCCAAAATTCATAGGAAACAGCTCTACTAAGCTAAAAAGAATCCATAAGGAAATAAAAAGAAAACTATTCGTGATTTTTGAGATTGACAAAATAGATGAGAAAAATACAATGTATCCTGCAAGAATAATTGTATAATAATATAAATTTCTGCTTATTCTCCGTATTAAATACGTAAACATGATTTCACCTCAATCGACAACTATAACAAAGAGAAAAAAGAAAAAACCGCCACCAGCAAAATAGAGAATTTTTCTCCACTAGCCAATGTCGGTTGCGTTCTTATATTAGGAACACAACATAATTATAATTTAATTCATTTGAATTATTAATTGACCTTAAGTTATATCTATCTATAACTTTAGTACTAAATATTTGATTAGTAGAACTTTTAATGAGTTTAGGCATGTTTAAAATACTAAAAACAAATTTACCTTCTCATAATCATTATGTTAATAACCAGAATTTTTCGCAACCGGGTTAATGATGCACTGAACTTATCACACAATTTTAACTTTCTTTTATATTTCGACGTAAAACGACATAGTTCACTAAAAAAATAACCCGATTTTTGATTACAAAGAATTAAATCACATTAAATGTTCTTAATTCCTAATGTTTATCCTAACTAAAAAGGATCTTTATCTAGAAAAATATCATTAGTTTTGAATAGATTCATAATTGGTGATATGGGAAAATGGAAGATTATTTGCAATGATAGGATAACAATAAATCTTCGAAATTCATTTGCTACGGTAAGTGATATGATTTTATATGATTGATCCTCAATAAAGTGACCTCACCACTTGCTACTATTAATTCAATGACGCCATCTTCCACACTTTTGAGTACTCCAATTTTCATTGGATCAAGCCCCCCATCAAATACGACAAATTTTCCTTCTTCTTTTTTTAATTGTGTATCAAACAACCGTGAAAATGACATATTTGCATTTTCAGGTAATAAATTGAACTCAGAGTTATAGGGATTGGCATTAAAATTGTAAGGTGTTAGCCATTTTAAATGTGATAAAGGGATATACAACATTTTAAATACTGGTGAATAAAACACGATATAGTCACTTAATACGTTTATAATATTTCCATGAAATGTGATATTACCAGTAACATAAATCTCTGCAAATATTCCTTTTGCATTTGATAATATTTTACGATAAGAGATCGTTCCAATATCTTCAGCTATTGAAGGTCCAGTAGGTTTATCTATTTTGTCTTTATAGTTGTCACTTAGACTAACCCTGTGAACGTGAAGCCATGGTATATAATAGTATTTTTGTCCATTGTATAATACAAGGACGTCTCTACCATAGTCTGTTAGTATTCCTTCAAAATAATTACCACCCGATAATTGTACATAAATTTTTTCGCCAACTAATGATTGTAAATCACTCACTTGCATCTCCTCTTTCTATTAGACTGAAATTATTATTAGGCGAAAACCAGTTGTACCCAATAATATAGTAGAAACAGCGTTACGATTGTTGTTAATGGAATGACAATTAAAGATACATTTAGATAATCCTTCCATTTAATCTTAATTTTATTTTGTTTTAATATGTGCATCCAAATTAGGGATGCTAAAGTACCTACTGGAAGCAATAACGATCCAATATCACTACCGATAATATTAGCTAGATAAATCGTCTTTAATGTAATTGGATCAAGTCCCATTTCTGTTAGAGTAATCGTTCCAACCATTAATGCTGGATGATTATTAAACAGATTAGATAGAATTGATACTAGTCCACCCATGATAAAACTTGCTTGAAATAAGCCTTGATTTACGATTGGTTCACAAAATTTCACTAAAGCAGCAGTTAAACCAGCATTATGGAGACCATAAATAATCACATACATTGAAAAAGCAAAGACTAAAATATGCCAAGGTGTCTTTTTTAAGATATCTACAGGGCTTGTCCGTAAGTGATACCATCTCCAAGTTAATAAGACGAGTGAACCTAGAACTGCTACATATTGAATCGGTATTCCAAGAAATGAAGCGACGAATAATAAGCAGCGCATTAGGAAAACAAATCCTAAAACAATCATCATAAATTTTGTTCTTTTTTGTTTTGTTTCTACTGACATTTTCCCTTTTAAAGGATGAAAATTTTTCATAAAAAATGACTCTTCAATATCATCGGTAGACACCGGCAATTGTTTTGGTAATTTATTTCTTAATACCATATACATTAGCCATGACATAAATAGTAATCCTGTACTTGCAGGGACAAACATCATAGCTGTGTGCATATAAAGAGTCATATGAACAATTTTTAATGCGATTAAGTTTACGATATTGCTTACACCGATTGGTGCACTTGAAGCTGTGGCAATTAATGCTCCGCTAAGGAGATATGGAATTTGTTGATGTGGTTTTAAACGTAAATTTTTTAATAGGAGAATTAAAATTGGAGTTGTAATTAAAATACTGCCATCATTATTAAAGAGTAATGTCATTAAAAAACATAAAAGCTGGATATACCAATATAATCTGCGTCCTGACCCTTTTGCTAAACGTGCGAGTCTTGCAGCAGACCAATGGAAAAATCCAAAACTTTCTAAAATAATCGCCATGACAATCGTCGCGATAATTGTAATAGACGCTTCACCAATTTTGTGAACAATATCGATTAAATTACTTTTCGTTACGATCCCAGTTATTAAAATGATTACTGCTCCAATTGCAGCAGGCCATGCTTCATTTATACCTTTTGGTCTCCAAAAAATGACCGCCATCGTTAATAGAAAAACAGAAGCACTCATTAGAATGTCGAAATTCATAAAACTCACCTTCTTATAAAATATTTTCCAATGAAACTTGTCCATTTGTTATATTATTATTCGAAAATAACAATGATGTTTTAGATGATTTCATTATTTTATGGAAGATGGTTGTTTTACCTATCTAATACAAATGTCCCCTAAAGATAAATAACTATAGTGGCAATTGTCCAATAGTTTCTTTAGAGAAATCACAATGAATATCTTATTTAGTAGGTATTCAACATACATTTTAAATGATCTGCCTTTTTTATATTTTTTCTAATTATATAAACTAGAAATGATCTTTCATTCAGATTAATTATATTTAAATAATTTCTACTATAAAAAAACGATAAAAAAAGGAAGCTCTTTAATAAGAGCTTCCCTAATTAATAAAATCTGTCGTTAATTTTCATAAAAAACGGGAATTCATTTAAGGCAAATGAACAGACTTAATATGGTTTAATCTTAAATAAACTACTTCCCCATTTGCGACAGATAATTCAATTACACTATTTTCAATCGAATTGAGTAAACCAATTTTCATTGGATCATTCCCACCATCAAAAATAACTAGTTTTCCTTCTTCTTTTTTTAATTGAGATTCAAATGAGCGCACAGGGGAGATATTTGATGGATTAATAGGAAAGTTTGCATTATCAATTGAATAAGGTGTTATATTTTGATGATAAGGTGAGAGCCACTTTAGATGGGATAAAGAGATATACATCATTTTAAAGACGGGTGAATAAAAAACGATGTAGTCACTTAAAACACTTGTTATATAGCCATGAAACGTCAAATTACCCGTAACATATATTTCCGAGAAAATCCCTCTTGCATTCGTTAAAACTTTTCTGTAGGAAATTAATTCAATTTCATTTGCAATTGAAGGTTCGTTAGGAGCATCGATCTTGTCTTTAATAAGTTGACATAAATGTACTCGATGTACATGAATCCAAGGGATATAATAATATTTTTGACCATTATATAATACAAGAATGTCTTGTCCTGCATCAGTTAAAATACCTTCAAAAGCTATATCTCCAGATAAAAGTACAAATACTTGTCGATCTAATAATGAATCTAGATAGCCCAACTTTTCTCCCCCCTTTATAAATTTAAATATTTATATTGTCTTCTTATTAAAAAGTAAATAATGTTCTACCTAAATCTACATTTATTTATTCCTACAATTTTACTTTTATTCTTTTATTAATTAAGATATGCATTTAAAAAATGTCTCTATCAGATTGAATATGTGTAATAACATTTATTTCTTACATTGGTAAGGAATCACTTTCTCGATTTTACTTTATTTTTTTGGCTGTATATTGTTGATTTTCTATATTTAATTTATTGGTAGTTTATAAAGAAATGCTACAATAAATGTAATTGTTGTGAGGTGTGAAGAATTGAACACGATATTAGAGGAGTTTTTAACATTAAAAGATATATTAAACTCATTCGATGGACTCGAAAAAGATTTTTATTGGCTTCTAACCGATTTAGAATGGTTTAATTCTGATGAATATCTTGATTACTTTGAAGATTATCGTCTTAATACGTTCTTGATAACTGGTGAAAATCTAAAAAAACTTGCTGAAAAAGAGGATTTTTATTTAATATGGGGTGTATTTTCAGCTTTCGATAAAAAAGAAAAAATTAATTTAGATGATATTAAAAAAGAGCCATATGCAGACGGAAATCCTAATTTTTGGGTTGATAATCCTAAAATACAACATCCTAATGCAGTCGTTGAATTGGTATTTTGGGACTCTTCATTGATATTATTACTTAGTAAAGTTGATGATTTTACTAAAAAATTTAGAAATACATATAACGGGTGCATAGATTTATATTCCTATAATCAATCATAAAATCATGTACAACTAAGCATACATAATCGATGTTTACTAGTTGATTAAAATCTATAATACTATTTACGGAACGTAATGGCAGTATAGTTCTATAAGGGTTATTTGTATATAATTATATTATTTATATAAACTTATTAGCCGGGAGTTGTGTAGTTACAAAATGGATTATAAAAATTTAATAAGTGTCGTTAACGTATTAGAACAAAATAATATTAAATATGCACTAGGAGGCAGTGGTTTACTTTTAAGTTTAGGATTGACTAATGAAGTAAATGATTGGGATCTCACAATTGAATATCCAAAGAATGATTTATTAAATGTACTTAAATCCTTTGATATAAAAGTAATAGGTAGTGGAGATTATCCGTTTGCAAGTAAATATAAATTTCTAATACATAATGATAATCCTAAAGTTGAAATAATCGGTTATTTTTCTATTATAACATCAAATGGAGTTTGTAATTTGCCAACTATATCGGTAAAAGAGTGGAAAGATATTCAAATTGGTAGCCCAGAAGTTTGGTACGTCGCTTACAGTCTTATGAATAGAGTTGAAAAAGCAAATAAACTTTTCTTCTATTTAAAAGTTCACGGAGCTAATGCAAATATAATAGATCGTATGTTAAAAGAACCCCTGCCAAATTATTTAAAGATAAGGCTTAAAGAATTATTATAATATTAAGTTATTAAAACTTAAGCAACTAACGCATTCACTAGTTGAACAACATGTTCGATGATCCAGAGATAAACACATTTTTTTATTATAGAAAGGAGGCTTACATCTTATGACATTTAGCGACCGTTTTTTTAAGAACAGGGTAAAGCATATCGTAATTATTCAAATGCTATTGGGAATTCCAATCACAGTATTATTTATTCTTTCTTTAAAATCATATCCCACTAATTTTTTCTATTCTGGACTTATAGGAATAACACTTGCGGTATATATGTTATTATCGGGGATAGAGCAATATATTTTAAACAAGAAAAGCTGGTCATTTACCTTCTTTTTCTTATCGATCGTTATAATTTTAGTTGCAGCACAAAGCTTTTACATATCACAACTACATAAATAACTCTTATTATTAACGAATGCTTTAGTTGAACAACAAGATTTACTTTAGCAACTCAGATGTCAAATAATTAAAATTAAATAAAGAACTTTATGTTTATGTTGAAAATGATGTAAATTTGAATGATAGAATCCCTCATTCTTTAAGAAGTTTGAACCAAGATATTATGATGTTAGCTGGTATGAATGTTACCGTTGTATAAGGATTAAATATTAAAAATCCAGAGGAGGCGTTACAAATGAAATTTATGATGGTTGTGAAGGCATCAAAGGATTCTGAAGCAGGGACAATGCCTGAAGAGCAAATGGATCAAATGTTTGCTGCGATGAAGAACTATAATGAAGAACTGAAGAAAGCTGGTGTTTTGGTGGCAGTCGGTGGACTCCATCCAAGCTCCAACGGTATTCGTATTTCTTACCCTGTTCCCGGAGAACCGCCGATTATTACAGAGGGACCTTTTGCTGAAGTCAATGAGTTGATTGCAGGATATTGGTTCATAGATGTAAAGTCTCGCGAGGAAGCCATCGAGTGGGCAATGCGGGCACCAGATCCGCATGGTCTTGGAGAAGGACAGATTGAGTTACGTCAAGTATTCGAATAGACTAGTTGGCTAAACATAGGAGTAAGAATGATTCAAAAGATGTGATTCTATATTAGGCATCAGAGCAAAAAATTGACCTTAAAAACAACACAAAAAGAAACCCTTTGTTCGAGCTGGAACGAAGGGTTTCTTTTGTTATAAAATATTATACCTTTTAATCTTAATACACATCACGTTGATAACGCCCTTGCTTCTGCATATCTTTAAGATGTGCTTCAGCTGCATCGCGATCCATTGAACCTTCTTTTTCAAGAATCGTAATAAGCGCTTCGTTAACGTCTTTAGCCATATATTCCTTATCACCACAAACGTAGAAATAAGCTCCTTTTTCAATCCATTCATACAATTCTTTGCTATTTTCAAGCATTTTATGTTGCACATAGACTTTTTGATCCGTATCACGAGAGAATGCAGTATCAATTTTCGTTAATACACCATCTTGTTGATATTTTTCTAACTCGCTTTTATAAAGGAAATCTGACGCTTCATGCTGGTCTCCAAAAAATAACCATGAACGGCCAGTGACTTTATTGACTGCTCTTTCTTGGATAAACGAGCGGAATGGTGCAATACCCGTTCCAGGTCCAACCATAATAATATCTTTGTCCCCAGACTCTGGCAAATAGAAATGTTTATTTGCTTGAACATAAACTGGAAGAGTATCTCCTTCTTTAATACGTTCTGAACATAAAACAGAACAAACACCTTTTCGTTCACGTCCATGTGCAGTGTAGCGTACTGCACCAATTGTTAGATGAACTTCATCCGGATTTGCAGCAAGACTGCTTGCAATTGAATATAGTCGCGGTGTCATTTTTCTTAGTAATGAAACGATTTCTTGAGCAGATGCACTCCATGGTCCAAAATCACGTAACATATCAAGTAAATCTCGTCCATAGCAATATTCCTTTAGTTGCGTTGCATTTTCAACCAACACAAGGTTTTTCA
The DNA here is from genome assembly GCF_036421055.1 of Gottfriedia acidiceleris. Classification (GTDB taxonomy): domain Bacteria; phylum Bacillota; class Bacilli; order Bacillales; family Bacillaceae_G; genus Gottfriedia; species Gottfriedia acidiceleris_C. The sequence continues at coordinate 342,159 of NZ_JAZGQS010000001.1, read as the reverse complement.
GATCTTCGTTTTCTGTAAATACAGCTGCCTGTTGTAATATCTTTTTAGTCAACAGTGTAATTTCAAAGTAGGATGTAAGCGCTTCTTTTAAAGATAGTGTTTCACCTTGCTTACCAACAGTAACAATGGCTTCTGCATCCCATTTCATTTCATTTATAAGAGCAGCAACTAACTCTGGATCATTCGAAGGAATCACACCAAGTGCAGCACCTGGGACATAAGTAAATCCTGACCCTTTCAATGATAATTCAATATGCCTTGTTTCCTTGTTTGAGTCAGTTCCATTTAAATTAATATTTTTAAGAACCGTCGCTGGAAATGGATTGGTTCTTGAATATGGGAGTTTCTCATTTGTAGTATCGTTTAAAGTAGATTTCATTACTCGTAACCTCCAAGAATTGTTTATATAACTAAGATAACATAGAAGTGGGAAATAATGTATTACCATCTACGACTTTTTTACCTTTTTTTATACTTTTCTTTAGCCAGATGTCCCAAAATCTAACGTATTCTCCTTTTGTCTACTTCTAATACAGGGAATTTTTAGAGAATATACTTAAAAACTGAAGAGGATAAATAAAATATTAGTAGTATCTAATCTATAACCTATTTTAAAAATAAGCAGTTACTAATCATTGGGAGGAAAAAACTCATGAAGAGTTTTACGAAGCAAGAAAATAGTTGGATTTTCTACGATTGGGCCAATTCAGCTTATTCTATTATTATTAGTACTGCCGTATTCCCTCTTTTTTATAAAGCTTCTGCTTCAAAAGCCGGAATAAGTGCGTCTGATTCTACTGCTTATCTAGGTTATACGATCGCAATATCTACTTTCCTATTAGCTATGTTAAGTCCAATTCTTGGAACAATTGCTGACTATAAGGGATTTAAAAAGAAGCTCTTTACTTTCTTTTTTACTCTCGGTGTTTCTTTTACTGCACTACTTACTTTTATTCCGAATGATAATTGGCTTTTACTATTGATTTGTTATACAATCACAGCTATTGGCTTTGCTGGTGCGAATGTATTTTATGACGCTTTTTTAGTAGATGTTACATCAGAGGAACGTATGAATAAAGTATCCGCTCGAGGTTTTAGTTTAGGATATATAGGTAGCACAATCCCATTTATCATTAGCATTGCAATGATCGTATTAGCTCAAAAGGAGATACTTCCAATTTCAACAACTCTCGCAAGTCAAATTGCCTTTCTCATAACTGCTGTCTGGTGGGGTATTTTTACAATTCCTTTGTTACGAAACGTTCACCAAAATTATTTTATTGAACCTGAACAAAATCCTGTATTAAGTAGCTTTAAGAGGCTAGGAAAAACCTTTAATAATATCCGACAATACCGTGCTTTATTTATATTTTTACTTGCATATTTCTTTTATATCGATGGCGTTGGGACAATTATTACGATGTCAACAGCTTATGGAACTGACCTTGGAATCAGTTCAACAAATCTATTAATTATTTTGTTTGTCACACAGGTCGTTGCTGCTTTTTTTGCAATTATTTATGGAAAACTTGCAGATCATTTTTCGGGTAAATCTATGCTTTATGTTGGTATCATTATTTATATGATTGTTTGCATCTATGCTTACTTTTTGAATTCTACTCTAGACTTTTGGATATTAGCTATGCTCGTTGCCACATCACAAGGTGGAATCCAAGCTTTAAGTCGTTCATATTTCGCAAAACTTGTACCTAAAGAAAAATCAAATGAGTTTTTTGGATTCTATAATATTTTCGGTAAATTTGCATCGATCATGGGACCATTAATAGTCGGCTTGACGGCTCAAATTACAGGTCATTCCAATATGGGTGTATTTAGTCTTATTATTCTATTTGTTATTGGTATCTTCTTTTTAACTCGTGTATCTGAACCGAATAATACAGAAGTAGCGAAAACTACAAATTACTAAAAAAGATATGGGTTTCCAAATTAGAAGATTTTTCCTTATTATACTAAAATTGGATAAGTGAAAATGCTGTTAAATAGAAAGATTGAAAAAAGAGAGTGTTAATTACTAAACACTCTCTTTTTTTAATCTATCTTCGATGCTCAACTAAGTCAATCGCCCCTAATACAATATGGGCTAAACCAAAACCAAAAATTGTATTTGCGATCATTTTATTCGTTCCACGTTTTTGCTTCAATGCATAACCAGTAGCTGTTACCGCAGAACCTAAAACTGTTGGGATTAAACCTTCACGAATAGTCATATAAGTTAACCTCCACATCGAAGTTTATGATGTAAATTACACCATATATTTAGTATCAGCTATTATAATTCTATCTATGTAAAAAATTAAAAAGCAACATGAATCTAAAATCCAGCTATGTAATTTCATGAAATTGAAGTCACTAAAGAATCAGATTTCCTCCTTTACCCTTATAATTTAAAGTTAGCTTTTTACTCTTACATATTTTTAATTTTGAAAAAAAACCTATCTTATAAAAGTCTTAAGATAGGTTTAGTGTATATTATGAACCAAAATCATTAATGGCTCTTTTATTCGTTTCAAAGCTATTTATTATCACTTGTATTTTTTACTAACCAATTTTTGATAAATTACTTTATTTTATTTGCTTCATAAAGATTTATTTGAATAGGCGCTGTAAGGAATTCTTTTGCTTTTTCAGCAAACGCTGTAAAATGAGCACTTGTATTATGTGCGGCAACAGCATTTAAATCTTTCCAAATTTCGACCATGATATATTCATTTTCCCTATCTGTTTGTTTTGTCAAATCGTAAGAAATATTACCTTCTTCTGCTCTTGATAAATCTAATAAAGAAGTCATTTCCTCTAAAAATTTCGTTTCTTTTGATGAATCAATTGTCATTTTCGCATGAATAATAATCATGGTATTTACCTTCTTTCATTGTGTTTTGTTATATAGTATTTTTTATTTTTTATTTCCACTCTGCGACACGTTCCACTGGTAATCGCACAGATTGATATCCTGCATCAACAGCTTTACCGATTGAGATTAACATAACTGGAACATATCTGTCTTTATCCATACCGAATGCTTCTGCAATTTTGTCCTTTTCGAAGCCACCGATTGGACAAGTGTCATAACCATAAGCACGAGCAGTTAGCATAAATTGCATTGCTACCAAACCACCATCTATTAAAACTGTATCTTTCATTTGCTCTTTCGAACTGTTTGCAAAGAAACCACTTAGTGTTTCTAGTTGCTTCTCTTTAACGTCTGCTGGCATATAACCTAATTCAACTGCACGGCCATATATTTCTTCAGCATAGTCAAAATTATTTAAGTCCCCAAATAGTGCAATCATCGCAGAAGAAGTTTCAACTTGTGATTGATTAAAGCGAGCTAATGGCGCTAATGTAGCTTTTGCTTCATCACTTTCAATTACTAAGAACCTCCAAGGTTGCATGTTTACTGAAGAAGGGGCTAAAGTAGCCGTTTCAATAATTTCATGCATTTCCTCCACTGGGATTTTAACATTTGAATCATATTTGCGGATTGAGCGTCTTCCTTTTAAAATTTCGTTAAAATTATTAGTTAATGTTGTCGTAGTCATAGTTGTATTCTCCTCTTTACAAATTTATAAGTTTTATTTAGTTATCTCGATCAGAATTAATTTGGTACATATTTTTTTGTATTCGGTTTAAATATTCAAGCGTTAGGTCAATTTCTTCTTCAGTAAAGCCAATAAGCATTTTCTCTACAAACTCTACTTTTTCCTTCCATAAACTAGACATTTGATCTTGTCCAATTTGTGTTAATCTAACTAACGTTAATCTGTTATCAGTCTCACACTTTCTTCTAGTGATCTTTCCATTTAACTCAAGTTGTTTTAAATGTCTAGTGATTGCAGCACTATCAATCTTTAAATTTTTTTGAAGTTGAGATTGACTAGTTTCACCGTATTCAAACAATTGATTTAAAATTTCTAATCGTGATTGACTAATCCCCATACATTTTTCAAATGTTGTTTCAATTTGAACTTTTAATTCTTTTAACAGTGATAGTACTTTTGTTTCTTTTGTATTAGGCACGCGCTACCTCCAAAAAAATATGATGAAATTTTATTAACAGTTAATAATTATTGATACATCAATCATTGACGGGTCAAACATTGATACGTCAATTAATATACACCCTAGTCACACATAAAACAAGTACAAAATCAAAATTTAATGTTGTTTTAAATTTCAGATGATTCAATTTCAATTTCGTTTCTTTTTTAATCTCACATAATGCATCTGTCACCCAGAGGTTTCATGTCAAAAAAGGATGAGACCTTTTTACTAAGAACGGTTACATACTGTATAACTTTCCCAACAATTATGCATTAAATTTATTTTGCAATTTTTAAAGAAACGCTCATTGATTTTGTCGGAAAAACTTTCACTATCATATAAACATAAATTTTCCTAACTAAGGAAAACATAAAACCTAGTAAATAGTAAAAATTTAATTGTAAGAAGAAAGGTGATGAAATGGAACTCTACAACGATAATCGGACTTATCATCCTGGAGATATTGTCTATGTTTTTTACCGAAATCCCCATACACAAAATGTAGCAAATATTCAAGCTGCAGCAGTTGTAAACAATCCAGAAAACCCCAATGAGTTAGCCTTATTTTTATATGAAACTTATTACCCTCTATCAAGTGAGATGGCTGTTTATTCTACTGAAGAAGAAGCTAACCAAGCATATAATTATTATTATGGAGATGCTACTGAGGAGAAATTTGAATGAATAAGCCTTTTACACCAAAGCTAGTATATTTCGAACCAAGTGCATTAGATTATCCATTAGGAAGAGAGCTTCAGGCAAAGTTTGAAAAAATGGGGCTCGAAATTCGCCATACAACTTCGCATAATCAAGTAAGAAATCTCCCAGGCGAAAACGATCTTCAAAGATACAGAGTGGCAAAGTCAACACTTGTTGTCGGGGTTAGAAAAACACTTAAATTTGACACTTCAAAGCCATCAGCAGAATATGCAATTCCTTTCGCAACCGGCTGCATGGGGCATTGTCATTATTGCTATTTACAAACTACTATGGGTAGCAAGCCGTATATCCGTACATATGTAAACGTCGATGAAATATTAGAAACTGCTGACAAATACATGATGGAGCGAGCACCTTCAATAACAAGGTTTGAAGCATCTTGTACGTCCGATATTGTTGGAATTGATCATTTAACACATACATTAAAAAGAGCGATAGAACATTTTGGTGAATCTGAGTATGGAAAATTGAGATTTGTTACAAAATTTCATCATGTGGATCACTTACTCGATGCAAAACATAATGGAAAAACTCGATTTCGATTTAGTGTTAACGCTGATTATGTGATCAAGAACTTTGAACCTGGGACTTCACCATTGGAAAAAAGAATTGAGGCAGCAGGAAAAGTAGCAAGAGCTGGTTATCCTCTTGGTTTTATCGTAGCACCAATTTATCTGCACGAAGGATGGGAAGAAGGTTATCTTCATATGTTTGAAAGGTTGGAAGCGGAACTCCCACCCGAAGCAAAAAAAGATTTAACTTTTGAGTTTATTCAACATCGTTTTACAAAACCAGCAAAAAGAGTAATTGAAAAAAACTACCCTATGACAAAATTAGAATTAGATGAAGAAAAAAGACGGTATAAGTGGGGTAAGTATGGCATTGGAAAATACATCTATCAAAAAGAAGAAGAAGAAGCTTTAAAATCTACCCTTTATCGCTACATGGAAAAATTTTTCCCGAATGCAAAATTGGAATATTTCACGTGAGAGTTATATTCTTGAACTTTACATAGGAGTATATAAGGGGCTATCTCAGAAGCCTTTAGAATAAGATTTTTATAATAGTGTAAGCTGATTCGTTCCCTTGCAAATTACAAAAAGACAGATAGCTCCCTTATTTAACTAATTGTTCTGTTAATTTAAGGGAGTCTTTTCTTTAAACTATTTTTTTATGGGATGAATTTCTAGTTTCGTTATCATTCTCCAAAACCATTCTAACAGTCCTATTCTAAAATATTTTAACCAGAGTTTACTTAAGTAAATCTGTGTCGAATAAATGAAAAAAGTAATAGCGACTGCTTGCCAAGTACTTATTTTCCCATATAATCCTAACCCGTAACCATAGAATAAAATAGAATAGATAATTGATTGGAAAATATAATTTGATAAAGCTAATCGTCCTGTATACTCAAAGTTTTTTAATAATTTATTAAAATGATTATTTTTAAATAATAGGATAAAACATGATGCAAAACTTAATGATAATATTGGACCTGTTAAAAACTGGTTGAAAAACAAAACAATTACACTTGATAACGGAGGAAGCGTTTCAAACATTAAAATGATAATTGAATTGAATAATAAACCAATGACCAAACCCCATTTTGCAATTTTGGAGAATAGTTGTTTATTATTTTCAATATCATTTAAGTATCCTTTTTTCCCTACAAAATAACCTAGTAAAAACATAGATAATACTGAGGGAATTCTTGAAAATAGTAAAGGGAAAATTCCAATATAACCTACTATTCTTTCTTTAGCTGCTTGAAAAAAAGCACTATTTGTTAAAAGATAATTGGATTCAATTTGTCCTTTCTTAAATTCATTGAATAAAGAAACATCAACATGATGTATTTGAACTCAATACTCTGGTATATTTCTCAACACTGTTATGATAATCAATACTAATATAAGTAATAAAATAGGTATAATTAGTAGTCCACCTACCCATTTGATAAGTTTTTTTTCACTATAATTCCTAAATAAAAGTAAGATTGACCCTACAAGTGCATAAAGTAATAAAATATCACCATCCCATAAAAAATAAATATGCGCTAGTCCAAATAAAAATAATCCAAGTAACCTACGAGTAAATTGTGGAATGAATAATTTATTTTTTTTACTCGCATTAATTAGTTGGATTGAAAACCCTACTCCAAATAAGAAAGAAAAAAGAGTGAAAAATTTTGATTCAACTAATAATAGCAAAATTGTGGTCACCCAATTGTCAATTTCATTGTTACTTTTAACAAATCCAGGCGGACCACCAATTGTAAATGAAGCTATGTTTATCGTAAAAATTCCATATAAAGCAAAACCACGAAGTGCATCTAATATGTTAATCCGATTTTCCGAAGAACCGACTAGTTTTCCCATCTACTCTACTCCAATTTTTTAGTTCTTTTCATTATAAAGAGATCAGGTATTTAGCAAAGAAGAGCATTAAAATATCACTTTACACTTAATTTCTATTAAAAGAGCTTTCTTCTTTTCTCTTAAAATCTTTTGTATAACTTATTACCCAATCATTTTGTTGTGTGATTTGAACGACTTTTTGATTGGGATATATATTTTCCTTCAGCAAAGGTATAAAAGAGTATGGTAGCCGATTGTTCCCACCAGTTATTTCATATAGTTTTAGATTTTCTGTTAACAAAATGATTACTTCTCTTAATATATAATTTCTCTCAAAAAATTTTTATTTTTTTAACAGGCTCTTTTCGTAAACATTGTTGCTTTTGAATAATCAAGGATAACTTTCGTTTTTTTTGTATAATTGATACATAAGTTTTTAAGCAGTAGCAAAGAGGGAGAGAATGCAATGTTACAATCACTTATTTTTGATATGGATGGGACTCTATTTCAAACAGATAAAATATTAGAGTTGTCACTTGATGATACTTTTAACCATTTACGGTCACTAAATTTATGGGATACAATCACGCCTATTGATAAATACCGTGAAATAATGGGTGTACCTTTACCTAAAGTTTGGGAAGCTTTGTTACCTAACCACTCCAATGAGGTAAGAAAACAAACTGATGTCTATTTTCTAAAAAGGTTAATTGAAAACATAAGAAGCGGAAAAGGGGCTTTATATCCAAATGTAAAGGAAATTTTCAGTTACTTAAAAGAAAATAATTATTCAATTTACATAGCGAGCAATGGATTAGTGGAATATTTACAAGAAATTGTGAGTTATTATCGTTTGAATAGTTGGGTTACTGAAACCTTTAGTATTCAACAAATCCAAACACTCAATAAAGGTGATTTAGTCAAAAAAATCATAAAAAAATACGAAATCACACATGCAGCAGTGGTTGGCGACCGTCTATCTGATATAAATGCAGCTAAAGATAATGGGTTAATTGCAATTGGATGTAACTTTAATTTTGCACAAGAAGATGAACTAGCTCAGGCTGATTTTGTAATAGATGACTTAATTGAGCTAAAAACCACATTACCAAAGATTGAAAACATCGCATCTTATTAACGAAATGTAGCTTTAATAGGATAAGAATTTAGCCGTTTCTTTAATGAAATGGCTATTTTTTATATCTCACGCAAATATTTTACTGTGATGCTATTTGAGTTTTGACAAGCACTGAGGAGCATTTGATTAATCCGTTCTTTATCTTCAATTTTCTTGCTTTTTTGAAGAAAGCCTTTTAATAAAATGGTTATTTATTTAAATAATACAGTCTAAATGATAAATAAGTAGCAAAGATAGTCCATATAGCATAAGGAATTAATAATACAGAGGCTAACAACGAATAGGGTAAAGTCAATATGATTAATAATACTGCTGTAATTGCCACAATTAAACAATCTAATGCTGCTAAATCAAGTCTCTTTAATTTAAATTGAAAAAAACTAAATGCCTGGTTACTTATATAATTTAAGATCCAGACAAGCATATAAATAACTGAAGTATTTTTTAGACCAACTTTGTACTCTACTATAGCGAGTGACAGTGCAATTAATAGATAGAGCACTCCCCATACGATTCCAAATAATTTACTAGGTGGAGTCAATACAGGTTTTTTCAACTTGCTATACCATTTAAGATCGATTGGAAATAAGATCCCAGACAATGAAAATAACATTAACGCGAAAATAAATGTAAAAATTGCGCTCACTTTCGTACCTCCCTATACTTGTACTCTACCAATTTATATGTTTTATTTTATTATTTAGTATTAAAAAAAAAGAGTACTTTATTAAATACTCTTTTTTAGGTATTAAAACATTATTTTCAACTTAACCGATTACAAACTCCTATCGTATTGTTACATTTATAGGCTTTATATCTAACGAAACGTTTACAACACTATAATCATCTTTTTGACCATCCTTATACGTCCAGTACCCATTCGTTTCAGCTGTTTTTCTAAATGATAGTTCAAATCCTTTATCATCATTAAAACTATAGCTATGTACTTCTTTTGTTTGAGCATTATCAACTAAATTATATGCTAAGAAATTTTTTAACAACCCATGTGGAGAAAATACTCCTGTGTACGGTGCTACTTTTGAGTCATAATATTCGAATCCTTTTGTCGTTGACTTTAAGTTGCTCACGCTTACCTCATTCGTTAATAAATTTACATGATCTCCAGGTGAAATAACTGACACAATAACATTGTTATACTTATTTGGGAGATTTTTACTTGTCTTTACTTTCGATAAATCAATGACAGTTAATCCACCACGTCCAACTACATCGACTTGATGCTTTTTGTTATTAACAATCATAGCCGTGTCTTCATCTACCCCATAAGCTAATTGATTTTTCTTTCCTTTTTCATTTGCTGTAACAATTAAACGTCCTAACCTAGCTTTCTTATCAAAATGCTGATCGACAATTCCATCTTGAAAGAAATTCAATCCTTTTTCTAAGTAAACTGGTCCACCTTCCTGTTGTTCCATATCATTATAAGACTTTGTAAATCCATATCTCAAAGCCCCATAACTGTCTCCTCCAGCTATCATCGTATTGCTCATAATAGCTGCACCTGCACTTGTTCCACCTATAACCGCACCATTTTCATAAATCTTCCAGATGGCATCTAAAACTTTTGAGTTTGAACCATTTTCGTTTAATAAAGATGAAGTAATTAATGTCTGGTCCCCACCTACAAACCAGATACAATTTAATTTACTTATCTTTTTAACTAACTGATCATCGTTCATATTGTTAATCCATTGCTTTTCGTCTATTGGAGTACCTTTAAAATCATGATTAGAAATTGGTAGAATCTCAATAGAATCTTTTTTAACTCCATATTTAATTAAATCTTTTGTAAAATCATTCGATGAAGTCAGTTTTGTACTCGCCGCAGGGATGATTCCAACTTTTGCATTTTCAGGTCCTCCTGCAAGTTCAATTAGTTTATTATAAACTGCACTATTACTGCTTCCCAACGCTCCACCGACAATGACTAAATTTCCTTTTATAGATTCTTCGCTAGTATGATTAGATACATTAAAATCTGACTTCTTAAAGTCAAATTCGGAATCTTGTTCACTAAATACTAATTTTTTAGGATGAATATCCATCGTTACATTTTGAATAGAATAATCATCTTTTTGTCCATCAGTATAATTCCAGTAACCATTTGTATCATTTGATTTTCGAAAAACGATTTCGTATCCTCTGCCTTCTTTATCATATAAATATGATTTTATTGCCTGCGATGATTCGTTATCAACAAGCGAATATGCTAGATAATCTTTTAACTTTCCATAAGGAGTTAGTAGCCCTGTGTTTGGTAATGCTTTAAAAGAGTAATACTCATATCCTTTTGTTTCATATTTATCTTTAGAAAAGTCAATCGTATTCGAATTAAAATGGATTTTGTCACCTTGAGCTAAATAGCTAATTTTAATATTTTCTAAATTTCCATTTCTTTTTGCTTCATTTACATCGATAACTGATACACCACTACGACCTATAACTTCTATTGTTTTTTCTTTGTTGCTTACAACCATTGCAGTATCTTCGTCAATTCCATAAGCAAGATTCCCAGTATTTTCATACTTGATTGCTGTAATTGCTAATCTAGCAAAACGAGCTCTTTCATCCATATGTTGATCAACTAAACCATTTTGAAAGAAACCTAGTCCTTTTTCAACTGACAGAGGTTCATACTCTTTACCTACTCCTTGGTTTTGATTTTTTTCATAGTATCCCTTTAATGCACCAAGGCTATCTCCACCTGTAATCATCGTATTGCTCATTATTGCAGCTCCAGCGCTTGTCCCACCAATAACTGCACCATTTCGATAGATATCCCAGATTTCTTGTAAGACGACTGAATTTTTATCTTCTGATCGTAGTGTATCAACTATACGTTGTTGGTCTCCACCTACGAACCAAATAGCTGTCAGCCCACTTATTTGCTTTGCAATTTCTGAACTATTAGCATGATCCTTCCAATTAGACTCATTTTCATCTGTATCAGAAAAATCATGATTTGATAAAGGTAAAATCTCTACTGATTCTGGACTTACACCATAATTTATTAAATCATGTTTAAAATCTAAAGAAGATTTTAATTTACCGCTAGCAGCAGGAATAATACCAATTTTCGCCTTTTTAGATCCGGCTAATTCAATAAATTTTTCATACACTACTTTATTCGAAGAACCTAACCCACCGCCAACAATAACAAGGTTTCCTTGAATATCTTCTTGTGAACTTTGAGCTCTTACATAAGATAACCCTGATACTGAAAACGTTAAAATAAAACTAACCAAAAATGTAATAAATTTTTTTCTCATTTCTTAACCCCTTTACTTATTTTTTAGCTTACTTCTAAATACAAGCAAGTTTTATACCAAAAATAAGTAGATTGACTAGACAAGGTTTCAATACGATTTATTCAATTTAAAAACTATTTTTGGGTGAATAATTACAACCAATTTTAACCAAATTGTAACTATTTAGAAAACTTAAAGTAATTTATTTTTTATGTTAGCTTTTAGAAAATGCAAGTAGTCAATTCCATTAGTAGTAATCTTCGTACCTGCCCTTCCTCTTCCTTTTGTTATTAAGCCCTTATTCCCCATAATTTCTAATCGTAGTCTTATTTGCTGTGGAGATAAGTATCTTCCTTTTTCCTCACTCGAGCTGGATATAAGATCTCTACTTGCTGCTTTACCTAAATCATTACAGTTCTTTATCGTTTCAAGTATTGTAATAGATTCTTCAATTTCAAGAACACTTGAAGGAAGATTAAATTGATTTGAATCTATTTTTGGGTGTTCTTTGTTCTCAGTATAGTTATAATGAGGAAAGTCATTTCGAGAAATCGTATTTCCCTCGCAAACAGTAAGCATATAATCAATAACTGATTTCAATTCTCGTATATTACCTAACCAATCAAAACCCATTAATTCATTTAAAGCTTCTTCCTCGATCTCAACCCCTTTTCCACTTTTAGCGATAAAGTGATGTACGAGATGCGGTATGTCTGTTCTTCTTGAGCGTAGAGGTGGAATGATGAGATTCAAGACATTTAATCTGTAATACAAATCGGAACGGAATGAGCCGTCTGAGATTTTATGATGGATATCTTTGTTAGTTGCAGCAATGATCCGAACATTAATCGGAATTATTTTTCTGCCACCTATTCTACGAATTTCTTGTTCTTGGAGAACACGAAGTAAATGGGATTGAACATTTAAACTTATGTCACCTATTTCATCTAAGAATATCGTTCCTCCATCAGCAATTTCAAAAAGGCCTTGTTTCCCACCTTTTTTTGCTCCAGTAAAAGTCCCATCTTCATAACCAAATAGTTCACTTTCTAGTAAACTTTCAGTAAATGCACTACAATTAATAGCTAAAAAAGGGCCGTTTTTTCTGTTTGATTGTTTATGGATTGCGTGTGCAAAAAGCTCTTTACCTGTACCTGTTTCACCTTGAATTAAAATTGGATGCTCAGCTTTTGCAAGTTTTGTTGCGATCCGTTTACATTCTAAAATTGTGTCATCCTCACCAATAATATCCGCAAAGTCATATCTTGCATAAAACCCTTGCTTTCTAAATTCTCTCTGCGCTGTTTTTTCGATTTCAAATGCTTGATTAACGCTCTTAAAAGTAGCAACGATCCGATCATCTTCATGACTATACGTCCGGTAGATAACAATATCAATATTGTCTATTGAAAAGAATTTAGACTCATCTGAACCATTTAAAATAAAGTCTCTTATTTTTCCCTCCTTAATAATCTCGTCTATATATTTACCTTCATAGCTACTTTTAGTTAATTTAAACAACTTGTTTATCCGATCATTTAGCACCGTTATTCTTTTATATCCATCAATCGCTAAAATTCCATCATCAACCGTATTTACAACACTTTGGATATGTCTATTTACTTTCTTTACACTTTGCTTTGCATTGAAAAGTTCTCTATGTAATTCAATAATATTGCGTAAATATTTTTCTGAAATTAATGTTGCTATATTATCGTTAAAATGAAAATATTCTACAATGTGTAAAATTGTAGAGATATCAAAAAGTCTTACGCCTATATCCAATACATGTTTTATATATGACGGACTTAAATGAGTTTCACCAGGTGAAACCGAAAGATTAATATCTGGATAATATTGTTGATCACTTTTAAATGGAAAATACTCCAAATGATTAATCCCCAATTGGTACAAGGACTGAATAAGTTCGACTGTTGAATGAAAATCATCATTTACTACAAGAACTTTTGTCCCCTCCTCAATTCTCAATAATTTGTCAACATTTTCATGATTAAGTGTTCTTTTCCCAACTATGAATTGATTAGCACTTAATTGTGCAAATTTTTCAGTTTCAGCTTTTACTGCTTCAGAAGAAAAAAGTATAAGATCATCTTTAAATGCTTTATGTTCTCCCTCGTCAATTGCATATGAGTTAATCGTTATGTATTCTTCTAGTAATTGCGTAAGTTGATTAGACAAAGCTTGTCTTGTTTTTGAACTACCTGTTATCAATGTTAGTGAATTTTTCATCTATAATTTCTCTCCATATATGATAAAATTGGTTTTATTATAACACTAAATAAACCAAAAAGAACCAATTAATCAGAAGAATCTATCAAATTTTCTTAAAAATAAGACATTTAAAGTTGGCACAAAACTTGCTTATAGAATGTTATAGCAATTTTAATAGATTTTGAGAATTCAAATTTGGGAGGGAATAGTTGGAAGCGTTTTATTTATCAAATTCTATTCTAATTAATTAGCTACTTAATTATCAAAAGGAGATGAACTTATGTCACAAATTCAAGCAAATAAAATGGCACCTAAGACAAAAGTGATGAAAGAACGTAAAATTAATGTTTTTGCATTACTTTTAGTAATTCTATTAATTGCGACAGCCCTTACTTACGTATTACCTACTGGGGAATACGCCCATATCGACGTTGACGGACATTCATCAGTCGATCCGAATTCATTTAAATCAATCGCTGCTACACCAGTTGGGCTCTTCGATATGGTAAAAGCCATTCATTCTGGTATGGTAGAAGCGGGTAATATTATTTTCTTCGTTTTAATAATTGGAGGTTTTTTTGGTGTATTAAGTGCTACTGGCACAATTGAAGTCTTAATCTCAACAATGGCTAGAAACCTTGCTACTAGAGAAAAGTTATTAATCCCTATTATGATGCTGTTCTTTGCAGTTGGAGGCTCATTAATGGGAATGGCTGAAGAAACTTTAGCTTATATTCCTCTTCTAGTTCCGTTAGCACTTGCTTTAGGATTTGACACTATGACAGGTACTGCAATCGTATTAGTTGGTGCATCAGCAGGATTTACAACAGCAATTATGAATCCGTTTACAGTTGGTATTGCTCAAGGAATCGCAGAACTTCCTACATTTTCTGGTATGGGCTTTAGACTTGTCCTATTTGTAGTTGTATATTTAGTATCTGTTATTTTTATTTATCGATATGCTATGAAAGTAAAGAAAAATCCTAACATGGGATTCTATGGAAAATATTCAATTGAACAAACTAACGATCTATTAACTTCTAAAGCTAAATTATCTTCTAGACATAAATGGATTTTAACTGCTTTTCTTGTAAACTATATTATTTTAGCTTTTGGCGTTATTAAATATCAATGGTACATTACTGAAATTGCTTCTTTATTTATTATTTTAACGATTGCAATTGGAATAATTGGAAAATTATCAATCGATGACGTTGTTAAATCATTTACTGGGGGATCTGCTTCTTTAATTAATGGTGCTCTTATTATAGGTGTTTCCCGTGCAATTCTAGTTGTTTTAAATCAAGGTCATATTGTTGATCCAATGCTTCACGGAATATCGGAGGTCATTAAACATATCCCTGCCTCATTAAGTGTAATTGGGATGTATAATTTCCAAGCAGCTATTCACTTTATTTTAGCTTCAGGTAGCGGTCATGCCGCGTTAACAATGCCAATAATGGCCCCACTTGCTGATCTAATTGGAATTACGCGACAAACTGCTGTACTATCATTTTCTTTTGCTGATGGTATTGGTAATATTATTTTCCCAACAGCAGGAACTTTAATGGCAGGTTTAGCAATTGCAGGTATCCCTTGGACGAAATGGGCGAAATGGATTTTCCCATTAGTATTCGTTCAATATTTAATTGGTTTAATTGCTGTTGTTATCGCACATTTAATGAACTACGGTCCTTTTTAATGAATTAACAAAGGATTTAGGAGGAGAAAAAAGTTGTTAACCTTAATTAAAAACGGTCAAGTATACACACCACACTCTATTGGCAGAAAAGATATACTTTTAGCAGGTGGAAAAATTGAAATGATAGCAGATCATATCTCCATTCCACCAGACTTTCTTTCCTGTGATGTGATAGATGCCTCCAACTCTTTTGTTGTACCAGGTTTTATTGATTCACACGTACATATCATTGGAGGTGGTGGTGAAGGCGGATATAAAACTCGTACTCCAGAACTAATGCTTACTAATGTTACTACTGCCGGTGTTACTACAGTAGTTGGTGTATTAGGTACAGACGGTACAACAAGAACGATGGAGAATTTACTTGCAAAAGCACGTGGTTTAGAAGAAGAAGGGATTACTTGTTATATTCACACGGGTTCTTATCAAATTCCTGTAAAGACACTAACAGAATCGATTCAAAGCGATATTATTTTAATTGATAAGATTATTGGAGTTGGTGAAATTGCTATTGCAGACCACCGTTCCTCAGAACCAACTATTGAAGAACTTGCAAAGATCGCATCTGCAGCACGAAATGGAGGAATTTTATCTGGAAAGGCTGGCATCTTAGAAATTCATGTTGGAGATGGCAAAGATAAGCTTTCACTTCTCCATCAACTAGTTGAACAGACGAATATTCCAATCCGTCAGTTCCACCCTACTCATATAAATCGGAATGAAGAATTGTTTAAAGCTGGTATTGATTACGCACTTAAAGGTGGTTTTGTAGATTTTACTACAAGCACGATCCCTCAGTTTTTAGAAGAAGGCGAAGTAAAGTGTAGCAAGGGACTCCGTGTTATGCTAGAAGAAGGGGTTCCGATTGAGAACATAACTTTTTCATCCGATGGCCAGGCAAGTCTTCCCTTTTTTGATACAAATGGAGACTATCTGGGACTTCAAATAGGAAAAATTTCATCCCTATATCAAGAAGTAAGAGATGGCGTAATTGATGAAGGAATCCCATTAGAAGTAGCATTACAAGTAATTACTTCTAACCCTGCACAAGTGCTAAAACTACCACACAAAGGTAATATAAAACCTGGTAACGATGCTGATATCGTCATATTAAATCAAGATACTTTAGAAATTGAAACAGTAATTGCACTTGGGAAAAAGATGGTTGAAGAAGGTATTCCAGTTGTAAAAGGCACTTTTGAATAACACATTTCAGGAGGAATTAATGATGAAGATGAAGTACAAGTTTAAGATTTCAATCGTATTATCATTAGTTTTAGTATTTTCGTTAGTTTTTGGAACTTCTTTCTTACGATCTGAAAGAAGCGTTGAAGCTGCAGCTGCACCAAAAGTATTTTTAATGGGTGGTGCAATTGATGATAATAATGCCGAAATTTACAATGCACTAAAAGCTGCAACTGGCAAAACCAACCCAGTAGTTGCAATTGTATGTAGTGCAGCTGCTGACTACGCAACTGCATTAGACGCATACACTAATGATATAACTGGTCACTTATCGTATAAAAATTTATTTACTAAGTATGGCTTTACACCAGTATTTATTCCTGTAGCAGTTGATAACTATACAACCGAAGCTTATAAACAAAGTAATATTGATCTAATTAACACAGCAGATGTTATATTCTTTAACGGTGGTGATCAGTCCCGTCATGTAAGAAGTTTACTAAAAGACGATGGAACTCCTACCCCACTTTTTGCAGCTATCCAACAAAGAGCAACAGCTGGAGCTATTATTTCTGGTACAAGTGCTGGAACTGCTGTTCAAAGTCCGAAAACATACGGTGAAGGTGTCAGTTATGGATACCTATACTACAATCGTTTATTATCTAAAAAAATCAGTGACGTCTCACTAGCTGATACTTCTTATCCCGATAACGGTGGCTATACAACAGGTTTTGGTTTTGTAAACGCTGCCATTGATACTCATTTCGATGCAAGAGGTCGAATCGGTCGTATTCTTTTAGCTGAAAGAGACTTAGGTCAAAAAGTAGGCTATGGAATTGATGAAAACACAGCACTTTATTTAAACGGTTCTACTGGTAAAGTTTATGGTGAACATGGCGTTTTCATAGTAGACTCAACAAATGCAACTTACGGAACTGCTTCATCTTTTACTGCAAATAATGTAAAAGTAAGTTATTTAACAACTGGTGATACTTATAATACGAGCACGAAATCAATTACATCATCTAAATCATTGATTACAACACCATACTATTCAACGATTCGAGATTCTTCGGATATATTTTCAGCATATGAAACTACTACAACAATTACAAGATTGGTAGATACAAATGTTTCTTATTTGTATGGTGATAGTTATGAATCAGGTCCTAAATTTACATTAAAGTTTTTAAAAGACGCAAACACAAAAGGATACTATAGCAGTAGTAAATATACTGTTAGTAATGTTGTACTGAATGTAAGTTACTAACTTTAAAGAAAGAAAAAGAAGATTTACGCACAGTAAATCTTCTTTTTCTTTCCCTCTAAGCATTTCAAATGAATTGTTCGGTCTTCTCCTCATTTGAAGATAAACCTTATTTTAATCTACACCTCAATATAATTCATTCTATACGAATAGATAAATCAAAATAGGTTAATCTATCTTTGTTTAGGTCTGGTTATAAGGAGAATCGATAATGAAAATAGGGATTATTGGGAATGGTCAAATCGGGAATGTTATTGCAAATAGATTGGTAACGTACAAACATGAAATTACATTTGGAGTTAGGAATTTAGAAAGTAATCAAAAGGTTAATCCTATTTTTAATTATGTGGAAACAAAAAATATTGCAATGAACAACGAGCTAATTATTCTTGCTGTACCAGGTAATGCTGTAGAAAGTGCAGTTAAAAATATCATAGAAATAGATGGGAAAATAGTAATTGATTTGACTAACCCTATCGGTGAGGGTTTAAAGTTAACAAGAGGTACTACTACTTCAAATGCTGAAGAGATACAAAAATTAATACCAAAAGCAAAGGTCGTTAAAACATTAAATACAGTTGGACTAGAAAAAATGATTGATCCAACGGTTAATGGAGAAAAAATAACTATGCTTATTGCAGGCGATCATGATGATGCTAATTTAAAAGTGTCCAACCTAATTGCAGAATTTGGTTTTGATCCGTTAATAGTTGGTAAACTTTATTTCTCAAGGTATTTAGAGCCTTTTGCAATGATTTGGATTGAAATGGTTAGAGTACAAGGGATGAATCCAAATACAGGAATAAAATGGATGCGTTAATGTAAATTAGAATTTGTAAGGAGAAATGAGTCGCTTTTATTAAAAACGACTCATTTTTTTTATGTAATAATGTAATTGGATGTGATCTGGAAACAACTTCATTAATAAAGTTATCATACTTTTATAGTTAACTTCACAAAAAAAGTTATCCAATCTTCTTTTAGTTCAACCCAGATCCTTCCTTTATGAAGTTCAACAATTCGTTTGGATATAGCAAGTCCTAAGCCAGCACTACCTTCACTTTTTCTTGAGGAATCTTCACGATAAAATTTTTCAAAAAATCGTTCAAGACTATCTGGATTTACATTTATTCCTTGATTCGATATCGAAAGTAGTACTTCATTAGCTTTTTGGGTTAGACTTACTTTTATAGTTGAAGGTTTAACACTATATTTCATAGCATTCATAAATAGGTTATCAAAAACTCTAACCATTTTTTCAACATCAATATTAATTTCAATATCTTCTGCAATGGACTCCTTTTTGATGTTTAATCCTTCTTTTTGAAAAATAGGTATATTCTCACCTATTATTTGTTCAATCAACTGACTTAAATCAACTTTTTGTTTTGATAGAATAATATCTGGACTAGATAACCTCGTAAATTCAAAAAGTTCATTGATTAAATTCTTTAAATCATGCGATTTTGTATAGATTGTATTCAAGTACTCGTCTAATTCATTTTCATTCTTGTATTCTCTATTCTTCAACAAATTACTATATCCTATTATTGAAGTTAGTGGCGTTCTTAAATCATGTGAAACACTAGTTATCAATTCATTTTTGACATTTTCAATATGACGTTCATTTTTAAATTTTCGTTCTAACTCCTTAGACATTGTATTAATATTTAAACTCAACTGAGTCAATTCGTCTCGCCCTTTTAACTCAATCACCGCTCCAAGTTTACCTTGAGAAATTAATTGAACAGTACGTGAAATTTCTTTTAAATAAAGAATCTTTTTTCTAATTAGTAATAGAAAACTAATAATGAAACTTAATATGATAATGATAAAAGTTGGAATAATAACGAGATTATACTGTAATGAATTTAGCATATTCTGATGAGAAACAATATAAGGCCCTATAAAAATTTGTGAGATAAGAATTGTTACAATTAAAGAAACACCGAAACTAATTGTGATAGCTACTAATAACTTAATACTAATTCTTTGCCAGATATGAATTAAATTCTTCATACTTTGTATCCAATTCCCCAAACTGTTTTAATATAGATTGGATGCTTAGGATCATCTTCAATTTTTTCTCTAATATTTGTTATATGAACCATTACAGTATTATCAGATTTTAAAAAGTCTTCTTTCCATATTGCTTCATAAATCTTACTAACACTTAGTACGATTCCTTTATTTCGAACTAGTAATTCTAATATATCAAACTCTTTTGGTGTTAGTCTCTTTTCTTTATTTCTTATCCAAACTTGCCTTGTCTCTGTATTCACTTGCAAGTCTCCAAAAGCTAATACTATTTCATCATTCTTTTGTACATTATTATATTTTTTATATCTTCTAAGCTGAGATTTTACTCTAGCGATCAATTCAAGTGGATTAAATGGTTTTGTTAGATAATCATCTGCACCCGAGCTTAAACCTTGTATTTTGTCTAGATCTTCAGATTTTGCCGAAAGCATAATGATCGGTAATGTCCTTTCCTCTCGTATCTTTATGCAAGCTTCTATTCCATCAATTTTCGGGAGCATAATATCTAATATAATCAAATCAAAATCTTCATCTTTTAAAAGTTCAAGAGCTTCCTCTGCATCGTTTGCTAAAGTAGTAGAAAACCCTTCATTTTCAAGATATATTGAAATTAATTTTTTGATTTTTTCATCATCATCTACAACTAATATTTTACTTATCAAGTTTTACTACACCTTTCAAATAAATGCACTTTATTTTAATTATTGCAACTTAATACATATGCCGGTGGCAAATTTCTATATTCCCTTTTAATAGCAATATTTTTAAAGTAGGTATTAATAAATTTCATTTTTCTTTGAGTATATTGGAATGTCACAAATTTCCCTTGATCTGCGAGTATCTTTTTAGTGTTTAATAAAATAGTTTTCGATACGTTTAAAGGTAGACTAGTAAATGGCAGTCCAGAGATGACATAATCGACATTGTCTATACCAAACTCTTCTAAATACTTCATAATACTTTCCGCACTATCATTAATAATCGTTACGCTATGATTATCACCAAACTTTCTAATTAAATCATTATAAAACTTATCATTTTTTTCTACTAAAATAATTTTGGTAGTTGGCAATTTTAGCTTAAGTAATTTTTCAGTAAAAACTCCTGTACCTGGACCGTATTCAATAATTGTATTGGCTGTCTTAAAATTAATATCATCTAACATTTTTTCAGCCAAAAACGATGAACTTGGCATTAATGCCCCAACAGTTCTTGGTCGTAATATATATTGACATAGAAATAATAATTTTTTCATAAACTTACCCTCCAAATAATTAACTTTTTATGATGAAATCATATTAAAATAAATTTCTGAAGAAAAAGTCACTAAATTTCTTAAGAATTTTAAAGACGGCTAAATTCAAACTTAATGATTAGAAATGGATATATGTTCCCAATAATACATACCATAGTGCATAAAAAGTGTTACTTAACAAAACAATCATAATGTACGGTCTATACCTCATTCCCGATGCAGATGAAATTAAACAAGCAGCATCAGTAGGGCATGTAGGAACTGCACCTAAAATAAAAAGCATCCAATATTGGTTTTTCTTTATTCTTTGTCCTATTTTTGGATGTTTGTTTAAGAAGTTTTCATACCATTTTGACTTATTTATTCTTTTACCAATGATGAAAATGATACTTTCTGTGATGAACATCGATCCTAGTGAAAATAATAAGACAATCCACGGATTAAAAAGAAAAATACCAGTCAGTAAAAATAAAGAACTTGGTATCATTAATACAAACCTTAAAGAAAAAATAACAAAGTATATTAAAAGAGCATAGTCTTGTCTATTTGTTATAAATTGAATTAATTCATTCTTAGAAAATGGTATGATTCCTAATTCATATAGACAAACTAAAAGAATACTCCAACTGGTCAATAAAGTGATGACACGATATTTCACTTTCTTTCCTCATTTCATGGTTTATAATTAAGCATTCCTATTTTCGTCTAAACTTATTAACTTTTCCAATACTTTTTTATGAATAATTCTTAAGAAATCATAAAGAATTTTTAAAAATTTTTTTGCCTGTTATGATTATGTATATCAATTTTTAGATTGGAAAAATTAATAGAGGTAGTTTT
The DNA here is from genome assembly GCF_036421055.1 of Gottfriedia acidiceleris. GTDB lineage: Bacteria > Bacillota > Bacilli > Bacillales > Bacillaceae_G > Gottfriedia > Gottfriedia acidiceleris_C. The sequence goes on along the minus strand of NZ_JAZGQS010000001.1, from coordinate 320,092 downwards.
AAGTTATAAGTAGATTGTAGGTGTTTATTATTAGCACAAATATCCCTAAGACCTTAGTTGCTTTAGTCTTTCTGATTTTATGGGAACTCCTAATGAGTCAGTCACAAGGACTATATGAAACAATGCATTGGGTTATCATCATAAGTGTAATTGGAATTTCATGTATATTATTTTTAGAAAACCGGAATCCTCAAAGCACTATTTCCTGGTTATTATTACTCTCCCTAGCTCCTACTTTCGGCGTTATATTATACGTTCTATTTGGAAGGTTAAAGAGAAGACGAAAAAAATTAATCAATCATTCAAAGTATAAAATACCTCAAATATCGAGTGAAAAAAATGATAATAAATGGAATACTCTCTCAAAAAAATCTCAAAAATTAAGTACCATCATCGAAAAGTTTACAGGGGTACCTATTAATCAAAATTCAAGTGCTTCATTATTAATTAATGGTGACGAAATGTTTTCAAAACTTAAAGAAGCTCTTCTGGATGCAAAAAACTATATTTATATTCAGTATTACATCTTTCGAGCAGATACAATCGGTAGTGAGTTACTTGACATTTTAAGAATGAAAGTGAATGAAGGTGTTGTAGTTCGCTTATTAGTTGATGGTTTAGGAAGTAAAAGGTTAAAGAAGAAATTACTAAAGAATTTAAGTGCTGCTGGAGTTAAAGTATCCATATTTGATCCTATTACTACATGGTCAGTCGGTACAATAAATTATCGAAACCACAGGAAAATTGTTGTGGTAGATGGAATTAAAGGATTCACTGGAGGTCTAAATGTAGGTGATGAATATCTAGGTAGATCAAAAATTGGTTTTTGGAGAGATACCCATTTATATATAGAAGGAAGTGCCGTTGAAGAGCTTCAAAACTTATTTTTGCAAGATTGGCATTATTCTACATCTGATAATTCAAGTGAAAAAATTCAAGTTAACAGATTAAGTTTTCATGAAAAAAGTGGCCAAAATCTTCAAGTTGAAAAAAATAAGGTTAATGGTGCAATTCAAATTTTCGGAAGTGGACCAGACACGAAGGAACCAACCATGAGGAATGCTTTTCATACCCTTCTTACAATCGCTGAAAACAGCATCTGGCTTGCCACTCCTTATTTCGTTCCAGACCAAGAGATTTTCACGATTTTAAAACTTAAAGCATTGTCTGGATTAGACGTACGGATCATTTATCCGGGAAAAAGTGATAGTATTTTAAGTGATTCAGCATCTAAGTCATATTTCGTACCCCTATTAGAAAGTGGTGTGAAAATTTATACATATAAAAACAATTTCCTTCACTCAAAGGTTTTGTTAATTGATAATGAAATCGCTTCCGTTGGTACTGCTAATTTAGATGTAAGAAGTCTGCATTTAAATTATGAATTAACATCATTTTTATATGAATCAGATACAGTTGATCAAGTGAAACAATCTTTTTTAAACGATTTTTCAGTATCTACTCAGTTAGATGTTAAGGAATTTATTGAACGTAGTTTATTTAAAAAGTTAATTGAATCTCTAACTCGCTTATTATCACCTTTATTGTAATTCAACTCAAGAAAAGTGCATTATCTATTTTTTTTACAAGAACAGCACTTAATTTAATATGTAATTAATTATAAGGAGCTTTAAGCTCCTTTTTAAGTTTCAATTTATTTAAGCTTTCTTTTGTTTATAAATTTAGTAAGAAAAAAGAAAACTAGAAATATGAGTGAGATTAATATGATTATTTGGTTTGTAGATAAAGAAAATATCTTAGTTAATTTTATCGAGTAGGCAAGTAGGGAAGATGTTATCAATTTTGATATACAAACGATTACTATATATTTTTTAGTGGAGACATTAGTAATCCCTGCCCCAACACTGACAATTTCATCTGGTAAAATAGGCACAATCAATAAAATTGTGATAAATAAAGTTTCATTTTTTTTAACAATTTCATTATATTTTGAAAGGTGCTTTGTTTTAATAAATCGATTAACTACCTTTAATCCTCCATATCTTGCTAAAAAAAACATTGTAATATTCCCTAAGACGATACCAACAAAATCAATAATAAAACCATAAAAAGAACCAAACACTGTACTGGCAGCTAAGACAGTGACTGCTTCTGGAATTGGCAAAGCAATTGGGTGGAAAAAACAGATTAAAAAATAGATCCACTTAGCAATTTTTATATTTTTTCTAAATAGTCCTTCAAAACCATAGTAATCAGTTATAACCATAATATTAGATACGTAATAAATTACAAAAATAAAAATTACGACAGCAAAGTTATAAAAAACTAGAATTCGAGTTAACTTTAGAAATTCTTCACTCTTGTTGAAAAATGCTATTACCGCAAATAACACAATGACAAATGATAAAAAAATACCGACCATTCTAAATTCATAAAGTAAAGTTTCTAAAGAACTTACTAAGATAATAATCGGAATAATACTTACAATCAATTGCAGAAATAATCTTACATACCTCCAATTTGAATATTTCATTCTAGATATAGTGTTCATTAAATTCTCCTTAGGCTAATTATTGTCTGCGAAAGTAAAGATTTATTTCACTCTTTTGATAGATTTAATCGTATAATGGTTATATTTTTCAATTAAGTACAAGAAAGCAGTCTATGTATTCGTTTGTCATACAAACAAACATTCCAGGAATGATAATTTTATTATTTTCTTTATTAAAAATAAATATCCATATGGAAATCCTCCATTTACTGACTATCCACAAGTTGATCTCTTTTTTCTCCCATGCTTTATCAGTAACTTTATATCCCTTACCTTACCGTTAGAATTTATTTATTCATTCATTTCTTTTTCCATAACGAATACTTCAGTTAAGTTGTTTTGTTTCGAACAAAAAGAGCTTATTCTTCTGTTATAAGAATAAGCTCTTCTAATTGCGCGTTTTCATCTATATGACGAATTGCACTATACTTTTTTAACTTAGATATGGAAAATTTGAGAGTTACCAATTTTAATGAAACATAACGCAATTACTATATTAATTATAAATAGAATCGGCATTATAAATACTTTGATATTGCCAAATTAAAAAATAAATATTCATAAACTAGCTTGATCACATTTCAATCATTTAAGCCAATCTAAATAATCAATAACAAATTGTTCAAACTTAATTGGTTTCCTCCCTAATAAATCCTCTAAATCTGTTGTTATTTTTTTTGCAAGTCCTAATTTTGCAGTTGTATATATACCTATCATAACTATAATAAAATCGCGAGCTAACCCTTTTTTTCTCATCTTTCTCCAAAAGGTTAAAATACTTGGATTTGTATAGATAATGTCTTTTTTTAGGTACTTTGATAAAATCTCAGCCACTTCGTAATAACTAATAGCTTCATTTCCAGTTAACGAATAAGATTTGAATCTATGCCCTTTTTCTGTTAGTGCTTTTGCGGCTACTACACCGATATCTCTTGTATCGATAAAACTCGTTTTCCCTTTACCCGCTGGTACAAAAATAATATTTTCCTTTATCAGTTCTTCAACATGTTGATTTAATAAATTCTGCATAAAAAAACTCGGTCTTAAAAATGTATAGGGGATCCCTGAGTTGAGAATTAATTCCTCTATCTTGGCATGCGGAACCACCTTATTTTTATCAGCACCTAATAAAGACAAGAATACTATCTGTTCAATCCCTACTTCTTTTGCAATTTCTATAACTGGTTCAAAATATTTCTTATCCGCAAGATGTGGAGGACGTATTAAAAAAAGTTTAGTAATTCCTTGAAATGCAGGTCTAATTGATTTGGAATCTTCAAAGTTTAAATATACATTACTAGTATTTTTTTTACTTGTGGATATTTTAAAATTAGCATTTAGCTTTAGTAGTTCTCTCACAACTTCTTTACCTACAGTACCTTTTGCACCTGTGACTAGAATCAAATTATCACTTCTTTCTATTACTTTCTTAATTTTATAAATCAGTTGCTACAATAGTCCTTTCAATAGTACAACCAGATTTATATTTACTTGAACAACTTTTGTTGCTACTTCTCTAAGATTCTAATAACATTTTTAACGATCGATAGACTTCGATGATTATTATACCCATCATCACATCTAAAATTTAGTTAAATTACATCACTTTATTCGTACAGGTCCAAATATCATATTCTAATTTTAGTTTGATCTATCATTCGCCTTACATATCACTTAGGATCCTTAAATCATTCCAAATTCCAAGTCTTATAGTGTTCACCAATATTTTTTGTTTATCAGTTTGCACTTTGTTATATCTTCCAAATACACCTCATTCATACTATTTTCTAATAGTTTATCAGATTTATATATACTTAAGAGTTAATTGTTTTAGAAAGAAATGTGAACATTCCATGTATCGTTCAACGTATTCATACAAAACCTCCCGTGATAAAAAAAATGATTTGCTCTGCGGTTGTAAGCCTTTGATACTGAGTAAACCCTATACGGCTACCGAACAATTCGCCTTAAGCATTACTTTTACTGGCCAGACCTCATAGGCCTTCTACTTACTTACTTTCTTTTCTTTTTCTGTATCTTTAGCATCGGCATATGGATTTATTTATCTCATCACGCCTAACTGCTCTCCCATTTCATCATCTCGTAGTTGATTTTGTCTATATTCTTCTGTGGTCGAATTCATGAGTAATATAATGAATTAATATAAAACGAGCTACCTGCTCATAAATAAAAAAAACCCTCAACGCCATAAGCGTCAAGGGTTGATTTGATTAATATACTGACATGTATTGATCTCTTTCCCAAGGGTGAACTTGAGTACGGAAGATATCCCATTCGATTTCTTTTGCTTCTACAAAGTGTTCGAATAAGTGTGATCCTAGAGCACCAACGATTACTTCGTCAGTTTTTAATAGTTCAAGTGCAGCTGCTAAAGTTGCTGGTAAATCAATGATTCCAACTTCTTCACGCTCTTCTTTCGACATAACGTAGATGTTACGGTCTACTGGAGCTGGAGCTTCTAATTTATTTTTGATTCCGTCTAAACCTGCTGCTAATAATACTGATAATGCTAAGTATGGGTTTGCAGCTGGGTCAACTGAACGTACTTCTACACGTGTGCTTAAGCCACGAGATGCAGGAATACGAATTAGTGGACTACGGTTTCTTGCAGACCAAGCAACGTAACATGGAGCTTCATATCCAGGTACTAAACGTTTATATGAGTTTACAGTTGGGTTTGTAACAGCTGTAAAGCTTGGAGCATGTTTTAAGATCCCTGCGATGAAGTGGCGTGCTGTTTCACTTAAACCTAATTCACCAGTCTCATCGTAGAATGCGTTTTTACCATTTGTAAATAATGATAAGTTACAGTGCATACCAGAACCGTTTACACCAAATAGTGGTTTTGGCATGAATGTAGCGTGTAAACCGTGCTTACGAGCGATTGTTTTTACAACTAATTTAAATGTTTGAATATCATCACAAGCTTTAATTGCACCAGCATATTTGAAATCAATTTCATGTTGTCCTGGAGCTACTTCGTGGTGAGATGCTTCGATTTCAAAGCCCATTTCTTCAAGTTCAAGAACGATATCACGACGGCAGTTTTCACCTAAGTCAGTTGGTGCTAAATCGAAGTAACCACCTTTATCATTTAACTCAAGAGTTGGTTCGCCTTTTTCATCTAATTTAAATAAGAAGAATTCTGGCTCAGGCCCTAGGTTGAAATCAGTGAAGCCTAGAGCTTCCATTTCTTTTAACATACGTTTTAAGTTATTACGAGGATCCCCTTCAAATGGAGTACCATCTGCATTGTAAATATCACAGATTAAACGAGCTACTTTTCCTTTTTCAGCAGTCCATGGGAAAACTACCCAAGTGTCTAAATCAGGGAATAAATACATATCAGATTCTTCGATACGAACGAATCCTTCAATTGAAGAACCGTCAAACATCATTTTATTGTCTAAAGCTTTTTCAAGCTGACTTACTGGAATTTCAACGTTTTTGATAATCCCTAGTAAATCCGTAAATTGTAGACGTATGTACTTTACGTTTTGTTCTTTTGAAATACGGAAAATATCTTCTTTTGTAAACTTAGCCATTATAAAAGTTCCCCTTTCGTATGCAACAAACAAAATTAGTCTAACACACTTTAAAATAGAAAAGTAGAAAGATCTACTTCCACTTTTCTATTTTTTTATTTTTAGTTTAGTGATTAGCAGTTTAAATATGTTTCTTTTTCCCATTCTGATACACGTAATCGGTATGCATCCCATTCATCTTTTTTGTTTTGAAGGAATGAATAATATACGTGCTTTCCTAAAACTTGCTGTAGGAATTCACTGTTTTCAAGTTCTGTAACTGCTTCAAGTAAGCTTCCAGGCAATGTTTCAATACCTTCTGCTTTTCTAGTTACGTCATCCATCAAATACAGGTTTTCACTTCGTTCGACCGGAGGTGTTAATTTTCTTTCAATACCATCCAAGCCTGCAGATAATAAAACAGCTAAAGCTAAATAAGGATTTGCAGATGGATCTGGATTTCGCACTTCGATTCTAGTACCTGCACCTCTTGCAGCAGGTATACGAATTGTACACGTGCGATTACTTTGTGACCAAGCTACATAAACTGGTGCTTCATAGCCTGGAACTAAACGTTTATATGAATTAACTGTTGGATTTGTAACTGAAGCATTTGCACGGGCATGTGTTAATACACCTGCAATAAATTGTCGCGCTGTTTCAGATAATCCAATTGAATCATGCTGATCATAAAAGGCATTACCATTATCATTTCCTAGACTCATATGACAATGCATACCAGAGCCATTTTCTCCAAATATTGGTTTTGGCATGAATGTAGCAACTAAACCATTTTTTTCAGCAATTGTTTTAACTGTATATTTAAATAATTGAATATTATCAGCTGTTTGTAATCCTGGTGCGTATTTCCAATCAATCTCATGTTGACCGATTGCAACTTCGTGATGCAAGGCCTCAACTTCTAACCCTAAAGCCTGAAGTGCTTTCGTAATTTCACGTCGTATTGTAACTGTTTTATCTAGGGGGGCTACATCAAAATATCCACCTTTGTCATTTGGAACTAATTGATTTCCTTCCTTAGTGAATAGGAAGAATTCAGGTTCAGGTCCTACATTAAAAGAAGTAAATCCCTTGTCAGTCGCTTTTTCAATTGCTCGTTTAAGCACATTTCTTGGGTCACCTTCAAACGGTGTACCATTCGGGTAATAAACATCGCAAATGAAGAGTCCAACTTTTTCGTTAGTATCGACTTTCCAAGTATTCAAATCTGGGAAAAGCATCATATCACTTGCTTCAATTTTTGTGAACCCGTTAATACTAGAGCCATCAAACATAGTTTCATTATTAAGTATTTTTTCAATTTGTGTGATTGGTAGTTCTAACTGTTTGAATACCCCTTCTACATCCGTAAAAAATAACTGCACAAATTCAAGACTGTGTTCTTCAACACTATTTAAAATCGTTTCCTTTTTCATTTATATTTCCCCCCATATAAATATAAAAGCTAGAATAATCCGGACTTTATCAATAACTTAATGAAAGAATCGAGACATATCTCCTTGTCGTAAAGAAGTTCTACCTAATTTACCATTTTGATATAACTCTTGACGAAGCATTTTTCGAAGCTGTTCATCTGATATTGATTTTTCAACAATGACTTGTTGAACCACTGTTTCTTTGGATTTTTCTGACGATTTTAAATTGAGTACTTCTTTAATTCCTGCTAAATTCAAGCCTTGTTCTATAAATGTTTTTATTTCTAATAATCGATCGACATCATTGAATGAAAATAATCTACGATTACCTTCAGTACGAGCTGGACGAATTAATCCATGCTCTTCATAATATCGAATTTGTCTTGCAGATAATTCAGTTAACGAAATGACTATTCCGATTGGGAAGAGTGGCGTTGAGCGTCTTACTTGATCATTCATAGCAATGCTCCTTTCGTTCATCTATAAGTATTTTATTTCATGTTAGATAATCTGTCAATACGATGTTAGAAAATCTAACATGAAAATATTTGTTTTTTATTCTATGCAATATTAGGTAAAATTCTACTATTTTATAAAAAAAATAATCTCCATTAGTTTGGAGATTATAAGGGTTTGTATTCAAATATTATAATTAGACTAATCCAGCGGTTTGACAATTTTTTGAATTCGGTCAGTCTGAAAGCTAATTCTTAATTTTTTTTGGCTAACAAAATTGCAATTAATAATAAAATACCTTTAATAATATCTTGCGCATAGTATGGTACGTTTAACATCGTGAATCCGTTTAAAAGGACCCCCATTAAACACGCACCTAAAAATGTTCCGATTATATTTGGTTTCCCTTTACCATACATAGCGATTCCTATATATGCAGCTGTAATACTATCCATTAATAATGGTGTACCTGCTGAAACTTGCCCTGTACCAACTCGACTAGCAAGTAAAATCCCACCAAGTGATGCAAAAAGCCCACTAATAATATACGCATAAACTCGATACTTGTTTACGGGTATTGCTGATAAGTGTGCAGCAGTTTTATTTCCTCCAATAAAGAAGAATACTCTTCCCCAAGTTGTCTTTTCTAAAAATAAGTGTGTAATCAAAATACAAATTATCATGATTATGACTGCAACTGGGATATTAAAAAATGACCCTTGCCCAAGATATAAAAACGAAGGAATAAAATGACCTGTAGTTGCTTTATTATTAATTGTCATTCCTTCATAGATGGATGAACCTTTTGTTAAGGTTAAATGTAAACCATTTACAACAAACATCATAGCAAGAGTAACTAATAAGTCCGGTAATTTCCCTTTCGTTATAAACAGACCGTTTAATAATCCAACTATTAAACCAAAAACAATAGGAATTAATAGTGTAATCAATAGCTCTTGTCTAAAAACAATTAAACAATAAGCGGCTGTAACTGTACTTAAACTCGCGGTCGATCCAACTGATAAATCTAAACCTTCAATGATTAAACTAAAGGTAACTCCAATCGCCAGTAATGTTACAATTGAAATCGATCTTAAAATATCAGTAATATTACTATAAGATAAGAAGGAATTCGATGTCATTGAAAAAAATGCTATAACGACTAGAAGTAGGAATACCGCTCCAAAATCCAAAAATAATCTTCTACCTTGTGTTTGTGCCCATTGCGTCATTGTATACCCTCCAATAACTCACCTTGTATAATTGTATATATTTTGTCTCCTATCACATTAGCTTCTTCAATATCATTCGTGAAATAAATAACACAACCACCGTTAGCACAAAATTCATCAATGTATTGGAAAATATGTTGTTTAGCATAAATATCAACACCCTTAAGTGGTTCATCTAATATAAGACACTTTAAATTCGGTGAGATCCATTTTGCTATACTTACTTTTTGTTGATTTCCTCCACTAAGATGTAAAATTTCTTTTTCAGTGTCCTTTGGATAAATACTTAAAGTATTAATTAAGGATTGAGAAGTCTCAACTTCGAGATTTTTGTTTATCCAACCTCTTTTGTTGAATGAGATATTCTCTCTAACCGAATGATTTAAAAATAACCCTTCTTTTCTTCGATCCTCTGGTACAAATGCAATTCCTTGTTTATATGCATGCTGTGGAGACTTGATCAAAAATGAGTTTCTTCCAACTATTAAATCATATTGGTTTCGATTGCCCCATATTGTTTTTGCTAAACTTGTTTTCTTATTTCCATTTGCTCCATAAATGGCAATTACTTCATTTTTATTTATTTCTATATTAATAGAAGCTTTCGTTTCACTTAATCGGATATTACGAAACTGAAAAGCTGTTTCATTGCGCTCTTTTATTGTTTTTTTAAATGAAAATTTACCAGAAGACATTTGACCTATTATTTCTTCCACAGATAATGTCGATGAGCTACCTTGATACACAATTTCTCCACTTCTTAATATCGTTAATTCATCAGTAAATTTTATAAGTTCGTCAATTGAGTGTAAAATGACGACAATACCTTTACCCATTTTTTTCAAGTTGTGTAAGAATGAGAAAAATTGCTCTTTTTCAGTATTTCCTAGGGAAGAAGTGGGCTCATCAAACAGGAAATAGGATGCATCATTTAGTAGTGCTTTTGCAATTAAAATAAATTGTTTTTCATATATTGTACAATCACTTACTTGTTTATAGTATGGTAGATTCAAATTCCATTTTGAAAGTCGATTTTGAACAAATTCAACACTTTTCTTTTTTGAGAAGAAGAATTTCTTAATTTCTCTATTCAATGCAATTATTAAATTTTCAATTACAGTTAATCCTTGCACAAGTCCCTCATCAACTTCTTGAGGGACATATGCTATTGTTGAATTTTCACTTACTTTACACTTACCATTTGTTGGCTGAATTCTATTAGCTAGAATCTTCATTAAAGTACTTTTACCTGCACCATTTAAACCAGCCAGACCGTCTATTTTTCCAGATTTCACTGAAAAATTAATATCTTTTAGTACCTCTGATTCGCCATAACTAAAATATACAGATTCTAGTTTAATAGTCATCTTTAGTTCCCCTTATCTAATTTCTCCATCCATGGTGAAGTTGCTGCTTGTGAAGGTTTCCAGTTTTCACTATATTTTCTTAGATCACTAACTTTAATTGGATTATTTGGAAGTTCCTCTTTCTCTATTAATTTAGGTTCCAAAGAATAAATATCCGGGGTTTCTTCACCAGCTATTTTTTGATATAGGAATCTAGATTGAACTTCTCCAATTTCTCCCGGATCACTTGCAGCTGAAGTAACCCACGGTGAATTTTTTTCTTGAATTAATTGAAGATCTTCATCACTTAAATCAATTCCGTAAACTTTTACTTCATTACGTCCAGCTTGTTGAATTGCTTTTGTAGCCCCTTTTGCAAACTCATCCCAAGTTGCAAAAATAGCATCAAGCTGACCTTTAGGGTATTTCTTTAATAAAGCTTCTACCTGAGCTTGTGTATCAAGCATCGTATTACTACTTGCTTTTCCGAATCTGGCAACCTCTCTTATATTCGGATAACGTTTATAAAATGCATCAAGAATAACTTTTCTTCGCTCCATCGGTGTAAAACCACCTACCCAAATTGTTGCGATATTCCCTTTTCCGTTTAATCCTTCTGCTAAACTCTTTAAACTTTTCCATGCTAAACTGTAATCATCTTGGTCAATTACTGTAACACCAGGAATATTTAAGTCACTATCAAAAGAAACAACTGGAATGCCTGCAGCTAACGCTTTTTTCACACCTTTTTCTAATGTTTCTTTTCTCCCATGATCGATTAAAATCCCATCAACCTTAGAATTGACGGCTGTATCTAAATTGGAGGCCATCTTTGCTAAATCATTATCTGCATTATATACTTGTACTTCTCCACCAAATTTCCCAACTTGTTTTTTCACGCCATCGATATATTGTGAAGAAAAAGTTCCAATTGAAAACTCCATAATTAAAGCAATTTTTGTTTTCTTTTTTACTGCTTCAGGAATTTCAGCATTGCTACTTGTAGATACTTTTTTTACTTCAGTACTAGCATTTTCAGATTTTTTCGTTGAAACTACATTTTGTTCATTTGCACAAGCTGTTAATAATACTGATGCAATTGACAGTGTTGCAATCATTTTTTTCATTACTCTTCCTCCCAACTTTTAAACGTTTCTTTATAATCACTAGAAACAATTCCTTTTTCCGTAATAATCGCCGTTATTAATTCATTCGGCGTCACGTCAAATGCTGGGTTTAGTACATTGATTCCTTCAGGGGCAATTTGAACATTTCCGATATGCGTTACTTCAGTACGATCACGTTGTTCAATGACAATTTCATTCCCAGATTCGATTGATAAATCGATTGTTGATAAAGGAGCAGCTACATAAAATGGAATTTGGTAAAAGTTTGCTAATATTGCTAATTGTAATGTCCCTATTTTATTTGCAGTGTCTCCATTAGCAGTAATGCGATCAGCTCCAACAATAACTGCATCGACTTTTTTATTTTGTAATAAATACCCGACCATATTATCAGTTAATAATGTAACTGGGATACCACTTTGGTTCAATTCCCAAGATGTCAGTCTTGCCCCTTGAAATACTGGTCTAGTTTCTGTTGCATAAGCTGATATTTCCCAGCCTTTTTCTTTTGCTAAGTGAAGTGGAGCTAGAGCTGTTCCGTATCGACTTGTCGCAATACTTCCTGCGTTGCAATGAGTTAATACTGCTGCGCCATCATGTAATAATGTTAAAGCGTTCTCACCGATTTCTTTGCAAGTTGCCTCATCTGCTAGATGTAATTTAATCGCTTCTTCCATGATGATTAATTTAGCTTCTGATACAGTCACTGCTTCTTTACTAAATCCTATTAGTTTTTCAACAGCCCATGCTAAATTTACTGCAGTTGGTCTCGCACTAATCAGCTCATCCGCTAATAATCTTGCTTGATGATGAAATTCATCAATTTGTTCAGTTTCAAGTTCTCGAACACCTAAATAAAGTCCATATGCAGCTGCTAAACCAATCGCTGGTGCGCCTCTTACTTGTAATTTTACGATTGCTTCACGTACATCTAATAATGTCGTAGCATCAACATAATCTATTTCAGTTGGTAATTTTGTTTGGTCTAAAATTTTTAAACTTTCACCGTTCCATTTTAATGATTCTGGTATTTGCTGTAATGTAGTCATCAATTATTACTCCAATCCATTAATTAAGTTTTGAATATTCCTAATAGTAAATCTATTTTTTATACAATAAACTCCGAATTTTAAGACTTTTTTCTTTGCTTCAATTTTTTGATTATGTTCCAGTGAATCAATATCTTCAACGTGTGCAAGACCGATACTTCTTCGGATTAATTCACATCCAATAACTCCAATTGCATCCACCCAATATCCTTCTAATTTTTCTTTAATTAGAGCTTTTTGGTTAAATGGTCGAACACTATGCTCTTCCCATAGTCGAATAAATGTTTCATTAAAAACTTTTTCAATGTTTAAAATGTGTTCGACAATTTCGTCTTTTAGCTCAGTGCGGCTGAAAAGTTGAAAGAGTAAATTTGCTTGAATTTGCCCTAAATCAAATCCAATTGGTCCTACAAATGCAAATTCTGGGTCAATAATTTTTGTTTCTGTTTCAGAAACGAAAATGCTTCCCGTATGTAAATCACCATGTAATAAAGCTTCTTTTTTTGATAAGAAATCTAATTTTAGTTTCGCAACCTCAATTTGTAGATCTACATCATCCCATAGTTCTTGAATTACATCTGTTAATTCTTCTTCAAAATTATTTGTTTCACTATTAAAAAATGGATCAGTATAAACAAGATTTTCGGTTATATCACATAGGTCAGGATTATTAAAATGATACTCTAGCTCTTTTTTCTTAGCCGGTGAAGTTCCGAAGTCTGAAGTGAAAAATAATGACTTTGCTAAAAATTCACCGATATGTTCAGCTAAAAACGGATAGCTTTTTTTCTCGATGAAACCTTTTCGTAAAATTTGTAAGTGTGAAAGATCCTCCATGACAGTTACCGCTTGATCTTCGTCATGTTCTAAAATTTTTGGTGCATGTAATGGGATTAACTCATTGTATATTTTTGTCGCATTACTCTCAATCGTAGCTCGCTTTAATGTTAGAGGCCAACTTTCACCAACAACTTTTGCATATGGTAAAGCCTGTTTTATAATTAACCCTTTCTCGCTTCCAACCGGATTAACTTTAAACACTAAATTTAAATTTCCATCCCCGATTTCTATACTTTCACATAGTTCATTTTTAAAATAGCCAAGTTTTTGTAAATAAGTAATTGCAGTTGCTTCTGTTAATGGTCTATATTCTTTTCGTTCAATGACAGTCACTAATTTCATCCCCCTTAAATTTTGCAAAATAAAAAGCCTCTTTTCCGAGACGAAAAGAGGCAATACTAATTGGCTTTCGTCTCTTATCTACCAGAAAATTTCTTTTCTGTTGGAATTAGCACCGTGCCTTACTGAGCATTTTTAGCTCAGGCGTATACAATACGCCCCATTTCACAATGGTATTACGGTCGGTTGCTGGGCATCGTCGGGCCAAATCCCTCCGCCTACTCGAAATAAGAGTTCGCATATTTGATTTTATAATCGTATTTTAGTTTAAAGATTTTTAATTTGTCAATCACTTTTTAGATTTTTTTGTAAATTTCTTCTTTTCTGTCTTCAAAAATAGGTATTGTACCGCGTATTTCATCGACTTTTTTTGGATCAATTTCGCCAAAAACGACTTCTTCATTCGTACCACCTTTTGTAACTACTTCTCCCCAAGGATCAATGATCATTGATCCTCCACCAAATGTATTTGCTAAATCTTTTCCTACTCGATTACAAGCAACGACATAACACTGATTTTCGATTGCTCTTGCCTTTAATAAGATTTCCCAATGATTCATTCTTTGAATTGGCCACTGGGCCACAAAAAATAAAACTTTTGCACCTTTTTGAGAATGTGCTCCAATCCATTCAGGAAAACGTAAATCATAGCAAACGAAACCTGCAGCCGTTAATCCATCGATTTCAAAGAAACCATCTGTTTCCCCTGATTGTAGATAGTGATGCTCGTTCATTAACTGGAATAAATGAACTTTATCATAAGTTTTTACTAATTTACCACTACCGTTAATAACAATTAACGTATTCGTAACCCCATTTTCTCTTGCAATTGGGAACGAACCAGCAATCAAGATTACGTTTTTAGATTTTGCGATTGACTGAAGTTCAGAAATAACTGCTTCTTGTTCACCTGTGTGCAAGCCAATTTCTTCCAGACAATACCCTGTGGTCCATAATTCTGGTAATACGATTATACGGACATTTTCTTTAACAGCTTCGTTTATTTGCGTTTTCATTTTCTCTAAATTAGACTTTGAATCACCTAAAATAACGTCAGATTGAATACACGCAATTTTAATCACAATTTATTCACCCTATTCTAAATTTTATAGACATTTTTAAATCGAGCATATATGATGGTGAAAGTTATTGCAACAGTCGTTCATGAAAATCATTCGATTAAGAAACGATCTATTCAAATTAATTTTATTATATTTTTGGAGTGATTAACTTGAATCATAGTAAACTATTAAACAATTTACCAAAACAATTTTTTGCTTCACTAGTCCAAAAAGTGAATCAGTCAATAGGTAATGGTCATGATGTCATTAATCTTGGTCAAGGAAATCCAGATCAACCTACACCCGACCATATTATAAAAGCATTACAGCAATCTGTTGAAAACCCTTTAACTCATCGTTATTCTCCGTTTAGAGGAATTAGCTCTCTTAAAAATGCTGTTGTAGAATTTTATAAACGTGAGTATGATGTTGATTTACACCCAGAGGAAGAAGTAGCGATCTTATTCGGTGGAAAAGCTGGATTAGTTGAGCTACCACTTTGTTTATGTGACGCAGGGGATACAATTTTAGTTCCTGACCCAGGCTATCCAGACTATTTATCAGGAATATCTCTTTCGAAAACAGTACCATATATGCTTCCATTACTTGAAGAAAATCAATTTTTACCAGATTATAAATTAATTCCTCAGGATGTTTTAGATGCTAGTAAAATCTTGTTTATCAATTATCCAAATAATCCCACTGGTGCTATAGCAACTGAAGAATTTTTTAACGAAACAGTTGAGCTTGCAAAAAATAATCAGATTACCGTTTGTCATGATTTTGCTTACGGCGCATTTGGTTTTGACGGCAAAAAACCTTTAAGTTATCTTCAAACACCAGGAGCTAAAGAATGCGGGATTGAAATTTATACGCTTTCTAAAACTTATAATATGGCTGGTTGGCGAATCGGTTTTGCAGTTGGAAATAAAGAGGTTATTTCAGCAATTAATCTATTACAGGATCATCTTTACGTTAGCATCTTCCCTGCTGTTCAAGAAGCTGCCGCTGTAGCGCTTACTGAATCTCAAGAAAGTGTCAAACAACTATTGGCACTTTATGAAGAACGTAGAAATGTATTTATTAGCGGCTGTCACGAAATTGGCTGGGAAGTAACTGCACCAGCAGGATCGTTTTTTGCTTGGTTAAAAATTCCATCAGGTTATACATCACAGGAATTCGCTGATCTATTACTTGAAAAGGCTCATATTGCAGTCGCTCCAGGAAATGGATTTGGAGAATATGGTGAAGGTTATGTAAGAGTAGGTCTATTATCAGATACTGATAGATTGAATGAAGCAGTTTCTAGATTAAAAGAGATTGAAATATTTTCAAAATTTAATGTTTGACAATTGTGATTGTTCATGAAATAATGCGATTAGATTAAAAATTCAAAATTAAATATAACTTTATTCAGAGTAGGTGGAGGGACCGAGCCCGACGAAACCCGGCAACCGGCTAGTTATCTAGTACGGTGCTAATTCTCGCAGCATTTGCTGGCAGATAAGGTGTAGGTAAACCTCTCCTTAGTGGAGAGGTTTTTTGTTTGATTAAAACTTTATGGAGGTTTTGAAATGAGTGGAGTAATAGCAACTTACCAAGTTTATGATAAAAATCATCATTTAGAAAAAAAAGCAGAATCAATCGCGCTAGGTTTAACGGTTGGTTCATGGACAAATTTACCTCAAAATGATCAAATTCAATTACAAAAGCATAAAGGCAAAGTCCTTTCAGTTCGTGAAATAGAATGCGAAGAAAATATCGTTAATACTTTAAGCTATAAAGCGACAAAAGGGATTATTGAAATCTATTATCCAAGCTTAAATTTTTCAGCAGATCTTCCAGCTATTTTAACAACGGTTTTCGGTAAGCTATCCCTTGATGGTGAAATTAAACTAATTGATTTAAATTTCACCGATGATATTTTAAATCTTTTTCCAGGTCCAAAATTTGGCATTAAAGGGATACGAGAGAAATTGGATGTATATGATCGACCTTTATTAATGAGTATTTTTAAATCAATTATCGGCAGAGATATTCAATACATTTCAGAGGAATTAAAAAAGCAAGCTCTAGGTGGCGTAGATTTAATAAAAGATGACGAGATTCTTTTTGACACAAATACATCTATTACGGATCGCGTTACTTACGGAAAAAATATGTTGAACCAGGTTTATGAGAAAACAGGACATAAAACTTTATATGCGGTAAATTTAACTGGCCGTACATATGAGTTAAAAGAAAAAGCATTACGAGCTGCTGAAGCTGGTGCTGATGTATTTTTATTAAATGTGTTCTCGTATGGAATTGATGCCCTTCAAGGATTGGCAGAAGATCCATCAATTAATATTCCAATTATGGCTCATCCTGCTGTATCGGGTGCCTTTACATCATCACCAATTTATGGAATCGACGCAGGATTATTACTAGGAAAACTTTTACGAATAGCTGGTGCAGATTTTAGTCTTTTCCCTTCACCATATGGATCAGTTGCATTACAAAAAGAAACAGCGTTAAAAATAGCTGAAAATTTAACGGTATCAAATGGCTTAAAAGAGACATTCCCAGTTCCTTCTGCTGGCATTCACCCTGGACTAGTGCCTCAATTAATTCAAGATTTTGGAATTGAGCAAGTCATCAACGCTGGCGGAGGTGTTCATGGACATCCGGATGGACCAATCGGTGGAGGTAATGCATTTAGAGAAGCAATTTCAGCAACTTTATCTGGGGTAGAGCTACAAGACTACGCACTTCCAAATTCATCACTACAAAAAGCATTACAACTTTGGGGGTAAACAACAATGGCAATAAAGATTTTTTGTGATTTTGATGGAACAATTACTGAGGGAGACAATATCGTTAATTTAATTAAAGAATTTGCTCCACCTTCAGTAAGTGAATTAACAAATGAAGTATTAAACGGCAATATATCCATTCGAGAAGGCGTAGAGAAAATGTTTGCTACGATTCCTTCAACGAAAAAACAAGAAATGACCGATTTTGTAATTGATCGTACTGTCATTCGAGATGGGTTTAGCGATTTTATTCAATTTGTAAGCGCTCAACAATATAAGTTAAAAGTTGTAAGTGGCGGACTAGATTTTTTCGTTCATCCAATTTTAGCTGCTTATCTTCCATCTTCGGATATCTTATGTAACCGTACTGACTTTACAGGTCAAACGGTAAAAATACACTGGGATCATTCTTGTGATGAAAACTGTACGAATGATTGTGGAATGTGTAAACCATCTGTTAAAAGAAAGTTTAGTGAATCAAATGATTTTATCATTGTCATTGGTGATTCAATTACTGACTTACAAATTGCAAAAGAAGCCAATTTAATTTTTGCTCGAGATTTTTTAAAAGATAAATGTGAAGAACTATCTTTACCTTTCATTCCTTTTGAAAATTTCTATGATATTCGAGTTTCATTAGAGAAGGAGGTGTTTGTATGAAGGACTTTTTCAAACATTATGATGAAATCCGTGAAATAAAAAAAGTACTTGCTAAACGAGATTGGTTTTTAGGAACTAGTGGAAATTTATCAATTAAAGTAAATGAGGAGCCTTTAAACTTTTTAGTTACAACTAGTGGTAAAGATAAAACGAAACATACGTATGACGATTTTTTACTTGTTAATGAATTTGACAAATCTGTTTGGGATGAATCAAAAAAACCATCAGCTGAAGTCATTTTACATCGTCTAATTTATCAGCACACAAATGCAAAATGCGTTCTTCATGTACACACCATAGCAAATAACTTTATTACAAAGGATTTTCCATATCAAGATGAGTTATCTTTTTCTGGTATCGAAATAATTAAAGCATTAGGACTATGGGAAGAAGATGCGGAAATTACAATTCCAATTATAAGAAATCATGCACACATCCCTACTCTAGCAAATGAATTTCTTCCTCATGTTAAAAACGATCATGGTGCTGTATTAATTCATAATCATGGTATAACAGTATGGGCCGAATCAGCATTTGATGCTAAGAAACATTTAGAAGCTTATGAGTTTCTATTCCAATACGCATTGCAAGGTATGCAAAAAAATACATTGATAAAAAACTAATTTGGAGGACTGAAGAATGGCAACAATTTGGGTAGAAAAAAAAGATTATCATATTACAAGTGATGTTGAAGTAAAAGCATATTTAGAAGAACAAGGTGTAATTTATGAAAATTGGAATATCGAACAATTACATAGTTCTTTACAAGAAAAATTTATTTTATCAGATGAAGAAAAAGCAGCAATTCTTGAAACTTTTAAAGCTGAAATTGACAGTATTTCATCAAGACGTGGCTATTTAGCGAGTGATATTATTACACTTTCAGAAGCAACTCCAAATCTTGATGAATTACTTAAAAACTTCAATCGTAAGCATCATCATACGGATGACGAAGTTCGTTTCATTGTTAGTGGTCACGGAACGTTTATTATCGAAGGGAATGAAGGCTTTTTCCATGTTCATCTGAATCCTGGAGATTTAATTTCAGTACCGCCAAATGTACGCCACTACTTCACGTTAGCAGAGGATCGTAAAGTAGTTGCAGTTCGATTGTTTGTTACTACTGAAGGCTGGGTGCCAATTTACGAATAATTAAATTAAAACTAAATTGACTCATATCCATTTTAGGATGTGAGTCAATTAATTTCGTCCTCATTTAAATGATCATCTCGGTAGTCGATATATAAAGACCCATCGGTTTGTACTTCAACAAAAAACACTTCTGAAACCGAGTTTATACCTACCCTTTTGAGTTGAGCCATTAACCATTTTTTATCCAAGTTTAAATTTGATAAAGCATCTTCATTCACTTCCCCGTCAGATACCACCGCTGTTGAAGTCGGAAATAATAAAGTTTTTTTCCATGTTTTATTTTTTTTCGTTTTAACATCTTTTGTTTTCATAATTGATAGGCTGCCATCGATTTCAAATATAGCGTACTCTACATCTTTCAACGAATAAATATTCTCATTACGAAGCATTCCTTGAAATTGCTCTGTATCTAATCTAGCTTTTTTTAATGCATTTTCCATTATTTTTCCTTGTCTAATTAAAATAATTGGTTCCCCAAGAATCACTCGCCGTACAGTTTTAGATTTTAAGCTTAAATACCCCATGATGATCGTCAAAACTGCCCAGCCAACCAATCCAATGATCCCATCCTCAATATCTAATGTTTTAGACGTCGTAATTGATGCTGCTATATTCCCTATTGTAATGGCTGTTATAAATGTAAAAACATCTAATTGACTAATCTCCTTTTTCCCCATTAATCTTGTTAAAATAAATAAAACAAAAAATGAGCATATGACTCTTAATACTACTTCATTAAAGCTCATTTAGTTCATCCTTTCTCTTTCAAACAAACTATTTTTTAGTATTTATCAATCAACTTAGCCTTTGAAAAATAGTATGAAACTATTCCTTTTTGTTACTAAATAAATAGTAAAACCACACTCTTTGTTATGTCCTCATAAATTACCGATTATTGAAGAAAATATTACTATTCATTAATAATCGACTAATTACCTGAGGTGAGATCTTGAATAAAAAACTTTCACTTGTTGGCTTAATTTTAATGGTTTTTACAACTGTATATGGTTTTGGAAATATACCAACAGCCTTTTATTTAATGGGGTATAGCGCAATTCCATGGTATATACTCTCAGCTATTACGTTTTTTATTCCATTTGCTTTTATGATGGCTGAATTTGGAGCTGCCTATAAGCATTCAGAAGGTGGAATTTATACATGGATGGCAGATTCAGTTGGACCTAGATTCGCTTTTATTGGAACCTTTATGTGGTTCTCTTCCTATGTAATTTATATGGTTAGTGTCTCTTCAAAGGTTTGGATTCCCTTATCGACCTTTATTTTCGGTAGAGATAAAACGCAATCCCTTTCATTATTTGGACTCTCTTCTACTCAATCTATTGGCTTATTAGCATTAATTTGGATGTTAGTTGTGACATATTTTGCTTCAAAAGGGATTGAAAGTATTAGCAAAGTTACAACGATCGGTGGGGTTACAGTTTTCTCATTAAATATAGTATTGCTAATCACAAGTATCATTATTTTTCTATTTAATGGAGGAAAATTTGCTCAACCAATTAAAAGCTTTTCATCAGCATTTGCTCACTCACCTAATCCAAATTATCTAACAAGCCTTGCAATCTTATCATTTGTTGTCTTTGCAATCTTTGCCTATGGCGGTTTAGAAGCAATTGGTGGATTAGTTGATCAAACGGAAAACGCCGAACGAAATTTTCCAAAGGGTATTACAATTTCAGCAATTATTATTTCAGTAGGTTATTCATTAGGTATTTTTTTAGTAGGAATTTTTATTAACTGGTCAAATGATTTAAGTGCTAGTACAACGAATTTAGGGAATATCACATATGTTCTAATGTACAATTTAGGATTAGAACTTGGAAAAGCTTTTTCTTTATCATTAAATACAGCCGATCAAATTGGTATTTGGTTTGCAAGAATTACTGGTTTATCAATGTTTCTTGCATATACTGGGGCATTTTTCACATTAATTTATGCACCATTAAAAACAATCATCAAAGGTACACCAAAATACTTATGGCCGACAAAATTCTCAGACACAAATGAAAAAGGTATGCCTGTCAATGCAATGTGGGTACAATTCGCAATTGTTTCAATCATTATTGTCCTAACATCTTTTGGCGGTCAAGGAGCATCTTCATTTTTTAATAAAATAACTTTAATGACGAATGTTTCAATGACATTACCTTATATATTTTTAGGTATTGCCTATCCAATGTTTAAACGGAATGACCAAATCGATAAACCTTTCCAAATTTTAAAATCAAAATCATCTGCTTTATTTGCAAGTATTCTCGTTATATTGGTAGTTGGCTTTGCAAACTTTTTTACAATCATTCAACCGGCTATTGAAGGTGATTATAACTCAACAATCTGGATGATTGCTGGTCCAATCTTCTTTTCTATTTTAGCTTTACTAATACTTAATCAGTCAAGAAAACATACTAAAAAAAGATAAGAAAATTGCTTAGCAAACTTCCCACTTATTGTTAATAGCAATTTCGAAAGTAAGTTGGAAATATAGCACATACTAAAATTGGAGGTGATATTCATGGGTCACAATCAAAATCCACATGTAAAAAAGAAAAACAAAAATAAAGGGCAACCTACACCAGCTGCAGTTAATTCAGAAGGTTATTTTGCTCCAAGTAAATCAAATACTGAAGCACTTAATGAAGTTAAAAATTCATAAAAAAATGACCGTCATTTTTTGGCGGTCTCTTTTAGTTATTTACTCATCGAATTGGCAGTTTTAATTAAATCTCGAATAGAGTATTGTTTACCGGTTTCTTCTGAAAAAAAAGTGAAATTGAATGATTTAGCCCGTCTTTCTTCCAACGAATTGTTTTTGTATTATCATCATCAGCAACAATCAAAACTTTTGTACCATCTTTTAATTTGGTTGTTTTTAATGGTTGTTGTTCTTTTGGAAAGGAAGGTTTTTTATTATGATAAGTGATGACAAACATTGTGACCTCTTCTTCCTCATTTGAATAATTAAAAGAGGTAGCATTAATAGCTCCATTTTTTTGATTTTTTTGTACATCCATTGTGACATCCTTTGCTCTAAACGGTATCTTTTCTGGTACAACCAGTTCTTTTTGTACATCTTTAGGTAATTGATCTACTACTTGTTTTATCGTTTTAGGATATTCTTTTTTTAATGATTCAACTGCTCCATTACCATGCGAACAAGCAGTTAACAAAAGAATCGAGAATAAAAGTATCATTTTTTTCAATCTATATGCCCCCTATTTTTTCAACTCTACCGTTTCACTTAATATCTCTAAATGTCATTATAATAGTCCTAAAACAAATAAAAAACTGCCTGTATCTACAGGACAGTCATAAATCGAATTCTTACGGTTCAACAATTACGATTTTACCTTTTTGTACGTATAGCAATATTTCTGCGTTTTCCGTTTCATTTCTGTAAGTGTAGCATGTAAGATCATCAAACCCACCGTGCGAAACATCATGAACTGTATTAACTAATTTGTATTTATTGCCTCTAAATTCTATTTTTCTTTCAATTGAAGGTTGTTCCGTTATGATTTGTTCCTTTGATCGAAAATTCATCTAATCACTCCTTTAGTCACGATTAGTATAGCCATTTTCTTAGTTTTCAATTTTATGCCCTGTTCCGAATCTAATTACATAACCATCCAAATCCCCACCTAAAACTCCTTCCAAACTCCCCATTCAAATTCGCTTTATTTAGGCTCGGTAACGATTATAGCTCCATTTATTTTTAATTCATCAAAATCAATAACATAAGCATACGTATTCCATGTACCTTTGTTTGGTCTAACATCTTCCTTATTATTCTCTTGAATTAACTTAAATCATAATCAAAGATCATCCCTTATTGCCCCATAATCGTTTACTTCACATCCTAAACATTCTTCTTAATATTTTTTTGAATTTTTCAAAATCAGAAACTAATAATACGGTCAATGAACTTTCTATTTTAGCTTTTTTCACCTCTCTCATATGGTACCTCTTAAACTCAATCACCCTTTTTAATAAACATTTACTTCACTTATATGAATTCAATCTATTTAAATGTATACCTTCTTTTAAAACTTTAATGAGGCCATTTTCAACATGATAAAAATTTAGTATTCATATTCTATTATTAGTGACAATTAGAATTCAAAAGATTCATTACAAAAATCTATAAATGAGGAGGTTGTTTCATGCCAAGTTGGAAAAATAAATATATCCCAATTAATCAATATACAAGGTCAGGTCAAAAATTAAATGGAGTTAAAAAAATCGTTATTCATTGGACTGCTAATCCTGGAGCAACTGCTAATGGTCATTATAAATATTTTGGTGAGGTTTTACCCCAACTAAATGCAGAGGCAATTAGTCAAGGGCGAAAACCATCTTATGCTTCGGCACATATTTTTGTGGATCCTAAAGAGGCAATATGTATCATCCCTTTAAATGAGGTGACATTCCATGCAAATGAAAAATATACTTATGTGAATGGTGTACCCTTCCGAGGTGTAGAAGCATTAAAGCCAAATGCTAATTTATTATCAATATCAGTTGAAATGTGTGTTGAAAAAGATAATCGCATTTCAAATACGACAATCAATCGAACAGTTATGGTTGTAAATGATTTATGTTCAATGTTTAATTTAACTCAAAAAGATATTGTTCGTCATTTTGATGTTACTAGAAAACCGTGCCCATACCCATTTGTAAAATATAGCGAGGTTTTTAATCATTTCAAAATAAATGTAGGGCATTTATTGAATCGCTCATTAAAATACCCTGGTCATGTGATTAAAATAGGAGATTCAAATATTTATGTCATTACCATTCAACAGCTTTTAAGTATTACGCCAGACGGTCATTTCGGTACACAGACTGCAAATGCCGTAAAACGATTTCAACAACATAACGGTCTAACACCGGATGGGATTGTTGGAGAAAAGACATGGAACAAGTTAAATAAATAATTTTATTTTGAATTTTAATTTCATAACAATCTCAAATGTTCATTCCACTTCGAGAGCAAATTTTAAAAATTGTACAAACAAAATCGATTGTTCTTTCATCATTATTTCTTCCGCTGATAGTATCGCATAGTCTAGAGCAAGTCCATCAATAAATGAAACAATCATTCTTGCTAAAATTTCACTATCATACTTTTTACTAAATTCATTGTTTTTTTGACCTTCTTTTATGACATCAGAAAAGATCTTAATACCATAAAAATAACGTTCTTTCCCATATTTTTTTCGTCTATCATCATTTCTACCAGTTATAAAAAACTCTAAAGTAATTGGTGCCAAAGGATCCATTCGATCATTTGGCACTCTGCTTTTACCGAACATTCTTAATAAAAGTAATTCCCAATAAGAATCAACAGTTTGATTTAATAATTGACTTGTTTCTTCAGACACTCTCAATAGAGACTCATATAAAAGGGATTCAAACAATTCTTCTTTATTTGCAAAGTATTGATATAATCCACCTCTACTTACATTTGCTGCGTCCATCACATGCTTCATAGTCGTTCTTTCATATCCATTTTCGATAAATACTTGTTTTGCTGCTTCTAATATTTTAATTCGACGTTGCTGTTGGTGCTCCTTGCTGACTTTCGGAGACATTTTTCTTCCCCCGCTCTACTCTATTTTTCGTTAAGAATCCGATTAGTGAGACAAATACTAAAAGTGATGCAGAAATAATAAATGTTGGGATGACACCTATTACAGTTGATAGCCATCCTCCTAATAAAGGTCCGATAATTGTTGCTGTTGTTGTAACACTTCCTATTACGCCAAAAACTCTTCCAGTTAACTCAACTGGCGTATCGACCTGAACAGATGCCTGGAAAGGAACAAATACTAGGCCAGCTGCAAATCCTGCAAACAACCCTAATAGCGGTGCCCAAACAATCGAAAAATTGAGATTAATCTGTGTGAATATAGCCATCATACCAAAACCAATTCCGATTCCACAAACTCCAATTAACATTAAATTATAGGCACGATAATTTGTTTTTTTCGCTAATATTAGACTAGAAAAAAACATTCCTACTCCAGAGCCAGTTACTAAATAGCCAAATAAACCTGGAGATGCATGTTTAAGTTCCCTTATTAAAACGATAATTTGCGAATCTGATAACTGCAAGATTAAGAGACTAAAACCTAAAAATAACATACCGACTAAAATTTGAGTATTTGATTTAATAAATGAAACGCCTTCCATAAATTCAGTTTTATAGGAAGGTTTAGCTTTCACTTTTTCTTCTTTAATCTGCTGGGCAACTTTTGGAAGCAAGAAAATTAAAATCGCAGAGATCATAAATGATACTGAATTAATATAGAATACTGGCGTTGTTCCAGCTGCCGAAACTAGGATCCCACTCAAAATCGGTCCGAAAATTTTTGTAGCTGAGTCAATCATAGCTGTAATGGACATCGCGCTCTTTATTTCTTCATTCGGAACTAGTTCCTTTAACTTACCATTTTTCGCAGGATTAAAAACAGCAGAAAACAATCCTATCGTAAACAAACAAATATAGACCATCCACAACGTATTTGCTAATGCAAGTAAAACAAATAAACCAGCACGGACAATATCTGATAAAACCATCAATTGTTTTCTACTAAAACGATCTGCTATCGTTCCCACCATAGGTCCTAATAAAGCCATCGGAACAGCGAGACATAAAATAATAAATGAAACTTCAATTGGCGTTGCATTCCATTTTAACCCTACAAGCGTAATGATTGCGACAATACTTAACCAATCACCCATATTTGATATCGCTTGAGCAACCATTAATGTTAAGTATCCTTTATTATTCCTTAGACCCTTCATCTTGCTTAGCCCCCTTAAAAACCGACACTGATGTCGTTTTTATTTCATTATAACGACACTAATGTCGTTTTTCAATCATTTTTTCTGAAAATTAACTATATTCCTTGTTTAACTTTATTCAAAAATGGAATTAAAAGTATCATTATTTTAGCTTGCTAATTTTCTTTCCTTTTGAATAATACAAAACGAACCTGGTTTTTAGTTTACTAACAAACAAGATGAATTCAGTCCTTAATCTTTCATCACCCTAAAATAGGATTTAGATAATTGTTCTAAACTAATCCAAAATTATACTTTATTGCCTACTCAACTTTAAAATAAATAATAGTAAAATATAGATAGATGAATTTAAGGAGACGTGTATTGAAAAGTGACAGTATACAAACCAAAGATTTCAACAATATTACTTTTTACTATAAGTGGTAGTCTATTTCTTTTTATACTATTGATGGCCATTACAAGTAGTAAACATTACTCGATTTCAGATTTATTTATACATATCGGTTTTTTATTATTTGTTTTTTACTTTTTTGGTCTTCAATTAAATTATGGACTTATCGTAAAAAAGGAGTCGGTATATATTGGGATGAGGAAAGCGTAGTTGTAGACTTTGATGGAAATAAAATATTATAGGATGAAATTGAAAATATTGATGTTTTTAAAACAAAATCTTTCAGATCAACCTTTATAATGGCTCATTTTTCAAAACAAGAGCAAGTTCGATTAAGACATAAACTTCCTTTAAAAAATATTTTTTGGAGACATATAGGGAGTATTGATTGGATTGAAATTGAAAAACCAAGAGAAATGCATCATAATCTAGTAAAATATTGGGAGAAAAAGAAGGTAAAATTTTAAAACACTAAAAAAAACGATAGAAGCTCGTTTCAGGCTTCTATCGTTTTTAGGCAGAGTTAGAAAAATGGGAGAAATTTTCGTAATATTCTTCAACACTTTAATGTAGGATCGAATTACTCAAAAGAAAATCCAACAGTTTCATTTTTTTCCCAATTTTGCTTTTTTTGTTTACGTAAAATTGATTTCATTTCGTCGCATAAACGTATGATATCTACTTTTTTTTCACATTCCCACTCAATAATGATTGAAATATATAACTCATTTAATTGAGCATAAGAGAAGTCATTCGTTGAATCGATTAATAGCTGTAATTCTTCATTGTTTAAAATTCGATTTAATTTTTTCTTTTGTAAGTAGTCGGAACGCATTTCTTTTGTTGGTTGTTTAATTTCATATGCTCGATCAAATCTACCAGAGCGATTCATTAATGCAGGATCAATTTTTTCAGGATAATTAGTCGTTCCAATTAAAAATAAACCTTCTTTAGAAGTGGCACCATCAATCGTGTTTAGAAATACTGAGCGAACTGAAGGAGGCATACTGTCAATATCCTCGATTACTAGTACCATTGGTGTTAATTTTAACACCGAACTAAAAACCTCTTTGATTGTGTAACTTGATGTATATTCCGTAATTTGCCAATATGCAACTGGTGCGTTAATACTACTTGCAATGGATTTGACTAATGTTGTTTTTCCATTTCCAGGATTTCCGTATAATAAAAATCCTCGTTTATATGGGATATCATATGTTTTAAAGAAGTCTCGACCTTCATGAAAGAAATGGTCTATCGATCGATAAATTTCTCTTTTTAAAGATTCTTCTAAAAATACATCTTCTCTACTAACCATTTTAGTAATATTTTCAATTGATGTTTCGACTCCGTCATCTGTATCTGTATAGACGGTTACATAATTTTTAATATAATCTCGTTTTCTTTTTAGTACATATTGAAAAAAGGATGCAAGACATGAATCATTTTTAGCAAAAATTAGGTCTCTATTATATTGATTATCGGCTTCAAATATCATCGCTTTCGATAAAGCCACTCCGTAATTCGGATAATAATATAATCCATTTTCAACTCTTGGCTTAATGATGAGTTCCAATTTTTTATCAGTATGATTCGAAGAAATAGTTTTTGTTTCAAGCTCATTATAAATATGGCTGATTAATTGAACTTCATTCGATTCTTCTTTTAGATCTTCTTCTAGAATTTCCCAGATTTCATTTGTTGTATCCTCATCTGAATACATTTGAAAATCAACCCCAAATGTATCAAATAGCTGACT
Source organism: Gottfriedia acidiceleris (assembly GCF_036421055.1). Lineage (GTDB taxonomy): Bacteria > Bacillota > Bacilli > Bacillales > Bacillaceae_G > Gottfriedia > Gottfriedia acidiceleris_C. Next base: position 291,567 of record NZ_JAZGQS010000001.1, on the reverse strand, counting down.
TTGAATAGTTGAGATGACCTTTCCGTAATCGTAGTAAAAAGGTAATGTATTTCGTTCCATATCCTTCGAATCAAATAATACATTTATTTTTGTCATGCAATTCTCCTTTGCTTTCCGATCTTTCTTACAATTCTAAATCTTTCGTTTCTATAAGTCTAGTCTGCAATGGATTAGACTTTCATAATTTTTTCAAAATGGACCTTATTCATGATAAACGAAAAAAAACCCCTCAAGGATTATTAATTTCCTTTGTGGGGTTTAATTCATATGTATTAAACTTTAATCCCCTACCGATTTATTCGGTGGTACTATTTTTCCTTTTCTTGAAGGATTTGAAGAGTGTTTGTCATCTTCTGTATTTATTTCTTCAGGTAAACGAGTAGGAGCTATAGGGACATTTCTTACTTCATAATTGATCACATCGGAAGAATGAAGTGTAACAATCATACTTCCACCATATCGTTTTGCGCGAATTAAAATTGGCTGATTATATTTATTCTGAAAACGGAAGTCTGGTCCATACCAACTAACTGTAGCATCACGTCCTGCTGGTACATATGGTACTCGTCTACTATGGGAATATCTTTCAATAATTTTTAGACCAGCACGATCTACTGCATTAAATAGTGTAGAAGAGACTTGACATATTCCTCCTCCAACTCCTTCAGACAATTCGCCCCTTACAATGATCGGTGCACGTTTATATCCCTTTGCCCCACTTCTCTCTCCTACTACCTTATTAAAGGAAAAAACTTCATTTGGGAAAACTACGTAATTATCAATTGCTTTTGCTGCGAGTGAAATATTATGTACTCGACTTTTATTATTTGAATTAAAGTAGGTTACATATTGTCCAATCTGTTGAATCCTAATGTGAGCTAATAATTCACTATCAACTTTAGGATAAATATCTAGCTCTGGTACTTCAATTTTAGATGGTCCTTTACTATAAAAATATGTAGTAAATTTATCCTTGAACTCTTTTTTATAAAGCCTGTAACCTACTTGACCTGGTACAATCCTACCTTGTTCATTAATTGTCGCATTTATTGGATTACGATAAATTTGTTGATCAAGTTTTTCAATAAATTGATTAAACTTTTTTTCGTTTATCATTGGTGTACCCGGAAGTGACATTGTAAAATCTTCACGATTAATTACAGCAATCGGATGACCTTGTTGAATAACAGTTAAGCTATCAGCTAGTTCAACCGATTGTGTTAATAATAAAAAACTAGCTAGTAATTTTTGAAACATAGTTGGATTCCTCCCAACATTAGTATGAACAAGATTTAGTACTTTCATGTTTTTCCTTCATAAATCAGTCACAAGTAATCATTTTTTGATACTTTTTTTGAACAACATAAAAACAGAGAAGGACTTCTAGGCTTCTCTAAGCTATTTTTATTGTATATTTAATTGTTTTGATCTATTTTAAAATCTATAGCCTTGTTTGCCGATTTCACTTTTTTAATTGCAGTCTCACTAAAGTACTAAAATACAAAAAAATACGAGCCGCAAGTAAGCAACTCGTAAATTTTTAATCCATTTTAAGATTTGAAATCGTTCATAATTACATTAATCGTATTAAACGATTCTTCTCTTATCGTTGTATCATGTTCTTTATTCGCATTAAATGTAATTAAAGCCTTCCATAAAGCCCAGCCTCTTGCTCTGTGCCAAGTATTTTCATCAAAGTTTAAAACGTTTTTAAAAACGTTTCTACTATTGGTATCGAAAAATGTCCATGCCATTGCAGCATCACATGATGGATCACCTACTCCAAGTATTCCAAAATCAATGACTGCACATAGCTTTCCATTTTTAACAAGTAAGTTTCCTGGCGCAATGTCGCCATGTACCCATACTGGTTCTCGCTCCCATTTGGAACTAAGAGCTAGTTGCCAAATATCTGTTAGTAAATCTTTGTTAAAAAGCTCTTTTGTTTGATCTATTGAATCTCTTGTTTCTTTGTCGTAGACTGCTAAGTGGCCACCTCTAAAGAAATTATGCTTTCCTGCAATTGGCCCGCCGTTAACATCAATTGACTGGAACTCATTTAAAAACTGCCCTAAATCTTCTGCAAATTGACTTAAATCACTTATATTTTCTTTACTTGATGACTCTCCATCGATCCATTCATTAATCGTCCACGGCCATGGATAGTATTTACTAGGACTTCCTTTTGCTAGCGGTTTAGAAATTGGTAACCTTAGTTTATTGGCTAAAATGGGTAACCATTTATGTTCTTTTTCAACTTGAGGAACATAGCATTGTGCGCTTGGTAATCTTACACTCATATTATCCCCTAAATGGAACGTTCTGTTATCATTGCCACTTAATTTTACAGGTTTTATTTCTAAGTCAGACCAAATTGGAAATTGTTCAATAATTAATTGTTTTACTAATTCAACATTTATTTTATCCATCTAATCTCCCTAATTTTTGCTATCAAACTAATAAATTATTTGTATTTTACTTTTGGGTAATCAATATAAACGTAACTCCGAACTTGTCTGTAACAGTTCCAAAAGCAGGACTAAATGGTACCGCTTCTAATGGTGCGATGATATGTCCATCTTGTTGTAATGAGTTAAAAATGCGCTTTGTTTTTTCTACGCTATCGATCGAAAGATTAATCGTGACTTCTACTTTTTTATTTTCATAATTAGGTGTATTTTGTTGAAAGTCTTTGTTCGGATTCGATTGAATTGGCGCATCAAATAATATAAGCTCACTTTCACCAATTTTTAAAATTGCATTTGCAACACTATTCTTTAATGCTTCTGGACAAGGAATTGGCATTTCACCGTATGTTTGTACATTAAGAACCTCGGCTTCAAGTTCTCTTTCATAAAAATGAACTGCTTCTTTAGCATTCCCACTCATAACAATACATGGTGTAATTTTTAACGTCATAAATGCCATCTCCCTTATCTATTTCTTAATGGATTTTACAGCCTTCTCTAATCGTGACAAAGCTTCTTCTATTGTTTTACGTGTGCATGCGTAATTCAATCTCATAAAACCATCTCCATCGATTCCAAAACCGCGACCTTCATTTAAACCTAATTTCGCATCATTAATCATAAATTCGTTCAATTGGTCACCTCTTAGACCTAAACCTCTAAAATCAAGCCATCCTAAGTAGGTCGCTTCTGTAACTCTCATTTTTACTTCAGGAATATTTGTTTTTAAGTAATTATGTATAAACTCCGCGTTTCCTTTTAAATAAATCAATAATTCATCAAGCCATTTTTCACCTTCGTTATAAGCTGCAATTACTGCCTCAATTCCAAAAATATTTAAGTTTTCTAAACTCGAACGTGCAACCGAATGAGAAAACTCTGTAAACAAATCTTGATTTGGAATAACAGCAAGTGATGAAAATAAACCTGCGATATTGAATGTTTTGCTTGGCGACATGAATGTAATACTCATATTTGCCGCATCTTCACTTAAAGAATAAAAAGGTGTGTGACTACCTTTCTTGTAGACTAAATCAGCATGAATTTCATCTGCAATGACAACAATCTTATTCTTTTTACATATGTCCATCAAACCTGATAATTCTTCTTTCGTCCACACTCTTCCAACAGGATTTGCAGGGCTACAAAGAATCATCATTTTAGTTTTAGAAGTAATTTTATTTTCTAGATCTTCTAAATCCATATAATAATAACCATCTTCTTCAATTAAAGAATTTTCAATTATATTCCTTCCATTATTTTTAATTGTACTGAAAAATGGAAAGTATACTGGTGGCTGGATGATAATATCATCACCAGGCTTTGTGAATGCATCAATTGCTAAATTCAAGGCTGGAACCACACCCGGTACATTTGTTAACCATTCTCTTTTTATCGATGTATTATAACGTTTACTTGCCCAATTCATTGCAGATGTAAAAAATTCTTCAGGAATATGTCCATATCCATAAATAGGATGTTGTGCTCGTTTCGTAATAGCCTCTACAATCCCAGGCGCACAAGCAAAGTCCATATCGGCAACCCATAAAGGTAGTACATCCGTACATCCAAATACTCGATCAACTGAGTCCCACTTCGTACTATTTGTATTTTTTCTATTATGTTCTTCATTAAAGTTAAAGTTCATTTTTAATCCCCCACCATTTTTCGATCATTTATGATTAAGATTTTGGTATTTATATTATGGTATATAGTTAATTAATAGTATTTTCGTAAACATAATTTATATCCAAATTATACTATTTTGCAAGAAAATTCAATTAGAAATAAGTCTTTTAGTGTAAGAAGCAACTAAATCATTAATAATCAACTGGTAAAAAATGAATAATACAAGTGCTTGATTTTAATAAATTTTTATTTTATAGTTAACCACATGGTTAACTATTATGATGACAATCTTGATCAAGTATTTTCAGTTTTATCAGATCCAACACGGAGAGCAATCATCCAAGAGCTATCTAAAGGAGAGAATACAGTTAAAAAATTAGCTGAACCATTTGATATGTCTTTGCCTGCTTTTTCAAAGCATATGAAGGTTTTAGAAAATGCTGGTTTGGTTTCTTTTAAGAAAGTTGGGAGATTTAAGTATTATTATCTTCATCCAAGTGCAATTTCATCTGCATCTAATTGGCTAAATGAATTAAAGTCCTTATGGGAGCAACAGCTATCAAGTTTGGAACAATTTTTATTATCTGAAGAAAATGGAGGTAATGATGATGATCACGATGAATAATCCACAAAACTTCACTTTAAAACTTAATCATGTTTATCCTGTAAAGAAAGAAAAAGTATTTGCAGCATGGACTAAACCAGAGTTGTTAGAAAAATGGTGGGGTCCACAAGGCTATACAACGAAAATAGTAGAAATGAATGTTGAAGTACATGGTAATTATAAATTCATTATGAAATCACCAAATGGTATTGAACATATTGTATATGGACAATATTTAGAAATTTTATCAAATGAAAAATTAGTTTTTACATGGCAATGGGAACAACAAGCTGGTTTTCCTGTTACAAATGTAACTGTCGATTTTCTTGAGAAAGATGGAAAAACTGAAGTAATCGTAACTCATACAAATCTTCCTACTGAAGAAGAAGCAAAAAATCATACACATGGTTGGACAAGTTTCTTAGAGGAGAAGCTTACGAGATTTTTTCAATAATAAACTAAATGAAAAGAGGAATATAAAATGGTAAATATGCCACATCAAATTACAATTAATGAAACTCCAGACAAAGTATTTGAAGCAATTACAACAACTGAAGGTATCAAATCTTGGTGGTCTACGGATGCGAAGGCAGAGCCACAATTAGGAAGTATTACCGAAGTCGCTTTTTATAACCGTCAAGCTGTTTTCCAATTACAAGTTGACCAATTAGAACCTGGGAAATTATTAGAGTGGAGTGCAAAACATGATATGCCAGCTTGGAAAGGTACAAAAATACGTTTTGAATTAAATGCGAACGAAAATGGTGCAACTGTATTAAATTTCAATCACTCTGGATTTGAATCAATGGAAGGTCCTTATGCAATGATCAATACAACATGGGGTACTTTAATGTATATTTTAAAACAATATGTTGAAGGTAAAAATCCTGCAGTTTGGCATCAAGGTTAATATAAAGAATGGTAGATGTACAAACTGAAATTACAATTAATTGCCCTTTAGAGAAAGTATCCGAGTATGCATCGAATCCAGACAACGCTCCAAAATGGTATGTAAATATTAATTTAGTAGAATGGAAAACGGAAAAACCTTTACGAGTCGGTTCAAAGATTGCATTTAAAGCACAGTTTTTAAGTAAAGAACTAGCATATATATATGAGATCATTGAATATACTTCAGGGCAAAAACTAGTAATGAAAACAGCTACTGGTCCTTTTCCAATGGAAACCACATACACATGGTCAAAGGTAAACGATTATTCTACTCGAATGACTTTGAGAAACAAAGGAATTCCAAAAGGATTCTCTAAAGTTGTTACCCCATTTATGTCCATGATGATGAAAAGAGCAAATATGAAAGATTTAAGAGCAATTAAAAGAATTTTAGAAACAACAAATAATTGAAATTTAGGTATAAACATTCAAAGTATCCTTTTTAATTAAATATATTTCAAAAATTAATCTATTTTTTTCATAAAGCTTGCGAATAATAATTCCATCTAATTGTGAATGGAGGGTAAATTATGAAAAAAGAAGATGAATACACTGATGATATGAATCAACTATTAGAAATTATCAATGCAAAAGGTGATACTGGTGAATTACTTGAAATTGTAGACAAATATAAACAAGCTGAAAATCCAGAATGTAATCATGACCTTTTTTATCAAGAACTAAGAGTGATTGCTGAGGATAGTGCAAAAGAAGATTAAATACAGTAGGGTAAATGAGTAGTGGAACTTATATTAGTCCCACTACTTTTTACTTTTTTTACAAATCGAACCGTACATTCAACTTTATATGTATACCGATAAATTTATAAACTATATTCTTCAGTAGGAATTTTACCTTTTAAAATATCATATTCAGCTTTCATTTCACCAAACTTTTGAGGATTCCCGTGGTCTGGAGCATAATCAGGGTGCCAAAGCTTTGTATATTCCCTCATTTGTTTCTTCCAAACTTCAGCACTATCATTCGGATTGAAATACTTGAAATTATGTTTTTTATTTTTCTTGATTGAAGTAGAGTAATTTCGTAAATACTCTTCCCATACTCTAGCCCAATCAACTATTTTCTTTTTATATTCTTTTGCTTTCTCAGCATTTTTCCTTTTTTCTTCTTTCTTCCAATCTTCCATTCTTTGGCTAAAATCTTTAATACCTTGTTTTGAGTTTCGCCATCTTAGCTCTGCATCTCTTATTTCTTGGTCTGTAATTTCTTCAAATAAATTTTCTTCGTTAAGAACTTCATTAAGATTTGCTTCATTTTCCTTTGAATCTATCTGTAGATCATACATTTCTTCAATCATTTTTTCGATTAACTCTGCACTAGTTTTCCCTGTAAGTTGGGATAGCTTTTCCAGTTTTTCAGTGGTTTCTATTTGAACCTTATGTGTTAAATAGACGTATCTAGTTTTGTTCCTCAAGCACCTCAACTCCTTAATTAAATGTTACTATACAAGCATAAATCGATATATTAAATAATGAAGTCAATCATGTTACATTCTTTTAGCATATTCTCTTAATTGAAATAGGACTGGTCTAAAAGTAGACTAATGTAAAATATTAATAATGTAGTGAAACCTTAATGGAATGTTTTATTTTTATAAAATGAGTACGATAATATCCAGATTTTCACTTCAGGTAGAACCTTATATACATAAGTTTAAATTTTATTATCAACTTATTTTATTCGATATTAATCTATTGCAACCTTTCTTAATTCAATAATATTTTTTTATCAAGCTTAATAATTTTTTCGAAATTCTCACGAGAACAAATTATTTATATAATTTCATTAAATAAATGATTTATAAGGGAGTGGACTCTATTATTACTCAATTTAAAAATATACCAACAACTTGTATTTCAGACGTAATGGATGGTCTAAATAATATGGATCCGTCCATAAAGCCTTTAAAAGATGAATATCGATTTGCTGGAAGAGCGCTGACTGTTAAAATCCCTGTTGGTGATAATTTGGCTGTATTAAAGGCAATTCGGGAAGCAAATAAAGGAGATGTCATTGTAATCGATGCAAAAGGGGATCGATACAGGGCAATTGCAGGAGACTTTATTGTCGGAATGGCACAAACAATGGGCGTTAGTGCAATAGTTGCTGATGGGGTAATCCGAGATATAAGCGGAATTAAAAAATTAAATTTCCCAGTATTCTGTAAAGGAACTACCGTTGCTGCAAGCGGTAAAATTGGAGTAGGCGATATTAATATTCCAATATCATGTGGAGGTACATCAGTTAACCCAGGAGATATCATTGTTGGTGATGCAGATGGAGTTGTTGTAATCCCTCAATCAGAAGCAAAAACAATTTTGGCAAAATCATTAGATAAAATAAAAAAAGATGAACAAAGAGAAGAACAAGTATCTGGTAATATTAAAGCGATTAAATCGTATATTGATCAGATGCTCTTAAAGTAACAACTGAATAATTTTTTCTTCTATAAAAAAGGTTCTTACTATAGGTATTGGAAATAACCATATTAGAACCTTTTTTACTACCCTAAAATTGTAACTTTTTTAATTTTCTTTTTATAAAAGTTTTTTAGCGCCTTCCATTATGTCATTTATTAAGTTTTCTACCGATACCTTTTTAGATAATCTAGGACTTTGTCCCGACCAAAGTGACATAAACTCTTTTTTATTTTGTACAGAAGATGCTTTTCTCATCGTTTGGGTCATCGTATTTTGAACGGGAAACGGTGGTAAATCAGCTTCGTGTTTTTTCATTTCCGTAATAAATTTATTTTCGATTCCTCTTGCCCATTTCCCTGAAAATGCACGGGTTAAAACTAACTGGTCTTCAGTAGAATTTAGTATCGCATTTTTATGTACTTCATGTGCCCCACTTTCAAAACAAGTTAAAAAAGCGGTACCCATTTGAACAGCTTGCGCCCCTAAACAAAGAGATGCCATTAAGCCTCTTCCGTCCATAATTCCACCTGCTGCAATTACTGGAATACGAACCTGATCAACCACTTGAGGTATTAGCGACATTAATCCAATTAAACTTTCCTCATGATCACTTAAAAAATTACCTCGATGCCCACCTGCTTCACTACCTTGTACGACAATTAGATCCATTCCTGACTTCTCAATTTCAATTGCTTCATTTACAGTAGTTGCTGTTCCAATCAAAATAATATTATGTAGCTTTAGCTCTTTTATCATATCCTTTGAAGGTATACCGAATGTAAATGAACAAATCGGAACCCCTTCTTTAATGATCACTTTTATTTGTTCGTGAAATGTATCATTTGAAGAATGAAAATTTTGAACTTGTATGCATTTATTTTGTTTTATATTTAATTCCTCATTGAAAGGTTGTAATAAATCATTAGATTTTGAAATTTCATTTTCGTTTACAATAAAATCATTTGGAACAAATAGATTAATTCCGAAAGGTTTATTCGTTAATGTTTTTATTTCTCTAATTTGTTCACGTACTTCTGTTGGAGTCATATAGCCCGCTCCGATTGTACCTAAAGCTCCACAATTTGATACTTTAGCTACAAAATCTGAAGTAGTGACTCCCCCAGCCATCGGAGCTTGAATAATTGGAGATTCTATATTTAAAAGTTCAGTGATTTGATTTTTAAACATTATTTCACCCCTAATAATTTTAACTTTTTTCTACTCACCAAAAAAAGTCCCGAATAGTCTTGCAACACTATCGGGACCTTACCTATTATTTTATTACATTCGTAGATGTTGAGGGAATATTTACGCCTAGATTTAAAAGTCCATGGCCTTCCTCAAACGTACTGTATCCGATTGGTACTGTATGACTTATTAACAGTTCAAACAAATCTGGTTCAGTGATTTTCTCATTATTCTCAGATTCAAATTGCTGAATTAATAATGCAATAGCCCCTGAAACATGTGGTGTTGCCATTGATGTACCAGAAAGAACAGCATATTGATTTGTCGGATAAGTCGAAAGAATCTTTTCTCCCGGCGCAACTAAATCAATTTCGTTATTTGTATTACTAAAATTGGATAATCGTTTTTGAAGACTTACGGAACCTACTTCTATAACTTCGTCGTAGGCACCTGGATAGCTATATTCATTAGTTGAGCCATCCCCATCACCTTCATTACCAGCTGCGCATACAACGGCTATATTTTGTTCAACCGCTCTTTGAATCGCTGCATGTAACGAAGAATCATCCTCTGGACCACCTAATGACATTGAAATCACTCGAACAGTTTCCCCATTAGAGCCTTTCCAATTGGTCGCATAATCAATCGCTTGTACAATTGATTCAATGCTTCCTTCACCAGCACCAGTTAATACTTTTAAAACGAGAAGTTTTGCTTTTGGAGCTACACCTACAACTCCTTCTCCATTTTCAGATGCTGCAATCGTTCCACAAACATGTGTACCGTGACCATTATTATCTAAGAATACGTTAGGATCCCCACCGTAGTCTTCAGTAAAATTATATCCACCAATAATTCGCTCTTGTAATTCAGGGTGGTCAGTCTGACAACCCGTATCAATAACTGCTACAACCACATCTTCCCCTTGACACCCTTTGTCCCAAATAGATTTAGCTTCAATTAAACGAACTCCAGGTGGTACTTCATTTATACTACCTTTAACTTCTTCCAGTTTGTAAGGAATCAATCTAAATTTAGACATGCCTACCAGCTCCTTTTTGGGATTTATTCGTAAAGGATAAATCTTTGAGGTATAGATTAGTATTCTACAATCATCCATAATTTCCCTTTAATTAAATTCAACTTTATTTAAAATTAATTCTAAAACTGCAGGAAAATAGAACGATTTATTTAACTAAAAAAATTTAATAAATCTTCTACCACTCCATAAAACCTTTGTTAACTTTTACAACAGATTAATCTTAGCTTAAAAAAATAGATTTATAATCTAATAGTGTTAAGGCATTATTCAAACTAGGGGGAATAAAATGCTTACTAATTTATTAACTGAAATCAAATTTTGGTGGTTTGGAGAGTTACGAGAAGAAATAGAAGAAATAGAACGAATTGAATCCAAGCATACAAGAGTTCGATTTGACTCTGATATTTATGAATTAATCCGTATCCATTAGAAAAATAATAGGAAGTTTGTCTCCAATATATAATTAGAACCACAAGATATTCATTTTAACTTGTGGTTTCTTTGTTTTATTCTTTAACTAAAAAAATGCTCAAAGTAAAGTGACTTATAAGAGCACTTTTATGTTATTAATCTATTTTTATACTAAATAATGTATGGTACAACATTGTAAGAAATAATATTTCGATCACGATACGTTTGAGTTATTACATCACTTTTTGTGCTTAATATTCCATTTTGCAATAGGACTGGTTTAAACCCCCTTTCGCTAGCTCCATTGTAGGTAAATAGCACACAATGTTCTGCTGCAAACCCAGCTATAATAACTAACTCGACGTCATTCCCTTTCAAAATCTCTTCTAATTCAGTATTCCAAAATGCATTTGAATGTTCTTTTGAAACACAAATATCTTGCTCTTCTACTTTAATTTCCGGGATGAAAGAAAGTAATTCTGAATTTAGTTCATCTGCTCCTTCAATATCTTGAACATGTATAACTAAATGATTTTTAAATCGGATACGGTCAGCAACAAAGTTTATATATTCACAAGCACCTTCAACATTTAATGACTCTTTTTTATCCTCTAAAAATATTTTTTGCATATCAATAATAAGAAAACCAATTTTCATTATTTTCCCTCCATAACACTCTATATTCCTTTTAAGTACTTATTCTATTTGTTTTTTTATAGTCCTACCTTTTTTATAAAAAATAAGTAATATTACTGTTATATTTAATGCTAGAAGTAAAAATAAAATTGATAGATAAAAATATAAAAATAGCATTGATCTAATTATCAATGCTATTACTTTTTGGCCTATCATTTTTTATAAATATTTGTTTGTCAATTAAGTGATTTATTATTTAATTCTTTAATATGTATTGGACTACCACTAATTGGTAATTTTATTACACTATATTTTCTTTGATCTGAATTTGGCAACGGTAGCTTCAATATATTTATATTTTTATCGGCAGTTACTTCATTGTGAGATTTAATCTCACTGTTTCCGCTTCGTGTTACAGCCTTTTTTAAACCAATTTGATCAAGAGCTAAAAAACTAACGACTAAACAAATAACAAAAATAGAAACAAAAAATAGATTTCTTTTCATAGCAGCCTCCTAACTTAATGCTTGTCCAACTATAAGTTTAAGAGTATTTTATGAAGTTTATTTCGTTAATAGAACTAATTCCATAATCTATATTAAGTTAACATTGTACTTTTCTATTAAATCTTTAAAAGCTGGTCTTTCATTCCCATCTCTACCAACAATATGTGTTGCTGTTACTAAAGAGTTTAAAACCGCTTCTTCTGTTGCTTCTCCTACTGCTCTAAATGCGAGATCAATATCTTCTTCATGTATAGTGGGAACCATTATGCATTGCGCTGTTTTTTCATGAGGTAATTTTGTTGCTGTTGAAAAGCCAATGACGACTTCACCACTTCCTGTTGTAATAATTGAACCTGTTCTTGATAAACCGGTAACTGTTCTTTTAATAATACGATTTAGCTGTCTTTCTGAAACGGGCAGGTCCGTTGCAACAATCATTATGATTGAACCCTTATCTTGTTCATCTCGTTCTTTTAAGATATAATCCCGCAATTCTGCTCCAATATGTTTTCCATTTACTTTTAAATCGCTTAAAATCCCAAAGTTAGATAAGACTAAAACACCCATTATATATGTACCATGATCCATCTTCATAACTCGCGAAGCAGTTCCAATTCCACCTTTTAATGAATAGCAAAGCATTCCAGTTCCTGCTCCAACAGTTCCTTCTTTCACATTTGAAGAAGCGTTATTTAACGCTTGAAAAACATGGTCTTTCTTTATAAACCTAGCTCGTACATCATTTAAAAGCATATCATTACACTCGCAAATTACTGGATTAACAGTGCCTGTCGTACGACCTATTTCTGGATTATGATCTAACATATATTCAATTAAAGCGTCTGCAGCTGTCCCAATGCTTAGCGTATTTGTTAAAATAATTGGCGTTTCGATCGTTCCTAACTCATTAATCTGGATGGTTCCCATCGACTTACCAAACCCATTAATAACATGCGATGACGCGATTAACTTATCCTTAAATAAATTACCTTGATGAGGAAGTATTGCTGTAACACCAGTTTGGATTTCTTGATTGCTAATCGTTACATGACCTACTGTAACCCCTTCAACATCCGTAATTGAATTTAGTTTTCCTGTTTCTAGATACCCAATATTAACACCATAATCTCTGATTCTTTTTTGACTCATTATCTATTCCCCCAGTTTCAAATTCAATATGAGTAGTAGTTGATTTCTCCTTTTATGGTTAATCTTAACAGACAACTTAGTAAATGAGTTACTTACTTGATAAAAATAAACGTCTCAATTACTCCTCATGATTTTCCTTAATCTAATAACTTTTCTGTTTAACCAATAAGGAAATTATTACCATATAAGAAAATCGAACTATTCCCATTTCCTAACATACTCTGTATTAACCTTGTTTTCTTGGTGGCATTGGCAAACAGGTACAGATCACTTTTATCTTCATGGTAAAAGTGATTTTTTAATTAAAATTTATAACTATCACAAGGTAAATTTTTACCCTGGGCTTTATTTATTGACTTTTATTACTAATACCTACTTTCTTAGTCTAAAAGTTCCTCTTATTTTTTTACATATACCATTGCTTGACCAAGCATGTTTTCTTTCATTCTCTTTAAGATCTCACTATCAAAATGCAAAAAAAAAAGAGTTAGTCTTGCAACTCTTTTTTTAGTGAAACAAATGATTATTTATAAAAATTACTGATTAAATTTATCAAGTGTATAATCATAATTGAATTCAATAAGTCCATCATTTAACGTAGTAAGAAATTTATTTACAGACTCAACTAATACCTCTGTAGTAATATATTCTGTCGGTTCAAACATTTGCCACACCGAATAAATCCCCCACCTTTCATCTCCTTTAAAAAGGAAATTCATAAGATCTTCATTTCGATTAATCGATTCATAATTCATGTTATCTCTTGATCCATTTTCTACTTTTTGAACCCATTCATTTAATTGAACCGCAAACTCAGTAAGATTTAAATTGGGATCATGAAAAAATAAAGTTTCATTTAAGTAGATATTTAATGAGCCCTCAATATATTTGCCAGTATTGGCAACATAAGCCGGTTCTGTAGGTATATAATCATTTAATATAAACAAGAATTTTATATTCATAAAATTCTCCTTTCGTTTGTAGTTCAATATTTATTTATGTATTTTATTAATTAGTTTTTATTGTTTCCTATTTTTGGAATTTCCTTCAATTTAATTTATCTTTTTTAACTTTTTATTTTAGATTGTAATTTATAGTTACAACTTGAAATCAAAAACTACTAAGGTATCATTCTATAAATAGCAAAAAAAATAATATTAAAATTTACTATTAAGGCTTATCATCTATTGTAGTTTTAAATTATCAAAATTAAATTTTGCATTAGCATTTAAAACTGTTAAGGTAAAAGAACGGTTTGTAATTTGTCCCGTTTGTGGGCATAGAATGACTATCTTAAATGACTAAATTACTAAGTTACTTTTTATACCACTATTTGAATTAATGTAAGTTTATGTACAAGAAATAAGAGGAAAACTTATACTAATTAAAGTTTCCTCTTATTTTCATTACTTTTTGAATATAAATTCGAAAGGAATTATTTAAAATGCAAGAACAAATTGATGAATTAACTTTATTGCTTTTATATTTAACATCATTTGAAGAAAATACGGTATTAGGTGAAACTACACTCAGAAGTTAGAAGGGATATCCTTTCGATACACTGAATAAATAATCTGATAATAATCTCATATTTTTTAGTAATCGTGCAAAATCAGTTTACTTAACGGAAAACGGAATAGCTTTAGCTCAAAAATTATTGCAGAAATATACTATTAAAATAATGAATAAGATTATTTTATTTAACTCAGTTGTTTAAAATTACAGAGACAGTAACAAAATTATTCACAATGATTTTCGCATTGTACTAAGAGAGAATTCTTTAAAATTTCTGTTGCTTTCTTTATATTTGATACGCTTAAAAAAATACTATCTTTTTCTCCTATATAGAATGATTTCACCCCAACCTTACACCATAAGCTACCGTAAAATTTACTAAATACTCCAGGAATTCCAGGTGGAATATTTAATATACCGATAATTGTATCTTCTTTATATTTTACATTAAAAGTTGCAAGTGCTTTTCTAACTACTATTAGGTCTCGTTTATTCTCCGATTCCGTTGTACCAGCTACAAGTCTAACGAAATTATTGTTTTCACCACTTTTTGTTTGTAAAATCCCAACAATATTTACTGAATCGTTTGCAATATCTTTTAAAATGCAACTCAAAGTATCGTCATTTACTATAAAAGTAAATTGGGTTCTATATTCAATATCGAATTTTAATTGATCGACTCCATGGCCTTTAAAGCGATTCAACTTCTCCACATCCTAAATTTTCTGTTTTTATTAGTATGTGAAAATAAATAAAATGCTTTTGATTGAATATTAAACTCGTACACCATTTCTTTATCTATTTATAAATTTTCTTTAAATATAAAAAGCCCATATAACAGACAATATAAAACTATTCTAACTGTCTATTACATGGGTGTATTTGTCTAAAAATCTATTCACACTCACTACGGTGTAAATGTGATTATATTCATATCTCTATTAATTGCCGATGCTGAAGTAACATTCGATGCAACGGTAAAGAATACTCTAATACTATAGGTCGATGTTGCATTTGCAGGCGCTATATTAACTTGAGTACTTGCAAATTGAAATCTATGGGTTCCAGCTGTAGGTTGATTAGTATTAAATATTCTAGTATCTATTAAAGTCGCATCCCTATAAAGTCTCAACTCAAATGTTACCGCCCAGTTTGCAGAAACCACTAACTCAATCGCTGTTGCGTAGTCAATTTTAAGCTGCTGATTTGCAAGTACGGCTTGAGTGATACTTACAATGGTTACTTCAGTATCGAGTGGAGGGAATACCGCAATCGATCCTGCATTTTCTGCAAATGTCAGAGTTGGTCTTTGACCTGTTGGACCAGTTACACCGGTTGCCCCAGTTGCTCCCGTTGCTCCCGTTGCTCCCGTTGCTCCCGTTGACCCTGTTGATCCTGTTGATCCTGTTACTCCCGTCGGGCCGGTTGTTCCGGTTGGGCCTGTCGCTCCGGTCGTTCCCGTTACTCCTGTCGTTCCTGTTGCTCCGGTTGGGCCTGTCGCTCCCGTTTGGCCTGTTATCCCGGTTACTCCAGTCAGGCCGGTTGTTCCGGTTGGGCCTGTTACTCCAGTTGGGGCTGTCGCTCCAGTTGGGCCTGTTGTTCCAGTTGGGCCTGTTGTTCCAGTTGGGCCTGTCGCTCCCGTTGGGCCGGTTGTCCCGGTTACTCCAGTCAGGCCGGTTGTTCCAGTTGGGCCTGTCGCTCCCGTTACTCCCGTCATTCCCGTTACTCCTGTTGGGCCGATTGCTCCCGTTACTCCGGTTGGGCCGGTTGTTCCGGTTGGGCCTGTCGCTCCCGTTGATCCTGTTACTCCCGTCAGGCCGGTTGTTCCGGTTGGGCCTGTTGTCCCTGTTACTCCAGTCGGGCCGGTTGCTCCAGTTGATCCGGTTGCTCCAGTTGATCCGGTTGATCCGGTTGGGCCTGTTACTCCGGTTGGGCCTGTCGCTCCCGTTGGGCCTGTTGTCCCGGTTACTCCAGTCGGGCCGGTTGTTCCAGTTGGGCCTGTCGCTCCCGTTACTCCCGTCGTTCCCGTTACTCCTGTTGGGCCGGTTGATCCCGTCGCCCCGGTTACTCCTGTTGGACCGATTGATCCGGTTGATCCTGTTGTTCCTGTTACTCCGGTTGCCCCGGTTACTCCTGTTGGACCGGTTGATCCCGTTGCCCCGGTTTCTCCTGTTGTTCCTGTTACTCCGGTTGTTCCAGTTGCTCCTTTTAATCCCGTCGCTCCGGTTACTCCTGTTGGGCCGATTGCTCCCGTTGCCCCTGTTTCTCCCGTCATTCCCGTTACTCCTGTTGGGCCGGTTGATCCCGTCGCCCCGGTTACTCCTGTTGGACCGATTGATCCGGTTGCTCCTGTTGTTCCTGTTACTCCGGTTACTCCTGTTGGGCCGATTGCTCCCGTTACTCCTGTTGAGCCGGTTGTTCCGGTTGTCCCTGTCGCTCCCGTTGATCCGGTTGGGCCTGTTACTCCGGTTGGGCCTGTCGCTCCCGTTGGGCCGGTTGTCCCTGTTACTCCTGTCGGGCCGGTTGTTCCAGTTGGGCCTGTCGCTCCCGTTACTCCTGTTGGGCCGGTTGATCCCGTCGCCCCGGTTACTCCTGTTGGACCGATTGCTCCGGTTGCTCCTGTTTCTCCTGTTGTTCCTGTTACTCCTGTTGGGCCGATTGCTCCCGTTACTCCTGTTGGACCGGTTGTCCCCGTTACTCCGGTTGGACCAATTGCTCCGGTTGTTCCTGTTACTCCGGTTGCCCCGGTTACTCCTGTTGGACCGGTTGCTCCCGTTGCCCCGGTTTCTCCTGTTGGGCCGATTGCTCCCGTTACTCCTGTTGAGCCGGTTGATCCCGTCGCCCCGGTTACTCCTGTTGGGCCGATTGCTCCCGTTGGGCCGGTTGTCCCCGTTACTCCAGTCAGGCCGGTTGATCCGGTTGGGCCTGTTGTCCCGGTTACTCCAGTCGGGCCGGTTGTTCCAGTTGGACCTGTCGCTCCAGTCAGGCCGGTTGATCCGGTTGGGCCTGTTACTCCGGTTGGGCCTGTCGCTCCCGTTGGGCCTGTTGTCCCTGTTACTCCAGTCGGGCCGGTTGTTCCAGTTGGGCCTGTCGCTCCCGTTACTCCAGTCGTTCCCGTTACTCCGGTTGGACCGATTGATCCGGTTGCTCCTGTTTCTCCTGTTGTTCCTGTTACTCCGGTTGCCCCTGTTTCTCCTGTCGTTCCTGTTATTCCTGTTGGGCCGGTTGATCCCGTCGCCCCGGTTACTCCTGTTGGGCCGGTTGATCCCGTTGTCCCTGTTTCTCCTGTCGTTCCTGTTATTCCTGTTGGGCCGGTTGATCCCGTCGCCCCTGTTTCTCCTGTCGTTCCCGTTACTCCGGTTGTTCCAGTTGCTCCTGTTTCTCCTGTCGTTCCCGTTACTCCTGTCGTTCCTGTTATTCCTGTTGGGCCGGTTGATCCCGTCGCCCCGGTTACTCCTGTTGGACCGGTTGATCCCGTTGCCCCTGTTTCTCCTGTTGTTCCTGTTACTCCGGTTGTTCCAGTTGCTCCTGTTAATCCCGTCGCTCCGGTTACTCCTGTTGGGCCGAATGATCCCGTTGCCCCTGTTTCTCCTGTCGTTCCTGTTATTCCTGTTGGGCCGGTTGATCCCGTCGCCCCGGTTACTCCTGTTGGGCCGGTTGATCCCGTTGTCCCTGTTTCTCCTGTTGTTCCAGTCGCTCCGGTTACTCCTGTTGGGCCGAATGATCCAGTCGCTCCGGTTACTCCTGTTGGGCCGAATGATCCTGTTGCCCCTGTTACTCCTGTCGTTCCTGTTATTCCTGTTGGGCCGGTTGATCCCGTTGTCCCTGTTTCTCCTGTTGTTCCAGTTGATCCGGTTGATCCCGTCGCACCGGTTTCTCCTGTTGGGCCGGTTGATCCCGTTGCCCCTGTTTCACCCTTCGTTCCAGTTACTCCTGTTGCCCCAGTTACGCCAGTTGTTCCTGTTACTCCGGTTGCTCCTGTCGTTCCCGTTACTCCGGTTGCCCCTGTTTCTCCTGTCGTTCCTGTTATTCCTGTTGAGCCGGTTGATCCCGTCGCCCCGGTTACTCCTGTTGGACCGATTGCTCCCGTTGGGCCGGTGGCTCCGGTTGCCCCTGTTTCTCCTGTTTCTCCTGTTATTCCTGTTACTCCGGTTGCCCCGGTTACTCCTGTTGGGCCGGTTGATCCCGTTGTCCCTGTTTCTCCTGTTGTTCCAGTTGATCCCGTCGCCCCGGTTACTCCTGTTGGGCCGGTTGATCCCGTTGCCCCTGTTTCTCCTGTCGTTCCCGTTACTCCGGTTGTTCCAGTTGCTCCTGTTGATCCGGATGATCCGGTTGATCCCGTCGCTCCGGTTACTCCTGTTGGGCCGAATGATCCTGTTGCCCCTGTTTCTCCTGTCGTTCCTGTTATTCCTGTTGAGCCGGTTGATCCCGTCGCCCCGGTTACTCCTGTTGGGCCGGTTGATCCCGTTGCCCCTGTTTCTCCTGTTGTTCCAGTTACTCCTGTCGTTCCTGTTGTTCCTGTTGGGCCGATTGCTCCGGTTGATCCTGTTTCACCCTTCGTTCCCGTTACTCCTGTTGCCCCAGTTACGCCAGTTGTTCCTGTTACTCCGGTTGATCCGGTTGATCCTGTCGTTCCCGTTACTCCGGTTGCCCCGGTTACTCCTGTCGTTCCTGTGGTTCCTGTTGGGCCGATTGCTCCGGTTGATCCTGTTTCACCCTTCGTTCCAGTTACGCCAGTTGTTCCTGTTACTCCTGTCGTTCCTGTTGTTCCCGTTACTCCTGTCGTTCCGGTTGATCCGGTTGCTCCTGTCGTTCCCGTTACTCCGGTTGCCCCTGTTACACCAGTTGTTCCTGTTACTCCGGTTGGCCCAGTTACTCCTGTCGTTCCTGTGGTTCCTGTTGGGCCGGTTGCTCCGGTTGATCCCGTTGATCCCGTTGCCCCTGTTACTCCTGTCGTTCCGTTTGTTCCTGTTATACCTGTTGGGCCGATTGCTCCAGTTGCTCCGGTTGATCCAGTTTCTCCTGTCGGGCCGGTTATTCCAGTTGGACCAGTCACTCCGGTTATCCCTGTCGTTCCGGTTTCTCCTGTTGGACCAGTTACTCCGATTTCTCCTGTCGATCCTGTTACTCCACTTTCGCCAGTTGGTCCCGTTACTCCAGTCGGACCTTGAGGACCAGTTTTACCTCTTTTACCTCTTGGACCTCGACAGCATTTATCACAACATTTACATTCCTTACAATTCTTACATTTGCATTTATTACATCCTTTACACTTACAGTCCTTGCATTTACAATCCTTACATTTGCATTTATTACAATCTTTACACTTACAGTTCTTACATTTACAAGATTTTCTATTTTCTTTATTCTCTTTCCCCAAATTATCACCTTTTCCAACTAGAAAACCATTTTAGCAAAAAATCTTGTCCATTTTTCATACAATATAATTCTATGTACCTACATTAAAATTTGATTATTATATATGACCAAAAAATTATAAGGAAATTTTTTACATTAATTAATTAGAAAATAAATAATACTTTTTATAAGTATTCTTATAGTCTCAAATAATAAAAGAGGATGTTTTATCATCCTCTAATCAAAAATTAAACCCTTGCTCTAACGATGTAACGTGAAAAAGTAATCGGCAATCCTTCATTCGTAGCATTTTGTACAAATATTCGTTTTACTTCTGATAAATTATCTTCTGTTTGTTCCATTAAAAGAGATTGCTTTTGGCCGAAGCATCTTAGTTTTAAAACATCAATGGGTGTATGTAAAAATTCAATACTATTAACAACTTGTATTTCTACAGCTTCAAACCTACTTTGATCAAGTCTTTGTTTTATCATTCTTAAAATCGGTTTCTCATTATTAATTGATTCAAAAAGATTAGGAAATAACCTAGGCAATTCAATTCCAAAATCATCACCAGGATGAAGGCCAAGGATTTCCCCTCCTTTTTTTACTACTCTTTTTAGTTCTGGATAAGCTGATGTAGGTCCTTTTCGATTATAAGCACAGTCAAATTGTCCAGATTCAAAAGGCAATCCATTTTTTGTACTGCCAGCAATAAATGACACATTTCGTTTTTTCGTTTCATTTCCACTTTTTATAAAATCATTTGTAAGATCAAAACCTACAATTTCTTTTGCTTTTTCACTACATTGAATAGTGAATTCACCATGTCCACAACCTACATCTAAGACAATTTCGTTATTAATCATTTCAAATACTTCATTATTAAATAATAATTCCCCATTCGGCTCTGTAATTGTTGAATTCCATGGATAAGTGTATTCTCCATGTAATCTACCCATTTGTTCAT
The DNA here is from genome assembly GCF_036421055.1 of Gottfriedia acidiceleris. Lineage (GTDB taxonomy): Bacteria > Bacillota > Bacilli > Bacillales > Bacillaceae_G > Gottfriedia > Gottfriedia acidiceleris_C. The sequence continues at coordinate 270,699 of NZ_JAZGQS010000001.1, read as the reverse complement.
ACCACTTTGGTGAATGAGGTGTTACCCAATCGTTATGTAATGTAGGATTGATTAATTTCATAAATATGAATGCTCCTTTACTCTTAATCAGAATAAATAACATTCCTCATTTCATGGGAAATCCCTTCTTATTTTAAGAAAAAATAATCAATTCCTTTTTGACCTATTGATTTATTCTATAAATTTCGCGGGCTATTGATTCAATTATATAGACCACTGGAACTTGAGTAGTAATATTAGCTTTTTCAAGATACTCCTCTGTCACATAATAGGGAATATTTAAGTCAGAAATTTTGGCTATTGTTGATAATTTGTTGTTCGTGATACTTATAATTTTACAGCCTTCTTGTTTAAGTAAATTTAGATGATTCACTGTGAAAATAGTTTCTCCTGAGACTGACAAAGCGATTGCTATACTATTTTTTGTTAATTTAGAATGGATAGGAAAATGTGGGTCTTTTATATAAAGTGAAAATTTACCTAAACTTGAAAAGTACCTCGAACCATACTCAGCAAGAATACCAGAGCTACCAATTCCAATAAAGATTACATTTTCAGCCTTATTTATTTCAATTGCAGCCTCTTTAACTTTATCTTCTAAATCTCCTTTTAAAGACCTCTCAAAAAATTCCAAGAGTGTATGATGAGCGCTTTTTACGAAAGTCCGTTTCTCCTCTTCCAAATACATTTTTAGCTTTACTTTAAATTCAGAAAAACCGTCACAATTTAGTTTCCTACAAAAACGTAAAATTGTTGAAGTTGATACGTGGGTTTCATCTGCAATTTCACGAATACGCATGTAAGCAACTTTTTCCATATTTTTTGAAATGTAATTATATAAAGATAACTCTAACTCATTAAAAGATGCGATTTGATCATTTGAAAACATTTTATCTAGTTCTCCTTTAATAACTAAGTACTAAATATATACAACTATTTTATTATCTTAACATACAAAATAAAAAACACAGCGTTACATTTATGAAACAATTATTTACTTTTGTGATTAGAAACTAGATTCCATTCACTTATTTACTAACATCTCCGTTAACGTTATGATTCGTTTATATTCTCATTAATTAAAAAAATGGATTTATGTAAAAAACTAAAAGAAATTAGGAGGTAAAAAAATGAATCAGTTTAAGTTTCCTAAAAATTTTCTATGGGGTGGCGCTACCGCTGCTAATCAAATGGAAGGTGGTTTTTATGAAGGAAATAAGGGTTTAAATATAGCCGATGTTCTTCCTGGTGGTAAAGAAAGACTGAATATTTTACAGTCCCCTGGCTTTAATTTTGAGATTGATCGTTCTAAGTATAATTATCCAAACCACGAAGGAATAGACTTCTATCACCGATATAAAGAAGATATTGCTTTATTTGCTGAAATGGGTTTTAAAGTTTTCCGAATGTCAATTGCTTGGACAAGAATTTTTCCAAATGGAAATGAACTAGAAGCAAATGAAGATGGGTTGGCATTCTATGACCGTGTTTTTGATGAACTACACAAATATGGCATTGAACCAGTTGTTACAATTTCACACTATGAAATGCCAGTAAATCTTGTAAAACAATACGGCGGTTGGAGAAATCGAGAAGTTGTAACCTTCTTTGAGCGATATGTTAATGCAATTTTCAATCGTTATAAAAACAAAGTAAAATATTGGATGACTTTTAATGAAATTAATAGTGGATTAATTATGCCAATTATGGGACTTGGTTTTTCAATCAAAGAAGAAAAAGATAAATACCAACCAACATTTCAAGCGTTTCATCATCAATTTGTAGCAAGTAGTATTGCTGTCAAAGCTTGTCATGAAATTATTCCTGATTCTCAAATTGGATGTATGATTTTATATGCTCCGGTTTATTCATTTGATTCAAATCCTAACAACGTGATGTATGCCCTTGAAGAAGAACGCTTTTTTAATTATTTCTGTGCAGATGTTCAAGTTCGTGGCGAATATCCAGCATTTATTAATCGATTCTTTAAAGAACATAATATAAAACTTGAAATGAAAGACGGTGATTTAGAATTAATTAAAGAAGGCACTGTTGACTATATTGGATTTAGTTATTATATGTCTAGAACAGAGAAGAAGGAAAAATCTAACTTAGAAAGTTCACAAGGCAACCTGATTGGTGGAGTTAAAAATCCTTTCCTTAAGGCAAGTGACTGGGGTTGGGAAATCGATCCGGTAGGTTTACGTATTAGTTTAAATCAATTATATGACCGTTACCAAGTACCGTTATTTGTTGTTGAAAACGGCTTAGGGGCATACGACAAAGTTGAAGATGATGGAACAATTAATGATTATTATCGAATTGATTATTTACGTGAGCACATTCATGCTATGGGTGAAGCGATTCAAGATGGCGTTAAATTGATGGGTTATACTAGCTGGGGGTGTATCGATCTTGTAAGTGCATCATCAGGTGAATTCTCAAAACGTTATGGATTCATTTATGTCGATAAACACGACGACGGTAGCGGAACATTAGAGCGAAAGAAGAAACAATCCTTCTTCTGGTACAAAGACGTAATTGCTTCAAATGGAGAAAAACTATAAATAGATCAATAAAAGGAACTTCATCTAATTTGAAGTTCCTTTATTCATTGAATTGTGTTAGTTCTTGGTAATTCGTTTGTATATAATGCCCTTATCAGACGAAAAAAACATGCTTGAGTCCGTCACATGGACCGTTAAGATGTTATTAGACCCTTTAATTCTCAACTTCACAACTTTGTCGGTTGATGAGACAACCTTGTAATGACGATAGAAGGTTTGCTCATATGACCCCATTTTGGTCGTGTACCGAAAAAGAACCAGATCCGTTTTTTTGTCTTTTTTAAACTCGATCGTATAGTCAACCTGTTCGTTCGATTGATTCGTTGTCGTTTGATAAATCCATTTTCCATACATTTTGTTTTCAGCCTCATGGTGACTACATGCACTAAGAAAGACAAGAAAGAAACAAGAAAGAAGAAGTTTTTTCATGGTGAAACCCCCAAAGAAATATATTACATTTTGTTGATAAAAAAGACCATTCGCAAGAATTCATTAACGAAATCTCTACCTAGATTTCATTGACATTCCCCTGATGGATTTACTCATGAACAGTCCGGTCAACTAAATCGCAGCTGTTCCATTTATCAATTTCGTAACAGTATAGTTAGACTACTAGATTCTTATTCATTTTCAATTCTTACCATTAATTTACCATCCGCATAAATAGTTAAGTAAACAGTGTCGCCAAGTTTCAATGGAGAATTAGATTTACTTTCTACTAATTCTTTCTCTGTAAATCCGTATTTCCCAGAATCATCACAAATTATTTGATAATGGCCTTTATTCTCTTTATTTGCAAGGTCGACAACTTCGCATACTTGAGTTTTTAAATTTGAATCTACGTTAATTAATTCTTGTTTATTAACGAGTGTAATGATTCTTTTTGATTTAGGAATTTTGACAACAATTGGGTGTGCTTTAGCCTGATTAAAATTAATAATAGCAATCGATATGATTATTCCAAGGGTGAAGATAAACGTAGCTATAATAATTCCAGATGTTTTCAATTTTTCAATTTTATCTTTTTCCAAATTAAAGTACACCTCACCTTTTTAGTATCTAAATTCCCTAAAACTAAATGAAATCCTTCTTTCAAACACATGCAAAAAAAGGCTTTTTACATCGTTAAATGTAAAAAGCCTTTAGCTTTTATAATGATTTTAAACGTTCTATTCGTTTTTCTAGTGGCGGATGTGTTGAGAATAATCTTGCAAATTTCTCTTTACCGCTAATTTTAAAAGCAGCAATCGATTTTTGACGGTCATCAATCAATCTAATATTTCTACTTAATGATTCTAAAGCATAAATCATATTATCTTTTCCACCAAGTTCTGCGGCATATCGGTCTGCCTTAAACTCCCTATTTCTTGAATGCCAGAAAATAATTGGACTACTTAAAATACTGAATACGATCTCAAACACTACTGAACATAAAAAATAAACTAAATAAGATAACTCTTCTCTAACAAAATTAGAAACAATTTTTGCAACTAAACGGGAGAAGAAAATGACAAAAGTGTTAATTATCCCTTGTAATAAGGTTGTAGTAACCATGTCACCATTTTTTATATGAGCAATTTCATGTGCTAAAACACCACTAATTGCAGGTCGATCCATTGTCTCTACCATTCCGCTTGAAACAGCTACTAAAGATCGTCTTTTACTAGGTCCTGTAGCAAATGCATTAACTTCAACTGAATCATAAATACCAACTTGTGGCATCTTTTTTAACCCAGCAAGTTTTGCTAAACGATAAGTCTCTTCTAGTACAAAATTTAAGCGATCAATTTGTGGAGAGCGAGGATCAATTAATTTTACACCCATAACCCATTTGGCCATTATACGAGAGAATAATAATGAAAATATCGCTCCACTAAATCCTGCAATTACACTAAAAGCAAGCAGTGCCCAGTAGCCACCATTACCTATATAACGAGGTACACCTAATAATGTTGTAATCGTCGTAATTGTGATTAAAACTAAAATATTAACAAAAATAAAGAAAGAAATCCGTTTAAACAAAATCGTTCCTCCTCATAACTATCTACTTATAAAATCATTTTATTTAGCTTTTATTCTTAAATGAGTCTATTTTCTTAAACAACCATTGCACACAATTATTTTCTTATACTCATATTCATTTATTCTACTACACATTTGTGTTTTGTTTAATATTGGTCTACATTGCTATGAGCGATCGTAATAGATTACATTTTCACTATTTACGTAAAACTCAATGCCCCAATATTTTTAACCTAAATATCTCACAAATTTAAATGGATTAAGACAGTTTCCTAGTTTTTCTCCAAATTAAAGAAAACAATAAGATTACCATCCCTACAAAGACCCCAATAATTTGGTCTATTAGAAGTTCACCAGTACGAATTGAGTGAATGATAAATGTTCCGCCAAAAATAAAGATGATGAGTATTGATAATTGTAGTAAATAAATATTGATTTTCATCATTTCGCCTCCACAGCTTTATTTTACCATTTTTGTATTCTAAAATTTAATTCCTATATATATCTAACTATATTTTTTTGAAATAGTTTTTCCAACTAATCTTATAGGTCAAAAGAACTTTTCATTTTTTAAACTATTTTAAGCATATTTGAAAAAAATGACACATGGACAACTTCTACAATCATAGGATTAATTGATTAAGACTTTGAAAATATGATTCGGGAGGGAAGGTATTGATTAGAAAATGGCTTGCCGTTTTAATTTTAACCTGTCTTATGATTGTTGGAGTTGGTATAAAACCTACCCAAGCAGCTACAAGTCAATTCATTATTATTAACAAAGCATCAAATCAACTAGCTTACTATGAAAATGGTAAACTCTACAAAGTATTTAAGGTAGCTACGGGTAAAAGTCCATCCTTGACACCAGAAGGTAAATTTAAAATTGTAAATAAGATTGTAAATAGACCTTACTATACAGGTCACATTCCAGGTGGCGATCCACGAAATCCACTTGGAAACCGCTGGCTTGGATTAAATGCCCGCGGTACATGGGGTACAACTTATGCCATACATGGTAACAATAACCCAAGTTCGATTGGAAAATACGTCAGTCATGGCTGTGTTAGAATGTATGATAATGAAGTAGAATGGCTTTTTGATAGAGTAAAATTGAGTACACCTGTCGTCATTACAACTTCAAGTAAATCATTTAACTCAATCGCAACTGCAAATGGATACAAGGTAACAAGTTCTAACGGTGGTTCGAATGCTGTTATCCCAAGCGGGACTGTATTAAAAAAGGGAAATCATGGTGCTACAGTTAAAAAACTTCAACAAAAGCTTACGTCTCTCGGATATAGCACAAAAGGTATCGATGGTATCTTTGGAAACAATACAGACAAAGCCGTGCGCAAATTTCAAAAAGACCGGCATTTAAAAGTAGATGGTATTGTAGGACCTGCTACAATTAAAGCACTTGGTGGCTTATAAGTTCGGCTATTAATAGAGGATATTCCTCTATTTTTTTTATTGTTTAGGCATCTTTTTACAACATATTATAGATTTGCCTGATTATAAACGTCTTTAATTAATTTTAGCAAAGTCCTCTGACCCGCCTTATCTTTTGAATAATACATCCTAAATTAAAGATCTTAAGTTAGATCATTCTCCATAAAAAAAAGACTACAAAGCAGCCTTTTGTTGTAGTCAAACGCTATTTTTTTCATCCTCAAATTCAATCTTAAAATAATTAACAACGCGACTGTAATATGGATATATAACCCCAATAACAACAAGAAACCAACCTATATTCGTTAGATATATAGGACCAGAGAAATTAGTAAAGTAGGTTAATGTTACAATTAATAGGCCAAACAAAATATACAAAGCAGAAATCAATTGTTTCATCATTATCTCCTTTTGCATTATTATTATTAATTAAAATTCAATATTGAACTTCCAATTACCTTTAACTTTTTTGAACTCTCTTCTCCAAGTAGTATATAATCTATGAAGTTAGTTAATAAATCATTCAATTCCCTTTAGAATATTCAGTTAAGCTATAGCAATGTAGTTAGTTTCATAGGGTTTTCCATTAAGTTTTTAATTAAATCGAGTTTTTTACAAGATTAGTAGTTATAAAATAAACTATTCACTTTCCAAAATTAATTTTCTTGTTTTACTATCACTATCATATATTTTGTAACTTACCTCAAAATTATGATCCTTTGTAACTGTCACCTTACAAAAATATGGAACTGATCTCCTATAAGCATCCAATTTAGGAATATCCCTAAAAGTAAATATTTCATCTGTACCTTGCATATCAAAATCTGCTTCAGTAGTACGGCTTGAACGATCAATTTCTATAACACATCTTACGCTTACTACATCATATTGTTTAAATACAACATATTTAAGACTTGGAAGAGTAGTCGCTAAAAGTAAAACGCCAAGTAATAAACATCCAACTAGAATATTAATATGTAAACATTTTTTCACTTCCTATAAATAAAACTACAAACTGCCTATCAGGTGGAATTCCTATTCCATATACTCCTACCCTTTTTTAAATATTATCTATTTAATAGAAAGCATTTGATATCCAAAAATTAAACGATAGTCTATATTTATACTCAATTATCAAAATCTAGTATTTTTAAACAATTTCTTTCTTCATCATCTATCAAATTGCGATGATATCATCTATCTTCATAATTGATTCTCCATTTTTTAATTACCTCTATTAATTTTATTTTTCACCCTAACATTATACAATATAATTTTTTTAAGCTTATTCATTTTTCTTTTAAATAGGAATAAATTGAACCAAAAGTATTTCCAGAGCTGAGGATTGTTTATTCTATATTTGTCGTTACAAAGAATAAATAAGAATAAACAGGTCCTTTAATAATAGAGGACCTGCTTGTTTTCGTTTATCTATAACTATATTAATTAGTCTTTTAAAAATGTTAGTAACGCTTCATTAAATTCTTTTCTATGAGTTACGTTTAATCCATGCGGGCCACCTTTAATTAAAGCGAGTTTACTACCAGGAATGGAATCATATGTACGTTTTCCACTTAACTCAAATGGTACAATTACATCAGAGTCACCGTGAATAATTAGAGTTGGTATATTGAACTTTTCCAAATCCTTTCTAAAATCTGTCTTACTAAAGGCCGTTATACAATCGAGTGTTCCCTTAGGTGAGGCACTAGCTGCAATATCCCGATTATATAAACGGAATGGCTCGCTTACTAAATCTGATTGATTACCCGCAGCAAAAAATCCCTTTGTAAATTTGTCAAGAAATACAAGGCGGTCATTTTTTACGCCACTTTTGAATTCTTCAATTGTTGCATCATCTAATGCTCCTTCAGGATGATCCTTTGATTTGTATAAATAAGGAGGAACTGCTCCAGCAAAAACAGCCTTTTCTATACGATCTGTTCCATACTTTCTAATGTATCTAGCTACCTCTCCTCCACCCATAGAAAAACCAACAAGTGTGACATTTTGAAGATCTAAATGTTCTAACAGTTTATGTAAGTCAGAAGCAAAGGTATTATATTCATATCCTTCCCACGGCTGAGATGATTTTCCAAAACCTCGACGATCATATGTTATAACTCTGTAACCTGCTTCAATAAGAGCTGGAATTTGATATTCCCAAGAACGTCCACTTAAAGGCCAACCATGGATTAAGACGACAGGTTTCCCTGAACCATAATCCTCATAATAAAGTTCAATTGGGGCATGATTTTCATTACCTACAGTTAATTTTGCCATATAAATTTCCTCCCATGAATTTTCTTCATAAAACCTACATTCTTGGTTCTTTTATCAAAACTCTCTACTTCAAAGTTTTTATAATATTTCTTTCGTGATAGACACTAACCTGAAAAAGCATTTTCATTTTGTCAATGATTGTATATACGACTTTATGAGTGCTTTTTCCTTTGTCCGAAATTTATATTTTCCGAGAGAAGAGCTGCTTGCATACGAATCACATCTCTAGAATCGCTTTCACAGCACTTAAGCCAATATAACTAATGAAATAAAAAAAAGAATAAGGTATAAAGCCACTATGTATTTTTTGGAATATTATGGTAATATTTAATTGATTTTAATACAGGAGGGGAAAAATGTCTAATTCAATAGGTCTTATTTGTGGTAGTTTACGAAAAAACTCTTATAATCGAATCATTGCTCAATCGTTAATAGAGATGGATGATTCCCATCAATTTCGTTGGATAGATATTAATGAACTACCTTTATTCAATGAGGACCTTGAAACAAGTGTTCCAGAAGCAGTGACATCATTTAGGTCTGCTATCAAGGACGTTGACGGTATCATTATTGTAAGTCCTGAGTACAATTCTGGAATTCCAGGTGTATTAAAGAATGCATTAGACTGGGCTTCAAGACCACGAGAATCCGCTGTTCTTAGTAAAAAACCAGTTGGTTTAATCGGTGCAACACCTGGAGGATTAGGTACTGTTTATGCTCAAATACAAATCAGAGAAATACTAGAAGCTATGCAAGCTCATGTATTACCATTTCAAAAAATGCTGATTTCCCAAGTACACGAAAAGATTGATGCTGATCAGAAAGTGCTTACGGACGAACATACAAAACGTTACCTTCAGCGTTATTTACAACAATTTATAAATTGGATAGATAAAACTCCTTGTTTAGATTAATAGAAGTAAACTAAGTAAATTCAAAAAATCAGTATATTTTTTATAAACGAAGATTATATTCCAGTTTTAAACTTTCTTCGATTACTTAATTTTTAGGAGGATTACATAATGTCTGATCTCTATTCTCGTATTAATAAAGATGAAGCTGTCGTTCTTTTAGTGGATCATCAAACTGGTCTGATGGCTGGACTAGTGCGTGACTATGGTGTTGATGAATTCAAGAACAATGTATTGGCTCTTGCCCACACTGCTAAGTTTTTTGATTTACCAGTTATTTTAACAACAAGCTTTGAAAACGGACCTAATGGACCACTTATGCAAGAATTAGTTGATCTTTTTCCTAACGCGCCAAAAATAGCTCGACCTGGACAAATTAACGCTTGGGATAATGATGATTTTGTAAAAGCAATCGAAGAAACTGGAAAAAAACAACTTATTATCGCGGGCGTAGTTACGGATGTTTGTGTTGCTTTCCCTGCACTTTCAGCTATAAATGCTGGTTATGAAGTATTTGCAGTCACTGATGCTTCAGGAACTTTCAGTAAACAAGTTGCAGATGCCGCTAATACGCGTATGGCACAAAGTGGTGTGCAACTTTTGAACTGGTTTAGCGTAGCGTGCGAATTACAACGCGATTGGCGAAACGATGTAGAAGGGTTTGGCAATTTGCTTGCTAGTAATCTTCCAGGTTATCAAAATATAATTGGAAGCTATATGGGAGCTCAGCGAAATCACACTAAACAAAATGCATAAATAAAACAATAAATTAAAAGCCTAACTTTCTCTTTAAAGAAAAGTTAGGCTTTTAATATTATTTTAATAAAATATTACAATTTTATATTTCATATTGATGTAATGAGTATTAAAATAAGTTGCCATGACAACTCATTTACTAAAACTTTATTTAATCATTACAAATCTATGTAATTTATTATAGTTTTTATTGATTTGGCATTCTCAATCCCAACGCTCCGATATCCATTAAATCCATTAATTTTTATGATGGCACCACTTTTGTGAACCAAAGAAATGAACTATTTTCAACTGTTTTATCTAATGGACTTCTGAATGATAACTGAACATCATATTTAGCTAAATCAACAATTGGTTTTTCAATTTTTTTACTAAATAGATAGATTTTTTCTAATTGATTTAATTTCTCCCGTTTTTCAACATTTACCGGTATAAATTTGGTTACATTTTTCCCGAACTTTGTGTAGTTATAACCAATCCATAATTCATTTTTTGTTTTGGTATACTTCATTTTTTCAAAATAAAATCCACCTAAGCATAAAGCTAGGATTACTACGCATATCAAAAATATATATGGCTTTCTCAATTAAGGCCCCTCCGTAAAAAACAATACAATATAACCATATTTTACCATTTTTATAAGTAGTTTAATATAAAAAAACATTTCAAGTTTCATGTATCTATTACATATTTTAGTAGTTGTTTTTTGGTGACTAGATTTTCCCGGCTTGCACATAATTAATTTAAGTTTTCTCCTTTTTTGTGGGTTTATTATGTAAAGCAAAAACTCGCTATACTATTTAGCAAGTTAATTTTTGTATATAAATATAGGTGTATATTTATTAGACATTAATGTGATAAAAATTTTTTGATCTCATTGGACAAAATAGAAGTATCCCACGGATACCAGTAGTAGTTAGCACCGTCAAATTCAATAGTATACTTATAAGCAATTGGTTGTTCTGTATACAATACAATTTCATAGTGAATAGAATCAGTATGATCATTGTTAGGTTGAAAATTTGAATCTTCCTTACTGTTCTTTAAGATAGCTAGAAAGTAAACTATTTTTTCTTTGTTTTTAATCTCAGATATCTTTTTCATGCTAGTTGAATAAGATTGGTAGATTTCAATCAGATCTACTTTTTCAATTGGTACATCTTTAAAATACCACTTATAATCAATTGTTCCTTTTGCATAATAAATTCTATAACCATTAATTGCAGTTTTGTCTTTTAAGGCAATTAATTCAGGATTCCCCTTGATTGAATAAATGTCTGTTCCCTTCTCATGGAATGCTGCATCTCCATCTTTTATTTTATAACTTGGATTAGTAACATGATCTGCTACCCTGAATTTTACTTCCCCTACTTTTTCATCAATAAATTTTTCATTCGATAAAATTCCTGATTGTATGCCATTGTACTCAACCCCATTCCATCTAACAAAGTCTACCCAATCTATAATTGATTGACTTTCTGAAGGGATAAAACGACAAGCGACTAGTAATAAGGGCAATATGATAAACGATAGCTTAAACAAATTAACTCTTTTCATTAAAACCTCCTTAAAAATAGTTTATTTTACATAGTATTCAACCACTTAAATGAAATGCCCTTCTTAAATTTCAGCTATGACCGCGTAGTGGAAATTTGCGTCATTACTTATTAAAAAGTGTTTAAATGATAGGAAAGAAATAGGACCAACTACACACTAACTAAAAAGTGCTAGAAAACTAAATCTATTAAAAGATTAAATAGAAACTTAATCGCCACACTCTTCTTAATTTCTCTAAGTGAATACATAGAAACGCTCTTTGATTTTCCGTGATAAACGCACATTTTTTATAAAAGCTTGACTTTGAAAGCACTTACATTTTAATTACACATAAAATATATTAGAATGGAGGGATGAATGAATGGAAAGAATTTTCTTAATGTTAGCTAGTATTATTGCTGGTTTTGCTTTAATTAAAATGCCTTTAGCAGGCACATTCTTATCAAGTGTAGAGCCATTAACAGATTTAATTGGTATTTTAGCTATTTTAATTTTCTCGCTTTTCCTAATATACAAAGGGTTTATGAATCTTATCGGTAAGTAGTGTATATTATGTTTAGGCATCTTATTAAAATATACTAACGATACAAAATATTAAATAAACCTGTATCAGATTACTAGTTAATCTATGGTACAGGTTATTTTTTATGATGTAATGAAAAACTTCTATATTTTTGCTTTTTTAGTGTTTTTTCCTTTAACTCTCTTTAACGTAGCTACGATCAGAAAGCTTACAATTACTAATAGTAGCCATGAACTTACTTTACCTAGATGAACTAAACTCCATGCAACCGACTGATTTGGATATTGCCATGCACCAAAAAACGTTGCAATATTTTCAGCAATCCATATAAAAAATCCGATTAACACGAAAGAAAGTGCAATTGGCATACGGTATTTGGTCCCATGAACCATATAAGTGACCCAAGATTTCCAAAAAACAATTATGACAAGACCTGATAACCACCAACGAACGTCAATCAAAAAATGGTGAGTAAAGAAATTCAAATAAATTGCTGTTGCAAGTGAAGCAACTACCAAAAATGGTGGCCAATTAACTAGTTCAACATTCAACCTTCTCCACGCTTGACATAAATAACTTGCAACACTTGCGTACATAAAACCACTATATAGTGGTACTCCAAATAGTTTGGAGTATCCTTCCCCTGGATAAGTCCAAGAGCCCATATGTACCTTAAAAAGTTCAAGAGCAAGTCCAATTAGGTGAAATAGTGTGATGACCTTTAATTCATCCAATGTTTCAAGCCCAGTACGCACCATTAACCATTGCATCAAAATACAAATTAAAAGTAACCAATCATATCGTGGTAGTAGTGGCAGTGGCATAATTTTAGTAAAAGCTAAAGAAGCAAAAATCACAACAGGAAATATACATGATAGAGCTTGCTCCCAACCAAATCGAACAAGTTGTTTGGCCGCTCTTAGAAAATGTGACTCAGCCTTTTGTAGTGTTAAATTCACAATTAGCCCTCCTTCATAACTTGATATCAATCATAACGATCTACTTGTTGTCATCATCATTTTGATACTCTAAAATATCACCAGGTTGACACTCTAAGGCCTTACAAATTGCTTCTAAAGTTGAAAAACGTATCGCTTTTGCTTTACCGTTTTTCAATATAGAAAGATTCGCCATCGTAATCCCAACTTTTTCTGAAAGTTCGGTTACACTCATTTTCCTTTTTGCCAACATCACGTCAATATTAATAATAATTGCCATATTCTTCACCTCAGACCGTTAAATCATTTTCTGATTTTATATCAATTGCTTCTTTCAAAAGCCTTTCGAGAACGGCTGCAAAAACTGCAATTACCATTGAAGCAAAAATCAAGACCATGCCAATAACGATAATTCCTGGAGCATCATCCATATCAGCAATTAAATAAAAAAGTGGCAACCCTAGTACATACAAAACACTAATTGCGATTGCACTAAACTTTATTTTCTTTAAAGCGTTAACCGATAATTGCGAGAAAGCTTTATTTTTATCAATGTAGCTTAAAAGTTTAAAAGCTTGATAAAGAGCAAAATAGAAAGGAATTGCTGCTAAATAAAGATCTATAAAAATAAAGTATTTCATTAAAGTAATATTCGGATATAACTCAGCAGCAAATTCTGCAATCTTCGGAACCACCAATATACACAATGCAAGCACTGGGAGCCCAATAAAAATGACTACTATTTTTAAAAAGAGAGTTGACCCACGTTTCATAAAAGCACCTCACTAGATTATTTTCAATTTGAATTTACCATATAATTTATTGTTTTACAATAAATTATTGTTGTTTTTTATTATATTATTATCGTTCTAAAATTATCCGTTTATTTTAGAAATAGTAAAAAGCATTTCGAACCAAAGTGAAATGCTCTTTTTAAAACGTAATTATTAAACCTCTCAAAGAAAAAAATTTTGAGTTGAATTAAATTAAGAAATTAAATATACTGTTAGTAACATATTACTGTTAATAACAGTATATTGTTATTAACAGTATAAATTTTTCTTTGTGAAGACATATATGATTTTTTGGAGGCTAACTATTTATGAAACATACAGGTAGACATACAGGTGCATTTCTTTTGTTGTTTTTAACTGCAGGGGATAGCTATGGTGGGAAGCTATTGCAAAAATGTGAGGAAGAACTACCAATTAATCCAATTGACAGTTCAATATTATATCGAACTCTAAAGCAATTAGAGACTGATGGTGCTGTTGAGTCTTATTTAGGTAAATCCGAGCAAGATAAACCGATCAAGATGTACAAAATTACTGAAAGTGGGAAAGAAAAATTAGAAGAATTTCAAAAAAACATTGAAGAAAAGCTTAAAAATTTAACATTTTTCATCAACAAATACAATGAATGGAAGGATGAGAAGAATCATGATTAATGCATCGATCTTATACAGTTTAGCAATAATTCTTACTTGTATCTCTTTTATAAAGGATCGACAGAAAACAAAAGATGCATTATTAAAATCATGGAGAATGTTTTGTAATATTTTTCCTGAAATTTTAACTATTATGTTATTTGTAGGACTATCCTTATCTTTATTCACGCCTACACTCGTTTCATCAATAATTGGTGCACATTCTGGAGTGAAAGGAATTATACTATCTACAATAATTGGTTCTGTTGGCTTAATTCCTAGTTTTATCGTTTTTCCTCTTGGGGAAACATTAGTCCAAAATGGTGCTGGACTCCCACAAGTAGCAGTGTTAATGTCAACGTTAATGTCAGTCGGAATTATTACTTTACCTATGGAACAAAAATTATTTGGAAGAAGTTTTGCATATGCACGTAATGCTACTGGACTTTTAATGTCTCTTTTATTTGCATATATTATTTGGTTGGTGATGGTATGATTCATTTAAAAAAATATCGTTTCTTTTTTATTTTATTAGTAGTGTTCATCGTTCTAACATTAATAAATCACTCAGTTGGAATGAAAGCATTTCAGTTAACTGGAAGTAGTATATTAAATATGTTGTTTCTCCTCCCACCTGTTTTAGTTTTTGTTGGCTTACTCGACAAATGGGTTGAAAAAGAAACGCTTATAAAATATATGGGAGATCAATCTGGCATTTATGGTGTTCTGTTTGCTCTCTTACTAGGAGGTATAGCAGCTGGTCCTCTATATCTAGCTTTTCCAATCGCGGTACTTTTATTGAAAAAAGGAGCAAGTATTCGTTATGTTGTATTTTTTTTAGGAGTTTGGACAACGGCGAAACTACCTATAGTTATATATGAAATCTCTTCATTTGGTATTAAATTTACACTTATTCATTTATGTTTTGGCTTAGTATTTTACTATTTAGCGGGAATCGTTTTTGAGAAGTTTTATACTCATAAACAATTGTTAAATTTTGAAGATGACCAAGATATTTCTATATAGGTATTATATACGTATATAAACTAAAAAAACTAAATGAATAACAGCAAACTCAAGAAGACTAGCCCGTATGCTAGTCTTCTTGAACTGTAAACCGCTATCTCTTTTACTATTCATTGCAGTTACTACTTTCAATTATTAACCTATTACACTTGTCTTAACCTTTTCCAACGTAATCTATTTAAATCTGTCTCTCATTTTTTTGTAAAATCTGTATGAATGCCTAGTAAAATCCAAGAATTTTAACGGAATTTTAATAGGTACTTTATACAAAGTTTTTTTATATAATTTATAATAAGCTTTGACTAAATCTTCCCACTTTTCATCCTTTCCTTTTTTATAAAAGTCAGATACATCTACAACGTATCCCCTACCATCTTTCATCATCACATTTTTCCCGTGAACATCGTATGGATTTAGCCCTCTACTTATCGCATACTTAAGCGCAATATTTACATCTTTAATCACGCTCTCATGTATTCGATCACCATTTGCAAGGGCGTTGTATAATGTAATTCCTTGTAATCTTTTTAATACTAAATATTTTTCACCAAATTGTATTAATTTCGAATAAGCCGGATGATCTCCCAATTGTTTATATACTTGAACTTCTTTTTTTAAACCATCTAGCTCTTTTCCATACACTTTAACCACTACATTTGGTTCAGAATGATGTATAAAAACCGAAGCATAATTTCCTGATCCAATGCATGTCCAACCGTCTGGAATATTCTTAACTACAATTGGGTCATTTGGACGTACACTCTTGAGGCTTACATTCGGAATTAATTCATTTTCAATTAGAAACTTAAATTCAGATTGATTAGATAAAATAGACATTCATTTACCCCTTTATATCCGTATACTACGATTTCTTAATCTATTAGCCTATCAAAAATATCAATCCCTTTCATAACGGCTAAAAATAATAAAAAAATTCAATTCGTTTTCGAAAAAAGTTACGATTTTACTAGAAATTTGATTAAGCTTCTTAACAAGCGCAAATTGTGAAATAGGAGCTGATTATTCAGCTCCTATTTTATCTTATTTATTTTACAGATGAAGACCTTGTTCGCGTTCTTTTTTTCCTCCACGTGACCAAATCACGACTGGAATAAGGAGTAGGGATAAAATTCCCCCAGCTAATGATAATGCTGCATAACTTGAATTGGCAACAATCATTCCAGACAATGCGCCACCTGATGCTCCTGCTAGTGCGATAAATACATCCACAGTTCCTTGAGTTTTGGCGCGTGTAGTAGAATCTGTTGAATCAACGATTTGAGCAGTCCCACTGATTAGTCCAAAATTCCACCCTAATCCTAGTAAAGAAAGAGCAACTACTAGTAGAATCATTGAGTCACTTGGTGCTGATGCGGCTATTACTCCTGCTAGTAATAAAGTGGCTCCAGACGCAATTGACATAGTTGTTCGCCCCATTTTATCTACAAGAATACCTGTAATGAGTGAAGGAAGATACATTGAGCCAATATGGAACGCAATGACTATACCTACTTCGTTTAGTCCATGCCCGTGATGTTTCATATGAATAGGTGTCATTGTCATAATAGCAACCATAACAATTTGCGTTAGTACCATTGTCGTAGCTCCTACAGCAATCCCTCTATTTGCTTTCATACTTTCAATTTGTGTGGAAGGAACTACATCTACTTTTTGTGTTTTATTTGACTCGATTATTTTCGCTAAAATCAATGGGTCTGGATTAAGCATTAAGAAAAGAAAAAGGCCAGCCAAAATAAAAGCAGTTGCGGATAAAATGAATGGACCTGCAAGTGCTGGCACGCCAATGGAGACTGCAAATTTTCCCATTGGGCCTACTAAGTTAGGACCTGCGACTGCACCAAACGTAGTGGAAACCATTGCTATACTAATTGCTTTTGCACGTTGTTTATTATTTGCCAAATCAGTTCCTGCATATCGAGCTTGCAAATTGGTTGCTGTTCCGGCACCATAAATCAAGAGTGATGCGAATAAAAGAATAATACTGTTTGTCATTGCTGCAATTACAACACCGATTGCCCCAAGTCCACCGGTAAAAAATCCTGCAGCAAGCCCGATTCGTCGACCAAATCTTTGCGAAAGCCTACCAACAATTAATGCCGCTCCTGCTGAACCTAGTGTAAAAAGAGATGCTGGCAAACCAGTAAAAGCATCTGTCCCAAGCATTTGTTGAGCTAAAAGCGCACCAACTGTCACTCCGGCAGCTAATCCTGCTCCGCCAAAAATTTGCGAAATGCTAACCATCAATAGTGTCCGTTTATATAGCATCTTTTGTTTTTCCTCTGAATTCACATAATCCATTGCAAAATTATGCGCTCGATTCTTCATTTATACACCTTCTTTTAGTCGTGCGATTTTTAAAACAATAATTGCAATAATATCAATGAATGTAAACGGTTAATTACATCTCTTTTATTTTAACAAATATCAATTTATATCAAACTATTATTTTTATTTTCTTTCGTAAATTTAACATATAAAACAAAAGCATCGAGCCATTTGACTTGATGCTTTTGTTCTTTTAATAAAATTTATAAATAACGTTACTACGCTTTTTTAACAAACTCAGACTTTAACTTCATGGCACCAAAACCTTCAATTTTACAATCGATATCGTGATCACCTTCAACTAATCGAATACTTTTCACTTTTGTACCAATTTTAACGACAAGTGATGTGCCCTTTACTTTTAAATCTTTTATAACTGTAACTGAATCCCCATCATTTAAAATATTTCCGTTTGCATCTTTTACTACTTTTGTTTCGTTATTCGTATGTTCTGTTTCCATTGTCCATTCATAACCACATTCCGGACAAATTAAAAGAATTCCATCTTCATATGTATATGATGAATTACACTTAGGACAATTAGGTAGATTTTCCATTGTTTTTCCTCCGCTCATTACTTAATCTATACTTTTCACCCTACTTCTATGTAGTCGCATACCCCTAACCTTAATATAAGATTACATTATTATTATCGAATTTTAATGATAATGTTAAGGTTAATTTAAGGTTTGACCTGTAAGATATAAATATAGATAGAACCTTCTTCATTATGAAAGTAAGTCCCCATTTATTTTCATAGATAAAATAGCTCATGATTACAGGTCATGAGCTATTTTGTTTTAAATTTCTAATAGATTTTTTTCAATTAAAGAATTAACTGCCGAACAAATTGCAATTTTCACGTGAGCATAAGTTAAGCCACCTTGAACGTATGCAACATATGGAGCTCTTATTGGACCATCTGCCGTTAATTCAATACTTGCACCTTGGATAAATGTCCCCGCTGCCATAATTACATCGTCTTCATATCCAGGCATATAGTTTGCTGTTGGCGTAAAATGAGCATTGATCGGTGAGGCTGCTTGAATTGCTTGACAAAATGCAATCATTTTTTCTTTATCATCAAATTGAACAGATTGAATTAAATCTGTTCTTACAGCATCCCATGAAGGATTTGTGTTCATTCCAAGCTTTTCTAAGAACGCTGCAGTAAATAAAGCTCCTTTTAATGCTTGACCAGTAATATGTGGCGCCATAAAAAATCCATGATACATATCTTGTAACGCATAAAGAGAAGCACCTGCTTCACGTCCAATCCCTGGAGATGTTAAACGATAGCCGCATTTTTCAACTAAATCTTTACGTCCTACAATATAACCACCCGTTTTTGCAAGTCCTCCACCAGGATTTTTAATTAATGAACCTGCCATTAAATCTGCTCCCACATGGCATGGCTCTTGTTTTTCAACAAACTCACCATAACAATTATCTACAAATACTATGACATTTGGATCAATTTCTTTTACAAAATCAATCATCTCTTTAATTTGTTCAATTGTATATGAAGGTCTTGTTCCGTAACCTTTTGAACGCTGAATACCAATCACTTTTGTATTACTTGTCATTTTATTTGCGACTTTTTCATAATTGATTCGTTCATCATTTACTAATTCGATTGATTCATATCCAATCCCAAAGTCTTTTAATGAGCCATTTCCACTTTCCCCACGAATCCCTACAATTTCCTCTAATGTATCATATGGCTTCCCAGTAATATATAAAAGCTCATCGCCTGGTCTTAGTACGCCAAATAAAGCAGTTGAAATTGCATGGGTTCCTGAAATGATTTGCGGTCTCACTAGACCAGCTTCTCCACCAAAGACATCTGCAAAAATATCCTCTAATGTATCTCTTCCGATATCATCATAACCATAACCAGTTGTTGGGATAAAATGACTATCACTTACTTTATGCTTTCGAAAGCTTTGTAAAACTTTGAATTGGTTATATTCAATCACTTCGTCAATTTCTTTATGGGCTTCTGAAATTAATTTTTCAACATCTGCAACTAATGGTGCAATTTTTTCCCCGTTTGATAAAAATTCTAGCATTGATTATTGCTCCTTATGTATTCTATATCTTTTAACTGTATCATAAATTGAATGTTCCTTGAAAACATAACCAGTAATTTGATAGATTTCTGCTTCTTCATTAAAGTTGATTGATTCAATCATCGTTAATTTTTTGATTTCATGAATTAATTTGCCCTCATATGCTGGTACAAATGCCTCAAAATATTCCATATACTGCTTACATTCATATTCAATTCTTTGTCGTAATTTACTTAAGTCATCTTCATTTAAAGCACTCATCTCAATAAAACCTTCAGATGGTGAAGGTATAAAGTCCTCATGAACTTGATCAATTTTATTATAAACAGTCAAAATTGGAATATTTTCAACATCTAAATCATTCAATAATTTAGAAACTGTTACTTCATGACTTTTATAATTTTCATGAGATGCATCGACAACATGAAGAATGAAATCTGCTTCTGTTGCTTCTTCAAGTGTTGAACGGAATGCTGCAATAAGTGAAGTTGGTAAATCTTGAATAAAACCTACTGTATCTGTTAGTAAAGTTGTCATACCATTTGATAAAACAAATTTTCTAGTTGTAGGATCTAATGTCGCAAACAGTAAATCTTGTTCATACACATCTGATTTAGTTAGTCGGTTAAATAATGTTGATTTTCCTGCATTTGTATAACCTACTAACGAAATATGAAACATTTCATTTTTCTTACGTCGCTCACGATAACGTTTTCGATGTTCAACGATTATGTTTAATTGCTGTTTAATATCATCTATACGTTTTCGAATGTGTCGACGATCAGATTCTAGTTTTGTTTCACCAGGTCCTCTTGTACCAATACCTCCACCAAGTCTTGATAACTCTGTTCCTTGACCAACTAATCTTGGCATTAAATATTGTAATTGAGCTAATTCAACCTGTAATTTACCTTCTTTTGTTTTCGCACGCTGTGCAAATATGTCTAAAATTAATTGCGTTCTGTCAATTACCCTTTTTTCTAATCTCGCAGATAAATTACGTATTTGAGATGGAGTCAGTTCATTATTAAAAATAATAACATCAGGTTCTAACTCTGCAATTGCTGCCTCTAACTCTTCTACTTTACCTGTCCCTATGTATAATGCTGGATGATATTTAGTTCTTTTTTGTGAAGTGATTAAAACTACTTCCCCATTTGCCGTCTTCGTAAGTGATGCTAATTCATCCAATGAATAATTAAAACGATCATCATCTACATTTTGAAGCTGACATCCAACTAAAATGGCTTTTTCTCTCAATTCATTCGTCACAAAATTCCACCTTTTCTTTAACCAATTCTAAGCAATAAATATTCTTTACTCTTAACTGTCTCTTTATTATAATGATATCTGGACTATTTTTCATCTTTTTATTGGAGGGGCAGGGGAATTGCTTTTTGGAAACATGGGAGTTATTTAGCATTATTGGTACTATTTCCTTTGCATTAAGTGGTGCAGTAGTCGCGATGGAAGAAGACTATGATTTATTTGGGGTCTATATTCTAGGCTTTGCTACAGCCTTTGGTGGCGGTGCATTACGTAATCTATTAATAGGTTATCCAATTAACTATTTATGGAATCAAACAACAAATTTTACAATTGCTTTAGCTGCGATGACAATTATCTTTTTCTTTCCGCAATTATCAAATAAACCTTTTAAAAAATTAGATATTTTATTCGATTCAATCGGTTTATCCGCTTTTGCAATTCTTGGTGCAAATTATGCCATGGAATTAAAATTACCTGTTAGCGCTGTTATTGTTGCATCTGTCTTAACTGGAATCGGTGGAGGAATCGTACGAGATCTACTTGCAAAAAGAAAACCAATGGTATTACATTCAGAAGTATATGCTTTTTGGGCAATACTTGTAGGCGTTTTAATTGGAAATAAATTTGTTGATACAAATTTTGAACTATTATTATTATTCATTGTTATTGTTCTTCTTAGACTATTATCTGTACATTATAATTGGAGTCTACCTAAAAGATCATTTAAAGACTCTAGCTCTACAGTTAGTTTAAACGAATCAAGCACTCAAAAATTAAATTAAATTAAATAAGTCCAATAAAAACAAACCCTTTAATAAGATAGGTTTGTTTTTTTTATTTTTCCCCTTTTGCTCCTTGCTTCTTTGCAACCAACCTTTGTTTTTATCACATAATTTACCTATTCTTGCCAACACTATTTTAGAAATTTATTTAAAGGTGGAATTTCATTTGAAGAGATATAATCTAACAAACCATTCAGTCGAGACTGTTGATGAATTTTTACTTCCAACTAATGATGAAATTCTTTGGTATCACTTCAATAATAAATCCTTAGATGAGTTAACTACTATTATTGAAAGTTTAACGATTCATCCTTTAGCAAAAAAGAAACTTCTACATAGTGATTATAAACCAAGAATAAATGTTTTTAAAAACGAGGCAATACTTTCCTTATATGCTTTAACTAAGTTATTTAAACCAACAAAAATAAATATTCTTGTTTGTAGTAATTTAATTATTTCATATATAGAAGATCATGAAATAGATTTGTTCAAGTATGTAACTCAGGAATTCAACCAAAATTATATTAAAGTAGACCATGCTGGTCATGTTTTATATCAAATTTTCCATGAGGTTATAGAGAAATTCCTTATCTCAATTGATCGGTTTGCAAATGAGATTGAAGAAATTGAACGAAACTTATTTAATGACCCATTTCGAAAAGATTTAGATAAGAAAATCTTCAATTGGAAAGTTCAACTTCAAGATTTAAGACAACTTGTAGAACCGCAAGTAAATGTCATTAACCAAATTGTTGAAGCAGACTTTCCTTTCTTAAGTCAGGATGCAGGTTTTTATTTTAACGAGTTGAAAGAGAATTATGAACGGATTATTAATGCCCTAGATAATTTCAAAGAAAGTATGGGAGGCATTATCGAACTTCAAATGTCCTTAAAATCTGACCGGACAAATGATATCATGAAAACTTTAACACTCATAAGTGCCATTTTCCTACCTATGTCTTTTATCGCAGGATTTTATGGCATGAATTTTATAAATATGCCTGAGTTAAAATGGAAATATGGTTATTTTTATTGTATCTTCCTCAATATTTTAATTGGTGTTATTATTTCAATTTATTTTTACATTAAAGGCTGGTGGGGTAGAAAGCACCAGATTAAATAGGAATCGATTCAATTAATTGAATCGATTTTGTCAGTAGTAAACAAATCTTTTTCTTCAATTCTCATTAATATTTCTCGATTAAATTCAGTCTCAGATACTAATCTTGTTGCTTGTGTCCTAATCGATTTTTCAACAATATTACGTACAAATCGCCCATTACTAAAATGAGCACGATTTTCAAGTTTAGCCTTTTGGATAAAATCTCTTAAACGGAATTCCGCTTCACGAGATAGAATATATTCCCGGTCAACAAACATTTTTTTTGATATATCTAGAAGCTCCTTTACAGAATAATCCTGGAATTCTAAAATGAATGGAAACCTTGATTTAAGTCCAGGATTTAAACTTAAGAAATAATCCATTTCGGATGAATAGCCGGCTAAAATTAATACAAAGTCACCATGTTTATCTTCCATATGTTTAACAAGCGTATCAATCGCTTCTTTTCCAAAATCTTTCTCCCCACCTCGGCCAAGCGAGTAAGCCTCATCAATAAAAAGAATCCCACCATTTGCTTTTTTTACTAAATCTCTAGTTTTTTGAGCAGTGTGACCAATGTATTCCCCGACTAAATCAGCTCTTTCTGCTTCAATTAGGTGACCTTTTGACAATACACCCATTTTTAAAAATAATTGACCAATAATCCTTGCAACAGTCGTTTTTCCAGTTCCTGGATTCCCTTTAAACAACATATGTAATACTTGTTTTTCGGCTTTTAAGTTTAATTCTTCTCGTTTTTTATTAATAAATATCCAAGCATAAATTTCATGAATCATTTTTTTTATTTCTTCCATACCGATTAAATGCCTTAACTGATCCTCTATTTCTATTAATAACTCATGTTTAGGCTGTTTCACTGTTTCGATACTTGGAATAGGAGAAACCTCTCCTCTTTTCACTGTATTAAGTACAACATTTATTTGGCCGTTATCTTTTAAACGAATTGGCTGCTCCAAACATGACACCTCTCTTATTCTATCGAACATTTTTTTGTGTATCTATAGAAAGCACTCCTCTTAGAAATCACATGTAAGTTCGTTTTATGCGCTTTTGAACGTATTTTACGAAATAAGTTTTTTACTAATATATGTATGAACGATTAATTTCAAAACTTTTATTCTCCAGACTAACTGTTAAATGGATAAGATTGCTAAATTTTACTAAATTCTATTAACTTATTTGATATAATGAGAGAAAAAGAGAAGAGTTGATAAATTTGACGATCCCAAACTTAACGACTGCTACTTTACCTGATGTCATCTTGCAATTTGCCTCTCACTTAAATAGTAAAGGAAGAAAAGAGTCTACTATTAAGCGTTATTGTTATGATTTAGAAGAATGTTTCCGTTATTTTAAAAAAGTTAATAAAAGTTTTAGTTCATTACAAGTACAAAATTTTAATGATTATTTCTATTTTTTAACGTCTGAACGTGGTTATAATGAGAAAACAATGCATCGAATTTATGTTGTACTAAATCAATTTTATAAATTTTTACATTCTAATAATTCTTCAATCGAAAATATCATTCCATTTACTAACTATTTAGCTCGACCTTCGCGAGCTCTTTCATCGGACGATTTTATCTCTGAAGAAGAAGAAAAAAAATTACTATCAATCGTTCAATCCACGACAGATTTATCAGAAAAACAATTAAAAGCAAGATCTTTTTTAATGGATCGTAACGAAATTATGATTCGTTTTATGCTGTTGTATGGTTTAACTTTAAAGGAATTAATTGATTTACAGATGCGTGATATTAACTTCGCTTTAAATGAACTTGTTGTCCATAGCAAGGAAGGTACTAAAAGAACAATTATTCTCACAAAAGAAGATCGAGTGTTATTATATAATTATTTTGTCACGATACCAGAGCCCGTAAGACCTCATTATCATTCAACTCATCCACTCTTTGTTGCATTTGATTATAACCGCATGACATTCCATTGGGTTTACGATACAGATTCACCGAAAGCACTAACTGAAATAGCATTTCAAAAAATGCTTAGGTTGGAAGTTAAAAGGGCTGGGCTTAGAAAAGGACTTTGCTCACAACATTTAAGAAACACTTTTATTCTACGGAAAATAAAAGAGGGATTATTAGTGGAAGATATTCAGCATTTAGTTGGATTGAAAACCTCCGTTTCTTTAAAACGATACTTTCAATATTTTCAGGGAAAATGAAAGCGCAAATAAAAAGGAGTTATGATTTTCATAACTCCCTTCTTATTTATGTAGAAACTTCTTTTTAAGAACTTGTATTTAGTTTTGCTTTCATAAGTTCCGCGATTTCATGCGAAGAATATTTTTCTTCATTTTGTAAAGCTGCAATCACTTTTTCTCTTCTTTCAATTGAATGATTTTGACTTAATTTCTTTTTACCGATTAACTCTGTTACTTCAATTTTTAAACACACAATTCCTGAAAGTAATTTTTCAACATAATCTGTGTGATCTTCGTATTTCCAAGGTTTTGATTGTCCTTTTTCAAAATAGTCAGTCGTTTTTAACACGATTTGTCTCATTTCATCTTTATTTTCAATTGTTGTTACTTTTCCATAAGCATGTATTGCTGTATAGTTCCAAGTTGAAACTGTATTTTTTTCTTCATACCATGAAGCAGAAACATATGTATGTGGCCCTGGAAAGATAATCAAACATTCTTTTCCATTCATTGTTTTCCATTGAGGATTTGGCTTAGCTAAATGTGTAATGAGCATTAAATTCTCATTGTCTGCTTGAATGATAAACGGTAAATGAGTTGCTTCTATTTTTGCATCTTCATTATTCGATAATAATATACCGAAGCTATTTTTCTTCATTTCAGCTATTAATTGATTTAAATCTGTTTCTTTAAATTCTTTTGGGACATACATTTAATTCCCTCCCATTAGTTTACATAATATAATTATTTTCATTAATTTGTTTAGAATAATTAAAAAGAACATTGACCATAAGATCAATGTCCTTTTTTCAATTTATTTTACATTTCAATTTGTACATTTTTAGATGGTACAAACGTTGAAATCGCATGTTTATATATTAATTGTTGTTTACCTTCAACATCTAACAATACCGTAAAGTTATCAAAGCTTTTTACTTTACCTTTGATTTGAAATCCATTTAGTAAAAATACTGTAACCGCTAGATTGTCTTTACGTAATTGGTTTAAGAACTGATCTTGAATGTTGATTGATGTTTTCATGTCCTTTTCCTCCTCTTCTACCTCTACATATATTTATTCGAGATGAAATAGCCCTTTCCTTCAAGCGTAGCTAAAATTTCCAGTTTTTTTATATCAAAATTATGTCCATCCATATCAAACCAATGGATGTTCATTTTATTTCTAAACCACGTCATTTGCCTTTTTGCATATCTTCTTGAGCTTTGTTTAATTAAATCGATTGCTTCTTCTTTCGTTAAGATTCCATCAAAATAATCGTAAAGCTCTTTATAGCCAATCGCTTGCACAGATTGACAATTTCGAATACCTTTGTCGTAGAGCATTTTTGCTTCATCTAATAGTCCTTCTTCCAACATTAGATCAACTCGTAAATTAATTCGATTGTATAGTAGCTCTCGATCCATTGATAACCCGATTATTTCTGCATCATATAAATACTCTGGCTCTTTTTTAAATGCGGTATCTGAAAATTTTTGTCCAGTTAGCTTGAAAACTTCAATTGCACGGATTACTCTTCTGACATTATTCATATGTATTTGCTTTGCACTTTCTGGATCAATTTCTTTTAATTGATCATGTAATGCTTTATTCCCAAAGGCCATCGCAAAGCCCTCTAATTGGTTTCTTAAAAGCTCATCACCTTCTTGCTCAGCAAATTCATATTTAGTTAATACACTTTGGATATATAATCCAGTGCCACCAACAATTATTGGAACTTTACCTCGGTTAGCAATTTCTTTAATTTTTTCTCTTGCTAATTCTTGAAAATCAGCAACCGTAAAAGAATCTTTTGGATCAAGGAAATCAATTAAATGATGAGGAATCCCTTCTTTTTCTTCTTCAGTAACTTTAGCTGCTCCAATATTTAATTCTTTATAAACTTGTGTCGCATCGCCATTAATGATTTCACCATTAAGAGCTTTTGCAAGTTCAATACTTAGTTTTGTTTTCCCTACTGCTGTAGGACCTACGATGACTATCACTTTTTGCATATTTACCATTGTAATCACATATACGCCTTTCTATACAACCTTTTCCTTACTTGTCTTACTAATTTTGAAAGTAGATATCTCTTTTTATTTATACCATATTTATACAAAAATTCCAACATTTTGTGAATCATTTCACAATTTTAAAAGGAAGTGTTTTCATTTTATATTTGTGGAAGTAAACTATCGTAATCTAAAAAAAAATGAGGTAATACTTTGCCTGATTGGTCTTATCATACTATTTTTAACCAATGCTCTCAAAGCTACCTTCTAAAGTTTCAAGAGACTTCATTCAGCTTTGAACAAACAGTTAATAAACTTTCAAAATAAATTAGAATAATTGGGAGTTTTGATAAATTTAAATTGATTGAATCGTAGCTTTTTGATTTTGTTGATTAAAGACTGAATAGTTGAAACTACAGCATAGTTTTACTATGCCAATTAAAGTTTAATTTTCATATCGAATTAGGAAGTTGAGGATTTTGTATTTTCTTAAAAAATGATGGGTAGCGTATTTAACAATGTTTTAGAAGATGCCTTAGTGATTTCGCCTATTAATGGTTAAATTTATAAAAGACTTTGAAGATGGGATAAAGTCTGCATTCTATTAATCTTTTTGAAATACCACGAATGAAAACATTTTCATAAAAGAGAGCTGATTATTGAAAATCTATGAAAACGTATTCAAATCTATTGAATAGCATTCATTATGTCTATATGATACCCATATAAGTTTAACTTACTCATACATTACAACTTAAGGGGGTCTACATAAATGAAAAAAGCTTTTGAAAAAGCTCAGCAATTCGGTAAATCGTTCATGCTTCCTATTGCCGTTTTACCTGCTGCTGGCTTGTTACTGGGAATCGGAGGGGCTCTTTCAAACCCAAATACGGTTTTTGCCTATCCGTTTTTAGATATCACATGGTTGCAGAATATCTTTACTATCATGAGTGCAGCCGGCACTATTGTGTTTGCTAACTTACCCATTATATTTGCCGTTGGGGTAGCTGTTGGTTTAGCCCGTTCAGATAAAGGAACTGCGGGATTAGCTGCTATGATTGGATACTTTGTTATGAATAATACTATCCATGCGTTACTTTCTATAACCGGAGACCTGGCGAAAGATAATTTGGCAGGAGCTGGGCAAGGGATGGCCGTCGGAATTCAGACATTAGAAACCGGTGTATTTGGCGGTATTATCATTGGGATTGTGGCAGCCGCGCTGCACAATAAATACAATAAAATTCAGTTGCCTCAAGTTTTAGGATTCTTTGGTGGCTCACGCTTTATTCCGATCGTAGTTTCGTTTGTTTCGATGTTTGTTGGAGGCATTCTATTTGTAATTTGGCCTTACTTCCAAGATTTAATCAATCAGCTCGGGTCGATTGTTACAAGCACTGGGTTTATCGGAACTTTTTTCTATGGATTTATTTTACGTATGCTTGGACCGCTTGGCTTGCACCATATTTTCTATCTTCCATTCTGGTAAACTGCTCTTGGCGGTACGCTTGAGATTGGAGGAAAAATAGTCAGCGGTACACAAAATATCTTTTTCGCCCAGTTAGGTGATCCTTCTACGAAACACTATTACGAAGGGGTATCAAGATTCATGTCTGGCCGTTTTATTACAATGATGTTTGGTTTACCAGGTGCCGCACTGGCTATCTATCATTGCTCTAAAAAGAAAAATAGAAAAGTAGTAGCGGGTATTTTGTTATCAGCAGCGTTAACGTCTTTCTTAACAGGAATCACTGAGCCACTTGAATTTAGTTTCTTATTCGTGGCACCGCTTCTTTATTTAGTACATGCCATTTTCGATGGTTTAGCTTTTATGATGGCAGATCTATTCAATATCACAGTAGGACAAACCTTTTCAGGCGGATTTATTGATTTTGTTCTATTTGGTATTTTACAAGGTAACGACAAAACAAATTGGATAATGGTTCCGATTATTGGGATACCATGGTTCTTCTTATACTACTATACTTTTAAATTTTTAATTAGAAAAAAGAACTTCAAAGTTATTGGACGAGAAGACGAGGAACAAGCTACAGAGCAAGTTTCAGCTACAGAGCGTGCTAAAACGATTGTAGTAGGATTAGGAGGTACGAGTAATATTGATGTTGTCGATTGTTGTGCGACTCGACTGCGCATAACCATTAAGGATGATTCCTTGGTAAATGACGATATCATTAAAAAAACTGGATCAAAAGGGATTGTGAAAAAGGGAACGGGTGTACAAATTATTTACGGACCTCAAGTCACCATTGTAAAAAATGAAGTAGAAGAATTTCTAGGTCATTAATAAATAATAAGGACGTGTTTTGAATGCATAAAGTGTTAGAACAAATCAAAAACGGATTAATCGTTTCCTGCCAAGCTTTAGATGGGGAACCGCTGCATAGTTCATTTATTATGGGGCGTATGGCTTTAGCTGCAAAGGAGGGTGGCGCCGTTGGCATTCGGGCCAACTCCGTATCAGATATTATAGAAATAAAAAAACAAGTAGATCTTCCTGTTATTGGCATCATAAAACAAGTATACAGTAATTTTCCTGTCTTTATTACGCCAACGATGAATGAGATTGATGCCTTAGCTCAGACGGGTGTCGAAATTATAGCGACAGATGCAACAAATCGACTTCGTCCTGATGGCAGTGATTTAAAATCATTTTATCAAGAAATAAGAACAAAGTATCCTCACATTCTCCTGATGGCTGACGTTTCTTCAGTTGAAGAAGCTATTTTTGCCGATGAGTTAGGCTTTGATATTGTAGCTCCGACATTATACGGATATACCGAAGAGACAAATGACTTGAAAATTGATGATCATGAATATGCTGTCATTAAACAAATCGTCAAAGAAGTGAAAAATGCAAAGGTTATAGCAGAAGGTAATGTATCAACACCAGAAATTGCCCGCATTGTGCTTGATCTAAATGTTCACTCGGTCGTTGTAGGCGGTGCAATTACAAGACCACAAATTATCACGCAACGATTTGTGAATGCTATGCAAAAATAAGATAAGCTAAAAATAACTCAGCCGCTTTCCCTGGGTTATTTTTAGCATTAGTTTTTATTAGAGGTTAGTTTTTAAGAATTTTTCATCCTCTTTAAGTATTTCACTTAAAATAAGGTTATAATTGTTTTTATGAACGGATGAATGATAAAGAGGAGAAAGCATATGGAGTATCTAGGTGAGAACCTTCTTCATGGTATAACCTGCACGATGGATAAATTCACAACATCTGAAGCCGAATTAGCAAAATATATTATCAAAAATCCTGAAGAAATCAGTCAATTATCAATTAGTCAAATTGCGAGAAAAATTCATATTTCACCGGCTACAATTACCCGTTTTTGTCAAAAGATTTCTTTTACAGGATTTAATCAATTTAAACATGAACTAAAACGCTATATCGATTTAAAAGACAAACCATCAAAAGCTAGTGACATTAAGAAGATTGATTATTTTTCTAATCTCTATCAAAATCATTTAGAAATCATCGAAACGACCTTTCAGAAAATGAATTATTTTGATATTCAGCAAGCCGTTATTCTTTTAAATAATGCTCAAAAGGTTCATGTTTACGGGATTGGCAACTCAGGAATTGCAGCTCAAGAGTTTAAATGGAAGTTTTTTCGGATTGGAATTCATGTTGAGTCAATTACAGATCCACATCAAGCAGTGATGGATGCAGCATTAAGTACAGACAAGAGTCTAGTCATTGGCATTTCTGTTTCAGGGAAAACGAAAGAAGTCATCAATGCGATTAAAATTGCCAAAAAACAGGGAGCAGCGATTCTCGCAATTACAAGTGATAAATCTTCTGAACTCTACCAGTTAGCAGATGTCCCCCTTCTAGTCATGAGTAAAAGCAATATGCATATGGGACAGAACATTTCACCCACCCTGCCGTTTTTTCTACTTTTTGATTTAATATACACCGAACTTGTGGCAAAAGACTATATGAATCGTCTCCAGATTAGGGATAAAACCTTGAAGGCTTTGGAGGATACTTAATGAACTAGCATATTCCCTCCTTATGAAAAATGGTTCGGCTTTCCTAAGGATAATCACTTGAACGAAAGCAATTTTTCTAAAAATAAACAAATAGATATAAATTCAATTAGTGTAAAAGGTAGGAAATATCCTACCTTTCATTAATCATCTACTACAACATGATTTTTCCCTAACATGTAATAAACAGGAAGTCCAATTAACGTTAAACCAATTCCCCAAAATGCTAAAATTGTTTGCGTCATTAGTGTGTTAACCACGATAAAGATTCCCCCAATTATTGCGATTGAGAGAACGAAAGGTAAAAAAGGTACTTTATATGGTCTTTTTAAATCCGGTTCCCGTTTTCGTAAAATATAAACTGCAATAAATGTTAAAGTATAGAAAATCCAGATGACAAATACTAACATGTCGGTTAATAAGTCAAATCCACCTATAAACATCATAAATATGGCAACTATTAGGATAAATAAACCGGCATTATATGGAACTCCAGTTTTAGATAATTTACCAAACCAACTACTAAAAGGAAGTTTTTGTTCTCTAGCCATCACATATGGGACCCTCATTCCTGTCATTGTATAGCCATTAATTGTACCAAATACTGAAATCAAAATTCCGATCGAGACGAGTTTCCCTCCAAAATTACCGAATAAAACTTTCGATACTTCAGTGGCTGGTGTTGATGTACTCGCTAATTGCACTGCAGTTAATACAAATAAAAAGGATAGGTTAATTAAAAGATAGACTGTCATTACAGCTGCTAAACCAAATAGGATAGCTTTTGGCAAATCATTTTTAGGATTTTTCATTTCTCCGGCTATATTTCCTACGAGTATCCATCCATCATATGCAAACATCGTAGCAAGTAAAGCTGAACCTAGTGCTGGCAAAAAGCTTCGATCACTACCTACCTCAACTGGGAAAAGTTGAAATGTCACATTTCCTTCATGTAATAATCCAAAAATGATTAAAATTGCCAGAGGTATAAGTTTACAAAATGTAAAAAATGATTGAATACTACCAGCCGTTTTTGCTCCTAGGAAATTCATTAATGTGATAAAACTTGCAGTAACTACGGCAATAAGCGTTACAGTGAATTGATTAGAATTAGCTGACACTCCAAAAATGGAAACTACTTGCGTACCAAATATAATCGAAAGTGCCGCAATATTAGCTGGAAAATAGATGATCGTTTGAGCCCATCCAAGTAAATAAGCTGTTAAATCTCCATATGTGTGCTTTAAATAAGCAACCATCCCCCCTGTTTTTGGTATTGCTGCGGCAAGTTCAGCTCCAGATAAACCAGCACAAATTGTAATGATTCCTCCAATTATCCATGCTAATAAACCCAAGCTTGCAGATCCAGTTGCGCCGTATACAGCTGTAGCTTTAAAGAAAACTCCACCACCAATTACAGTTCCAATTACAGTAGTTAAAGCTGCAATAAACCCCATTTCTCTTTTTAGTCTATTTTCCGACAATCGAATCACCCATTCTTAAAAAGATTACTTTACTTCATTTCCAAAGAAATGTTCACAAACACTTGAGATTCTCTCTAGGTCAACATTACCACCCGATATGATTGCTACTACTTTTTTATCTTCTATATATTTTGAAGCTTTACCTGATAAAATTGCTGCTGTCGCTAGAGCACCTGAACCTTCCACTACTGCTTTACCCCGCTGTAGTAAATCCTTCATTGCCACTTCAATTTCATCCTCACTTACAAGAATGATTTCAGTTACTAATTCTTTTACAATTTCATATGTTAATTTCCCTGGAACTTTAACAGTACAGCCATCGGCTATAGTAGGAGCGGTATAATTACTCACTACTTCGCCTGCGTCTATTGATGCTTTCATGCCGTGTACATTCTCTGCTTGAACACCAATAATATCGATTGAAGGGTTAAATGATTTCATAGCGACTGCAATTCCTGAAATGAGTCCACCACCACCAATTGGAACAATGATTGTATCAACATCCCAAAGATCATCTAAAATTTCAATACCAATTGTCCCTTGACCAGCCATAATGTAAAGATCATCGTAAGGATGGATGAATGTTTCACCTGTTTCGTCACGTACTTTAGCGCAATAGTCTTTCGCATCATCAAATGTTTCACCGTGTAAAATGATATTTGATCCGTAGCCTTCTGTTGCTTCGACCTTTGCTTTTGGAGCAGATGAGGGCATGATAATTTTACTCTTAATATGTAATAGCTTTGATGATAAAGCGACACCTTGTGCATGATTCCCAGCTGAACAGGCAATAATGCCTTTACTTCTTTCTTCCTCAGTTAAATGTGAAATTTTATTAAATGCACCTCGAAATTTAAAAGAGCCAGTTAATTGCATATTTTCCAGCTTTAAATAAATTTCTCCGCCAGACTTTGAAGTTAAATAAAATGATTTTACTAATGGTGTTTTTCGAACTTTTCCTTCTAAAAGTTCATAAGCAGTTTTAATCTCTTTAATGGATAATGGTAATCCCTTATGATCTAAATTATTCATCTTCTAACTTCCTTTTTAATTAACATTTTTATTTACATTCTTGATACATGATAAGTTTGCGTCAAAGTACTAAACAAAATACCAATGATAGGAATTAGGAAAGGAAGAGAAAAAAAGAAGGAGACATTGTCTCCTTCTTTTGTCTTAAGCTTGAGTTACGTTTAACTTAGCAGCTAATTTATTTAACATATCTTCAGACATACGATCTAAATCAAATTTTGGATCGAAGCCCCACTCTTCTTTTGCAGCAGAACTGTCAATTGAATTTGGCCATGAATTTGCAATTCCTTGGCGAATAGGATCAATGTCGAAATCTAATGTAAATTCAGGGATGAATTTACGAATTGATGCCGCTATTTGAGTTGGTTCAAATGACATCGCTGAAATATTAAATGCATTACGATGTTTAAGTTTTGATGGATCTGCTTCCATTAACTTAATAATAGCATCAATTGCGTCAGGCATATACATCATATCCATGTATGTTCCTTCACCAATAAATGAAGTATATTTTTTATTTTTTAATGCTTCGTAGTAGATATCAACAGCATAATCAGTAGTTCCTCCACCTGGCACTGTATCATAAGAGATTAAGCCTGGGAAACGTACGCCACGAGTATCTACGCCAAATTTTTCAAAATAATAATCACATAATAATTCACCAGCTACTTTTGTAACACCATACATTGTAGTAGGACGTTGGATTGTATCTTGTGGTGTGTTATCCTTTGGTGTTGATGGTCCAAATGCACCGATTGAACTTGGAGTAAAGAATTTTAAGCTTAATTCTCTTGCTACTTCAAGAGCATTTACTAATCCACCCATATTTAAGTCCCAAGCTAATGTAGGTTTTGCTTCTGCAACTGCTGATAATAGAGCAGCTAAGTGAATGAACGTATCAACTTCATACTTTTTAGCAATCTCTAACATTTTTTCTTTATCCATTACATCCAAAATCTCAAAATGACCAGTTTCTAAAATTGGACTTCCTTCAAGACGGCGAATATCTGTCGCAACAACATTTTCAATACCGTATTCTTTTCTAAGACGCATAGTTAATTCTGAACCGATTTGTCCAAAACAACCAGTAATTAATATTTTCTTCATTCCTTAGTCCACCTTATAGTAATAAATATCAAATTAATTTTTAAAATTATTTAATAACGTTTAATTCGCGACCAACTTTTTCATAAATAGCTAAAACTTCATCTAGCATTTCTTTAGTATGCGCAGCTGTTGGCATATTACGAATACGACCAGTTCCTAGTGGTACTGTTGGGAATACGATTGACTTCGCATAAACGCCTTCTTCGTATAAACGTTTAGAAAATTCTTGTGTTAGATTTTCGTCACCGATAATACATGGTGTAATTGGTGTTTCGGACTCACCAATATTAAATCCAAGTTTTGATAAACCAGCTTTTAAGTAATCACCATTTTCCCAAAGCTTTTCGATTTTTTCTGGTTCTTCAGACATAATACGAATCGCTTCAATACATGCAGCAGCATTTGCTGGTGTTAAAGAAGTAGAGAATAAGAATGGACGTGCACGAACTTTTAACCAATCGATTAATTGTTGTGAACCAGCTACATATCCACCTACAACGCCAACTGCTTTAGAAAGTGTACCAATTTGGAAATCAATTTTATCTGATAACCCGAAATGTTTAACTGTTCCAGCTCCTTTACCCATAACGCCAGAACCATGAGCATCATCGATATATGTAATTAAGCCAAATTCTTCAGCAATTTTTACGATTTCAGGAATATTTGCTACGTCTCCATCCATAGAGAATACACCATCTGCAATGTACATAACTTTTTCATATAAACCACAAGTTGTAGCTTCTTTTGCTTTTTCACGTAAATCATCCATATCTTGGTGTTTTACACGAATAATTTTCGCTCCAGAAAGTCTGCAACCATCAATAATTGAAGCATGGTTTAATTCATCAGATAGAATTGCATCTTTTTTTGTCATTACTGCTGAAATAGCACCCATATTACAATTAAAACCAGATTGGAATGCAATAGCAGCCTCTGTATGTTTAAATTCAGCAATTGCTTTTTCAAGTTGATCGTGGATATCCATCGTACCATTAATCGTACGTACCGCTCCTGCACCAACTCCATATTTTTCAGTCGCTTCAATAGCAGCTTGTTTTAAACGAGGATGAGTCGCAAAACCAAGATAGTTATTTGAAGATAAATTTATAAATTGTTTACCACTAATTTGAATAGTAGCTTCGTTAGAACCTTCTAAAGAGTTAATCTCATTATAGAGCCCTTTCTCTTTTAACTCAGCTAATTGTGGAGTTAAAAATGCTTCTAATGTCTTGCTTGACATAAATACCAGCTCCTTAATTATGTTTATTTATCTAAAAGGAGTAAGCCCCCATTTTATATCTATTATTTATTATTAAATAAATATAAAAAATTATCGTTTTATTATTTTCCATTTTTGTAAGAGAAAATTTTTTATGTAATGACCAAACTATATACTTCTTTGAGGCTTTCCGAATTCAATTATAAATCGGTTACATTGCATTAGGAATACTTTTATTCAAATTTATTCGAAAAAGGTTGAAATTAAATTATTATAAAGATTCATATAAATTCGAATATTATTCAATTTGTTTTTTTAGTAAAACATCTAGGATTGAAAAAGTTTTATAAAAAGGAGCATGTCGATTTTAATTCTAAGCTTTAAATATGTGTTTGATCCGTGGAGTTCGAATATATTCAGATCTTAAAATAAGCAAATCTCCTCTCTTTCTTATTAAATCCAATAAAAAATTTCTTAGTCTCTCTAAAAAAGATTGACCAAACCACTCGAACATTTAAAAAGGGACCGCCTATTTGTCATCTAATCAGACAAATAAGACAGCCCCTAATAATATAAATTATTTTTCACAAAACTAAGTAATAAAATTTTTTTCCGATTATAAATTACTCCTTTAGGCTCTTATTTGTGTGCCTGCGCCTTGTCTAACTTTCTTTTCATTCATTAAATAACGGGCTAATCCAACAGTCACGATTAAAGAAACCAAAACAGGAATTGAACCCATCCATGTAATTGAGCGAATGGACAATTGACTAACTACAAGACCTCCAATTGCTGCCCCAAATGCAAAGCCTAATTGCATCATTGACTGATTCAAACCTAATAAAACATCAGATGATTTAGGAGAAATTGTTGCTAAGTTAAATTGTTGTGTTGCACCAGATGACCATCCAGAAAATGACCATATTGTAAGGATAATGATCACTGTATTGATTGAACTAGAGATGAATGTTAATAATAAAATCGATAAAATATTTAGTACTAATCCTCGTTTTAAAGTAAGCGTAATTCCCCACTTATCCGCACTGAATCCACCGAATTTAGAGCCAACTAAACTTGCTATACCAAGTATTAGAAGAGCAAAACTTAAAACGTGATCGCTCATATTAGTAGTTTGAATAAGGTAAGGTGATAAATACGTAAATATAATCCCATATCCGCTCATTAAGAAAAAAGTAATAGATAAAGCTAATGCAATTTTTGGTTGTTTAATCAATGCGATTTGTTGCAATAATGGAATCGGTTGATCACCATGTGTTTGTGGAATTGTTTTAACGATAATTGCTAAAGAGAATAAAACGAATATGGCAACTCCGAGAAAGACTAATCTCCAATCATAGACAGCCGCTATAAATCTGCCAATTGGGACCCCTATAATCAGTGACGCTGTAAACCCCATGACAACAGTGGCAATTGAACTTGCCTTTTGATCGACTGGAGCTATTTTTGCAGCTAAGCTAAGTACTGTTACAACAGTAACTCCCGCACTTAACGCCATAATAATACGCGCAACCATAAACAAACCGTAATTAGGAGCAACTACAGCTATTAAGTTACCAAAAATAAATACACTTAAAGAAAATAGTAGTAATTTTCGACGTTCCACTTTCGCTAATACAGCCATTAAAATTGGTGTACCAATCGCATAGATCAATGAATATACAGTAATTAGTTGCCCTGCAGCTTCAATCGAAATACCGTATTCATCGGCCATTTTATCTAAGATTCCGGAAATAACATATTGTGAAGTTCCAATTAAAAAACTAATCATTGCTAAAATATAAATTTTTCCTTTAATTGTCATAAACTAATTCCTTTCAGCATAATTATATATTTCTATAAATATTGAAATATAAAACTTAAGAGAAGGAAGCCTTTTAATAGCTTCCTTCTTTCTATCTATTCATATTAAAGCTTAGATTAGAACATTTAGATGCTTTTTAACATCATATTCTTCAATTGGTTCACCATTTTTCAAACGGTGTAATAGATCTGGATTAGAAATTAGAGGACGACCAAACGCAGCAACATCAATTGTTCCTTCAATGATAGCTTTTTCTGCCATTTCAGGATTTAATGTTCCAACTCCAACAATAATTCCATCCCAGTATTTTCTAACAAGCTGATGCATCGTTTTACCATCTGCAAGTATGCGATCAAATTGCATAATCGAAGGGTGTAATAAGGTTGCACCAACTTCTTTGAATGCTTCAATAAATGTACGTATTGCGTATTCTGGGTCTTCCCACATATAACCCGGAATATCAGCTTTATGAGCAGAAAATCGAATCATCGTTCTTTCAGTACCAATTGCTTCGATAACCGCTTTTATTACTTCTTTCATGAAAGTTAATCTTTGTGGAAGATCACCACCGTATTGATCTGTACGATGATTTGTAACATCTGAATTAAATTGATCGATTAAGTATCCATGTGCAGCATGAATTTCGACTCCATCAAAACCAGCTTCAATAGCATTTTTCGCTGCTTGAGCATATTGATTGATTACTTCTTTTATATCCTGGATAGTCATTTCTTCAGGTATATCATATGGCTTACGGAAACGAGAAACTAATCCTTCTGCAGGAATCGCTGATGGTGCTTGTGGTGGCATATTTCCAGCAAGCTCATGATGAGATAAGCGTCCTACATGCCAAATTTGCGAAATCATTGTGCCACCTTCTTTATGAACAGCATCAGTTACCTTTTTCCAAGCTTTTATTTGATCCTCAGAATAAATTCCTGGAATACCTGGGTAACCTTTTCCACGCGGACTAATAACTGTTCCTTCAGAAATAATCAAACCTACGCCATCTGCAGCTCGTTTACGATAATATTCAACTATATCTTCTCCAACTACACCTGTTTGATCATTAGCAAAACTTCTTGTTAAAGGAGCCATTGCAGTACGACTACGTAAATTCCAAGCACCTATTTTTACTGGTTCAAAAAGTTTACTTTCTCTACCCTTTTCTAATTTTCCCCAACTAATTTCATCTTTGCTTACTAAACTCATATTCATTTCCCCCTTATATTATTCGGTATTTCTATAAATACTGAAATAAAAAGTAAAATTATACCGCTTTATTTTTAAAGTAAAGCGGGTGCATATTTTTCCAAAACTTCTCGTTGTAAACTATAGTATCTGAAGGTTCCTTCTTTGCGGACTGTTAACAAACCGCAATCAAGTAATGGTTTTAAATGATGTGTCAATGTCGAATTGGCCGAAACTTTTATTTGATTTTTCATTTCTGAACAAGCTAATTCAGATTGCTTAGCAAGTACTTTAACAATTTGTAAACGAGTGGATTCTCCTAATGCCTTGTATATCTTTACTGCAATATCATCGTTCACCACTTTAACCTCCTCTCAAAGACATCACTTATTTCAGTATTTCTAGAAATATTGTATTTTATGTCATTTATATTGTCAAGTGACTTATTTTCAAAAATATTTGTTAATTTTAGAGTGTTGAATTTTTCCAGTATTTACTTTTGAAAGAAAACCGGCCAAACTATATCCTTCGGAGAGAAACGAATTTTTTTTGAACTTTAAATCACTTTTGATAATAAAATCAAAAACCTACAAGATATAAATACCCTTGTAGGTTTTTTCACTAGAATACATAATGTGATTAATCCATCAATTCTAAATCAATAAATTAAACAATGTTGGGTTATTGTTTATTTCCATGAATTGAATTTCATGACAATTCATTCGCTCAATCAATGCTTTGTAATCAGATTTATTGGCCAATTCTATTCCGACTAGTGCTGGTCCATTGTCCTTATTGTTTTTCTTTGTGTATTCAAACCTCGTTATGTCATCGTTTGGTCCTAATACTTTATCAAGAAATTCACGTAATGCGCCAGATCGTTGTGGAAAGTTGATAATGAAATAATGTTTTAGTCCTTCATGAATTAATGATCTTTCTTTTATTTCTTGAAGGCGGTCAATATCATTATTTCCACCTGACACGATACAAACAACATTCTTTCCTTTTATTTCATCTTTAAATAATTCTAAAGCTGATACAGACAAAGCTCCAGCAGGCTCTGCAATGATTGCATTTTTGTTATAAAGCTCTAAGATTGTTGTACAAATCTCACCTTCTGGAATAGCGACAATTTGATCAAGTACATCTCTACAGATTTCATATGTTAAATAACCAACTTGGCCAACCGCTGCTCCATCAACAAATTTCTCAATAAAAGGTAAAGATACAACTTTTCCACTTGCAATCGATTCAGCCATCGAAGCAGCACCCATTGGCTCTACTCCAATGACCTTAGTTGAAGGGCTAATTCCTTTTATGTATGTTCCGACTCCAGAGCTTAATCCACCTCCACCGATTGCCACGAAAAGATAATCTACTGGACGATCAATTTCATTTAAAATTTCAACTGCTACTGTTCCTTGCCCTGCAATTACATCTTGATCATCAAATGGATGAATAAAGGTCATTTGATTTTCATTGCAATAACTTTGTGCATTTTGAAAAGCAATATCAAAGGTGTCACCAATTAATATAACATCAACAAATGGTCCACCAAAGAATTTCACTTGTGACACTTTTTGATTCGGTGTTGTTGATGGCATAAATATTTTTGCATACACCTGCAAATGATTACATGTATATGCTACGCCTTGAGCATGATTGCCTGCACTTGCACATACAACCCCTTTATGTCTCTCATCATAGGACAAGTTGCTAATTTTGTAATATGCTCCTCTAAGCTTAAATGAGCGGATTATTTGTAAATCCTCTCGCTTTAAAAATACGTTACAATCATATTTTTCACTAAGCATTGTACTAATCTGCAAAGGTGTTTTATTCGTCACTTCTTTTAACGTATTATAGGCAACTAAAATTTCCTCAATCTTAACAGTACTTTTTACTTTCTCCATATAACTACCTACCCTTTGCATTTTTTTATATAAATTCCATTATAGTAAAAGTTAGTGAATAAATAAACAGAAAATTCAATTTTCTAATGAAAGTTTTATGTCATTATACATAAAAGAAATAAAATGCTTAAGATCCCTACTTTCATTCTAATTGGCAGTAATACACTAGTTATCATTTTCGGTAGGATATGCTATCATTTTCATATTAAATATATAGATATTAGGTGATTTATAAAATGGAAAATCAATCTTTATTATTAATTGATGGATTCAACTTATTAAGTAGAGGTTATTTTGCAACTTCTTATGGGAGAAGTGATGAACAACTTTCTAAGACGAAAGATGGCGTTTATATAAATGCATTAAGAGTTTTTATTCCTAAGCTTTTTAACTTAATTAAAGAGCATGACATTACTCATCTAGCAATTACTTGGGATGTTAAACGTGAAGAAACTGATCGTCGAAATAAATATGATTTTTATAAAGCAACTCGTGGAGAACTACCAACTCCACTTATCGAACAATATTTCACTTTAAAAACAGCATTAGAAGAAATCGGTATTGCTCAACTAGAAATGGCACCTTATGAAGCAGATGATTTAATGGGTACTTTATCTAATAATTGGTCTAATTCTGTTAAAAATAAATGCTATATTTATAGTAATGATCGAGACTTATTACAATTAATAAACGAGCATACATCTCAAATCATTGCTCAAAAAACTGGTGAAATTGTATACTCCCTAGAGCACTTTAGTAATGATTATGGGATTCATCCAAAACAATGGGTTGATGTAAAAGCCTTATTAGGGGATTCAAGTGATAATATACCTGGTTGCCCTGGAGTAGGAGAAAAATCGGCTATTCCATTAATTCAACTTTACAACTCAGTTGAAGAATTGTATGAGAATATGGAAAATCTTGATTCTAAATTTAATCGCTACAAAAAGAAATTAGAAGCTGGGAAAGACTCTACTTTTATTAGCAAAGAGCTTTCTGCCATTACAATTGATATACCACATTTTGCTGAGTATACATTTGAAGATTTAAAAATTAATATTAATGAAGATAAATTGGCACTTAAGCTTGAAGAATTAGAAATTCGTGTGAAGCGATAAAAGTCATAAAATTTTAATTTAGAGAAATAGCAAAAGAAAGTTTTAATTTTGAAGAAAAGTATTCAAATATTGATGAAGATCTAGATGAAGAGTACGATTTTACCATACGTATTTCTAGAATAGATCATGTTGATTTAGATAGCATTGATGAATTAACTGATTTCTTAATTGAAGCTTCAGATCAATTCGGTGGTAATTATGATGGATGGAAACTCTTGTTATCAAAGAATAAACATTAACTTCAAAATTTAAGATACACCTTAATAAAGAACACTACTGTTTTTGACTATCTAAAGTAGTGTTCTTTTCATTTAAGGAATGACCCTTAAAACCTTGATTAAATAAAAAACCAATGCATAAGGTAAACAGGCTACAAAAAAGGTACTCGACCAGTGAAAGCGGAAAAAAGAACTAATCCCCCGATGAAATTAACTACCTACTTCATCAACTCCAACTATAAATATTGTTAAAATACTAATTATAAAAGGCATACATAAAAACAATGTTTTAATAATTTACATTAAAATACCATTTTGAAGTAAAACCACGATTCAAACCGTGTTCATAGTTTAATTTCAAAGAACGCATTTTTATCATTCTTGAAGTAATCCTTTTCTTTTTTATTTCGATATAATTTATAAAATTTTAATATTTTTATCTATAACGCTAATAATATTATTGATTAACTAAGTAGAAAAGGGGCTTTAATAATATGACATATGAGTCAAAAAACACTACACAATCAGCACTAATGAAGTATAAAGAAGGACTTGGATTGTTTAATCAGAAATTTCCTGACTTTGTAAATAAATTTAACTCTTTTACAGAAGAATGCTTTAAAGAAGGGGCTTTATCTCAAAAACAAAAACAATTAATTGCGCTAGGAATTAGCCTTTATGCTCAGGATGAATATTGCATCATCTATCATACAAAAGGATGTCTTGATCAAGGATGTTCTGAACAAGAAATTCTAGAAGCTATCGGAGTGACTGCTGCATTTGGTGGTGGGGCAGCAGTCAGCCAAGGGGTAACTCTTGTTCAAGAGTGTATTCAGGAGTTAAGTTAAATCAAGTTTAGAAGAGTTATTGAAGTATGAATCGTCAGTTTAATAGGAAGTAATATAAAATACATGGTACCTTAATTTATATTCTGTGAATTGAATTCAAACTGGATTATTCCATAAATAGTATTTAAAAACTAATTAGCCATTAGCAAATGCACCCCAATTGTTAGAAAACTTAACTAACCATTGGAGGTGTCATTTTTTGTTATCATAAATATAGAATATTTTAAGCAAGTTTTAATTAGGTAAAAAATGAGTCGCAATAAGCAACTTATGCTGTACAACTAAAGCAATTGTTGGTTGCATTTACTCCATCTTTCCAAAAAATTGTCCTTCTGTTGAATTTGTCTCTATTATTAAGTAGATCTTGTTTACCTATATCAGCGTCTTCTATGAATTTAAAAAAATTACAAACCTCTACTAAACTCTATTTAGAGGTTATTTTGCACCTTGGTTGCAACTTTGTTCCGAGTTCTAAATCCTAATGCGATGGCAGCGCCAATACAGCTAGAAATGCAACCAGCAATCAAGTACAAAGTGGGATCTGACTCACCGATTAAAACGGAAGCTATTCCTCCAACTACCGGGAAAAGTGCAACCATATAGCCACTTCGAGCTCCTCCAATTTTTTCTACAAGCTTCAAATAAAATAACCATGCTAAAAATGAAGCAACTAGAGTTAAATATAGCAACCCAGATAAATATGAAACCGATGTTGGAAATATAAATTCTTGACCTTGAAATAATACAACTACTCCCATCAATATACTGCCCACTGTAAATCCAATGGCATTTGCATAGATAGGATTCACCTTGTGATTTGCATTTCGTGCTGAACTGGCATCACCTATTGCTGTAAGTAGCGTACCTAAAATCGCAACCATAATTCCTTTTATATCACTGATTCC
This sequence comes from Gottfriedia acidiceleris, assembly GCF_036421055.1. Lineage (GTDB taxonomy): Bacteria > Bacillota > Bacilli > Bacillales > Bacillaceae_G > Gottfriedia > Gottfriedia acidiceleris_C. The sequence goes on along the minus strand of NZ_JAZGQS010000001.1, from coordinate 226,596 downwards.
TTGAAAGTTGTTCAAATTCGGATAGATGAGAATACATATGCCAAATACACCAAAAATCCCTCCCACCAAAACGCGTGAATGTAACTTTTCTTTTAAAAAAATCCGAAGAGTAATCGGAGTCATAATCACCTTTAGTGAAAAAACCAATGTTACAATTGCTGCAGAACTCAAAATTGTGGCGTAATAAAGGCATAAGTAACTTAATGCAAAATTACATACACCAAAAACTATTACAAATGGGATATCTTTTCTAGTTGGTAACCCTTTTGGTCTAAGAAACCAAACAAGAATCAAAAATATAAAAGCAGTCATAACTAGACGGTAAGTTAAGGATAATTCCAAGCTAACAGGGGTTCCTTGTATTTTTACTGCAATAAAGTTGAGTCCCCATATAATCAAACAAAATATGTACATAAATATTGTCATGAGTTATCTCTCCAAAAATTTTTTTCTACATTCATTATTCATTTTCACTGTCATTTCTAAAAGGTACAGTTTACAATAAATACAAATGACAGATGAGGTATTTCAATGATGAATGAACTACTATTTAATATTAATCGAGAAAGTAACACTCCTATGTACCAGCAAGTTTATCAATACATACGTACTCAGATTTTATCTGGTAAGTTTGAAAAGAATACTAAGTTGCCATCGATTAGACAACTTGCTCTCCAATTAGAGGTGAGCAGAAACACTACTCAGGTAGCATATGAACAACTTCAATCGGAAGGATATATCCGAAGCGAGAACAAAAAGGGATTTTTTGTAGAGGCTACTATAACGGATGAGACGCTAAATTATGAACCCATTAGAGGGCGGCATCATGAAAATAATCAAGTTGCCATGAAAACGATTGACTTTAAAATTGGGACAGTAGATCAAGAGAACTTCCCTTTGAAAAAATGGAGAATGATTACTAACAAAATCATTAAAGACTCTAGCATGTTTTCATACGGTGAAAAACAAGGCGACATTAACTTAAGAAAGGCACTAGCAGATTACTTATTTCAATCAAGAGGAGTTAATACTTCTGCTGAACACATTATTATTGGCAGTAGCACACAGCACTTGTTATTACTTTTGTCACTGTTACTAAGGAAAGACTATCATTATCTGGCAGTAGAAGACCCTGGATATAATGTGGCAAGGGAACTATTTGCTCTTCAATCATTTATCATTGATCCAATCCCGGTAAAAGAACAAGGTATCCAAGTCGATCTCCTTTTAAAATCGCCTTCTAGGCTTTTATATGTCACTCCTACACACCAGTTTCCATATGGAGTGACTATCCCCGTCAATGAAAGATTAAAGTTAATTAAGTGGGTAAAAAGGGTGGAAGGATATATTATTGAGGATGATTATGATAGTGAATTTCGATACATCCATCAACCTATTCCGTCTCTTCAAAGTTTAGATCCTAATGATAGGGTAATTTATTTAGGAACTTTTTCAAAAGCACTATTACCTTCTATCCGTGTCAGTTATATGGTTTTGCCTAATAGGCTGTTAAGCGAATATAAAAAGATACTCCCTTTGCTTGAGCAAACATCCTCATCAATTCATCAGCATACAATGGCTACCTTTATGAATGAAGGATATTGGTACTCACACTTAAGGAAGATGAAAGCTTTGTATAAACGTAAAATGAATCTATTGAATAGGGAATTACTAAAACACTTTAAGAATTTTATTGAAATAAAAGGTGGTAGCTCCGGAATTTTCGTTATTATTGAAGTAAAAACAGAGATGAGTGAAAAAATGCTAATTGACAGGGCATATGAACACGGGATTATAGTATATCCTTGTTCAAGATATTTCTCGAAATATAAACCACAATATCCACATATTCAACTTGGATTGGGGAATTTATGTGAAAAAAAGATAATAGAAGGAGTATCTCAATTAGCAAAAATTTGGCTGTAAGGTTCTATTGCAAAGTTTTAAGTAAGCTAAACCTCTGTAAAATAAAATGAGCTCCACCGAAACGTTCGATCGCATGTTCTACGGCTTATAAAAAATGAAAAAAATAAAAAGAACGATAATCTACTAAATAATCGTTCTTTTTACATTCACTTAGGAAACTTAAACCCAATAGTCTAATAGTAGCTGATTAAACGCTATCAGCTACTAAGTGTTATTAAACTATCGGATGAGTTAGTTAGATACTGACTTTTTCTTTTTCACTCTATTTTCTTGAAATCTTGCTCCCATTCAATACAAAGTTTTAAACTGAGTATAAGTAAAAAGACCATTAGCTATTGCAAGGATATAAGCCAAAATAAAAGGCATTTCTGAGTATACAGGAAGGTTAAAATACAAAAAAAATACACCGATTCATCATTTTTTTAGGTATTACTTTTTTAATTTATTTATAGTCATATTTTGATTCAGCTTCTCCAGTTTATTGGCCATTTTTTGCTATTGGATACTATTTAATTCTCACTTAAATAAACCAAATCACTATTAGGAGCATTAGAATAAAGAATGGTGTATTTCCTTTCATTTAAATCAATTTCCTTTCAAATGATTTTAAACCTTCTTACACTATTCTGCCCTTTTCATCAAGAAAAAAAGTCGCAATTGCGACTCTTGTTTTTAATTAACTAACGCATTTGTTTAGTAAGAAACTAATTACAATTTCATATAAACTTCATCTATAATTTTACTTTCAATTTCGTAACGGATGTATCAGCATTTGTAACAACAAGCATGTGAGCCATGTTCATTACCTTTCCTAACGAAAAAAACAATGAAAAGGAAGTATTAAAATTTCAAAAAGGATCAGAAAGGAAGTAAATGCTGATTATATCTTCCTAAATTAAGAAGATATATCTATCCTTAACATATTTTCGTTACCATTCTCTTATTGATTATTACAGCAAAATAATTGATAATGATAATCGATGTCATTATATGTTTTCATTATTTAGGAGGAATTATCGTGTTTATCCAATTTTTAAGGGAAAATCGTTTTGTATCACTACTTCTTACAGTATTTCGAGTCTATCTTGGATGGGAATGGCTAAATGCTGGTTGGGGTAAAATCTCCAGTGGCAAATTCGATGCAAGTGGCTTTTTAAACGGAGCAGTAAAGCAGGTATCTGGTGAACATCCTGCTGTTCAATCTTGGTGGGGAAATTTTTTAAAAGAAGTTGCATTACCACACGTTGATCTTTTTAATGTCCTAGTTCCATGGGGAGAATTTTTAGTGGGTCTCGGATTAATTTTAGGTATTTTTACATCATTTTCAATACTAATGGGGCTAACGATGAACTTTGCTTATATGTTTTCAGGTACAACAAGTACAAATCCCCAAATGGTCTTTCTAGGAATATTTATTATTGTAGCAGGTATGAATGCAGGGAAAATTGGATTGGATCGTTGGATCATGCCGGTACTAGGAAAATTGATATTTAAAAGACATGGTTATGAAAAAATTTCCCAAAGTGCTTAATGACAATAGCCCTTCTCATAATTCGAGAGGGGTTTTTCAACCTCCCCGTTACTTTAAGTTAGTCCAAAAGTACAGCTATTGCAATAATATCCGTCGTTTTTTAGACCATCAGCTTTCAAAGCTGCAGAATTACTTAGATAACCAATAACTAATTTTATGATTGAAAGACAAAGCATGCTTCTCATTTAAAGGCATCGCATCCAAATTAGTTATTAGCGGTCAATAGCTAATAACTAATAACTCAATATTCTATGGTATTCTAGGTAGAATAGTTTAACTAGGGAGCTATTGAAAAATGACACCAACTTCTAAATAGAATAAAAAATGGTGCTAAAAACAGCACCAACTCATTGATAAATTAGAGATTATTCTTGAATGAATCGTACGGCATTTAAACCGATTATTTGGGAAGGGAGTGAAGTGTTACCATCCGGTAATATAGGAGCGACTGAAAGATCGGCTACCTTAAGGTTTCTTGTTCCAAAAACATTCAATTGCCCATCTACAACACCTTCCATAACACTCCTAGCCATTTTGCATTGACCTCCAAAGTGGAAAACATTACGATATGAGGATCTTACGAAACTTTCTAAATTTTTACGCTTTTCATCCATATTTTCTATCTCAAAGATTTTTTCAGGTGGAAATACGACTTTGTATATTCCTTCGGGGTCGATTTCACGTGCTTTCTTCATAATGTTGAAGGTCTTAATAAACTGATCAATCATGAAATTCAGGTCATCAGCATCTCCAAGCGGATTAAGGTCTATAGTAGGATATGCTTCAGGATCACTGTGCGAGATCATAATAGTACCCTTACTTTTTGGATTATTGTCAAAGAGACCAAAGCTTATAATATTGCTCTTCTTTTTAGGATCGAAATCCCAGTTATTTTCCAATACCACTGAGGCTGGGAGAAACGACGGTGTAGGTGATCCTATTATTTGTAGTCGGCGGCCACCTTTACCTCGTTCTGCATTAAATGCACCTAGTGTAATTGGATTGTCTGGGTCAGCAGACATGAGTTCTAAAATCCGATTGGTTTTAACTTCAACTCCCATTCCTGTTGTAAATTGGGTTTGAAAGTTATTCCCTACATTTGGACTATAAATTAAAGTTTCTATACCTGCTCTTTTCAGATCATCTGGGTCCCCAATTCCTGATCGTTGTAAAATAAGCGAAGAAAAATTGCCTGCACTTACAATTATCCCCTTTTTAGCGAATGCTTTATTTGATTTGCCGTTTCTAACAAATTCAACTCCAACTGCAACTTGAAATTTTCCGTCTTGCTTAAATAAAATTTTATTTACTGTTGTTTTTACTAAAATAACTAACTCTCTGCCGCCAACTCCAACTTCATCTGGATGGAACTCATTTCCTTGTGTCACTATTTTACTGTTTAAATATCCTGTTGCAGTAGATGAGCGAACAAACATTCCATTTACTTCCTTATTTAAAAACTGTGATTTAAAGAAAGTACAATCCCTTATACCTGTATTGTAATCCTCTACTATGGGAATATCTAATATTTCTGATGTTGCTTTTGCTAATGTAACTGTAATCCCATCCCTAGGAATGATTTGTTGTCTGATAAAAATAGGGCCCTTTTTACCTCGTTCTTCTGGTTGTTGAGTTTTTCCAGTATAAGTTTCATTTTTTTTGAATAGTGGCCTTAGACTGTTATAGCTCCATTGAGATCCAACTAGACGTGCCCATTCATCATAAAGTTCCTTGCTTCCCCGTACAGCATACATGGCATTATGCTCAGAGCTCCCACCAATTGCTCTACCGCTCGATACTCTGAGTTGTTGATTTCCAATTCCAGGTTGTATATTTGTAAACATATTAAAGGAATGCCTATTATCAGCAGACAAAACACCTGATACTGCACCTGAAGGACTGCTTAGCTCTTGAACCATATTTGTGCCGGGTTCAAGGACCAATACTGATGTAATTTTGTCATCTGATAATTTTTTTGCAATTACACCGCCTGCTGTTCCAGCACCAATCACAATAAAATCAAAAGTGTTATCGCTAGACATTGTATCATTCCTCCCCTTACTGGTTATGCATAATGTGAACTATTCATGTTATGATTACCTATCTCAACTTATGCAAATAAACTGGTTTTACTAAAAAATTTGCTTTCTTATTGTTTGTATGCAAATTTCTTCAAAAAATAATAGAAAAATCCTAATTTCTTAATAAAATAGTGAGAAACTGGGATTTTTCTATTATTTTAATTTCCTATAGGTTTAAAGGTTTAAAACAAATATTCTAGATGTTTTACTGTTCAAAAGCACGATATTTTCTATCATGTTTTTCTTGACTCTCTTCAACAATCTTGGTTAGCAATCGCAAAAAATCGACCAAATAGCTTTTGGTCGTTTCAACAATCAAATATTTATAGATTTAAATTTTTTTATGGGAAATATGTATTACATATATTGTTATATGAATTTATTTAAACATTTCATTTTCTAAAATAATCACGTTTTCATTATAAGAAGTATGACCAATATGTTTCGTGTGTTCAACCAACCGGTAAATATTATCGCAGCATTGTTTAGCACCCATTATTAATAACGGTACACCGATAGAGTCAATTTTCAAACCTCTCGAGAAAAATCCCCCAAATGACATAGCAATTGGGACAGTTGGTGAAGTATTGGAGAAAACTATTTTTTCATTAAAATGAAAATGATATTGTAGAAGTAAAGTCAATTCTTTAAGTGCAGGAACAAGAAGCTTGTTCCTTTTTCGACCAATTGTATAAACGGAGTTGCCATCTTCATCACTCCCATGGAAAATAAGCTTTCCAAAATCTTTTTTTGTTAGTTTATTAAAATATTCTACATTTAATATTTCCTCAGTTGAAAGTTTTCTTTCAGACTGAGGTAATTTTTTTAGATGATATGCTGCAGCAATAGAAGTCGTATGCGTTCCACCATAATCATTATAAATATAAATCATAGGATGTCTCCTTTATCATTTTATCTATTGTTATTATGGGCTTTTATTCATTTACCAATACGACGACCTTAACAGTTAGTTGAATAGTTTAATCATATTTTTATTATAAATCGGTGGTTATTTTCAAATGGTTTTTCCTATTATTAATTAACTGAATGAGTTTAATTGCTAAATAACAAAAAAAACCTCCAAAAGTATTTAAAAGTAAATCATCAATGTCAAAACTTCCAAAGTCAAATATTAGCTGAATTAATTCGTAAGTTAAACTTAAACTAAAAGTTGCAATTACGATAACTTTATAATTTTTGAACCCTTTTAATAATATTGGTAAGATGAAACCAAAAGGTACAAAACCAATAATGTTTCCAACTAAGTTTGAAATTTATGTCAGCTAAAAACAAATAATAAATAATAGTTTATAATGAAAGTTTGATAGATTCCTCATTTAAACTATTATTTAGTTTCATAAGAAACTGAACAATTTTAATTAACAAGCTATAATTTAATTAACTTAAATTTTTTGATACCAACTCTCTTATTCAACTTCCCACAAACGTTCACAATCAAACCCATTATTCTTAAACTTCAAAAGATAAATATCAGGATTGCTTAAACTTTTCCAATTCTCAAATCCAAATTCTTTGGTAAACTGTTTTAAAATTAAAGACATCAAGTTCCCATGAGTTATAACGATTGTAATTTGATTATCACTTTTGATGATTTCATCTATTGCGCTTATTGCACGGTTCGTAGCTTCTTGACTTGATTCACCACCATCAAATTTCAATTCCATATCTTCAAATGTGGCTTTTAATTTTTCAAGCCAATCAGGTAAATCAATCGAGCTTAGTTTACGTTCAGACAATCGCTCATCGAGAACAATATTTATTTTCTTTTCATTACTTGTCGGTTCTATTGATAAAATTGCACGTAAAAAAGGGCTTGAAATAATTTGGTCAACTTTAATCTTTGAGAAAAAATCACTCAAATGCTTAGCCTGCATTGAACCTCGCTTCGTTAGATTTGCCTCAAATGACTGTCCTTCTGCTTCACAGTGTCTAATTAGATAAATCTCTTTTTCCATATAATCTGCTCCTACTTAATTAATTAATTAATTTTACAAATTTTCTCTCTATTTTCTTATATTATCATTTACCGTCCTAATTTTGATCATTGTATTTTCTGATCCACCTATTGAACATTTTTTATTAATTGATGACGGCCTAAATTGAATGTATTATTTAAATTACAATAATCATTTCGTAAGGTAAGTTAATGAATTTTTGATTATAAGGGACATTATTTTCATGACAAATAGAGGAGTTTTTAAGAAATGAAAGAGTTTTTTACAATTGGTGAGGTATCAAAATTATTCCAAGTTAAAATTGCGACTCTTAGGTATTATGATCAGATTGGTCTCTTACGTCCAGAATTTATCGATAAAAAGACAAACTATCGATATTATTCAACACAGCAATTTGAAAGGTTGAATTCAATTAAATATTTGAGGGCTTTAGATTTACCAATAAACGAAATGATAGATTTTTTTAATTATCGAGAAATTGATGCGCTTGTTGAAATGTTAAAAAAACAAAAAGATGAAGTTGCCCAAAAAAAGAAAGAATTAGAGATTATTGAAACAAAAATATCACGCCGCCTATTGCAAATTGAAGATGCTGTTAGTTCTCCTTTAGATAAAATGACGGAAATAACACTTCCCGAAATGCATGTAGTCTATTTACGCCATGATTATGTTATAGGTGATGATATTGAATTACCCATTACAGAATTAAGGAACAGTTTTGGCATTAATGAGGAAATATTTTTAGGGAAAATCGGCATCTCGATCTCTGCTTCTAATTTGAAAAATAATGTCTTTGATAAATATTCTAGTATTTTCATGATACTTGAAGATGGTGATCAGATACCTCCAACCTCTATTCTTATTCCTTCAAGAGACTACTTAAGAGTTCGATTTAAAGGTACCCATATTGATGCAGGTGGTTATTATAAAAAATTGTTGACCTATATGAAAAAGCATAATTATGCACTGTTAGACGATTCCTTTGAAATTACACTTATTGATTATGGCTTTACGAACGATGAAGAAAAGCATGTCACGGAAATTTTATTACCTTTCGAGTCAATTTAATGAAAACCCTATTGACCCTCTAGTAACTAGAGGGTTTATTTTTTATTAATATACTATTAATAAAAGGGGAAAAAGAATTATGTTTGGCACGATTTTTAACACATTGATGATTGTAGTCGGGAGCTTTATCGGAAGCATCTTTAAAAAAGGAATAAAAGAAGAATATCATGAAATTCTTATGCAGGCGATGGGATTAGTAGCATTGGGATTGGGGATCAACTCACTTGTACAACATTTGCCATCGAGCAAATATCCAGTGCTTTTTATTGTAAGTTTAGCCATAGGTGGATTAATTGGGCAAAAACTCAAGTTGGAATCAAGATTTAATACTTTAGTAAATAAATATTCGAAAGGTAATTTGGCTGAAGGGTTATCAACTGCTATTTTATTATTTTGTATTGGAACATTATCGATTTTAGGACCAGTAGAAGCAGCGTTAAAAGGTGATTATACGTACCTCCTTGCAAATGGTACGTTGGATGGCATTACTTCAATTGTTTTAGCATCCACTTTTGGGATCGGAATCATTTTTGCTGGTATCGCTTTATTTACATGGCAAGGTTCCATCTATTTAATTGCAATCCTAATGAAGAATTCCTTAAGCAATGATCTATTAAATGAAGTGACGATTGTCGGAGGTATATTAATTATAGCTTCAGGCCTAAGTATTTTGGGGATTAAGAAATGTAATACTTTAAACCTTCTACCATCATTACTGATTCCTCCTATTGTTTTTTTATTTATGCATTTATTCCATTTATAATGTTTATGAAATTGGGAACCTTCAGCAGAATGAAGGTTCCTTTAATTACTTTATAAATTCTCATTAATAAAAATCGTTTAACTGTCATTACTAAAATATTTTTTAATACTCAAGTAAACTTTTACTTTATTCTTTTTGCAAGCGGATGATTATCACTGAATTGTATTAGGTCCCATAAATTTCCGTATAAATCCTTAAATACCGCAACCGTACCATAATCTTCTACTTTTGGTACTCTTACAAACTCAATTCCTTTTGAAATCATTTCTTCATAATCTCTCCAGAAATCATCCGTTCCTAAAAATAGAAAAACTCTCCCACCAGCTTGATTGCCAATGAATGGCTCTTGCTCTTGTTTCGATGCCTTTGCAAGAAGAATAGTCGTTCCAGACGAACCAGGTGGACTTACAACTACCCATCTCTTATTTTGTTCAGGCTGATATGTATCTTCAATTAAATTAAAATGAAGTGTCTTCGTATAAAACTCAATAGCTTCATCATAATCTTTTACGACTAATGCAATATGAACGATTGACTGGATCATTAAATTGTCTCCTAACATGTTTTCTATTTAAGGTACTACTAGTTGATCTATTTTTCAATCTAGTACTATTCTCTTTCTCAATTAATCATCTATTTAGCATAATAAAAAGACTGCCGAAACAGCCTTCGTATTACTCATTAAATTTTGAAGCAAAAATTGGGATGATTATGATTGTAATAAATATTAATGCTAAAACGATTAATGAATTTTTCCATCTAAAATCATTTTCTCCATCATTTTTATGTTGGTTTATAAACTCATCATATATTTTTGATGAAACAAATTTTCCTGGATCTAGTATTTCTCCTGTTTTTTCATCAAGTAAATACGTATCATAATTCGCTGTTTTAAAGAAACGATCTCTTACAGTATCGTATTTTGCAGCAATAGCCACTACATTTTCATTTGTGTTTTTTTCCTTATTTGTTAAACTAAATTCTTTTTGTTCGACAATCACGGTTGATTTCTTAACATAATAATTAACTTCCTTACGATTATTCTTATCTATTTGATCTAAATAGCGCGATGTTGCATTTGAGATTGAGACATTAGATAAGAACAACAAAAAGAAACAGAAGATGCAAAATGCAATTCTTTTCATTTATTCCCCCCCACTTCTATTCAAATCTACTAAATTATATTCACTAGATTTTTAAATAGTCCTAGAGAGTATTTCTCACACGCCTCTTTAATCAGGAGTAGTTAATTTTTTGCTGTAAAAACCCTTTTATTTTACCTCTATAAAATTTAAAAATCTACGGTTCCAAATTTTTTCATAAAAATCTATCGTCTCTTTTGCAGACATGAATGGATTATTTAATGTAGAAGTTGCTCCTTTTACCATGAAGTTTTCGTAACCTAATCCATGTGCAAATTTAATGGTTGCATCCAGGCAGTATTCAGATTGGGCACCGCAAAATTCTATTTTTTGTACTGCTAATTGATCCAAATGATTTTTCAAATTTGTCTTAAAAAAAGAATTTGCATGTATTTTATTTATGAAAATATCTTGTTCTCGAACATCTAGATTAGGATTTATTGCCCAAAGTTCTTCTCCAGGTACTAATTCTTCATCACAATGTTGCACAAAAATAATTGGTTTATTTAATTCCCTATATATTGAGATTCTTTTATTAACTTTACTAATTAAAGTTTCTAATTCAAATAGATGCTCACCGCTGTAACATACTCCATTTTGCAAATCGATTACGATTAACACATCTGCACAATTATTCATTGTTTTCGCACCTCATTTAAATTGATCTTTTGATTATCATTTCATCTAAATTGTTAATGGTTTAATTCACTACAAATTTCATTCTATATACTTTTTATAACTTTAGCAGGATTACCCGCCACTACAGTATTAGAAGGAAGATCTTTCGTAACTACAGAACCTGCTGCTACAATTGAGTGATCACCAATCGTAATGCCTGGTAAAATTGTACAACTACCTCCTATCCACACATCGTCTCCAATATGGATTGGAATCGCATATCCGCTCTTATTTCGATCCTTTGGTTCGATCGAATGACTAGCTGTATAAATCCCTACATTCGGACCAATCATACAGTTATTTCCAATTTTCACTTCTGCCATATCTAAGATTGTACAATTTTAACCAGCATAGAAATGATCCCCTACATGTATGTTATAACCAAATCACAATGGAAATTTTGCTCAATACTTGGATTTACACCTACAGATCCAAACAGCTCATTCAATATTTCTTCTTTTCTTTCAAAAGATTCCACATCTAGATTATTAAACTCTCGTACAAGTTTATGGGCACATATATTTTTCATTTTTAATTCTTCTGTACCACGCTTATAATAAATTTTCTCTTTGGCTTTTTATTTAAACTCATAACTTATATGTAGTTTATTTTTTTCACTTCAATCTAAATTCTGCTAAACCTTCTTTCTCGAACAAAATATTGTTTTATAAAGACTTATACTCAATTAAAAATTGCTAAAATCTTATTTCCATTTCCTACCACAAAATTATCGCACTTCCTAATACTTTTTTTCAATAAAATTTTTGTCAATTTCATTACTTTACTAAGTTCCGCGGTGTACAACTCAGAAACTCCATTATTCTTTAAGTCATTTAATAGAGCTTTTTCATTTCCATATATTTTTATCCATAAACAAATCTAAAGAGATTAAATACCCTCTAGGTTTCATCACTCTTAACGTCTCTTTTATTCCATTAGTTTTACATGGCAAGATAATTATTAATTTTTTATCTAACTAAACAAACCCCTAATGCTACAACAATGCACTAGAGGTTGTTAATTTAAGTATTAAATAGTCACTAATTCTTTTTCTTTACTTCCGATCTTTCTAACGATATCACGCGCGATCCATACGCCACATGCGCTTGCTTGAGCTAAACCACGAGTAACACCTGCTCCATCCCCACCTAGATATAGGCCTGAGATTTCACTTTCAAAGTGTTCATTTAGCTTCGGTCGAGCTGAATAGAATTTTGCTTCTACACCGTAGAAAAGTGTGTGTTCTGCAGCGATACCTGGAGTCACATGGTTTAAAGCTTCTACCATTTCAATTAAACTTTTCATTGTGTTATATGGTAAAACTAATCCTAAATCACCGGGTACTGCTTCTTTTAAAGTAGGTTCTAAAAAGCCTTCTTTAATTCGTTTTTCAGTTGAACGGCGACCTTTTAAGATATCTCCGTATTTTTGTACGATTACGCCACCGTGTGAAAGCATGTTCGCAAGGCGTGAAACCTCGTGCGCATATTCATTTGGTTTATCAAATGGTTCTGCGAATTGATGCGATACTAATAAGGCAAAGTTAGTGTTTGGACTACCTAATTTAGGATCCTTATAAGCATGTCCATTAGCAGTCATAATTCCTGAATGATTTTCTACTACTACGTGTCCAGACGGATTACTACAGAATGTTCTAACTTTTGTACCCACGCTAGTATTAAATACGAATTTCCCTTCGTATAAGTGCTTGTTAATCTCTTCCATTACTACATTTGAAGTCTCAACACGAACACCAATATCAACTTGATTCGTTGACATTTTTAAACGACGTTTTTTCATAACATCAGTTAACCATTTTGATCCATCACGACCAGGTACAATTACAACTTTCTCAGCATGTAATTCTTCACCTTTTTTTAATTTAATTCCCTTTATGATATGAGTACCTTCAACCTTTTCAGTTATTAAGTCCTCTACTTCAGTTTTATACTTCATATCGATTTTCGTTTTTAAATACTCATAAATGCTTTTTAGAATTTCTAAATTTTGTTCCGTTCCTAAATGACGCACTTGGGCACGTAATAATTTAAGTCCAGCTGCGTAACCACGGCGTTCAATATCTCTAACTTCTTCTGTTAAAGGATCCGTAATCGATTCAGTCGCACCATGTTCTAAATTAATTTCATCTACGTATTTTATTAACTCAACTACTTGTGAATCTGATAAGTAATCTGTCATCCATCCACCAAATTCGCTTGTAATATTAAATTTTCCATCTGAATATGCTCCAGCACCACCAAAACCATTTGTAATTGAACAAGCTGGTAAGCAACCTGAAAATTCTTTTTTCCCTGCAGCAGGCGGACATTTTTCAATTTTCTTTTGTAAAATCGGACAATGTCTTGCGAATATATCATGTCCTTTATCAACAAGTAGTACTTTAGCATTAGGCATTTTTAAAGTTAATTCATAACAAGTAAAGATTCCAGCAGGTCCTGCTCCAACAACTATAACATCATACATCTATATATACCTCCAAATAAGGTTTAAATTATTTCATTTGATCAACCTAAAATAGAATACCATCAATAAGAAAACGTTTCAAGTAAAAACACGAACATTTTTTGTAATTCACTTAAAAAATATTCGTTTATAAACAAAGTGAAACCTTTTCATTTGCTATTTTCCTATGCCAACTAGCTTTATTTATCTAATATTAGACAATTCAAACTTGAATATCAATTAATTAACATCAGACGATTTAACATTTAACTATTTTTTTATTTCATCCTAATTTAACTCAAAGTTAATGATTGAATTACGAAAATATCCTATTAGATAGAATCACAATCACATCAAGTTGAATAGTTATATAAATAACAGATATTTTATATTGGAGATGGAAAAGATGCTAGAAGAAAATATCAAGGAAAAGGAAGGGAAAGACCAAAATCAGATAACTACTATAGAAGATGACGGTTTAAAAACAAATCTTGAAAAACAAATTGTTGCTGCATCATGGGTTAAGGCAGTTGCACAATTATATGAGACGATTATATTATCAAAATTATATTCAATTGATAAAGATCCAATCTTTCAAGGGAAAAAAGATATTATATCGGGAATGTGGATTGGTACAGCTGGTCAGTTATCTGTAGCATTTTACGTTTCTAAGCAATTGTTCACTTCAGATAAAAAGAATTTACTTGAGTTACAAAGAAAAATCGTGCTTTCTGATTCAATTCAACTAGTCGGGAATGCATTGGCACTTATTGGTGCAGCTGAGGTAATTGAAGAGGAAATTAGCGATGGTGAGATATTCATTTCATGATCGTGTAAATATAAAATCAATTATACTACTTAAAATTTCATCTAATGTAATCACCTTCTAATTTGCAAAATTAAAAAAATATTAAATAAATAAATAAATAAATAAATCCCACAGAAATTCCATTGTGGGATTTTAGTTTATAATTTATTTGTGTTTCTAATTAATTGTTTTCCCCTTATTCTTGGACTTCTTGTTTTTCTCTTACTCCTGTATTTAATGCTTTTTTGAAACTTGCAATCAAGTCTTCTATATCTTCTAAACCAACAGACACTCTTATTAATGTATCTTTAACGCCTAATCTTTCACGAACATCGAGCGGTATTGCAGCGTGGGACATTTTCACAGGATATGAAACAATTGTTTCAACTCCACCTAGTGAAACTGCAACTGCAACATTTTCGACTGACTGCAGAAAACTTGTCGTTTGTTCAATCGTTTTTAGGGTAAATGAAAGGACTGCTCCTCCTCCAGTAGCTTGCTCAAAATGAACATCGTGACCAGGATGACCTTTTAGTCCTGGGTAATACACATCCTCAACTTCTTCTTGTTCTAAAAGCCAATTTGCTAATTTGGATGCAGTTTGTTCATATGCATCCATTCGAACTTTTAAGGTCTTTAATCCTCTTAATGTTAGCCAACAGTCTTGTGGACCTAAAATTGCGCCGAATGAATTTTGAATTGTGTATAAATCATTTGCAAGTTCTTCCGAATTTACGACCGCTAGCCCTCCGATTACATCACTATGGCCTGCAATAAATTTTGTTGCACTATGAACGACAATATCAGCTCCTAAATCTAATGGTCTTTGTAAATATGGTGATAAAAAGCTATTATCTACAATGACAAGTATGTTATTTTCTTTTGCTATTTTGATTGCACTACTTAAATCAGTAATTTTCAAAAGTGGGTTAGACGGTGTTTCTAAATAAAGTCCTTTTGTATTAGGCTTTATTCCAGCTTTAATCTCTTGTAGATTAGATGCATCTACGAAAGTAAAATCAATTCCGAAACGATTTAACACTTTTGTGGCTATTCGAAATGTTCCTCCATAAACGTCTTCACAAATGACAATATGATCTCCATCCGAGAACAAAGATAATACCGATGAGATTGCAGCCATACCTGATGAAAATGCAAAACCGCGAACGCCATTTTCTAATTTTGCAATTGTATTTTCTAATGCTTCTCTTGTAGGGTTTCCACTTCTTGCATAGTCGTACTTACCAAAATTCTCTATATCGAATTGATGAAATGTTGAAGTTTGATAAATCGGAATACTTAATGCACCTGTTGCCTGATCTATTTCATTTCCGTTATGAATTAATTTCGTTCCAAATTGCATCCTCATCACCCCAATGCATTTTCTAAGTCATTTAATAAATCATCTATATGTTCAATTCCCACTGATAAACGTAGTGTATGGTCATCTAGACCAAGCTTTCTTTTAAAATCCTCTGGCATTTCTGAATGAGTTTGCGTATGTGGATACGTAATTAATGATTCAACTCCACCTAAGCTTTCTGCGAATGTGATTACTTTTACGCTTCCTAAAACCTGTTCAACTAAACTTAAATCCTTCACTTTAAATGAAATCATTGCTCCAAATCCAGTAGCTTGTTCTTTAATAATTGAATACCCTTTATGCGTTGGTAACCCAACATAATATACTTCAGTAACATTTGGATGATTTTCTAAAAACTTTGCAAGTACAATCGCATTTTTTTGACTATATTCCATGCGTAAATGTAATGTTTTTATGCCTCTTAAGATTAACCAAGAGTCAAATGGAGCCAATGTAGCACCAGTCGATTTTTGATAATAGCGAATTCGCTCATTTGTATATTCTGAATTTGTGACAACAAAACCAGCAAGTGTATCATTATGGCCACCTAAATATTTCGTTCCACTATGAACAACAATATCTGCCCCCAATTCAATTGGTCTAAAAAAATAAGGTGTTAAAAATGTATTATCAACGATCACAGTAATATCTCGTTCTTTTGCAATCTCTACTACACTTTTTAAATCAGTTACTTTCATCATTGGATTTGAAGGTGTTTCAATAAAGATACCTTTTGTGTTCGGTTTAATTGCATCAAGAATATTTTCAATTTCAGTCGTATCCACAAAATTATGCTCAAGTCCATATGGCGAATAAATTTCTTCAAATAAACGATATGTACCACCGTATAAATCATCTGAAACAATTAGGTGGTCACCTTTTTTAAATAAGCTTAACACTGCTGTAACGGCTGCATTACCTGTTGAAAATGCAACACCATAATTTGCACTTTCTAATTTTGCTACAGTATTTTCGACTTCTTCCCGAGTTGGATTTTGTAATCTTGCATAATCATATCCAGTCGATTGATGAAGTCCTGCATGCTTAAATGTTGCAGATTGATAAATTGGATAACTAATCGCACCAGTTAATGAATCATAGCCTTTACTTCCATGTACAGCTACTGTTTCAATCGATTTTTTATTCGTGTTTAAAGCCTCTTTTGTGTTGGTCATTATAAATCCTCCATTTTAGTCAAATAAAAAACCACTTCCTAAAAAATAAGAAGTGGTTATGTCCGCAAAATATACATATCGCTCTTATCTTCCAGGTTTTTCACCTGCAGGATTTAGCACTTTCTAGTTTTCACTAGAGTTGCCGGGTTTCGTCGGGCCAGTCCCTCCACCGCTCTTGATAAGATTATTAAATTATATTGATAAGTATATTAAAAACTCTGATAATTATCAATCATTTTTTTTCGTTATTTAATTATCTGCTTTTCTTTTCCATTCATCAGGTAATAAACTTTGATAAAGTGTGCTCTTATATCGATCATCAATTAGTAATAAAGTCCCTTCATCTGATTCAGATCGAATAACTCTACCACCCGCTTGCATTACTTTATTCATACCTGGAAACACATATGCATAATAATACCCATTTTTACCAACCGAATGAAAATGCTCCTTTAAAATATTTCTTTCTAAACAAATTTGTGGCAATCCTACACCAACTACTATGACACCGTTTAATCGATTACCCTTCAAATCGATCCCTTCAGAAAATATTCCACCTAATACAGCAAAGCCAACCAACGTTTCCTCATTGAGACTATCAAACTGTAAAAGGAACTCTTCTCGTGCAATTTCGGCCATACCATTTTCTTGAACGATTGTTTTGATATTAGGGTATTTCTCTTTAAATAATTCAAAACTTTGAGTTAAATATTGATATGACGGATAAAAGACTAAATAATTACCTTTTCTTTTCGAAATTTCTTTATAAACCGAATCAATTAACCTTTCTAAATTTCTTTCACGATCTTGGTATCGAGTTGATAAAGAGTCAATTGTTACTTGTAGTTGTTCTCTATGAAATGGAGAATCGATTGAAATTGTATAATCGCGACTTTGATCACCTAGCATATCTTGAAAATATTGTATTGGCGTTAAAGTTGCTGAAAAATAAATTGTTGAGCGAAATCTTTTTATAACGTCATTTACTACTTTAGAAGGATCAAGGCAAAATAACTTTAAATGTACCTCACTTTTATATAGTTCATAATAGCAAACGTAATTTTCATCAAAAAACTCTGCAATTTTGACGAAGTTGAGTGTCTCAAAATAAGTATCTAGTAGTAGTTGTTTATTTTCGTCCTCGTCCATTTCCTGTAATTTAATTTCTACGATTTCATTAAATGTATGTAGAAGTTCCAATAAATCCCCATCAATTTCCTTTGAAACTGGGTTTACAACGGCCTTCCACTGCTTTCTTAGTTCAATAAATCGCTTATTTATTTCATTTATAATGGCATAAAGTTCGTCCTTTAAATTTTTATGTCGATTTTTCAACTCTAAAAATTTGGATTTGAATAGACTTGCAGAATACATTTCTCTTGCACGATCAACAAGATTATGTGCTTCATCAATTAATAAAACTGAACTTCGTTTATGTTCATCAAATAATCGTTTTAACGATACCCGTGGATCGAAAATATAATTTACATCACAAATAATAGCATCTGAAGAATTTAATAAATCTAATGAGTATTCAAAAGGACAGACTGTATGTTTTCTTGCATATTCTTCTATTTTTTCCCTGGTTAGCGCTTTTTCCGATGAAAGAATGTCAAGAACAGCATCATTTATCCGGTCATAATAACCATTGGCAAATTCACAATAATCCTTTTGGCACATCGTCTCTTCTTTAAAACAGATTTTATCTTTTGCTGTAATCGTCGTACACTTTAGACAAAGTCCTTGATCTGTCATGCGCTTAAATGCTTCTTCAGCAACAGTCCTAGTAATTGTTTTAGAAGTTAAATAAAACATTCGATTTATACTATTTTCACCAATACTTTTAACAGTTGGAAAAATAGTCGATACCGTTTTTCCTATTCCGGTTGGTGCAACAGCAAATAAATTATTACCTTCCTGAATCGTTTGATAAACAGCACCAGCTAACTTTCTTTGACCTTTTCTAAAAGAAGGAAAAGGAAAATTTAATTCTTTTATTGTCTCATTCCTTAATCCAATATGATCGTATTTCCATTTTGCAAAAGGATAATAAACGGCTAGCATTTTATATAAGTAATTTGTTAATTCATCCTTTGTAAACAAAAGATCGAAGCTTATTCTTTGCTCAGTTAAAATATTAATATATGTAAGTCTAAGTGTAATCTTTTTAAGCTGTAATTCATCGCAAATAAAATACCCATAAACTTTTGCTTGAGCCCAATGAACAGGATATGAGTTTTCATTTATTTCATTTAAATCCTTCATTGTCGATTTAATTTCTTCTATTATATATTGATCATCCTTAAATAATAATCCATCACAACGGCCTTCTATCTGAAACACCAATTGATCTAATGTTATAGTGCCGGAAATAGGTCGCTCTTTTACATCCTGTTCACCATATTCTGTTTGGATTTTTTGATGTGCCTTTGTCCCTTCAATTAATGAAACCGAACTTTTATAAGTTACATTGATACTTCCCGCTGTATGAGCATACTCAACAAGCGTTCGAACTGAAACCTTTATACAATTCTCCAAGTGAGTACCCTCCTTTTTTACATTTTATCATAAATCTACTTTCTTGATTAAGAATGAAAATTAACAATAAAAAAGCTCAAGTTAAAATAACTTGAACTTTTTAGAGAACAGAATGTACTATCCAACTAGCAATATAAAACTTGAATATTATATTTTCTGTAAAATTGTAACAATCTCTCCATATCATCTTTTATGGCTTCTAAAGGCAATACAATGGCTTGCATACTTGTAAAATAAATATAAAAGTAATTCTTCGTTCCTTTTATTTCAACTATGTCATTCCATTTAATTTCATGAACACTTGATTGTGTAATTTCTTTGATCCCATTCTCATCGATTTTTAAAGAATGTTCTCCAAATAATGATTGATCGGTTTTTTCAGTTAAATGCTTAATCAATTTATTTTTTGATGAACGGTAAAAATACTTTGGAAAATAAATGAACCAAAGAATGGCTGCAATCGAAAAGGCAAGTAAATAACCAAAAAGCGGTTGTTTGAAAAGAAAGGAAATTAAAAATGGTATTACTAAATAGATTAAACTCACAGCAATTCGTTGATTAATTAACGACTTTTGAACACTTTTTGAGTGTTTTAAATGATGTAAATTAAATTCAATATAATCATCCAATTTAATTTCATAATTAAGCTTCATACTTGACCTCCATTTTCACAAAAATATTTTATTCACTACTATTTTAACATTAGAAAAAAACAGAAAATAAAGATATTTTACCTACTTATGTTAAGTTGACTTTTCAAGATTCATAGAATTAATTCTTTTATTAAAAATTAGTAATAATTCATTTTCAAAGTTCTAATTTTAAATTTGTGGCATAATAATAGATTTCCTAACTGTAAATCAGAATGAATAGCGATAAGCTCTGCTCTGTAATTAAGTCTTTGAGTATCGCAATTTATGAGGGGTTGTTGCAATTTGTTGGTGAACTGCAATTAAAAACTGAAAATCGCAATTAAAATAGGCTCTGTTAAACTAAAATGTTGATTTTTGCGTACTAAAAAAGACGATTTTCTGATATTATCCCCTTATAGGTAGACACGCGAAAAAGCCTATCTGATAAAATGGATAGGTAGTCTACTATAGGAGGATTTATTATGGCTTTAAAAGGAACAAAATTTAAACACTATTCAAAAGAAAAATAGGAGCCTCATTGGCTCCCATGTGTTATAAAATTACTATTGATCCAAAGTTTAGGCTGGATATCCTCCAGTTGGTGGTGGCCAAGCGCTAAATAATCTTCGTATTAGTACGATTTCACCTAAATGATAAGAGTTATGAGATGCAATATTGCGTAGTACACCACCTGGTGATTCGCCTGGCCATTTCTCCAATGATTTGTCCAATTGAACAGTTTTAGCAATCGTACATGCCTGTTCTATCCCTTGAAGAAAATGTTGAATAACCTGTTTCCATTCTTCCTCATTACTTGGCCCCTCTTCAACAGGCCAGCTTTCTTTTACATCGGAAGGTAATTCTGGTTTCTCTCCTTGTGCGAATAATAAGAGAAATTCTTGCCAGTATGTCATGTGTTTGACTAATTGATAAATAGTATAAGGTAGCTCTTCTATTCTTCTCCCCGCAAGATCCATGTTTATATCCAACAAAGCATTCTTGATAGGAATATGACCACGTTCTCCTCTTAATGATTTAATTAATGAATCACTAAACGCTTTATTTGATTGCTCCATAAAACCTACTCCCAACATTCTTATTCTAATTTACTAAATTTTTTATTCCTTTTACTTTTTTTATCGAAAAAATCACTGTTCTCATTAGTCAAAGCGAATTTTTTATCTAAATCATATATTAATAAAATACCCAATCTTAAACTGATTACAGTACAACTTCATTTTTTTTAATTATACAGATTAGAGTAAACTCTAAGTCAATAGATAAATGAATGATTAATTGTTTTTACTTCATAATGCATTACGTTATTTCAATATAAAAAGAGCCGATCACAGCTCCAAAATGTTATATAACTATTGCATGAATTAGTTCCATAAGAATATTTTTAATAAGTTGGTTCTGTCTGTTATGTATTTATATCGTCTAAACGAATTTCAACTACTTTATCCGCCAACCAAAATTCAATTATAATTTTATTCTTTTTATCAACATATCCTATGATGTCACACCCCTGCTCGACTCGTTTAAAATAATTTGGTCCATATAAAAAAATAATATCTTCTTTTGAATTGCCTAATTTTATTCCTTTTATGGTTTCGAGTTCAGAATGACGTGACATATTATTTATATCACCAATAATAAGTCTTACGATTTCTCCTTTGTTTTTCCCACTTATGATTGAAGCCGTTTCTAATCCGTTTTTCCATAGATAGTAATCATAAAAATCATTATCTACTGTTTCCAAAGGTTCTCCAAACCGTTTTGTGAAAGATGACCGATTAATATTATCGTGTAGCCCTACTCTATCAAAGGTTTCACTTGAAAGGTCTGTCGATTTTATAAATTTTGTATAGAATGGACCATCTTCAAAGAAACTGTACGATTTAACAATTAAGCCAAATGTAATTAAAAAAATAAAAACGAAAATAATTTTTTTCTTCATAAAATCTCCTAACATTTACCGTAAATTACATAAATTTTACCATAAAATTCCTAATAATTATTCAACTAAACTGCCATTTTGTTCAATAAAAAAACGAGTCATTTTTGTGACTCGTGATCTTCAACTAATGCACTGCTTTAGTTGAATAAGAAATTTTTTTAAATGTCTTAATTCATATTTTCTATCCTACAATTAAACCATCTTTTTCTAAGAATTCATACCACTCTTCTCTCAATAATCCCATACGAATTGAGTCATAATAATTCCCATCATAAAAACGACATTTTCTTAATCTTGCTTCCATTGTCATTCCCAATTTTTCTCCAACTTTAATCATACGATGATTACCCGACCAAGTTGTATAACCTACACGTACAAGAGGTAGTGTATTAAATAAATGATTAATCCAAAGTTTTAAAGCTCTTGTACCAAAACCTCCACTCCAATAGTTGGGATCATAGATACCTATCCCCATTTCAAGCCATTTAGATGGTTTATGTTCCCAATAGAAGCTGACTGTTCCAATGACTTTCCCATCTACCTCTATAATCCATTTATCCTCTTGATTAACAACAGAATTCTTAGTTTTTAAATATTCCTCAAAAGTGACAGCTTTATGTTCAAAATATGGTGCATCCCATTTCTTCCACTCTGGTGAACTCTCTTTATACATCAAAGTCCAAAGTGAAAATAAATCTTCTTCATAAATTGGTCTAATTCGTAATGTTAAATTATTATTCAACTTATTTGCTCCTTCAATTTTTAAAAATATTGGTAGAGTTCAAAATACCTCAATTATTTAAAATTTTATTCAACTTATGCATGCGTTAGTTCAAGGATAAATGAATCTCTTTTCATACCTATCCCCCTAAAAAAATTAGTTACTTAACCAATTGATTTTACCATATATTGGGTTTTTTTCGGGATTTCTAATTAAATTCTCCTGCCTGGCGAAATAAAAAATAGACTACCCCAATAGCCTATTTTTGAACAACTAACGCAATGTGTTAGTTGAAAATGAAATTTATTTTCTTTAGCCTTCAGAAGGGAGAATCGACAAGTTGCAAGCAGTTTTTTGCTTTTTTTATTTGGGGTGGAATTAGGATTTCCCACCCTTTTTTTGCAAATTTTATTAATTATGTGGTTTGAAGGTGGAATCGAATCGCACTATCGTAATCTGGTTGCATTTGTCTTAGTCTGTAATTCATTTTGTATATACGGTAGTTATAGGAAAATAAAAGTCGATTTTCATAAATTTGAAAATCGACTTTTTAATTTATTTGATTTGAAACATTACAATTATAATATTAGAAGAAAATAATTTCATATATACAACTAAATTATTCCGTGAATATTAAAGTTAATAAGCATAATAATAGACCAGCAATTGCATTAATTAAACAATTTTTTATCCATTTATTAACTGAATAATTGTTTCACGATCTGGAAGTGAAGAAATTGCACCTTTACTTGTTGTTGTAAGGGCTCCACTGGCATTAGCAAATGCAAGGAATTCTTGATAGTTTTTCTCAAATAATTCCACTAAATTAACCTGAGTTGCTTTCTTCTCAAGCAATTTGAATAAAATCCCCCCAATAAAAGCATCACCTGCACCAGTTGTATCTTGTACTTCAACTTTGAATCCTTTTGATTCAAAGTTTTTATCATTTAAGTAAAGCTCCGCACCCTTTGAACCTTTTGTATAAAGAACAGCCTTTACTTCACCCCTAAATAAAGTAGAAATTGCTTCTTCTACATCTGTAATACCAGTTATGAATTCGAGTTCTTCATCAGAAATCTTTACAATATGACTCAGTGGAATAAAATCTAAAATAGTATTTTTACATGCCTCGGGGTTTTTCCAAAGAGGAAGACGTACATTTGGATCGAAGCTAACAATTCCTCCTTTTGTAATAATTGATTTTATTGCTTTTATATGAGCTTGCTTCATCGGACTTTCAACTAAATCAACGGAACAGAAATGAAGAATATCGTTTTTTGTAAACCATTCATCTTTAACTTCTTCCTCAGTTAGTAATAGATCGGCTGAAGGATTTCTGTAAAATGAAAAGTCACGCTCACCGTTTTCCTGAAGGGAAACAAAAGCTAAGCCAGTATTAGCATCAGTAGTTCTTAAAACTTTATCTATCTTGACACCAACAGCCGATAATTGATCACATATAAAGTCACCAAAAGCATCTTCTCCTATTTTTGTAATCATGGACGCGCTGCCACCGTACTTAGCTACTGCTGCAGCGACATTTGCGGGTGCGCCACCAGGTGCACGCTCAAAAGAAGTAACATCCTTTAAAGGTCTACCTTTCTGTAAAGGAATAAAATCAATTAATACTTCACCGATTGAATATAGTTGTCCCACTTTTCCACCTCATCATTTTTAAAGTCTCTACTTTATCAGCTTTAACATGTTAAAATTTTAAAAAGTTAATAATCCCATTTCACTGCTTGAAGTTTAACACTTCCACCTGATGCAAAGAAACGAATTCCAGTGCTTTCTTCTTTTGGGAAAATCCTGCTCGTGATTACTTCTTCACCATCATTTATGAAAATCTCAACTGAAGAAACATCGACAAACATATGAATCTTAATTTTATCTTGTTTTAATTCCTGACTACATTTCCTAATCGTTCCAAAAGGAGAATCAATGGTTTTTCCAGAAAAAGTACGATCGAGTATAACCTTTTTCTCTATAACATCATAGGTCAATACCGTTTTTTCTTTTTTACTTGTCCTAAATTCAACCCCAAATTCAGATGCATCTATATTTTCAAACTCACAAATCATCTCATATGATGTTCCTGTGAAATTATTTATCATCTTTAATTCTCTATTAATAATATTTTTTGTTCTAGCTTCCTGTTTACGAAGTGACTCAAGCTCCTTCACTGGCTGTTGAATTAATTTCCCATTTTGTACTGACAATTCTCGAGGAATCGTTAAACAATGCGCCCATCCATTTTGATCTGTAGGATACTTAATTTCAGGTAAACCCATCCATCCTACTAAAAGACGACGCCCTGATGAATCAATTGTAGTTTGGGGTGCATAAAAATCAAAGCCACGATCAAGCTCTATAAATTCTCCATGTTCCATAACTTTTTGCAGTAGATCTAATTTTTTACCTAACACATATCCAGACTGATAAATATTCTGATACTTGTCTCCTTCTGGTTCTATACCTTGAGGTGAAAAAATGAGTACTCCTTGATTTTGTAATTCGAAGTAATCAGGGCACTCCCACATGTATCCAAATGAATCCATTTTTGTCCTAATTTCCCCTTCAAATGTCCATTTAAACAAATCTGGTGAACTATATAAAACTACACAGCCAGTTTTATTACTTCTTTGTGCTCCAATTATTGCATAAAACAATTCTCCTACCTTCCATACTTTTGGATCACGAAAATGATCTGTGTATCCATGTGGTACGTAAGAGATTACAGGGGTATCTAGTTTTGTAATCTCCCCCTTTTTACCCATTATAGCAATGCATTGAAAAGGATGTCTTACCCAATGTTCATCACGTGTATTTCCTGTATAAAATAAATACAGATTATTCTTATGTTCTATGGCTGACCCTGAGTATACTCCATGACTATCGTAGTATTTATTC
The DNA here is from genome assembly GCF_036421055.1 of Gottfriedia acidiceleris. GTDB lineage: Bacteria > Bacillota > Bacilli > Bacillales > Bacillaceae_G > Gottfriedia > Gottfriedia acidiceleris_C. The sequence continues at coordinate 200,861 of NZ_JAZGQS010000001.1, read as the reverse complement.
GGCTTTACTCCAATTCCATCGTTTTCCCAATGTACAAGGTCCTTTGATTTAACATGATACCAATATTTTAACCCATGCACAGGACCAAGTGGAAACCACTGATAAAACAGATGATATTCCCCATTAAAATACGCGAATCCATTCGGATCATTTAAAAGCCCTGTGTTTGGTTGAATATGAAAAGATTGCCTCCATGGACAATTATCTACTTTAGATTTTAGTACAGCCAATTCTTCATTACTAACTTCTTCTAACTGGCGGTAAAGTAGTTCTTTTGTCCACTCCATTTTTTTCACTCCTTTAAAATAATAGAGAGGAAAATTTAAATTCCCCCTCTTCTTTTGAAGCACTTATGAATAAATTGCTTTTTCGGATGACATTTTAGTAGCAGTTATTCTTTCATCTCTTTTTGCTAGTACCAGTGTTACAACAAATGCTATCGAAAAAGATATCACCATTCCAACAATATACGGAATAATGCTTGTAGGTTTTATCGAAATAATACCAGGGATACCAGCTGCTCCGAGCGCAACTGCTTTTACTTTATATAACGTTACAAATAAAGAACCAGCAGACGATCCAATTATTGCCCCTATAAATGGATACCTTAATTTTAAATTAATTCCAAACATTGCAGGCTCAGTAATTCCTAAAAGTGCTGAGATACCACTAGCCGAGGCAGTACTTTTAACTTTTTTATCTTTTGTGATAAGAGAAATGGCAATTGTTGCTGCACCCTGTGCTACATTAGACATTGCTGCAATTGGAAATATGAATGATCCTCCTGTTTTACCAATATCAGCTAATAATTGAGTTTCTACTGCAATAAAACTGTGATGCATTCCAGTTATAACGATTGGTGCATAGATAAGGCCAAATATGGCTCCACCAATAAATCCAGTTGTATCGTATAACCATATTAAACCATCCGTTAATAAGTTACCTGCTGTACGTGTAATTGGTCCAATTACCGTGAAAGTTAAAATACCTGTAATAAAAATAGTAAGTAATGGAGTTAATAGATTGTCTATTGCTGAAGGAATTACTCTTCGCAAGTTTATTTCTATTTTAGCAAGAATAAAAGATGAAACGAGAACTGGTAATACACTACCTTGATACCCTACCTTTTCAATCTCGAAACCAAAAATCTTCCATACCGGAATATCATTTTTTATTAATGCTGCACCATAACTGTATCCATTTAGTAAGTCCGGATGAACCATTAACATCCCAAGTGCCGCACCTAGATATGGATTTCCTCCAAAACGTTGCGTTGCTGAAAAACCAATTAATATTGGAAGGAATACGAATGCTGCATTAGCGAACGTATTAATAAGTGAAGCTAAATCTGCAAGTGCAGGATTAGCTTCCACCAATGACTTACCCTCAATAAATAAATTCTGTGCCGTCAACACATTGTTAATCCCCATTAGTAAGCCTCCAGCGACAATGGCTGGGATAATTGGAACAAAAATATCTGAAAGCATTTTCACAAAACGTTGAAGTATATTCATTTTCTTTGTACCAGCATCTTTTACATCTTTAGTTGACATTTCTGAAATGCCAGCTAACTTTGCAAGCTCTTTATACACTTCATTTACTATACCCGCACCAAATATTATTTGATACTGTCCACCCGTAGAAAACGTCCCTTTCACTTCTTCTAGTTCATCTAATTTTTTTTGATCAATAATTTCTTCATCTTTTAATACTAGTCTTAGACGTGTTGAACAATGAGCCGCGGCAGTTATGTTCTCTTTTCCACCTATTGCTTCGAATGTCTCTTCTGCAATCTTTTTAAAATCCAAAATAAATACCCCCTTTTTTATTGGAACCGGTTCCATAATAAATTAAAAAAACAAAACACCTGGTTTGATACTCAAAAGGAACCGGTTTCAAAATAAATCATACTTTTCGGAACCGGTTTCAACTTGATTATAAAATATTCACAATTCGATTGTCAACGCTTTCTCTTTCGATTAATTTAAATTTTGAATATGTAACTTTATTGACATCTTCCCCATTAACTAATTTAACTATATTCCTAGCGGCCAGTTTACCTGCATCTTTATAAAAATACTTAATAGTGGTTAATCCTGGATGAATCACCTCTGTAACATCGTATCCACCAAATCCTGTAATTGATAAGTCTTCGGGAATCCTTAACCCTTTTAAAGATGCAGCTTTTAAAACTCCAAGCGCTATATTATCTGTTGCGCACACTATAATTGAAGGTTTATATTTTTCAATAATCAATGTGGCTTGTTTTAAAGCTTCCATCATGCTAAAACTTGTTTCATGGAATCTAACATTGCAATCTACTACCTCCTCTAAAGCTTTTTTAAATCCTTCTTTGCGTCTAACACCTACAGCAATATCTTTTTCTGTAACACCTAGGAATGCAATGTTACGATGTCCCTTTGACAAAACATATTTACCCATCTCGTAACCAGATTCGTAATCTTGATGAATTAAACTATATATTTCGTGATGGTGTTGACCAACTATGATGACAGGTATTTGTATTTTTTTAAACGCCTCTAAATGCTCATCTGTTATCTGTGTAGCCATCAAGATTATTCCAGCTACTTTTTGTCTTGCAAAGCCATAAATGCTTTCAAGCTCTCGGTCTAATTCCTGACTAGTATTTGATATAAGCATTTGACAATTTAAAGCCCTTAATTCCTCATCAATTCCAATTAATGTTTTAGCAGCCGCATATGAATCTAGTCGAGGAATAACTGTGCCTATAATATTTGTTCTCTTTGCTTTGAGACTTTGTGCGAAAGTATTTGGAATATACCCAGTGTTTATAATAACATTTTCAATCTTTCTTTTTGTTCCTTCACTAACTGATCCTCCGTTAAGATAACGAGATACCGTGCTCTTAGCAACCCCAGCTAGTTTGGCAATATCAGAAATTGTCATTTCCTTCACTCCCATTAGTTGAATTTTTTCTCACAAGCATTTAACCTACCATTAGTAAATACCGAACAAACGTATGTGCTAAAAAAATTGTATTATATAATCTACTTTTTTTAAAGCTTAATTAATGCTTACAAATTAAAATCAAGTATCGTTAGCCAATCCAATAATAAGTGAAAATTTAGGAGATATACCCGTCGCACAAAAAGCCGCATATTAGCAGCTTGTGATCTTCAACTATATTTAGTGTTGCCTTTTTACTCATTTTTCAGAAGTTTATTTTCATGGTAGTTGAATAAGGTATTCTATTAATTTACGTTTATTCCAATCTTTGTGGCAAGTTCCTTTATATACTCTTTTTGTGAAGTTAAATACACTTCTTTCATTCTTTTTTGTGCTTTTTCAGGATAACCGTAATAATGATAGAGAAGTGTTAAATGATGAGGGCATTCAAACTCCCCTTTTTCATCCATTATCTCCAAAACATTTATAATATCTTCAACGTTTTGATATTGTTCAAAATATGGAAGTATTACATTTACAATGTCACTTTCCACCAGCTTTTTTATTTCTTCGATATCCGTTTTATCTGATATCTTATACCAATTTTCACGTATATTCTTTATATCACTTATTCGTAGTCTTAACATCGAATCTACTTCTAATGGAAATGTCGGGGATTTCATTTCTGATAAAGTGGTATATACTTTATCGCAGTAAATACCCGTATTAAATAGAAACTCTACCTCATTTTTTGTATTCCATTTAGAAGATTGGATGTTAACAGTTCAAGCAAAGTCAGAAAATATCTTAGCAAAGTTTTTTCCTTTCTTCTTAAATCCTTTTGCTTTAAATAAAGGTGCAATTGATATTGATTCCTTAATTAATTGATTTAACTCATTCTGCATACTCATATTTTCTCCTTCGATGGAATGCATTGAATAACGGTTCATATATAATAATTTATCATAATGAATTCTAAATGTCTTATTGAACAAAACTGCCATTTAGCTGAATAAGAAAATCAACATTCTTTTTTTAACAGAGACTTAAAATAAAAAAGTACCCATACCAGTTAAGTATTTCACTCTAAAAAACATAAAAAAGCAGATCATTTCAAATCGAAAACTTGTAAATATGCCTTCTATCTAAAAAGAACTCTTATATAAGATTGATTAAATTAACTGCAAATAAAAAAACTCCGTTGAAATAGCCTCAAAGTTTGAACTAGTACATTTTCCAATAAAGAAAGGGCCGCTCATGTGTCAGTTAACCTGACTTTTGAGACAGCCCCAATCTAATCAAAACAAATCAATTATGCTCCATCATTAATGAAGCTATATTGCGCCATGTATAGCTTATAATAATGTCCTTTTAATCTTAATAATTCTTCATGTGTACCGCTTTCCTCAACATTTCCGTTTCCGATTACCATAATTTTGTCGCAGTCACGGATTGTTGATAATCGGTGGGCAATGACAAATGAAGTACGACCTTCTAATAACTTTTCAATTCCGTTTTGGACAAGCTTTTCTGTATGTGTATCGATATTGGAAGTAGCTTCGTCTAATATCAAAATTCTAGGATCAGCTAGTAGAGCACGAGCAAATGAGATTAATTGTCTTTGACCTAATGAAAGTCTTGAGCCCCTCTCGTTTACATCAGTATCGTACCCATTCTCCATTTTAATAATAAAGTCATGAGCGTGGACTGCTTTAGCTGCAGCAATTACTTCTTCATCTGTAGCATTTAATTTACCGTATCGAATATTTTCCATAATCGATGTTGAGAATAGGAATGTATCTTGTAGCATAATTCCCATTTGACTTCTAAAGGATTCTAAATCTACTTTTTTAATATCGTTTCCATCTACTAAAATTTCACCTTTTAAAGGATCATAGAATCGGCTTAAAAGTGAAACAATCGTCGTTTTTCCTGCCCCAGTTGCACCTACTAATGCAATTTTTTCACCAGGATTTATTGTAAAATTCACATTTTTTAAGACTGTAGAGTTTTCATCATAACCAAAAGTCACATTTCTAAATTGAACTTCACCATTAATTCGTCCAATTGGAGGTGCATTTTCTTCACTAATAATTTCTGGATCGATATCCATGATGTCAAAAATACGATCAGCTGCCGAGAAGTTTGATATTAATGTATTATAAAAGTTTGATAAGTTCATAATTGGACGCCAGAACATGCCAATATACATTGAAAATGCGATTAATGTTCCGACTTCAATATCTTGACTAGTTACAAGCTTATATCCAACATAAAATACAATTACAGTACCAACACCCCAAGAAAGCTCTACTAATGGCCAGAAGAAGTCATTCATTTTTACTGCTCTCATGAATGATCCCATTAATTCAGAAACCTTTTCTTTGAAGTCTTTTTCTTTATCTTTTTCTTTCGCAAAGGATTGAACGACTTTTATTCCTGAAAAATCTTCATGTATAAACGCAATTAAATTTGAACGTTTCTTTCTGTAATCATCCCATCTTTTACGTGCACGTGTTTCAATATAAAACATAGCAATTGCTAAAAATGGAAGAATTGATACAGATGCGATTGCAAGTTTTACATTTAAGATAAACATGACGACTGTGACGCAAACTAAGCTTAATAATTCCGGAATTAATGTTTGAATACTTTGGTTGAATAAATTTTGGAGAGCACTAATATCCCCCATTACTCGAGCCAAAATTTTTCCAACAGGTCGATTATCAAAAAACGTAAATGATAGTTTTTGAATATGTGTGTATAGCTCATGACGAATATTAACTAAAATATTATTCGTTACGGAACTAATCATCGTCCAACGTATTTTTGAAGCAATCATTGCTAAGAAATTTAGTGCTAATAGTACTGCTCCAATTATTATTAGCCCTTTTACATCGTGATTTTTAATATTTGTATCAATCGCTACCTTTAGTAAATATGGGTTTAATATCCCAATTACCATTACAAATAGCATTAAACAAATAACGGTAAATGTTTTTAATTTATAAGGTTTTAAATAAGTCCCGAGCCTAAGTATAAGCTCAGTTTTACTCCGATTTAGTTGGTCTTCATCACGATTTATCGTATTTTGTGCCATTAAACCACCCCGCTTTCTACTGTTTCAAAATCTTTGAATTGTTCTTCGTAGACTTCAAAGTATCTTCCTTTTTTATCAAGTAATTGTTTATGATTTCCTTTTTCAACGATTTCTCCATTTTCAACAAATAAAATGACATCGGCATTTTTTACTGCTGAAATACGGTGTGCAATGATAAATGTTGTACTATGTGAGAAGCGTTTATTTAAATTGTGTAATAATTCATATTCCGTTTCCATATCTAATGCAGAAGTTGCATCATCTAAAATTAGGATCGGAGCATTTCTTAGTAATGCGCGAGCAATTGATATACGTTGTTTTTGCCCACCAGATAAACCAATTCCTCGTTCACCAATTTCCGTGTTGAACCCTTCCTCTAGCTCTTCAATAAAGTCTAAACAACAAGCAATACGGCAAGCATCACGGATTTCATCCATTGTAGCTTCTGGGTTTCCTAGTTTAATATTATTTTCAATCGTATCTGAGAAAAGGAAAGTATCCTGAGAAACGAGAGACATATTTTGACGTAATGATGTTAGATTGAAATCTTTAACATTAACGCCATCTACTAGAACTTCACCTTCATCCACATCGTATGAACGACCAATCAGATGAAGAATTGAAGATTTCCCGGCACCTGTCGTTCCCATAATCGCTACTTTACTACCGCTTGGAATATATAGATTAATATCTTTTAAAACAATTTCATCATTGTATTTAAAGCTTACATTTTTATATTCCACTGAACCGTCAACAAGATTAGGTGTGTATGCACCTTCTTTGTTTTTGATTGCTGTTTTACGATCTAAAATTTCAAAAATCTTCTTCGCAGAAGCTTGGTTTTTAGAAAGTACATCTGTTAGCCAGCCTAGCATTCTCATCGGCCAAATTAAGTTCCAAATATATCCACTGAATGCTACTAGTTCACCTAGTGTCATACTTTGTTGTAAAACGAAATATCCACCGATAATAATCATTGCGACAAGCGCAATATTTGTTAAAAATTCAATATTAGGAAAATATTTACGCATTGTTTTAGCTTGAGCCATATTTAAATCATAATAGCCACGATTCATTTTCAAAAATTTCAACGTCTCATGCTTTTCTCTAGCAAATGCTTTTACCAATCTTACACCGGCAATGTTTTGTTGAGCTGTTGTATTGATTTCAGCTGTATGGTCACTTATTTTACCGTAACCTTTATTAAGTAAGCGATTTAAACGCGTCCCCATATATCCAATTGGGATCATGATTACTAAACAGATTAGTGCCAACTTCCAATTAATAACAAATAAGATAACCGTACTGACAGTAAAGTAAATAATGTTTTCAACAAACAATCTTAAACCAAACGCAATTGTTTGCCAGATATTTTCCACATCTTCATTGATTCTCGAAAGTAATTCACCCGTATTCATCGAGTCGAAATACTTAAATTCAAAACTTTGTATATGCTTGAACATATCATTTTTTATATCTTCATGAACCTTTGAACTTACTAAGTCATATAAATATTCTTTCACATAACCAAAAATTGATTTAATGATTGTAACACCTATAATACCTCCAATTACTGGTAGGACAACAGATGCCTTACCTTTCGTAATACCATCATCGATTAGAATCATTTGTAAATAAGGAATTAAATGATCCACACCTATTACTAAAACCATTGAAATTGAACCAATAATAAATGAAAGCTTATGTCTAAAGACATATTTTAAAATTCGAGACAAATTTATACCTCCCTTGTATCAATTAACCTAACTCTACGCAACCCTCCACTTTTTTTGACAAAAAAAGGCCATGGGAATATTTTCCATACCCCATGGCCATAAAGAAACGTTTCGCCCAAAAATAAACAGTTATGAACCGTTTATTTTTGGCACAAAAAAGCCATGGGTAATATAAACCCATGGCTAGATCGTCAATTGAAATCTATGTTTCAACGTGGTCCGTCCTGCGTAGAGATAGGGTTCATAATCATTATGAAATTATGTGATGCTACAGCGTTTAATTTTCTTACAATCATCATGTTAACCTACCTCCTTCTTATTTGATATTCTTATCATATACGAGTGGACTTTGAAATGTCAAACAATTTTTAATAATTTATTTATTTATTTAATTTTATACACGATCGCTTCATACGGTCTTAAATATTTATTCACACCCGGTAAACTTGAATCTTTATAATTACTTAAAATTATACTTACTTCTTCATAGCTATTACTATGAGTAAATTTTGATTCCTCATTTGTAAAGTTTGCTACAATTAAGAATTTTTCACCATTATACTGTCTTTCATATGCGAATATTTTATTATCCTTTTCAGCAAGCATTTCGAAAGAACCATAAACAATTGCAGGATTTTCTTTTCGCAATTGAATCAACTTGCGATAATGATGAAAAATTGAATCTGGATCGTTTATCGATTGTTCGACATTTATTTTAGTAAAATTCGGATTTACTGTTAACCAAGGTTTACCTTTTGTAAAACCTCCATGCTTTTCTCCATTCCATTGCATTGGAGTACGTGCATTGTCTCTACCTTTTGAATAAATCGATTCCATTATGTCTTCGTGCTTGAATCCTTTTGAAATTCGATCATGATACATATTTTTCGTTTCAATATCATCATATTCATCAATGCTTTCAAATCGAATATTTGTCATTCCTATTTCTTCACCTTGATAAATATATGGTGTACCTTGCATTAAATGAAGGATTGTAGCCAGCATTTTCGCACTTTTGATACGATATTCTTTATCATTCCCCCATCTAGAAACAATTCGTGGTAAATCATGATTGTTCCAGAACAGGCTATTCCAAGCCTTTCCATCAAGCTTTGTTTGCCACTTATTAAAAACTTCTTTTAATTCTAACAAATTCAATGGCTTTAAATCCCATTTTTCTTTACCTTCTTGTTGATCAAGACCAATATGCTCAAATTGAAAAATCATACTTAATTCATTTCGAGCAGGATCCGAATAAAGCTTTGCAATTTCTGGAGTTGCTCCCCAAGTTTCACCAACAGTTAGGACATCATGATTTCCAAAAGTCTTTTTATTCATCTCTTGCAAATATTCATGTAGCTTTGGACCATTTGCTGTAATCTCTTGATCTGGAATCTTCCCAATTAAATCAATTACATCCATTCGGAATCCACCAATTCCTTTATCAAGCCAAAAGTTCATCATATTATATACTTCTTCGTGGACTTTTGGATTCTCCCAGTTTAAATCTGGCTGCCGTTTACTAAATAAATGCAAAAAATATTGTCTAGTTTGTTCATCATATTCCCATGCACTGCCACTGAACACAGAAGGAATGTCATTTGGTTCACTGCCATTCACAGGATCTCTCCAAACATAATAGTCTCTATATGGGTTATCTTTGCTCTTGCGAGACTCAATAAACCACGGATGCTCATCAGATGTATGGTTCACGACTAAATCCATTACGATTTTAATCCCTCGATTATTTGCTTCAGAAATTAATTCATCCATATCATTCATTGTTCCGAACTCTTCCATAATGTCACAATAATCACTAATATCATAACCATTATCATCATTAGGAGATTTATATACAGGACTCAACCAAATAACATCAATTCCTAAAAGCTTTAAATAATCCAGCTTTTCAATTATTCCTCTTAAATCACCGATTCCATCAGCATTACTATCCATAAAACTTCTAGGATATATTTGATAAACTACACTATTATGCCACCATTTTTTCTCCATTTAAATTGCCTCCTAGATTATGTATCAATCTTAAAAACTAAAAAATTTAATTGTCATTTCTAAATAATTATGGTATGTGAAATTTTAAATCATTCAAACCCTTTTACAAACCTGTGCAATCGTGTGCATTCATTTGTATTAAAAGCGCCCTAGTTTTAAAAAACACTTATTTATATACCTTATTTAACCGCTTACATTTTCTATTTTAACAAGATTGTTCATTAATGCAACCATTTACATTTTTTATATCGTTTTACCTATTCTAGTTTTTGAATTAATCTATTTTTTTCGTAATTTGTAATTTTATTAGATAGGACAAGCGATCCTTTCATAATATATAAAGCTATGTATTTTCTATATATTGTTGGGGTGAAAATTTTGTTTAAGCGCTTGTTACTATTTTTATTAGTACTACTTTTATTTTTGAGCACTTCTTTTGTTCAATCTTTCGCCGCAGAAACAAAACCTGTTTCACAATTTATCATTATTAATAAATCAATTAACAGATTAGCTTTTTATGAAAATGGTAAATTGGTAAAAGTATTTAAAGTTGCAACCGGCAAGAATCAGGATCTAACTCCTGAAGGCAAGTTTAAAATCGTCGTTAAAATTGTTAATCGCCCTTATTATAAAGAGAATATTCCTGGGGGTGATCCGAGAAATCCGCTTGGTAATCGGTGGTTAGGTTTAAATGCTAGAGGGACATGGGGTACAACCTATGCAATCCACGGGAATAATAATCCAAGTTCGATAGGAACTTATGCTAGTCACGGTTGTGTGCGAATGTATGACGAGGAAGTAGAATGGTTATATGATCGTGTTCAAAAAGGTGCTACTGTTTTAATCACTTCATCTAACCAATCGTTCCAAGACATCGCCGTTGCAAATCATTTATTTGATGATGATTCTGGAAGTGTTGTTGTAACAAAACCAACAGATATTCCTACTAGTTTACAACTTGGAAGTGTGGGTTCAGAGGTTGAATGGCTGCAAGATACATTAACAAAATTAGGCTACTCAACAAACGGGGTCGATGGCTATTTTGCTAAAGGCACAGATCAGGCAGTAAGAGCATTCCAACTAGATCATGGCTTAACTAGTGATGGCGTTGTTGGTGCTAGTACAAAAAAATTATTATTAGACAAACTCCATGAAAAAAACCGTGAGTTAGTATCTGCTTATTTTTATACACTTACATTAAAGAAAAATATAAAAACGAATGGTGAAGACCGTTTTGATAGTCGATTAAATGGCGTTCAAAAATTAAATTATTAAACTAGTAGAGGGTATCAGTAAGTCTAACTTTTAATGGAAGCCTTGTTTTTTAATAGTGAAAAAAAGGTGGACTGCAAATAAAATCTGGTTATCGCAATTAAATTTAGCAAAACTGCAATTAAATACCATAGAATCACAATTAAATTAAACTATTACCCATACCAGTTAAGGTTTTTTGGACTAAATCTTGTACAATAACAGATCCTTTCTAAATGAAAACTAGTATATATACTCTATAGAATAAAAATTTTGCTAAATTCTTCACTAAAGCTCCATTTTTTCAACTTAAAATAATAAATACCTCGTACTAGAGATAAAAAAAGGGGCGTCCCAATGGACTGCCCCTTTTATATGATTACTTTGTTAAATATAAGTACAATAATTTCATCGTACTTTCCATCGCACTATAATGCGTTCTTTCGATACCATGAGAAGCATGAACACCTGGTCCAATTAACGCGCCACGAATATCTTGTCCTCCTCGTAAAGCAGCAACTGTATCAGAGCCGTACATTGGATAGATATCTACTGCATAGCTAAGTTCATTTTCTTTTGCTAAGTTGACTAAATCAGTCGTCATATTGTAATCATATGGTCCACCAGAATCTTTTGCACAAATCGAGACATCGTATTCAGTACAGCTTAAATCATCTCCAATACAACCCATGTCAACTGAAATTAATTCAGTAATATCAGATGGAATATAAGAAGAACCATGACCAACTTCTTCATATGTTGAAATAAATAATTTTGTTGTGTATGTAGGTACAATTTTTTCTCTTTTAAATAATTCAAGTAAGCCAATTAAACATGCCACACTTGCTTTATCATCAATAAATCTTGATTTTATAAATCCGCTTTCAGTAATTGTCGTTTTTGGATCGAAGAAAATAAAATCCCCTGGGCAAATTCCAAGATTTAATACATCTTCTTTTGACTTAACACATTCATCAATACGAACTTCCATGTTTTCTGGGTCACGTTTTTTTGTTTTACTATCTTCGAATACGTGAATTGAAGGACTTGTCGATAAAAATGTACCTGTATATATTTTCCCATCACGTGTTCTAATTTGACAATATTCACTATCAAGTGTTGGTACGATTGGTCCTCCAATAATTGTAAATTTTAAAGTACCTTTACTTGTAACTGATCGAACCATTGCCCCTAATGTATCAACATGTGCAGATAATCCGATGACTTGCTCATTGCTTTTACCTGGAATTGTGATTACGCCACAACCTTTATTAGTCGTTTCAAAATCATATCCTAAACTATTTGTCCAAGACTGAATTAACTCCATAATTTCAAAGCAAAAACCACTTGGGCTATTAAACTCTAGTAATTGTTTTGCGGTTTGTAGTACATATTCTTTATCAATTTTAATATTCATAGCTTTCCCCCTCAATTTTGAAATTTTCATGCAATTCTTAATGTATTTATCATACATTTATTTATGTTTGTTATCAATACATCGTCCTGCCTTAACATGTTTGTCGCATTGCTATGTGATTATTCTCATATAAATGATGTATATCGAAAATTAAATGAGGTGAAAATGTGTATTTTTTTAAACCAATCACTGAAGAGGTCCGATTGTTTCAACTAAAATTCACTAAACATAATAAAACCAAAAAATTTATTTTAGCATCTATATTTGCTTGTATTGCTGCACTTTTTCAAGCTGCAGGTGGCCTATTACCAGGTATAGGATTATTTTTAAGTCCCCTCGCCACCGCACCCATTCTATTATGTTCCATGTTTTCCGTAACTGATGGAGTAAAATCCTATTTTCTAACAATTATGTTGTTATTCATTTTACAGCCAACTGAACTAATTGTCTTTCCTTTTACAACAGGATTATTGGGACTTGGTACAGGCTTAGCTTTTCACTTTTTTAAAAAGAGATTATCAATTATTGCGGCTGGAGCGACTCTTTTAATGTTAGGTATTATGAATCTATTATTTCTTTTCCACTTTCCAGTCTTAGGGCCGAGTTTTTCTGATACTTTTTCAATCAATACTGTTCTAATTATTTTATTATTTTCTTTCTTTTATTGCTGGTTCTGGGTTGAAATTACTTTACTTATTTTTAGAAGATTGGCTCTGCAAAACTAACTAATTACATAGAAAACGTAAAAAATCCCTTCAGCGAGAACTGAAGGAATTTTTTACATTTTAATTGTTTTAGGGGGGATCTAAGCTTTAATAAATTTAGTTAAGAGATTTTGTTTGAAGAAGCTTGATCCCCATGCCAATAAAGATTATTCCTGATAGTTTGTTTAATACTATGCCAACTTTTCGGTTTCCTCTTAGTTTTTTTGTAAAATACGAAGAAAAATACGCAACAAATAAACACCACAACAAACCTGTAAATGTAAAAGTCAGACCTAAGATTAGAAAAGGAATAGGACCTGAGACGTTTGTATCGATGAACTGAGGAAGAAACGAAAGAAAAAATAAAGATACTTTTGGATTTGTAAGACTCGTCAACATTCCTTGCATGTATACTTTGCGAATATTTAATTGATTGACTTTAGAATCAAACTGGCACGAATCTCTCAACTCTAATTTTTTAAAATTCCTAATCTATGTATTCGATATCATTTTTTTGACACCATGCGATTGCTAAGTCTTTATAGCGTCTGTCACGATAACTATACCAATCCAAATCAATATTTAACTCTATAACTACATCTTTAAATCTTCTAAATGCGCCTTTTCCCTCGATTGTTATAAGTAATAAGTTTTGTATTTTCTCATCTTTAACTGTTAAACAAAAGTCTTTCATCATTTTATATTCATCAATTTCATATTTTGAAGGTAATTCTTTATAGTCCTCAAAATTTCCCACAATTTCATTTGCGATTTCTAAATTTTCTACCTGCCAATCTTGTAAATCATCATCTATAGGCTTTTCATCTTCAGCATCAATAAGATCCTCTTCAGCAACCGAAAAAACTTCACCAGTTTTTATCTTTACAAATGAACGATAACCATCAATTTGCATTTCCAATTCTTCAATAATATCTTTTATCTTTGCTTTATTTGTCATAAAGAATCACCTACTTATTTTTTATTAGTCAAATCAGTTGTTTTACTTCAATAATTATACTTGATAGTTCTATAAATGAATGCACTTTCCTTCTTAAAAAGCTTACTTTATTTATACACTACATAAGTATTTGCTAATTTCATGCAAGTCTGTTTTCCTTTTGTAAAAGAAGCAATCATTATATAACCAATAAATATAATGAAACTGGAAACAATCTGAGCTAACCAACGGCTATTTGGCTCAAATACGGATAACCTCCCCCTTCAACAACTAACTTTTCAAATAGCCTTTAATTAAAATAAAAAAATAGATAAAAAAATAGATAAATTGTTATTTGTTTTTCATGGACAGAATTGATACCAGAAACAGAATCACACGATACTATTTTTTGTTTTTTTTAAAACGATAAAAAATTTTTTCAAGTCCATTTCTGCTTGCAAACCTTGCTATTTCAACGTTTTTTCAACTGGGACAATTCACGTCCACAGGGTGGGTAAAGTCCCTGGAGAAATCGTGATTCGAACGTGTTATAGTGGGTTTAGGAGGTGTTTCTAATGCAAATTTTAATCTGTAAAGAATGCGAAGAAACGATTGAATACGCGGAGTATAAAAAAGTTGTGAAAATCTATTCAACTTGCGAAAACTGCAAAAACGAAGCTGCAACTTCAACTACAAAATAACATAAAACAAAAAGCTAATATTGTAATCTAGACCTTTATTAAAAATTAACTTAATTTTTAAAGGTTTAACAAAATATCAAAATATATAATTGAAAATGAAAAAAGGATCTTACAAAAAGATCCTTTTTTATCTTTATTTGGTCTTAATTCTATTTTCTAAATAGTTGGAATCCTTAAACGAATTTAAAATAGGAAGTTCGGGTGGATTAATATCTGTTGGAAGATGGTCAAAACTAAAAAAGTTTAACTCGAGCACTTCGCTTTCTTCTTTCTCTAATTGACCTGTATATTCAGTACAAAGATAAGTCGCAATTACATTATACACCTCATCTCCATGAGGATATTTATAATAAAATTCTTTCCCAGAAAAAATATTAAAAAACTCAAGATTCAATGCTGTTAGTCCAGTTTCTTCCTTCAATTCTCTTTTAGCTACTTCTTCTAAATTTTCTCCCAACTCTAATGACCCACCAGGTAATCCCCAAGTCTTATTATCTTTTCTTAATTGTAATAATACCCTCTTTTTTGAATCTAGTAGAATAACATTTGCACCTGCCATTAAGATAGGTCGACTACCGACAACTTTTCTTAAATCCATAATATATCCCATTGATTTTCTCCCCAGTATGCGATGATATGTTTAATCCTACTGTATCAAACAATTCCATTTTATTCCACATAACTGACAATTACTTCAAAAAAACAAGCTACATTCTGAAAATCCGGTAGCTCTCTTTAAAACTATTAAACAAAAAAGTAGGGTTTACAGAAGGATTTTACTAATTAAATTCCTTATATAGTCAGTAGCTTTAACTATAAACAAAAAGAGAAGTAACATTTGTATACGGAAAAGATACAAACGTTACTTCTCTCAGTCAAAAATTTAGATCGACTTATCCTTACAACAACTGGAATGTTATAATGATCTACATAATAGATAAACTCATAAAAGACAAAATTCTAAAAGTCACTGTACAATTTCAAAAATCGTTCCCATGTTTAAATCAGTCACTTTCATCGAACCATAAACGGCTAAATAGATTTTTGTTTGATTTAAATTCGTTCCCAAACCTACAAAATAGGCCGGTTGAGATCCAAAGTCATAATCTGTTTGTATAACACTGAAATCACTTTGTTTACCATCTGGTCTTAATTTCGTATAAGCTAAAACTCCTTTAACTTGTGCTTGAGATCCCTTTCGTACCAAATCGGTAAATACGACGCTACCAGCTAAACTAGGTATTTCATTCCCCATGTATGCTTGGACTCCTGTAAGTGCAGTTCCTTCGAATTTATCATGTCTTGGATCTTTATGAAAATAGCTAGTTAAAGGCTGAAGACGGCTGGCTGAAAGTGTTACTGATTCATTGTAATAAGCTATTGTTTTCTTATCCAAATCTGAATTTTCAGCGCAACCTTCTATTGTTGAGGTCGGAAAAGCACCTTCCCAGCCTCTCCAGCCGAAGTTAATAAATCCTTCCATTTCAGCTTCAGAATTCATGTGGATTAACTGTGAAACTGGTATAGGTTTATAGTGAACAAATGAAAAAAGCGATTCCACCAAGTCCTGACCGACATTCCCTACATATTTGATATATTGATTATAAAATCTTTGATAGGAAATACCCATTATATTCCGAACACCTTTAGCCATTACTGTAAGAGTTTCCTGAATACTTGTTGGAAGTTCATTAAATCGAGTGACAATAGGGGGATTATTGCCGTTTATATTTTTCCCTACATCAATTTCAATTATTTTACCCGCAATTTCCAAGTTGTCCTGGCTTAAATTAAACGGATCATAGCCCGATCCACCATCTCCTGTTGTTAAAACAAGTTTACTAGTTTCAGGTGAAAAATTTAAGGTATTAAGACCATTATGATTCAAGAATGGTCTTCTGATGTTCAATAATGTCCGTCGTTTTTGTGGCTGACCATTTGATTGTAAAACCCATTCTTCAACTGTATCAATATGATTATATTTAGTTTCCCTATTTAGCCATTTTAGATTTAATGTTTTAGGATCACACGGATTAGGTTTAAAATGGGTAGAAAGAGCACCTGGACCCTGAGAACCAGCTACTGAATAATGAAGATAAAACAACCCATTATGATAAAAATTAGGATGAAATGCTAGCCCAAGCAATCCGCGTTCATCATAGCCTCCCTCTTCACCTAATTTTAATACCCGAGGGCGAATATCTAAAAAAGTCCTGATTTCTCCATTTCCTATGTAAAAGATCTCTCCTACCTGTGTTGCGATAAAGAGTCTTTCAATTGAATCGCCTGGAAGAATAGCTGTTTTCAAAACAGTCGGTAAATTAATCTTACTAACAACGGGACGTAAATTTACTTTAACTTTTAACAACTAACATTACACCTCCTTCATATTATTTTCTTCTACAAAATTATGATAGGAATAGTTCTATTAGTACCGAAATTCATTTCTAAGAACGATGATATACAAAATAGAAATATAGTTTCTTTTATACTTTATTGTTAAAATAAGGAACATATTTTAATTGAAAGGAAGAAGTAATTTTGATAACTGCAATATTTGTTTTTTTATTAGCCGGTTTAGCTGAAATTGGTGGAGGATACCTTATATGGTTATGGCTAAGAGAAGGTCAATCTGCATATTTTGGATTAATAGGAGGGCTTATTTTGGCACTTTATGGTGTCATTGCAACGTTTCAAATTTTCCCATCATTTGGTAGAGTTTATGCTGCCTATGGAGGCGTATTTATCGTTCTTTCAATCTTATGGGGCTGGGGTGTCGATAAAAAATCACCTGATTTTTATGATTGGATTGGTGCAGCAATCTGTTTAATCGGTGTGTCTGTAATTTTATGGGCACCCCGTAATTAATTATTGCCATTTATTTAACGATCTTGAAGGATAGTATGATAAGAAATTGAACTATTAATTAAGAGAATTAATACTTTTATTTTTGGGAGTGAAAAAATTGTCATTACAAGTAGGCGATATTATTACATTTGAACGAACTTTTACAGTTGAAAATGTTGAATTGTTTACGAAGGTTTCTGGTGATGCAGGCGCACATCATATCACGCCTGATGAACAAGGAAGACTTGTCATTCAAGGTTTGTTAACTCCAAACTTTACCAACTAAAATAGGTGGAGATCACAACGTACTAGCACGAACGGTAAATTTCGAATTTTTAAGCCCAGTTTACTCAGGAGATACAATAACCTGTGAAGTTACAATCGAGAAATTTGAAAAACAAGCTAATAGAATATCAATCATGTCATCCTTCTTATGTACAAATCAGAAGAATAAACAAGTATTACGTGGAAACTTTGCTGGAGTAATATTATAACCTTATATTTAAAAGGATGCTCGCTTCCTATAGGAAATTATTAGCCAAAATTTAAAAGTTACTTTGCTAACAAACTAGGAAGCTAAATCTCACCCCTTGAAAGCGAGCTTCTTGCAGTGGAAATTTACATATTTTTTCATAAAATTTGATTGTTATTGTAATAATATCTATCAATTTTGATATAAAGACTGTAATGCCAAATGTTCTATATCTTTTTTTACATATATATCATATTGTGTATTCTCATTAAATCTCTTACCATTAAAATTCATCGGTAATTTCGTTTTATACTCAATTCCATTCTTCTTCAATTTACCAATAATGATAAAATAGTTTTCATATCCAAACGTAGTATAGATTAACTTCCACTTTCGGTTTAAATATAATTGAATGAAACTATACAGTACTATAATGATCAATACATAGATTACTAGCTCTAACATATTTAGTCCCTCCAATTTATACTTTTTATTTAACATATTAAATAGCTACTAGTTTTTATGTATGGATTTTAGAAAATATTATTTTAATGTCTTCTTTCAACTTAAATAAAAACACTCCAGTAAATGAATACTAGAGTGTAAAAGTTATTAAAAGAATCCTAGTTTACTCGGTGAATAACTAACTAGCAAATTCTTTGTATTTTGATAGTGGTCCAACATCATTTTATGTGTTTCACGACCTACGCCTGAATTTTTATATCCACCAAAGGCTGCGTGCGCAGGATATGCGTGATAGCAGTTTACCCAAACTCTACCTGCTTCGATGTTGCGTCCGAATCGATAAGCAGTATCCATATCACGTGTCCATACACCCGCTCCTAATCCATATAATGTATCGTTAGCGATTTCCAATGCCTCTTCTTTTGTTTTAAATGTAGTAACCGAAACAACAGGACCAAAAATTTCTTCTTGGAATACTCTCATTTTATTGTTCCCTTTAAAAATGGTCGGGTTTACATAAAAACCATCTTTCAATTCTCCATCCAGCACATTGCGACTACCACCAACTAAAACTTCAGCACCTTCATTCTTTCCAATTTCAAAATAAGATAAGATCTTATTCAATTGCTCGTGCGAAGCTTGAGAACCAATCATTGTTTCAGGATCCAATGGATTTCCTTGTTTAATCGCTTTAACACGCTTTACTGCTCTATCCATAAATTCCTCATAAATTGATTCATGAATAAGCGCTCTTGAAGGACATGTACATACTTCTCCCTGATTTAAAGCAAACATCGTAAAGCCTTCAAGTGCTTTATCGAAAAACTCTTCATTGTCTACTACATCTTCAAAGAATATATTAGGAGATTTACCACCTAATTCTAATGTAACAGGAATTAAATTCTTTGAAGCATATTCCATAATTAATCGGCCAGTTGAAGTTTCACCAGTAAATGCAATTTTCGCAATTCGATCACTTGAAGCTAATGGTTTACCTGCTTCAAGTCCAAATCCGTTTACAACGTTAACAACTCCAGGTGGCAATAAATCTTGAATTAGTTCCATTAAAACTAATACTGAAGTTGGCGTTTGCTCAGCCGGTTTTAGTACAACACAATTCCCCGCAGCTAGGGCTGGAGCAAGCTTCCAAACAGCCATTAGAATTGGAAAGTTCCATGGAATAATCTGACCGACTACCCCTAATGGCTCTTTATAATGATATGCAACTGTATCACCATCAAGTTCACCGAGTGATCCTTCTTGCGACCTGATACATCCGGCAAAATAACGGAAATGGTCAATTGCTAATGGAATATCTGCGGCTAAAGTTTCACGAACAGGTTTACCATTTTCCCAAGTTTCAGCGACAGCAAGATATTCTTTATTCGCTTCCATACGATCAGCAATCTTATGTAAAATATTTGCCCTCTCAGTTACTGACATTCTCCCCCATTTACCTTTTGCACCATGTGCTGCATCTAGTGCTTTTTCGATATCTTCGGAAGTGGATCTAGCTACCTCGCAAAAGACTTGTCCAGTTACAGGCGATACATTTCCAAAATACTGTTCCCTTACTGGTCGTACCCATTCCCCACCAATAAAATTGTCATAACGATTTTTAAACGTAATTAATGAACCAGATTTTCCAGGTGTAGCAAATACCATAATTATTCCCCCTTAATAGCTTGTCTCTTTATAAACCTATGAAAATGTGGATATTACTATGACTAATAATAAATAATTTGTTTAATAGAAATATTTTGATTCAAAACTTATTATTCGGTAGAATGATAGAAGTGAAAAAAATCTGATAGAAAATGAGGGGTAACTGTGCGTAAAAACTTCGTAGATATTTTATATCTCCTTGTTGGATCAGCTATATTTGCAGTCGGTGTTAACTTCTTTGCCATACCGAATAAATTAGCTGAAGGTGGCTTTACCGGTATTACGATGATTACTTATTATCTATTTAACTGGTCACCTGATGTGGTGTATTTTGTTCTAAATGCTTCCTTGTTAATAATTGGATATAAATATTTAAAGAAACAACTAATAATTTATACAGTTATTTCAATCGTAGCGATTTCATTTTTCTTACGTATTACCGACGGTTATGGCGTACCAACTAGTGAAACTTTACTAGGTACTATTTTTGCAGGTGTCTTAATTGGTCTAGGGTTAGGAATTGTCTTTCGTGCGGGTGGTACAACAGGTGGTTCGACGGTTCTTGCTCAAATGGTTCATCAATCATTTGGGTGGAGTATTAGCAAATCTTTACTATTATTTGATCTAATTGTCGTTTTAGGTGGTTATTTTGTCATCGGCTTTGAGAAAACGTTATATACTGTTATTTCTATTTATATCGGTATTAAAGTTTTAGATTTTATTATGGAAGGATTAAATCCTAAAAAAGCGATTACGATTATTTCCGATCAAGCAAATGAAATTGCACAAATCGTATCAAATGAAATGAATCGAGGCGTAACGATTTATCCTGCAAAAGGCCACTTCTCTGGCCTAAGAAAAGAGTCCTTATACATTATTCTTAATAATAAAGAACTATTTGAACTTAAAAAAATAATTCACACAATTGATCCAAAAGCGTTTGTCGTTATTCATGATGTAAATGATGTGTTGAAAGCAAGTTAAAAGGTTTAGGAAAAGCAAAAAACAAATCGCGTTAAGTACTCAAACTTAAGTGATTTGTTTTTTTTATGCACTTTAGTCCATTTATTTAAATCGTTATCATATTTCAATAGTCTGTAACATCTTTATCTGTTATTATATGAAATTAAATGGTTAAGTCGAATTGTAAATCTATTTTATATTGTTTTTCCTTTTATATCTACACTTAACCTTTCATTTATTCCATCTAGTTCCTTTTGTAATTTAACGATTTGTGAAATTTGAACTTTCTTTTCTTCATCCGTATCTTTTTCTTCTGCATTCATTGCAGCTATTTCTAGTTGTATTTTAATTCGTTCATTTAATAAAGTTTGTCGATCGTTTGAGATGTTCTGTCTACCGTTCCATTCCGCAAAAGATCCTTTGAATTCATAAAGATTTCCATTTTCAATATGAATTACTCGATTTGAGACCTTTTTTAGTAAATAAGGATCATGTGACACTACAACTACTGCTCCAGGATATGCAGCTAATGCTTCTTCAATTCTTTCTCTCGTGTGAATATCTAAATAGTTTGTTGGCTCGTCAAGCACTAGTAGATTAGCATCAGAAAAGTATAACTTTACGAAAGCAACTCTACATTTCTCACCCATGCTTAGTTGAGCGATATTTTTGTATACATCCTCTCTTCTAAAAAGGAAACATGCTAAAATTGTTCTTGCTTCTGTTTCAGTCATATTTGGTAGTGATAAAATTTCATTTAAAATTGTTGAATCCTCA
Source organism: Gottfriedia acidiceleris (assembly GCF_036421055.1). Classification (GTDB taxonomy): domain Bacteria; phylum Bacillota; class Bacilli; order Bacillales; family Bacillaceae_G; genus Gottfriedia; species Gottfriedia acidiceleris_C. Next base: position 178,885 of record NZ_JAZGQS010000001.1, on the reverse strand, counting down.
TTTAACGCTTCAAGCTCCTGCATAAAATAACCTATTTTTAATTGTGGATTATGCCTTACAGATCCATTATTAGGAATCAATAATCCTGTTAATAATTTTAAAAATGTAGATTTTCCAGAACCATTTTTTCCGATTACAGCTAAACGATCCTCTCGATTTAATATAAAGTCCACTTGGTTAAATAACGATTTTTCATCATATGAAAAATTAACACCTTCAATTGTGATCATTTGTTTTGCTGAAAATGATTCATTTTCAAAGCTCGCTGAAATTGTTTTTACTTCCTTTGGTTTTTCGACTTTTCTTTTCTCTAATCGATCTAAATCCTTTTCTTTAGATTTAAATCTTAATGCGTTCTTTGCTGCTTTTTTCTTAGCAAATGGATCTCGTTCACTAGCAGCATTATGCGAGCTTGTAAACCATTGTTTATATTGATTAATTGTTTCAATAAGTTTTTTCTTTTCTGCTTCTTGTTTTTCATATTGTGCTTGCTGGGTTTTTCGCTCATGTTCTTTTTGTATTTTATATGTTGAATAGCCACCATTATACTTAAATGTACCATTTTCAGTTAATTCAACTGTAACAGTCGCAACATCATCAATGAATTGTCGTTCATGCGAAATAAAAAGAACACTACCTTTAAAGTTCTGTAACCATTCCGTTAACCACTTAATTGACTCAGTGTCCAAATGATTTGTTGGTTCATCTAAAATTAAAAGCTTTGGTTGCTTCATCATTACTTTAGCCAATTTAACTTTTGTTTTTTGCCCACCACTTAAATGACTAAACGGGATATTCCATAACTCTTGCGGTAATTGAAATTTCTTCAAAACTTGATCTATTTTTGTTTCCCAATCATAGCCATCTAATTCTAAATATTTACTTAAACTCTCGTTATATTTAGCGAGATTTTCTTCATTAGACAAATCAAGTAAATACTTTTCTAAATTCTTTTTAATGAAATATCGCTCTTGATCAAATGATTCGATCACTTCCCTTGCCAACAAAATTTCCTGATTCTCTTCATCTGTTAAAAGCCAACCAATCTCATCTTTTGAATAGTGAATTTGCAGCATTCCTTTTTTCAATGGAATATTACCTAATAGGGCATTAATAAATGTTGATTTTCCAACTCCATTTTCACCAATTAATGCTACCCTTTCACTTTCTTTTATGTCTAAGTTTCCATTTTTAAATATTGTATTTCCATTTAATTCTATTTCTATATTCGTTGCTTTTATAATAAACATATACTTCACTCCATCCGATTTTAAAATATCATTCTCTCTTATAATTCCATCCTTAAAACGAGAGAAAATAAAAACACACAAGCAGTATCTGCCTGTGTGTAAATTGGATGTGATTTAATAAGCCGAGTATATATGAAAAATATATACGTTGTTTATATTTCAAATGAAATGTAATAGTAAATAAACCCGTGCAATTTACTACAATGGATTAATTTAATATTAATTATGGGCTCAAAAAATAGACATAGTTATCCAATTTCTCTGATTTCAGGCAGAGTACTTTTTTGCTATAAAATTCGTTAGCTTAAAAAGTTATCGGATATTGTACATAGTGTCTAAATTTGATGCCTCCTTAAAATTATTAATTACATATTAGCTTACTTTTAGTATGATTTCAATGCTTTCTTTTTATTCTTTCCAAATTAATGCCAATTCCTTACTCAATTTCTTTCTTAATTGGCGACTTTCTAATCGCTTAAATGCTAATTGCTGTAATTTAACTTCTTCCTCAGTTTCCGGTATAACCTCTACTACTTTATGTGGTTTTCCATCTTTAAGTGCAACAAAAGTTACAAAACATGTTGCAGCAACTCTTTTATCACCTGAAAGTAGGTCTTCGGCAGTTGCTCGAACAAATACTTCCATTGAGCTTGATCCTGTTAAGATCACGAACGATTCATAATATATGCAGTCACTTTCTCGAACTGGACATAAAAATTCTACTGAATCCATCGATGCGGTTACACATTCCATTCTTGAATGCTTTGTGGCTGAAATAGAGGCTATTAAGTCCATTGCGGCAAGCATTTTTCCTCCGAATAATGTACCATGGTTATTTAAATCAGTTGGAAATATTCTACTACTATCAAATACTCTAGATTCTTTTACATATCTACCATTCATCGATTTCACCCTATCATTAAATAATTGAATAATATTTTTGTCGGACTTTTTTCGCAGATTTTACCATGTTTGATAAGGCATCTATTACCTCAGCTTCATTGCGCGTTTTTAAACCACAGTCTGGATTAACCCAAAATCTATTTGCATCACAAACTTTTAATGAACTTAAAATATTTTCTTCCATTTCCTCAATTGACGGTACCCTCGGACTATGAATATCATACACGCCTAAACCAATTCCAAATGGATAAGGGGAGTCTGATAAATAAGCAGAAAATTCTTGATGACTTCTTGCATGTTCAATTGAAATAACATCTGCATCTAGATCAATAATTGTTTCCATAATATCGCTAAAGTTGCTATAACACATATGTGTATGTATTTGCGTTTCATTTCGAACGCTTGAAGTAGCTAAACGAAATGCTCTCGTTACCCAATGTAAATATTGATCCCAATCTTTTCGCTTCAAAGGTAAACCTTCTCGAATTGCCGGTTCATCAACTTGAATAATTGAAATGCCAGCAGCTTCAAGTGCTTTTACTTCCTTACGTAAAGCTAATGCAATTTCATTTGCTATTTCCTCTCTTGTATGATCCTCACGGACAAATGACCAATTTAATATCGTAACTGGACCTGTTAACATCCCTTTGACTGGTTTAGTTGTTAAGCTTTGAGCATACTCAGATTCATTTACAGTAATCGGCTTTGTAAATTCGACCTTACTATAAATAATTGGCGGTTTAACACAGCGTGATCCATAAGATTGAACCCATGCTTTTTTCGTAAATGCAAATCCCTCAAGTTTCTCACCAAAATATTCAACCATATCAGTACGCTCATACTCACCATGTACTAATACATCCATATCAATATTTTCTTGAATTTCAATCCATTCTTTAATTTTTAATTTTATTTGATCCATATATTCTGATTCATCAATTGCTTTTTTCCGCCATTGCTGTCTTATTTGTTTAATTTCCTTCGTTTGAGGGAAACTTCCAATTGTTGTCGTTGGTAAAACCGGTAAATTCATTACTTTATTTTGTAATGGATATCTTAAATGAAATGGTACTGGTCTTCTAAAATCTTCTTCATTAATTGAATCCAATTCATTACGTGTTGAGTGATTTTTTTCGCTAAGCTGTTTTAAATTTACTAAACAATTGCTTACATATTTAACTTCATTTTCAAATATGTTCGCTTTATTTATAAATAAACTTTTTAGTAAAACTAACTCTTTTAATTTTTCATCGGCAAATGATAATGCCTCGAATAATGTTTCATTTAAGAAATTCTCTTCAATTTTTGTAACTGGTACATGAAGCAAACTAGATGACGGTTGAATCCACCAATCTTTTGGATTTACTTCTTTTTTGAGAGAATTTAAAAAATCAATGGAATCATTTAAATCATTTCTCCAAATATTACGTCCATTAATTATTCCAACACCTAGTACTTTGTCATTTGGAAATCCGTATTCCATAATCGACTGTAAATTTCCATCTTTACCATGTACAAAATCAAGACCAATGCCAGCTACTGGGAACAAAATTAGTTCTTTATATTGTTCAACCGCTTCAAAGTATGTTTGAAGCATGATTGATAATGAAGGTACAGCTTTAGCAATTTGCTCATAAACTTCTTTCATAAAACGAATATCTTCGCTCGATTCTTCTAACACAAAACATGGTTCATCAATTTGGACCCACTCAACACCTTCATTCTCAAGCTCTTTAAGCATTTGAATATAAAGGTATACTAAATTACTAATTATGTTTCGTTTTTCCTCTTCTTGGTAACCTTTAGCTAACTGTACAAATGTATAGATTCCTAGAATGACAGGTTTCGTTTTTATGCCAAGCTCAACTAGTGCCTCTTTGTAAGCTTCTAATGGCTTATTGAATAGTAATCTTGATTGCTTGTCTTTATTATATTCAGGAACGATATAGTGATAGTTTGTATTAAACCATTTCGTCATTTCACAAGCTACGATATTTTTACTCCCTCTTGCTAATGCAAAATATGTATCTAGACTTGGTCTTTCATTTATGTCACCAAATCGGCTAGGAATCCAACCAAACATAGTCGCAAAATCTAACACATGATCATAATACGTAAAATCATTTACAGGAATTAGCTCCACACCTAAATCATGTTGTTTCTTTATTGAGCTTAATCTCAGTGATTTCATTTCTTTTTCAAATTCTTCTTCATTAATTTTATTTTGCCAAAAGCTTTCTAACGTTTTTTTCCATTCACGATTTTCACCAATTCTCGGATATCCCAGATTACTTATGCATGTCATTCTTTCCCTCTCCTTTTAACTAAAATAAAAAAGCATTTTTACCTCATAAGAGACAAAAATGCCTTTAAGTTGGAAAACATAAATAATTAGAATACGTTAACTTAAGCTTTCTTTCCATAAGGCACCTCCCTATCTCTCGTAGGTCAAACAGCGTCGTTAGAATCGGCAGGTCTCCTGACTTAAGAATCATAGTAAATAAAAGCCTTCCCTATTTTAATTAGTGGCATCTTCTTATTTACTCCTCTATTACAGTGGCGGGACCGTGTTGGAATTAAACCAAACTTCCCTTTTAAGTAAATGATTTCAAACTTTTAAATTCATTTACACCTATTCCCTACTATTTAGTTTTTAACATTTTGTCATAAAATATAAAAATAGTCAAAATATTTATTTTTTTATTTTTTGCACTGTTTAAAAAATTTTTTATTTTGCACTGAGTATTTATAGATTTCATCATTCAGCTAATTAAAAAATGCGTTCGTATTCTAGTCTCATCCAGTTTATTACTGTTTGATCTAATCATACGAACGCATTGATTGTTTACTTTATTATTGAAAAGCTATGTTCGAAGGAACAACTTACCATCAAACCAATTCAATTATTAGTTAGCTATATCTTCATCTGTTTGAGTATCTATTGGAACACGTTTTCCGATACCGAAAGCATAGAAACAAATAACTAGGATTCCCAAGAAAATAATTCCTACAATAAGTGAGATACGTGTGTCATCATTAAACCACATACCGATTAATACCATTACTAGATAAGCTAAAGTTAAGTAGTTAGTAAATGGTGCAAATGGCATTTTAAAAGGATGATTTTTAATTTCATCTCCCTTTACTTTTCTGAAACGAATATGACTTATTAAAATGACAAACCACGGGATCATTCCAGGAAGTACGCTTGCACTGTATACATACACGAATAAGTTTTTTGGTGCAATAAAATTTAAAATAACGCCTATTACTAAACCTATTAGTACACCGATCGTACCGAATAAAGGCACTCCGTTATTTGAGACTTTCGTAAAATATTTTGGTGCTTGTCCATTTATACCTAATGTATAAAGCATGCGTCCTGCACTATAAATCCCACTGTTACAACCTGACATCGCAGCAGTAATTACTACAAAGTTAATAATTCCAGCTGCCGCTGTAATACCAAATTTGGCAAAAGTTACAACAAACGGGCTACCAAGCGAATTTAGTTGATCCCAAGGGAAAACTGTTACAATTACAAAAATTGCGCCTATATAGAAAATTAAAATACGCCAAATTAGACTTTGAATCGCGTCTTTTAATGTTTTTTTCGGATTTTCTGCTTCTCCAGCTGTAATACCAATTAATTCAACGCCTTGATAAGCTCCAACAACTAGTGAAAGTGCAAAGAAGAAACCAGACCAGCCACCTGTAAAGAAGCCGCCATTTTTCCAAAGGTTTGATATTCCAATCGCATTTCCTCCGTTTCCTAATCCGAAGAAAATAAGACCAAAGCCTGCAACAATCATCAATAAAATTGTAACGACTTTAATCATTGCAAACCAAAATTCAAACTCACCAAATGATTTAACAGAAATTAAATTTGCTGCACCAAGAATTGCAATTGCAATAATTCCTGGTATCCAAGCAGGTAAATCTGGAAACCAGTATTTCATATATGCCCCAACTGCAATAATTTCTGACATTCCAACAATAACCCACTGGAACCAGTTACTCCAAGCAGTCATGTACCCTGCTAAAGGGTGTATATATTTATGGCCAAATGTCGCAAATGAACCTGTACTTGGCTCTACGTATAGCATTTCCCCCATCGCACGCATAATGAAGAAGATAAAAATCCCCGAAATTGCATAAGCAAGCATTACGGATGGGCCTGTCCAATGAATTGTGCTCGTTGAACCCATAAATAACCCTACACCGATTGTACCGCCTAAAGCAATCATCTGAATATGGCGTGCTTTTAATCCTTTTTTCAATTCTTTTTCTGCCATTCTATTCCCTCCCCTTTCTGATGAAACAAGTGTCACTTTTTGAATCAATTTAAAAAAATTCTCCCCCAAAACCATTACTAACTTATTAAGAATATTTACAGTTAAAAAGCTTTTTTAATTTCCTATAATTAACTTATCTTTCGAATTGAAGTAGGAATATTTTTCTTATTTTTTTTACGTAACATACTAATAAAATAACCAATAAAACCACCAATTATAGATGGTAATATCCAACCTAAACCTAAACTATACAACGGGAGGTACTTTGTGAAAAAATTATGAATCACTTCAATTTGAATCCCAGCTGAATTTAACCCATCAAATAGACTCACAATAGAAGTTAAAATCAAACTACCTTGATACACCTCTGACCTACCTTGGAATATATAGTGTAAGAATGTTAAGAAAATTAAGGATATAGCGATAGGATATAGTGTCATTAATACAGGAATTGAAACTTTAATTAGCTGTGTTAACCCTATATTTGCTATAAGTGTACTAAATACAGTCATAATGATCGCAATTTTTTTATAAGAAATGGTTGGAAACAATTCATGAAAAAAGGTAGAACAAGCAGTGATTAGACCTACACTCGTAGTCAAACATGCCACTGTAATCATTAAACCTAATAATATTGCTCCATAAGAACCAAAATAATAGTCTGAAACTTTCGCTAAAACTTCAGCCCCATTATCTAATCGACCAAGTTTCTCCACACTTGATGCGCCCATATAAGAAAGAGCAGAATAGATTATTGCTAAAAGTGAAGCAGCTATTGCTGTTGACTTTCCACAAACGATCATAAGCTGTTTTTTAGTAGTAACTCCTTTTCCTTTAATTGCGTTTACAATAATAATTCCAAAAACAAAAGCTACAAGCGCATCCATTGTTAAATAACCTTCTTGGAAACCTTTAAAAAACACATTTGTTGTGTATCCTTTGAATGGCTCTTGAAATTTCCCAATTGGATGAACTATAGCAATAACCACAAGCAATCCGATAAACGTTAACTTAATAGGAGTTAGAAATTTTCCTACTACATCAATAATCTTTGAAGGATTAAGCGATAGCAAGCAAGTAACTGTGAAAAATAAGATGGTAAATATGATTAATGCACCAGGATTTGCATCATTTGTTAAAAAAGGTTTAACGCCTATTTCAAATGATACATTCCCAGATCTAGGGATAGCAAAAAATGGACCAATTGCTAGATAAAGAACCGTAGTAAATACAATACCAAACAACGGATGTACACGTCTAGCTAAAGATTGCAAATTTTTTTCACCTGAAAAAACAAAGGCTGTAACACCTAACAATGGTAATCCAACTCCAGTTACTAAAAATCCTGCATTGGCAATCCATAAGTTTTTTCCGGCTAACTGTCCAAGTATGGGTGGAAAAATTAGATTTCCTGCTCCAAAAAACAGTGCAAATAACATAAAACCTAGAATGATTATAAAAGTATTTGGTATTCTTGGTAACATAAACAACAACTCCGATTAATAATTTGTATAAAGTTTCTCAATTGGACTAATTTTCAGACCAAACAATCTTACCTCACATTTTCATCAAATTCAATAAAAAATATTATTATAAGATATTGTTTATTAGCATAATTATATTTTGTCACAAATTATTCAAATCTATAAAACCCAATTCAATCGATTCTCTTTTATTTTGTTGGTTGTAGAGCAATAAAGTTTGATTTTAATGATATTTAAGTCAAAAAAAACACCCCAGTTGATAAACTGGGGTCATGCTGTAGAAAAACTACCTTGTCAATTAATTATCAAATTATCGTAAAAGGGGTAGAGTGATGTTGATTTCCATTATAGGATGCTCGCTTTCCATGGCGAGACCTGAGCCTCCTCGGCGCTCCTGCGGGGTCTTTAGCCTTCTCGCTAATCCCATAGGAGTCGAGCACCCCTCCATTCCAATCAACTTATTCATCAAAAAAAGTATGCTTTAACCCCTAATCAAATAGCCTTTACTTAGAGTAATCTAACTGTTTTATATTCATCAGATTGTAGATCAATTAAGATCAAACATATATTTTAACTAAAAAATCGAAAATGTTTTCTAAAAGAGCTCAAAAAATTTTTAACATCTAAAAAATTCATTTCTAGTGTTATTTAATTAATGATATTGCTCTCACAGATTAACTTTTAAAAACATTAAAAGTTCATTCAAAAATGCTATTTATCATCATTAAATGTCCCTTAAAATCCATTTTCCTATTGACTATTTTAAGTTTCAACAATCTAACCCCATTCGATAAACTAGAGTGCCTTTTTTGAATCCAGTCCTATTTTCCTACCTTCTTAGCCATCAATGGTTATTTAAAAGTTCCACTTTCATTTTGTGATTTTGAAAGAAAAACTGTATTTTACTAGTTATTGAATGTAATCATAAATATTCTTCACTAATAATAAACAGGTTACTGCAATAAACAAAGCACGTACATAACCACTTCCTTTTTTTATTGCAAATTTTGAACCACAAATTGCACCAGCTATTTGTGCAATCCCCATTATGATCCCATAAGTGTAGTTTACTTGACCTAAAAACATAAACATTAACAATCCAGCAATATTACTACTAAAGTTTAAAAATTTTGCATTTCCTGCAGACTTTAAAAAATCAAAACCAATTAACAAAAAAGAAAAAATTAAAAATGATCCTGTTCCAGGTCCAATAAACCCATCATAGAAGCCAATGGCAAATATCGTAACTAAAAAAATAATGACTTGGTAATTGGTTAATTTTTTTTGTGTTGAAATACTTCCCCAATCTTTCTTGAAAATAGTAAAAATTGCTACAGCTCCGAGCATAATTAACATTAATGGCTTAAGAAGTTCCGGGTTTAGCAAATGTACAGTGTATGCACCCAATAATGAGCCAATAAATGAGAGTGGAAAAAATCTAAGTACTGATTTTAATTCGAGTTTACCAGAACGATAAAACATAAATGTACTTGTTAGAGAGCCAATTGTCGCTGCTAATTTATTGGTAGCTACTGCCGCGGCAGGATTAAGCCCAGTGAATAATAATGCAGGTAACGTAATCAATCCACCACCCCCAACCACAGAATCAATGAATGATGCTAAAAATCCAAAACAAATTAAAATAATTAATAAAGATGAGTCCAAATGCATTTCTATCAACCTCTCAAAATAGTCACTACTGAAATAGTAACTAACAAATTGCTATCTGTAAATAGTTATTGTAAATTTATTACATAATCAAAAAATAGGAGTGCGAAAGAAATGGAAGATCTAGTGCAACAGTTCAAAAAATTAGGTTTTAACGAATATGAAGCTAAATCTTATGTATCACTCGTTAAGCAAGGTCCTGTAACAGCCTACCAAGTTAGCAAGGACTCAGGTATACCAAGAGCACGTATTTATGATGTATTAGGTAATCTTGTTGAAAAAGGAATCGTCTTGAAGGAGGAAATAAATGACACGACACGATATTCGCCTCTGCCCGTTGATATCTTTTTACAGAAGGCCCAATCAGAGTGGCAATCAACTTATTCTGTTATAAGTGACTCTTTAAAAGATCTAGAATCATTTGGTGAAAAATTGGACAACCGTGTAATTACTTTAAAAGACTATAAAACGATTATTAACTATTGTGAGACGCTAATAAAAAAAGCAGAAAAACGGATTGTGATTTCAATGTGGGACGAAATGTATGAGATTTTGAAAAAAGAACTGGTTCATGCGACTGAAAAAGCAACCATACAAGGAATAACTCTACACGTCGAAAATCCAATTGGAAAATTAGAAAGTCATCGAATAACACCATTTACTGAGACCAAGTCTACAGACCATTGGTTTATTTTGTCCATTGATTCTAAAGAGATGATTTATGGACCATCCATCGCAGATCGTAGTATTGCTTTTTATACAAATGATCCAGTTCATATTTACTTATTAGAGGATTATATATGGCACGATGTGCTAGTGAATAGACTTGTTCGACGTAGCAAAGACGATTTAGAGCAATGGATTACTTCTGAGCGAAGCGCTTTTTTCTCGGAATCATAATAAGCAAATTCAAAGAATCAAATAAACTAAAGCATAAGGATCTTAAGGTACTTATGCTTTGTCTATTGTCTATCAACATGTTAAGGTTTGAATTTAATATGCATTAGAATAGCACCCATAAAGAACGTTATCCCCTCAGTAAGTGTAAAAGACCAAATGATGCCATTTAATTTATAAAAATGCAAGATGATGATTACTGAAATATAAATGCTCCAATACTTAGCACAGGTAAGATAGGCGTTCTATGTCTTTTAATCTAATAGAATTTTAACAATTAGATTTCATATTTTAGGAAATTGTGTTACTTCAAATTAAATGTTTTTTAAACTCACTAAAAGAATATTCGTATCATTTGTACTGTGTTTTTACCAGTCCAAAATTATTAACAAAAGAAAGGACAGCTACTATTAATATCTTTACATATAGGTCTCTTTGACTAAAACAATATTATGAACTAAGTCTCAAATTGATAATCCTTGTAGAACTACATATTTGAATTAGTAAAGGGTATCATTACCCAATAGATTACCATGTTGAAATTGTCGACTTCTTCCTAGAATTTCGATTGGTTCTCAAAAACTGAACGATAATAAAATAAAGAGCAGTAAACCACCACTATAATACGTAAAAGAATCTAAGTATTATAATAAGGATACTGCCCTTAATGATTAATTAACCAACGGTAGGAAAAAGTAAAACATCCTGCTGTTTTTTCAGATTATACGAATAAACTTAGTAAAAGAATAAAGACCAATCCGCAAACGGAAATAATTGTTTCTAGTAATGTCCAAGTTAAGAAAGTTTCTTTCATACTTAACCCAAAATATTCTTTAAACATCCAGAAGCCTGCGTCATTAACGTGTGAAGCTATTAAACTACCAGCTCCGGTTGCTAGAACAACTAAAGCTAAGTTAACGTCTGTATGACCTAACATTGGAATAACTAAACCAGAAGTAGTTAAAGCTGCTACAGTAGCAGAACCTAAGGAAATTCGTAAGATTGCTGCAATAATCCAAGCAAGTAAAATCGGTGAGATTGAAGTTCCTTTGAATAACTCTGCTACATAGTCACCAACACCGCCATCAATTAAAACTTGTTTGAAGGCACCGCCACCTCCAATGATTAATAGCATCATACCAATATGAGTAATTGCAGTTGTACAAGAATTCATAACTTCTTTAATTGGTATTTTTCTAGCTAATCCCATTGTATAGATTGCAACTAATAATGAAATCACCATGGCAGTACCTGCATTACCAATAAAGCGGATCGCAACAAGGAAACTATTATCTGCAAATCCTATTGTTTTTTGCAGTAAATTAATGATTGTTGCAATTGCCATTAAAATAACTGGAAGTAAAGCTGTAAAAACACTGATTCCAAAACCAGGAGTTTCTTCAAGTTTAAATGATTTCTGTTCACCTAAAGATTCAATATTACCCGTTTTTGTGAAGGATGCCGGTACTAGCTTTTTAGCAAGCTTTGTAAATAATGGACCAGCGATAATAACAGTTGGTATTGCAATAATAAAACCGTAAAGTAATACTTCGCCAAGATTTGCACCATATTCACCAGCGATTGCAGTCGGACCTGGGTGTGGCGGTAAGAAACCGTGTGTAACAGATAGAGCAGCCGCCATTGGAATACCTAAATATAAAATAGAAACTTTTAATTGTCTTGATATTGCAAATACAATTGGAATTAATAACACTAATCCTACTTCGAAAAATAAAGCGACTCCGATAATGAACGAAGCAACAACAACTGCCCATTGAATGTTTTTTTCACCGAATTTGTTAACAAGTGTCATCGCAATTCGCTGTGCGCCACCAGAGTCTGCAATCAACTTACCAAGCATTGCACCAAGTCCAAAAATTAATGCTAAATGTCCAAGTGTTCCGCCTAATCCAGCTTCAATAGTTGTTCCGATATTATCTGGTTTAATTCCAAGTGCTAAAGCAACTCCAAATGAAACAATGATTAACGAAATAAAAGTGTTTAATTTAAATTTCATGATTAAAAAAAGTAATACTAAAATCCCTATTGCTACTATAACTAGTGGCATATAAATCCCCCCGTATATCTATTTATTATTTATTAATTAATCCTCTTTGATAATTAGCTATCCGATTATAATCTTTTTCTAATACTCTCGATAAGCTAATAAAGATTGGCAATAACTCTCGATATTCTCTTACTGCATCTTCATTTGGAGTATGTTTGTGAGTATGACCGACCATATCAGATACTACTTCAAAAGTTTCTATTTTTCCTGTTGCATAAAGACCAAGAATACAAGCACCAAGACAAGAACTTTCATAACTTTCTGGTACAACTACATCTAAATCAAAAATATCGGACATCATCTGACGCCATACATTTGATCTTGCGAACCCACCAGTTGCTTGGATTTTAGATACTGGGCCATCCATACATTCAAGTAAAGCTAAAAATACAGTGTAAAGATTGTATATAACCCCCTCAAGTGCAGAGCGAATCATATGCTCTTTCTTATGTGCCATCGTTAAGCCGAAAAAGGAGCCTCGAACGTCAGGGTTCCACAATGGTGCACGTTCACCCGCTAAGTAAGGATGGAATATCAAACCATCTGCTCCAGGTTTAACACCTTCAGCAATCTTTGTTAAAACCTCATATGGATCAATACCTAGTCTTTTTGCGGTTTCAACTTCCGAAGCTGCAAATTCATCACGAATCCAACGAAATACCATACCTCCATTGTTCACTGGCCCACCGATGACCCAATGTTTTTCTGTTAATGCGTAACAAAATATTCGTCCTTTTTCATCAGTTTGTGGTTGGTCAATAATGGTTCGAATTGCCCCACTTGTCCCAATTGTGACTGCAATTTCTCCTTTTCGAATCGCATTCACACCAAGATTGGAAAGTACGCCATCACTTGCACCAATTACAAAAGGTGTTTGTGGATCAATTCCCATTTGTCTAGCTAACTCAGGATTACAATTTGTAAAAATCTCCGTAGTAGGTACTAATCTAGATAGTTGATCAGTAGTAACCCCTGCTACTTTTAAAGCTCCCTCGTCCCAATCTAATGTTTTAAGATTCATCATACCCATAGCTGAAGCAAGCGAATGATCTACAACATATTGATCAAAGAATTTTTTAAATATATATTCTTTAATTCCAATGTATTTTTTCGCCTTTTGTGCGATTTCTGGTCGTTCATTTACAATCCATGTAATCTTGCTTAAAGGGGACATTGGATGAATAGGCGTTCCTGTTCGTTTGTATATTTCGTGTCCATTTAATTCATCTTTAATTTTATGAGTCCAAGACTCACTTCGATTATCTGCCCATGTAATACAAGGCGTTAATGGTTGATCATTTTCATCCATAACAATTAGGCTATGCATTGCACTACTAAAAGAAATAAATAATATCTCTTTTTGGGCATGTTGTTTCATTATTTTAGAAATTGCTTGTACTAAAGCTGTAAAGATCTCTTCTGGGTCTTGTTCAGCCGTTGAAATATCAGGTGTATAGAGTGGGTAACCGATATTCTCTTGTTGGATGACTTCGCCTTTTTCAGTAAATAAAACGGCTTTTGTGCTTGTGGTACCAATGTCTAACCCTAACATATAGTTTGTCATTTTTCTTGTTCTACTCCTTTTGAAAACATTTGTTGAGATCTCCAAAGATCCTCTACTTTTCCTTGAACATCATCAAAGTTTTGATGTAAAGATTGGATCATAAGGTCTCTATTCTTCGTGCTAATTGCATCAATATATAATTGATGATTTTCGACTATTCTTTGAAAGTCTTCATATTTTTCCTTGAACCTTACTCGCATTGATAAAAGTATAAACGCTTCCATAACTGGTTTTGCATTATTCCAGATCATCAAAATGTATGAATGATCAATCGCTCGAATAATCGTTTCATGGAATAAAACATCCTGAAATGAAAACTCATCGGCATCTTGATATTTTATTGCGATTTTCATCATTTCAAGAATTTTACTTAGTTCCATAACCAATTCTTTCGTATCTAATTTTACCAACCGTTCGAATACAAACGTTTCAATCAGTAAACGCACATCATATATTTCTTCTATTTCTTTTTCAGTTAATCCAATAACAACTGCACCCATTCTCTCTAAACGAATCAGATTTTCTGATGCTAGAGTTTTTAATGCTTCTCGAATAGGAGAACGACTCACATTAAAATCGGCAGCCAATTTATTTTCCGATAACTTGGTACCGCTTTCAATTAGACCAGAAATTATCTGCATCCTTAATTCATAAGTTACACGATCACCAGCTGACGCTTTTGATAGCCATTTTTCCGGATAAAGATATTGCTTTGATTCTAACATTTTGTCCACCCTCATTTCCATACGAGTATACTTGTATACAAGTATTATAAGAACATACTTTTAAAAATGCAAGCGCTTTTATTTAATATCCTCCATCATGTTATAGATTTTGAATATCGTGTGCAGATTATTACAACTAGTTTGTTTAATAGGACGCTCCCGCCAATTAAGAATTCCTATTAATAATTTGTAAGCTATTCAAGTTTAGGATTCCTATAACATCAATAGATTAGAGCAATAGAAATGACTTTGTAGTGCTTTAAGCATTAAAAAAAGAACATGGAGAATAAAATCATCATGTTCTTTTTTTCTAAATAATTTAGCTGCCTAATTTCCCACAAATTTCTACATGAATTGAGGTATTCTTGAAAAACTTTTTAACAGGTTTACTCCACTCTTTAAAGAATTTTCTTCATTTGCATTTAAACGTGAATTTTAGATTAGCTTTAAATTTCTCTCTTTAACAAAAACGACAGCCTCATTTGGAGACTGCCAATTACTACTTTAAAACCCATTTATATCGCGAATTAAATTATACGCATCTGGTGTCCCAATACCTGAAGCCATATCATAGCCAGATGTAGCTGGATAGTACAGGTTTGTTCCAGAAGTAATATCATGATATGCTGCATATTTTTGAGTTGTATTAAAGACTTGATAAAGAGTTGGATTTGCTTGTCCAAGGTTGCCCTTGCCATTTGCTGTTGCAAATTGATTATTGAGTGCAGCGATTCCAGCCCATAATGGTGCGGCAGCTGATGTTCCACCTACTACATGCCATGCACCTCCAGTATAGATAGAATATCCAGTGTTAGGGTCGGCAGCTGCCGATACATCTGGAACCTCCCTTTTACCATTCGAATAACTGTTTTGGACACCAGGACCTGATTGGAATGACGGCATAGCATATACTTTGGATAATCCTCCACCGTCACCTGATTTGGTTGTTTTGTTACTCCAAACGGATTCTGAACTGTAAGAAGTACCGCTTAAGTTCAGGTGAGTTCCACCAACACCAGTTACATATGGGTCATTTGCTGGACTATCAACCTCTAAAGTTCTACCTCCAGAATCGTAGGCACCATTGTCACCAGACGCAGCAAAAATACTTTGTCCTTGTGCAGCAAATTGTTGGAAGATGGTATGTAAGCTATTCATCGTCGCACTTGCTTCATGCTGCTCACCGATTCCCCAGCTAACAGAAATTGATTTTGCCTTATTATCAGAGGCGATTTTTTGATAAGTATCAATTAGGCCTTGTGCACTATTTGGCCCTTCGTATACAATCACTTGTGCTTTTGGTGCAATTGCATTGATTACCTCAATATCAAGTTCAACTTCAATTGCACCTTGGCCTGCAGCGCCATTATAACCATCAACATATACATTTGTTGGAGCAGGGCTTCCTAGGCCATAGTAGTTGCTATAGGTGCTTATATTAGTTGCATTATATCCGTCCAATTCCATGACTGCTACAGTTTGGCCAGTTCCAGTATACCCTACAGTTTCCAGTGGGTTGATATCGTATGCACCTTTTAATTCAGCTGGTGTGTAACCGCCTGCTTGACCACTGCCAACTTTCGGTGTCACCGCTTTATTCTGTTGAGAGACTAGCGATGTACTACTAATTTTCGGATGTGTATAATGTGGTTCATTATTCAGACCTTCAACATTCGTAATCACTCCAGAAAATTTAGCGGGAATGGAAGGAGCTTGATCATTGGCATAATAGGTATTGCCACTTGAATCTTTATAGTTATTTATGCTTACACCAAAAGTATCCTCCATTTGACCAATGGTGCCACTGACGGTAATAAAGGCGTTATTGGAAGAAACATTTTCGATTTGAAAGCCTTGACTTGTCAAATAGCTTTTAACATTGGCAACAGTTGTATCAGTTGGTCCATATTGATTTTTAAATTCGTCGGGAGTTAAGTATTTCTTGTAGTTGATGGAATTAGGGTCCTTTAAGCTGGCAATATAATTATCCAGTTTATCGCTGTTTCTTAGCTGAAGGGCAATAGTTAGAGAAGCTTTAGAGTTGCGGTTTGTGTGACCTATGGGAGTGCCGTGATTTGCAGCGGTTGGAGTTGCCTGAATAAGTTGTACATGTTTAGAAGCTGCCGCAAAAGTGGAGCCTCCTGGAAAATACATCGATAATGTTAACAAAGAAGCTACAGTCGGTACTATTAATTTTCGGTTTCTTTTTTTCATCCTTTACACCTCTCCTTAGTTCCTAAATAAGATCCTACCAAAAATCTAGAAAACAAAAGACGATTTGAGGCTACCCGACTACCATGTTATTAAATTTCCCCGTCATTGTTTATGGCTCTCGGTTTTTGGGTTATGTATCACCTTCTTCCAAGAATACACCTTTATGTAAAGATGTTTAAGATTTGAGTTTGACGTAAAATTTAAAATCTCCTTCAACATACACTTTTTTTAATTGAATTTTTAAGAATCTTAAAGGAATCTAATTCACATTCATTTTGAAATTACTCTCAAATTTTCCCCACTTTTTTTCTCACCCGAGAAACCTTTATTCGTAAGAAATATATTTCGAATACCCTAAATAGTTTTAAGTTCCCATTCTCTAGAATAGAATTAATTTAAAGATGCCCTCACCTGATTTTTCGTGTCATAACTGATTTCCTATTTAGGTTCTATAGTTTGATTTGAAAAAAACTAAATGATAGAAGGTGATCTATTTTATGAGTCATTTCTTATTAAGTAGGCTTGGCAACTGGAAAATTCAAATACATTGCCATCCTGGCATTAGAACAGTTGGGAATGAGCGGGAAGTCCTTTTACTCGATGAAGAACATGAAAAAATTGCACATTTTTCAATTGATACAAAAGGAGCCTTTTTAATACTCCAAATCCCTTGGGGTGGTTATGTAAAAATTAAAGAGGGCTACCAAACAATCGTTGTACATATTCCATTTGAAGAAATTACAGAGGAGTAGTTTAAAATAAAACAATATTTCAACAGTATGAAAAAAGAGTGTGCTAAATTGCACACTCTTTTTTTATTATTTACGTAATGTTAAAAACTCTAATTGTCTTAATCTTACTGTGAAGAATGTAATTGGATCGAAGTAAATACTTGGATTAGATTTCATATCTTCTAAAGTTTGATTATAGTTAGAAATTGCTAATCTTGTTTCATCAACTAATTGATGGATTTGCTCAAATGGAGCATGTAGGAACATTGATAAATCTCTTGGTAATGTTTTTTCAAACATTTCAAATTGTAAGAAAAACTTCGTTGATAATTCAGATGTTACATCATCATAGTTGACATTATCAACATACTTTTGATATTGAGCAACAAGCTTTGATTTATTTTGTGGCAGTAAACCTAATAAGATTCCTGAACTCTTTAAGATAAATTGAGATGGTGATGAATTTAATAAAATATTCATATCATCAAGCTGAGTCATACTAGTCATTCGATCAGCATCACGGCGCCAGTCATCTAATACTTTAAAATCACACTCAAGATTTAAATATTCATTTCCAATGTACTCATTTAAAGAATCACTCATTTCAGCTAAGTAGCCTTGAGTACCTTCTAATAAAATACCTGATTCTTTAATCCAGCTTTGAAGAGCTTCATTTAGTTTTGGTAAAGTATTCTCTCTTACATACTCACCTATTCGAAGATTCATCTCTTCGTTTAACGTTTCAAGAATTGTACCGAAATCACTATCTTCTTTAATTAATTCCTTACACTCTTTTAGAAGACCAGGAATACTTAGCTTCAGGTCATATTTTAATTCGTCTTTTAATTCACGATACGAGCTTTTAATTGTATTTAAATGTTCCATTTCTTTATCTTTTAAAGAATGTAATAGACCATTTAATTTATCATCAAGAACTTCATTCCATTCAACGTTAGCACGTAGTTCGTCTTCTTTCTCAACTCGTTTTTCTAATAGGAAATTAATTAATTTGCGAATAGCTAATAATAATTTTTCTGTTTGTTTAGAATTTGCTTCAGTTGAAAGAACGTTATCCTCAATAAATAATTCTAAATCTTTAAATTGATCTTGATTACTATAAATTGAAGAATAAGGTAAAACTTTAGCGCTAGGGAAATCTAGTCTAACTTTCGTTTGGATTTCAGCGCGAACTCGATCAATTTCCTCTTTACTATAAATAGAATCCATCTTATTTAAAATAAAGTGAATCGGTAGAGTTGGTAATTCTTTATGAATTTTAACTAGTAAAGATCGTTCGTTTTCCGTATAAGGTGCAGTAGCATTTAAAACATAAACAAGACGATCTGCTAGTTTTACAGATTGTAATAATGCTTTTGTATTAACCTGATTTCCATCTATTCCAGGTGTGTCAATGATTGATAGACGGTGTTTTTCTAAAAATGAATTTGGTAATTTATAGTATACTAATTCATCACCTTTTAACAGATTATTTTCAACAGTTGTTAAATCGTAAAAATCTGCAAATTCAGCAAGCTGTGTATTTCCTTCCTTCGAAAATACGATAATATTTGAATCACTTGATTGTTCAAATAATACAGGCATTGTTGTAGAAGAACCCATCATTTTCTCACCTAAAAGTGAGTTAAC
This sequence comes from Gottfriedia acidiceleris, assembly GCF_036421055.1. Lineage (GTDB taxonomy): Bacteria > Bacillota > Bacilli > Bacillales > Bacillaceae_G > Gottfriedia > Gottfriedia acidiceleris_C. The sequence goes on along the minus strand of NZ_JAZGQS010000001.1, from coordinate 159,439 downwards.
AAATGAAGATTTACCGTTACCTGATGTACCTGCAACAAGCATTGTTGTATTTTCAAATTGAGTTAATTTACTTGTCCACCACTCAAAACGGTCTCCAACTTCTATTTCATTTAAAGCAGACCATTGTAGGATGTTTTCAAATAATTCTTTTCCAATTTCAAAGCAATCAGGCGTTTTTAATAACTGTTCAAATGCCATTTCTGCGTCAGCAACAATTTGATAATCAATACGCCCTGGGAATAATCGATCCCATGCAAGTGTTGCAGTCGTTGCTAAAACTGCACCTTTTATATCAGTAATACGTAACCAATTTGTTAAGAAGCTTGGCATCACTTCCTCAAGTTGAGCTACAAAATAATCACCTTCAACTAATTCTTCGTATGTCATTGAATAGATTGATGGCAAACGATTCCACTTCACACCTGTCTCAACGTTGATTTGGAATAACATATCATTGAATGTTTGTAACCAATTTACATAAACTGATTGTTCTCTGTAACTATTCCAAAGTGCTTCTACCATTAATTCAAAGTGCTCAAGATCGACTTTAGCCAATGATAGTAGCGGTTGCACAAAGTAACTTGGTGCCATTTCTTTTGTTACACCATTCATAATGTATTCTCTTAATACAATAAACCATTTTAAATCTTCTGTACGAATTGATTCATCTGAAGCTAAAGCTACAGCACTAGTCCAATCATGATGTTTTTCATAAAAATTACGTGCAATTCTCGTTACGTTTGGATAATCAGGATTATATTTTACTGCTTCTTTAATAATACGATCTGCTTCCTCGTATTTCGAAACATCGATATAAAGAGAGAATAAATTTAAGAATATTTCAGAAGTCAAAGTACTACTATCTGTTTTAACTTCTTTATATAGCTTTTCTGCTGTTTCAAATGCACCAATTTCATAATAAGAATCAGCAATATTTTTCTTTGCCCAGTCACTTAACTGGTTTTCGACTTTTTCCCATTTGAAAACTGCAGATTCAAAATCTTTATTTTCAAAATAAACTTCACCTTGTGCAAATCGGATTGATGAAAGATCCATATCATCATTTTGTTCTCTGTAAAGTTCAGCTAAAACAGCAATAGGATGGATATTATTTTCATTTTCATTTAAATACGATTTATAAAATTGTTTTTTAATAAATTGTTCTTTCACTTTCACTTTAACTTCCACTGTCATGTTATCACCTTCTATGTATAATAAAATCAAATTAAGTCCAAAAAATTGTCAAAAGGATTATGTTAAATTTATACAGCATTATTATTCTACCAAATTAGTGTAGCTGTAATTGTGACAATTCTATGTCATTTTCTAAAGATTTTTGTTATATTTGTTACGTTACATACAAAACATAGGTAAAAGAATATTTATTTTGGAGGCATTATGCTAACTTACGAAGAAAAACTTGCAATCATTGAATCATTTCCAGAATTAACTAAAAAGCCAGTCTCACTTGGTCGTACAAATTTTCAATATGAAGAAAGTTTAAAAGAGAAAAAGAATGTGGTGTATCATTTACATCCTAATGGAAACGGCTTTGTATATGCTGAAGGTATTAAAGGGTACAAAACAAATGAAAAAGGTATGGTAAATATTAGAGAATTTTCTGAAGAGGAACTTCGTACAGTACTGACTAAATCAATTGAAAGTCTCTCTTTTGAACCAATTTTTGAAGAAGATGAAGAAGTAGAAGAAATCTGGGTTAATGCGAACGGACAAATCCTTAAACTTGTTTCAGAAATGGACATGTGGAATGTTTACGCAGGAGAAAATCTTGATGGTACATTCAATAGCTATGGTGAAGCTTGTGAATACTTAGATGAAGAAGGATTTAATGTTCAAGACTGAAAATAGCGAGAAAAAAATTTAGAGCTTGGGGAATTCCAAGCTCTTTTTAAATTGGTGATTTTAGTGTAATTCAGTTTTTGATTTACTACCTTTTTTAGAGCGATAGTCATTGCCTTTTGTGTTGTCACCACTAGTTGGTGCTTGTCCATGTAGTTCTGGTGCGTTTTGATTTTTACTTCCTTTGCTGCCATTTTTACTTGTCATTTTGCTTCCTCCTAATACCATTTATCATAAATAGATTCCCATTTTAAATTAAAGATTATTCAAGGAATTTAAGCACATAATAATAAAAAAGGAGGGTTAAACATGGCAAAAGGACATACAAACAAAGGACCTCAGAAAAGTTCTGTAGATCAATTTGGACATTCAGAGGAATCTGCTTATTCGAAGAGTAAAAAAATGGAAGAATTTCATAAGAAAAATACAGAAAAAGACAGCTAATAAAACTTTTAATTCTTTTAAATGTACTTGCTAATTTTCCTTCAACAAGTCATTATAAAAGTATGATTAAATTGGAGGAAAATAAATTTATGAGCGATAATAACAATGAACCAAAAAAGGTTAGTCTTCAGGAATTAATGAAACAAAAGCTAGCTAGCAAAAAACAGCAAAATTCTAATCAAAACACTGGAGTAAATGCTGTTAAAGATATGACGAAAAAAAATCAAATTTCTAAAAAACCAAACAATCAACGTAAACGTATGGGTGTTTAATTAGAATAAACGACTGAGGTTATGAACTACACCTCCAATTGTTAGTTGTGTCTAACAATTGGGGTGCAGTTCAGTTATCAGTCGTTTTTTGATTTGACAATTTTAAATGTCTTCTAAAAGATTTTGATTGCTATTATTTTCACCAAATGTTAATACTTCCTCTACAGGCTGATATGATTCACCGTAAAAATGTTTATCCCTATATGTATGAATCATATTATATGTTTTTTTCATTGCTTTAAAAATCATTTCTTCATCCTCGTTATTTGGAGACCAGTACAAAATCTCCATAGGGTTTATTTCTTGAGTTGCTAATGAGCGTCTGTTATATCCGATCGACTGAGCATGCTCAAAACCTTCTCTTTTATAAAATCGAAGTCTTTTTTCTGTATCTGTATCTTCATAATTAACTGGTTCAACCTCTAAAATAATTGGTTTGCCCTTCTTCTTTAGCTTATCAAGCAATTTATACCCAAGACCTTGTCCGCGGGCATCTTTTGACACGAACAAGTAATCGATAAATACAAAATCATCTAGTTCGGCATACATTAAAACATGATGTTGGCCTTCATCTTTATGGTAAATATCTGACCGCTCTTTCAATAAAGTTTCCATATGTTCCCTTGATTTCATTTCTTCAACTGGAAAATACTGATTTAGTTTTTCATACCAATGCATTGATATTCTCCTTTTCTTACTTCTCTTCATTTAAATGATTAGTATATATCTATTGAAAAAATCATTAGTAAGTCCTTTCAAATGAAGTATTTGAAGTATTAATACTTTTCATGCAAGAAAAAAAGTTCATTGATATGAAATTAGATTATTTCCTTAATGCAACCCACTCTTCCGCTAACATCCCATAATCGATATGATCTACATAATGATCATACAACCACTCTGCTTTCCTGATTCGAGTTTCTTGAAAGAATCCTAACCACTAAGGAATAGCACGACTTTTTGTATTTTCAACAGCGCACGAATTTCGACTCGATTTAGCATTAAATCTGTTAATGCATAGTCAACAAATGCATGACATGCTTTTGTCATTATGCCTGAACCTTCAAATCCGTTTCCAAGCCAATAACCGATACTTGTCGACTTATTTAACTAATCAATTATATGGAAGCTGATAACCCCAACAAGTCTTGAATTTGACCAAATACCAGCTTGGAATCCATTGTTTTTTTCAAATTGTTTCATTAGTAATTTAATAAAATTCTCAGGATCCTCAAGCATTTAAATTAATGCTATTATTGGTAAGCATTCTTTTAAATGATCCATAGAATTGATTGTTAATTTGTATAACTCATCTGCATCTTGTAAAGTTAATAACTTTAATTTCAAGTTTTCTTCAATTTTTTAAAAAAAAGACAGCTTTATGCTGCCTAAATATGTTATATCAACGATGTGATGGCCATGATCCTTGCATTTTTCTTATTTGAATAATTTGTCCTGTATGGTAAGCGTCATGTAGTAATAAATCCATTAGTTTTACTTCAAAAGAATTTCTCATCAATTCCTCATCTGTCATATTACTTAATAACTGTCTTAAACTTAAACTAGTATTCTCCAAACGTTCAACAACTTTTTTCCATTCGTTTTCTTCATTTGATTGTTCAGTAAGAAAAAAGGTTTGGTCACCGTCTAGATTTTGTTTCCATTCTCTACCTTCTAGATTTGCTACAATCCTCTCTTTGTAATAAAGAAGATGATTAACGTTTTCCCAAATTGATTTAGTCGCTTCCCCTGACGGTCTCCAACTAGCTTGTTTCGCTGTAATTCCTTCAATTGAATTTTTTAGTGGAGCAAACCAACTTTCCTTATCATATGTTTTGTCTAATACGTATAAAAACATTTCTTTTCGATTCAAAAAAATTTCCTCCTTTTTAAACTCTAATAATTTTAGAAATTACTTCTATAAAGTCTCCTCATAATTAATAAACTGTCATAAAAAAAAGTAGGACTAATTTTGAACTAAATGATAACGAATTATTCGTACTTGAGGTCACCACTGTTATTTATTCAACAAATGGCTATTTTTACCTTTTATTTTTTCAGCTAAAAATACTTCTATAAAAACAAAAAGGAGTCACAACCATGACTCTCTTAATAGCATTAACTATGAAGTTACAAAGTGAAGTACAAATAAAACTAAAAACACACTAGAAAGTACACTAATTTTTTGAAACTTTGTTCGTTTTTCAAACCAGTTCCATCTTTGATTCTCGGTATTAACAAGACCAAAGTGAAACATCAAATAATCAATCGTACTCATTAATAAAGCCCCTAATACGACCCAAATAATATTTGACATTCAAATTCTCCCTTTATCTAAACTATATTTAGAAAAAATTTCTAATTTTTCTTAATTATACAATAACGTTTGATAGTTGTAATATGGGGGAATTTCCCCATTTTATGAAAATTATCACAAAAAAAAACGATAAATTATCAATTTATCGTCAGTGTGTGTTGAAATAAAACATATTAGGTTCATGTCTCCTTTACTCATGAGAGCTTCACTCATAGAAGGCTCATGAGTTAGTAAAATAGTTAAAATATGAAAATTACTTAATCATAAATGTCCTAACAGTTCAGTTTCTCTTTTTTAATATCAATCTTCAGCAAGATTTTTTACTATTTGAAAAATAAACCTCATATCCTCTTCCAACATCTTTTACACTATGGGAGTCAGAACCATACATTAATTCTATATTTAAGGATTTCGCAATTTCAACGACATGATGTGGTGGATACGTTTCACCACAATACTCTTTAAATAGTCCTGCAGTATTATAGTCTAAAATATAATTTTTTTCTTTGACTAACTTTAATAGTTCAACTTGTTTATTTAATATCTTTTTTGTATCATCACACTTCAAAAATTGTTTAAATTTATTACATAAGCTCATATGTCCGATTCTTTTTGGTTTATATGGACCTAAATCATCAATGATTGACTGTTTTACTTGATCGTAATAAGTAAGTTGAAACGCTTCTGCACTGCCATAGTAATTTACTAAACCAGAAAGAGTATCTTCAGCTTTATAATCTAAACAATGCCAACCATTTTTTCCTTCCAAGTAATGAACTGATAAAAGTCCTGTGTCACAATATTTGCCATATTCTTTTAGGAAATCTTTAAACCATACGGATTCATTTGGTAAATAATCGTATTCAAAACCAATTTTTATACGAATTTGGTCCTTATACTTGTCTCTTATCCTATACATTTCGTTAAGATATTCGTCTACTTCTTTTTCAGACATTGCAAGCGAAGCAACTGCTTCATTAGGCTTTAAGAAGTTTTGAAAGGATGTTGGCACTGGTGTATGTTCAGTGATATGGTATTCATCGAACCCAAGTTCAATCGCTTTTTCGATCATTAGTTGTACGTCATCACCACTTCCGTGCGGACAATATTGTGTATGTGTGTGCCCATCAATTTTCAAGATTTTACTTTCTCCTTCCTATTTATTAAGCAATTGTTTATCTCTTCAAGTTTTATTCCTTTTTCCACCATTAAAACAATTGTGTGATAGACTAGATCACTAATCTCATAAATTAATTCTTCCGTTCCTTCATTTTTAGCTCCAATAATTACTTCGCTCGTCTCTTCGCCTACTTTTTTCAATATCTTATCAATGCCTTGATTAAATAAATAGGTAGTATAAGATCCTTCAATCGGGTTCTTTTTTCGATCTTGTATCGTTTCATAGAGATTTTGTAGATAACTTAATGATTCATTTTGAACAATATTTTTTTCTTGCATTAATGTTAATTTTTCGGAAAAACAACTATAGCTTCCTGTGTGACAAGCTACTCCTACTTGTTCAACCTGTAGTAAAATTGCATCTTGGTCACAATCATAAGAAATCGATTTGACGTATTGAAGATTTCCCGATGTTTCACCTTTTTTCCAAATTGATTTGCGACTTCTACTATAAAATGTTGCATATCCAGTATCGATTGTGAGTTTGATTGATTCATTATTCATATATGCCAGCATTAATACTTCTTTTGTATTAATATCTTGCACAATTGCTGGAACTAACCCTTGTTCATTAAAGCGAATTTTTTCGATATCAAAATACATGTTTTCTCCTCCTATAGTCGAACTGGAATATTTTTTTCGTTTAAATAGTCTTTTAATTCACTAATTTTGATTTCTCCAAAATGGAATACTGAAGCAGCTAAAACTCCATCGACATTTGCATATTCAATCGCATCATAAAAGTGTTCTACTTTTCCAGCGCCACCAGATGCGATAACCGGAACATTAACTGCATTTGTAATTTTTTGCAGCAATCGAATATCAAATCCTCTTTTCATACCATCTTCATCAATACTATTTAAGACAATTTCACCCGCTCCAAGCTCCACACCTTTCTTTGCCCAATCAATCGCTTCCCATTCCGTCTCTTTCCGACCACCATTTATAAATACTTTATAGTTACCATCTTTGTTTAACTTTGCATCAATTGAAAGCACGACACATTGCGATCCAAAACGATCAGATGCCTCTTTAATTAAATTCGGATTTAAAATTGCGGCAGAATTAATTGATACTTTATCGGCTCCATTTCTTAATAGTTTCGTAAAATCATCAATCGAACGCACTCCACCACCAACACTAAAAGGAATCCGCAATTCTTTTGCTACTTCTGATACAAATTTCAATGAAATATCTCTTTCTTCATTTGAGGCCGTAATATCATAAAAAACTAACTCGTCAGCACCATTATCACTATAATATTTGCCTAGTTTTGTAGGTGAGTCAACATCTTGAATACTTGAAAACTGTTTTCCTTTTACGACTCGTCCATTACGAACGTCTAAGCACGGTATAATTCTTCTTGCAAGCATTTAAGTGCCTCCTCAACTGTAAATTTTCCTTCATATAATGCTTTACCGGAAATCGCGCCATAAATATTTAATTGTTGAAGTGAAAGCAGGTCGTCGATCGAGCTGACCCCACCTGAAGCGATAATGTTTAAATTTGTTTCTTCAACTAACCTTTTATATGCTTCAATATTAGGTCCACTTAACATGCCATCCTTTGAAATATCGGTGTATACGACTGTTTTCACACCGAGTAGCTCTAGCTGTTTACAAAATTCAAAACTATCTTGATTTGTTGACTCTTCCCACCCATTTATAGCAACATAACTGTTTTTTGCATCTACTCCTACAATGATTCGATCACCATATTTTAAAACAGCTTGTTCTAAAAGTTGTCTATTATTCATTGCGGATGTACCTAAAATTACTTTTTCAACACCTAATTCTAACCAAAACGAAATCGAATCAAGCGACCTTATTCCTCCACCTAACTGAATTTTTAAATTTGTATTTTGAACAATCTCTTTTATAATTGATGCATTTTTCCGTTCCCCTGTTCTTGCTCCATCTAAGTCAACAATATGCAATACATTTGCTCCTGCTTTTTCAAATCCTAACGCAACTTCAAGTGGTGAACGCTTATAAATTACTTTTTTATTAAAATCTCCTTGCTCAAGGCGAACGCAATTACCATCTTTTAAATCAATTGCTGGATATAGAATCATATAAACACATCTCCTTAAATGCTTTTAATAAATTTAGTCCAGTTTCTGCACTTTTTTCAGGGTGAAATTGCATACCGTAAATATTATCTGATTTAATAATTGCTGGAATTTTAACTCCATATTCGGAATAAGCTAAAAGCTCTTCATTTGTTGATCTAATATAAAATGAGTGTACAAAATAAACATACTCACCTTCATTTATATATTTTAATAATGATTCATTTTTATTAAAAATTAGCTTGTTCCAGCCCATATGTGGAACTTTTACAATGTCGGGAATGCGCTTTACTTGACCTTTAATTAAGCCAAGCCCATCTGACCCGACGTTTTCTTCACTAAATTCATATAGTAATTGCATTCCTAGGCAAATTCCTAAAATCGGTGTACCGCTTTTTGCCTTAGACTTAATACAATCTACTAAATTAAGTCGGTTTAATTCCTTCATCGCTGCTTCATATGCTCCAACACCTGGTAGAATAATAGAAGAAGCTTGCTCGATCACTTCAATATCATTCGTAATGACTACCGGAAAATCAATTTCTTCACATGCTCTTTTTAATGAATCTAAATTACCTACTCCATAATCAATAATTATATTCACTTATAACATTCCTTTCGTGGAAGGTAACTTATTCGAAGTAACCTCAACTGCTTGTTTAACCGCTCTGCCAAATGCTTTAAATAAAGCTTCAATTTTGTGGTGATCATTTTCTCCATATAAAACTTCCATATGACAATTCATTCTAGCTTCAGAGCTTAATGCTTTAAAAAATTCTTTAAAATTTTGTGTATCTATCATTCCAATTCGTTCTCTTACCGTTCGATCATTATAAACAAGATACGGTCTACCACTAAAATCAACGACAACTCTAGCTAACGTTTCATCCATTGGAATATAGCAAGATCCGTAACGATTAATACCAATCTTTTCGTCTAATGCAATTAATAATGCTTTCCCTAATGCGATACCAACATCTTCTGTTGTATGATGATCATCAACTTCAAGATCACCTTCACAAAATACTTCTAAGTTTATGCCGCTATGGAATGAAAATAACGTTAACATATGGTCTAAAAAACCAATACCAGTTTGAATCGTACTTTCTCCATCACCATCTAAATTTAATTTCAGACGAATATTTGTTTCATTTGTTTGTCTTGTTATCACAGCAGTTCTCACTCTGAATCCTCCTCAAATCGAATACTAATTGCTTTACCATGACCGAATAGTCCTTCTTCTTCTGCAATCACTTCAATATGTTTTCTTGCTTCACTTAAGGCAAGTTTATTGTAATAAACAACCGATGTTTTCTTCCTGAAATCATTTACATTTAGTGGTGATGTAAATCTTGCAGTTCCACTAGTCGGTAATGTATGATTCGTTCCGGCAAAGTAATCGCCAACAGGCTCTGGAGTATAGTCTCCTAAAAAGATAGCACCAGCATTTTTAATTTCATGAACGATCGACTCTGGATTTTTTATCATTACTTCAAGATGTTCAGGTGCTAGCTTATTAACAAGCTCAATTCCTTCATTGATAGTTTTAACAACGATAATTGCTCCATAATTTTCGAATGAGCTTTTAATTATTTCTTTTCTTGGTTGTTCCTCTAATAAGTTTGGTATTTCTTGCTGTATTTTTAGTGCAAACTCTTCTGAATTCGTAATGACAATACTAGATGCCATTTCATCATGTTCTGCTTGGGCCATTAAATCAGCAGCAATAAATCTTGGATTAGCTGTTTCATCTGCTAAAATGACCACCTCAGTTGGACCTGCAACCATATCAATTCCAACGATTCCTGAAACACTTTTCTTAGCAAGCGCTACATAAATATTGCCAGGACCTACTATTTTATCTACTTTTTCAATTGTTTCGGTTCCATAAGCCAGTGCCCCGATTGCTTGCGCTCCACCAACTTTTAATACTTTTGTAACGCCAGCTAATTTCGCAGCTACTAGAATCGAAGGCTTAATTTTACCTTCTTTGTTTGGTGGTGTGACAATGACAATTTCGTTCACTCCTGCTATTTTTGCAGGAATTACATTCATTAAAACAGTTGATGGGTATGCTGCTTTTCCACCTGGGATATACACACCAACTCTTTCAATCGGATTAATTAATTGTTGAACATATGAATTTTTTTCATTAATTTTATAACCATCTTGTAATTGCTTTTCATGATATGTCTCTATATTTTTCTTAGCTTCAATCAATGCATTTATTAAGTTTTCATCAGTGTGTTCTAATGCTACATTAAACTCATCTTCACTTACTTCAAAGCTTTTTAGTTTCACCTCATCATAAATTAAAGAATACTGACGAATAGCTTCATCACCATTTTCTTTCACATTTAATAAAATCTTTTCTACGCTTTTTGTGATCTCAACAGTAGGTAAATTCGTTCGGTTTATAATACTTTCAAGTTTTTCGCTTTTATTATTAATCGATAATATTTCCAGCATATATGTTCCTACCCTTCTTAATATTTTCGATAAATTCAGTAATACGGTTATAGTTAAATCGATAACTAACACGATTTGAAATGATTCTAGCACTGATCGGAATCATTTCTTCTAATATGACTAAACCATTTGCCTTTAAAGTACTTCCCGTTTCAACTAAGTCAACAATAATATCTGACATTCCTACAATTGGTGCCAATTCAACAGAACCGTTTAAATAAATTAGTTCGATATTTTGCCTAAATTGAAAATACTTAGAAGTAATATTTGGGTATTTTGTCGCAACTCTTAACGTTTCATCACCTCGATCAATTACCGTTCCTGGAAAACCTGCTGCTGCAAAAATGCATTTTCCTAGTTCTAAATCCATCAGCTCATATACATCTTTTTCTTGCTCTAGCAAAATGTCTTTTCCTACAAAACCAAGATCGCAAACTCCTCGTTCAACATAAGTAGCGACATCCACAGGTTTCACTACTAAATATTTAATTTTATTTAACTCATCTTCAAAAATTAGTTTTCTAGTTTTAGAATCAATTACTTTTCGGTAACCAGCCTGACTTAATATTTTAATAACCTCATCTTCAAGTCTTCCTTTTGCAACTGCAACTGTTAGCCAACTCACTTTACATCCCTCATTTGACATGTTATCCAAGCATTTGTATCAATCGAAAATCCGATTGCATCAATACTGTTTTCCGAATCTTCAGACACCAGAAGATAGCGCCCTCCACTTAAAACCTCTTTATTTAGCTGATCATAGTACCCTTTAAAAACGATTCCGTCATAATAATCAAATTCATTTACGATCGATAAATCGATAAGTATATTTGGACTAATTTCTTGAAATTTGATTACTTTTTCAACAGCATTTGCCATTTCATTATTTAATACTAAGCTTCTTAGTAATGAATGAAGCTTTTCTCCTTTACCTTGTAAACTAAATAACTGTTCAAAAACATTTCTAGCTTGAAATGGTAAATTAATTGACTGAATACATCGTTCTAATTCATCTATATTTTTTAAATAAATTAGTTTTTTCAAATTTGTTTTTTGTGACCCTGTTAAGTTACATTCCTTAAATAATCCTTCTATAAATCCCGTATGCCCGATTTCTAAAATAAATGGAACATTGTTTAGCAAATCAATTGCCATAATAACTACTTCTATTTCAGACGCTTCAGTAATTTCCCCTAAATTTTCAATACCAAATTGATTAATCTCATCAAGTTCTACCCCATTATTTCGATAGATTGTTGATTGATAGAATACTTTACATTTCTCTTCCTTAAGCGCGATCGGATAAATTTCTTTCATCAATGCACTTGTTAAATCAGGCCTTAGCAATAAAATTTGCTGTAACCGTGTTAATACAACAACTAAATCTTCTCTTGCTAACCTCGGGTTTCGACTAGAAAATGAATCATACTCTTCAAAAAGCTGAGGATGAAATGGGATATAACCTCGCTCTAGTGCATAATCTTCCATTTTTCTTTTATATCGATAATTGACTAATGACTGCTTTAATTTCCCATCCAATTGAACATTCCCCCTTCTAGAAAAACAAAAAGACCATACAGGTTAAATGCCTGTATGGCCTTCTGGCACGACACAAGCACCTTTTCGATACACGAATAGGGCTTGCATCTACGGTCAATTTTTGTCCATAGATTCAAACCCTGGGTGGATGATGATGTTGTAGCCCATTATTCGTGCGTGCGAAAATCATGTTCATGTCTCCTTTTTTTCGTTTTATTTTTATTCATCTTAATGAATTTGTTATAAGTTGTCAATCCCTTTTGAAAAATAAAAATTCTGGAAGGGTTTTCATTAGGATTTTTTAATTTTTTGAATCTTTTAAACTGAAAAGTGCTTTTCATTTTAAGACTCTATTAAAGTACAGTGTTGATATTTACTATAAAAAACATTTTAAATTGAACAGTCTTTTATATTTCGATTCAGTAAAACCATTTCAAGATTATTTCTTAAGTAGTAAATCTAGATATCAAAAGAAAATATTTCTTTAAATCCTTTTTTTCCCTCATAAGTTATTTTTATTGCTCTTGTTTTTGGCATACGTTGAATCCAATTTAATTCAAAAAATCTTTCTAATAGAGCATTTCCCAATGCCCCTCCAAGGTGGTAACGTCTTTCACTCCAATCTAAACATTTATGTGAAAATGATCGACGCTTCTTCTTAATTTTTTCAAGATCAATTTGAAAATCAGTAAAGAATCTCTCACCTTTTTCCGTAACGATAAATCCTTGCTTTTCTTCGTTTATAACGCCTAAGTTCATTAAAGAATCAGTTAATAGTACCCCAAACTTACCTGCAGGATGATCATAACATGTTCTAGCATGTCGTATTGCTGTATTTTCTGAAGCTTGTTTTAATGACCTAATTTCGATTGGAGGAGCTATTGATAATAAATTCTCCAATATTTGAGCAACTTCCTGATTTTGAATACCGTAGTAACGATGTCTCCCTTGTTTTTCTACACTAATTAATTTCGCATCGACCATTTTTGCTAAATGGAAACTAGCCGTTTGTGGCTTTATTCCAGCCATAAATGCTAGTTCGCTAGCAGGATGAAATCTACCATCTAAAAGGACAGTTAATATTGCTGCACGTGAAGTTTCACTTACAAGAGTAGCAACCATCGCTACATTAGAATTTGCATTCATTTTCTTTCTCCTCCCATTATGTAATCCATATTTCGATGATAATTGAACTATTTATATTCTACAATAAATTTAGAAATTAAAAATAATTAGGAGGAATAAAATGAGTCATTTTACAAATACAAAGTTGATTAAACCTAAAATTCTATACTATGGAACACCTGTCATTTTACTAAATACGTTGAACGAAGATGGGACAGTTAATATTAGCCCTATGTCATCATCATGGGCTTTAGGAGATAGCATAATATTAGGCATTGGACTTGGCGGGAAAGCTATTGAAAATTTACAGCGTCATCCTGAATGTGTAATCAATGTACCTAGCCCATTATTATGGGAAAATGTTGAATTGTTAGCTCCTTACACGGGAAAAAATCCCGTTCCTAATTCTAAGAAAAATATAGGTTTTACATATGAAAAAGAAAAATACAATATCAGTAAATTAACCGCTACAGAATCACAAACCGTAAAACCTACACGAATTACAGAATGCCCAATTCAAATTGAGGCAATCGTAAAAAACATCCGAATACCTGAACATTCACCAGATTTTGCAATTGTTGAGACACATGTTATACATGTACATGCTCATAATGAAATCATCATTGATGAAAATCATATTGATCCAAATAAATGGAGTCCACTAATATACAATTTCCGTCATTATTTCGGTCTCGGAAATAATTTAGGCAAAACTTTTCGTTCGGAAGTTTAGTTTCTATTTAGCCAGTTTCAATAATGCTTAAAATATAAAAGTCAGATTCCAGTTTGTAAGGAATCTGACTTCATTGTTTTTATAAAATTTAACTCCTTTTTTCAACTTCCGTATTGATTTAATTTACAAAAGATTATTAGTTGTACATGCCTAGGAAAAGAACTCACATTTTTAAAGCATCAACATATTGTTTAGCTTCTAATAATGAAAGGCCTAAAACACTTCTAACCTCTCTAATTGCTTGAATTTCTTTTCCTTCTTGTAAAAGTTTACATAAATCATTATTAATTGGATGTTCTGGGACTTCTACTACTTTTGCAATCTGATCTAAAGTAACCTTTCTATTTTTCATTCGATTCTCTAGTTTGTTAAGTTTATCAATAACCGTTGTAAAAAGTACAAAAACTATTACTAACACTAATCCAAGAAACGTATATTCCACCCTAATCACCTTATCTATTCTATTTATATATTAGTTAGCATTATTGAATATCATTAAATATTTTTTCAAAAAGTTCTAATGAAATAGTGAACTTGGTTGTTTTTTCATTCTTCCAGAAGTGATAAATTCTACTTGATTCCTTTTCTTCTCAACTTCCAGTAATGCATTCTCCCCTTTATCGCTTACAGAGACAAATTGATTACCATTTTTCTTTTCTTTTTGTTTGTATTCGAAAATTAAAATTTAGTTAATTCATATTTAACCCGGTTCCTTTATGAATAAATTAATTTTACCATATTTTGGTAACAACAAGGATTTTTAATGAATATTCCAGTTAAATGATTGATTTTGTATGTGTTAAAAACTATCCTGTTCGTAATAAGCAATTAAACCCTGGCCAATGAAACTAATGAGGGGTAATGTAACAAGTTTTAAACATAGTAAAGCCAATAATATATTTTTTGGGTTTGATTTTGGACATCGATGCAAAAATTATAATTAGAAATGAAGGACAAAACGGGATGCAAAACCAACTGGACCAATTCCACTTTTATCCAACCATCGCATACTAGATTTCTTTTTCTTACTTTTTTAAATAAATCTGTCCAACCACTTTATTATATGTTTATACATTTAACGGTATATAAGGGAGGATATTATGGATTGAAAATCTAAGGAAAAGCTTTAATAAGGTTACTGGCAATTAATGATTTTGACAGTATGACCATTAAATCATTGGGAAAAAACAGGCCTAGTAGAGGAACCATTTATTTTTAATAAAAAGAAATTCCATCATTTATTAATGTGACATCACCTTTTAAAAAACAAAAAATCCGCACAATTTATTGTAGCGGATTTTTTGTTTAGCTATCGTAGAGGGCTTTAGGTCCCATCTTGAAAAAATGACGATTTTTAATTAATTAGATTGCAGAAGTATTTTTCGTTAATGCTGGCTTTAAATGTAAGATTAGTCCTTCATTTTCAGCAGCAGTTCCAATTGTAATTCGAATTCCATTAGGGAATGCACGGATAATGTACCCTTTTGATTCTAGATCTTTAAAGATTTCTTGGCTATTTTCAAGTGGTACAAAAATGAAGTTAGCTTGTGATGGATAGTATTCAATTCCATAACTATCGAAAAACTCTTCATATTGTTCCATGCCTTTTTTATTTTCTTCAACACAGTTTTTAATAAAGACTTGGTCTTCAAGTGCTGCAATTGCGGCTACTTGAGATAGCATTGAAGTATTGAATGGAAGTCTAGCAATATTTAATTCTTGAATTAATTTGCTATTTGCGATACCATAACCAATTCTAAATGATGCTAGGCCGTAAGCTTTAGAAAATGTTCTTAATACAATTAGATTTTCAAATTTATTTAATAATGAGATTGTATCAGGGAAGTCTGATGCAGATACATATTCAACGTAAGCTTCGTCAACAACTACAAAAGTAGAACTTGGTACTTTTTCTAAAAACTCAACTAATTTGCGGCTACCAATATATGTACCTGTTGGGTTATTTGGATTACAAATCCAAACAATTTTAGTATTCGCATCTACTTGTTCTAGCATAGCATCTAAATCATGTACACCTTTAACTAAAGGAACAGCTCTAACTTCAGCTCCTTCAATAACTGCGTGATGTGCATATTGTGAAAAAGTTTGAGATGCTTGTATAACATTATGTTCTTTCGTTAGAAGCGCTCGACTAATCATTTGAATAACTTCGTCAGCACCACTACCGAATATTAATTGATCTGGCTGTATATTTAAGAAATTTGCTAGTTTCTTACTAATTTCTTCTGTTGCTCCATCTGGATAAATTGCAAACTTACTTACTACATTACGTAGTTCTTCAAAAACTTTAGGAGAACATCCGAATGGATTTTCATTTGATGCAAGTTTTACTACTTTGTCTAGACCATATTCACGCATGACTACTTCACTTGGTTTACCTGGTGTATATGCTTGAAGAGTCAAAATTTGTGGTTTCACGTACATGCTTATTTCTCCTTTTATTCAAAGTTTTGTATAATGTTGTCAGTTTATCATATTATTAAGCTGTTAATCTAGTACTATTTTCAAGAATATTGCAAATTATCTAGTTCCATATTGCATGCGGTATGTTGAAAATAGCTTGTTTCAAATTCAAACAAAAAGTAGAATCAAAAGACTCTACTTTTCAATCCAGCTACCCATATAAGCCGGATCTTCATATTGATGTGCTTCTTTTACTACGTAAAGTGGTCTAAATGTATCAATCATAACTGCTAGCTCTAATGTTTCTTTCTTTCCAATACTACCTTCCGTTTTACCTGGATGTGGTCCATGCGGAATACCTGATGGATGTAATGTAATAGACTCTTGTTCGATTCCTTTTCTACTCATAAAGTTTCCTTCAACATAGTAAAGGACTTCATCACTGTTTACATTACTGTGTACATAAGGTGCAGGAATTGCTTCAGGATGATAATCATACATCCTTGGAACAAATGAGCACACTACAAAATTATGTCCTTCGAATGTTTGATGTACTGGTGGTGGCTGATGAATTCTTCCTGTAATCGGTTCGAAATCTTCAATATTAAATGCCCATGGATATAAATACCCATCCCATCCTACGACATCAAATGGATGATGTGTTAAGACATGTTTATAAAGGTTTCCTCTTGCTCTAGTTAGAACAGTAAATTCACCTTTTTCATCATATGTCTCTAAGGTTTCTGGTCCTCTAAAATCACGTTCGCAAAATGGACTATGCTCAAGCATTTGGCCATATTCATTGCGATAACGTCTTGGCGTTGTTAATTGGCTATTTGATTCAACAATTAAAAACTTCGTATCATCATTTGGAACTACTTTGTAAATTGTTCCAATCGGGATCATGATATAATCCCCTTTTCGGTAAGTAATTGTTCCAAACATTGTTTGGATTTTACCTGAACCGTAATGGACGAAGAACATTTCATCTCCTTCACCATTTCGATAAAAATGCTTGCTTTCTTCCGTTACGTTTGCAACTGCAATTAACAAATCAGAGTTACCTAAAACGTATACTCTTCCTTCTAAAGCATCACCTGTACGCTCTAAATTGTTTGTACGAATATGGCGGTGTTGCAGGGATGTCTGTTCTTCAAATTCGATTTGAAGTGATTTATAAAATGATGTTTCACTAACTGATGTAGGCATATGGGTATGATATAAAATAGATTGAGTACCTGAAAATCCTTTTGTACCCATTACCTGCTCTCTGTATAATGATCCATCTTCTTTACGAAATTGAATATGTCTTTTCTTTGGAATCTTACCTAGACTACGATAATACACACGCTTCCCCTCACTTTCTTACAGTATTTCGTAATGTACCTAAACCTGTAATGCTTAACTCAACGACGTCTCCGTCTTCTAACCAACGATGTTTTTCTTCACCAAGTTCTAGAATACAACCTGTTCCAACAGTACCGGAGCCAATCACATCTCCTGGATATAGTGTTACATTTTTTGAAGCATGAGAAATTAATTCTGGAACGGAATAATAAATCGAAGAAAAGTTCCCACTAGAAATGACTTTTCCATTAACTGCAGCTGTCATCTTCAAATCATAGCTTTTACCAGTTCTAAATTTCTCAATTTCATCTTTTGTTACAATGCAAGGTCCTAAAGAAGTAGCAAAATCCTTACCTTTAGATGGACCTAAGCCAACTTTAACTTCATGTGCTTGGATATCTCTAGCACTCCAGTCATTCAAAATTGTATAGCCAAGTATATAATCATCGGCTTCTTCAACTGAGAGATCTTTACCTTCTTTACCGATAATACATGCGATTTCTAATTCAAAATCCATCTTTTTACAATTAGTTGGAATGCTGACATGATCTTCAGGTCCAATAACCGCTCGATGATTCGTAAAATAAAAAACTGGTACATCATACCACTCAGGTATCATCTCTAGACCTCTTCTGCCGCGTGCAGTTTTCACATGCTCCTCAAAGGCATAAAAGTCACGTATACTTTGTGGTTTTGGTAATGGTGCTCGCAATTGAACGGAAGAAAGTGGAATTCTTTCTCCTGTTATTTCTGCTATTTCATTTTTATATGAATCATATTTTTCTAGAATTGTTAGTAAATCCGCTGGAATTCGACCATTACTAGCTTTATTAAGATCGATTACTTGATCTTCAACTAATAATCCTGCACGCTCATTACCATCATATTGAAATGTTATAAATTTCATACCCTCACCTTTTTCTTTCAATTGCAAAAGTATCAGAAATAGCACGAGTGTAAGAATGGCCAGCAAGGCGACCAACTGGATTAAGCTTTTCAGTATTGATTTTGCCATCTGCATATAAATCATCATTTATATGAACATTAACGACTTTACCGATTACTAAACTTCCAGCACCTTTGTTCTCACCAAAATGTAGTAGGTCATGAAGCTCACATTCTAGTCCTACTAAACTTTCTTTTACTCGAGGAACTTGCACAGTTGTCCCATCCACTTTTGTAAGACCAACTTGTTCAAACTCATCTACTCCATACGGAAAATCTGCAGCAGCATTATTAACTTGTTCGCAAATTTCTTCGCTTACAATATTAATAATAAATCGTTTCGTCTGTTCAATATTTTTTAATGTGTCTTTTTTCTCGCCGTCTGTACCTCTAATCATTGGTGCAAAGCACACTAACATCGGGTCAGCACAAATCGCTGTAAAGAAACTAAAAGGTGCAACATTCGCTACACCTTCTGAGTTTACAGTTGAAACAAAAGCAATCGGACGAGGCAACACTGAACCAATTAACAGCTTATAAGCATCTTGCCATGGTAAAGTATTCGGTCTAATTTCCATTGTTACAACTCCTTATAGATTTCCTCGAAGTTCTTGCTCACGCTCGATTGATTCGAATAGTGCTTTAAAGTTACCATCACCGAATCCTCTAGCACCTTTACGTTGAATAATTTCAATAAATAAAGTTGGACGGTCAACGATTGGACGAGTGAAGATTTGTAATAAATACCCTTCATCATCACGGTCAACTAAAATCTTTAATTCTCTTAATTTCTCAATATCTTCATCAATTTTTCCAACGCGCTCTGTTAACATATCATAGTACGTATCTGGTGTTTTTAAGAATTCTACACCTAATGCTCTAAGCTTAGTAACTGTATCAACAATATCTTCAGTTAATAATGCAATATGTTGTACACCTGGTCCATTGTTATAGTCTAAGTACTCTTGAATTTGTGATTTCTTTTTACCTTCAGCTGGTTCATTGATTGGGAATTTAATTCTGCTTCCATTTGTCATAACTTTTGACATTAATGCAGAATACTCAGTACTAATATCGTCATCATCAAAATGAATCATTGATTGGAATCCCATTACATTTTCATAATAAGAAACCCATTCTTCCATTCTTTCAACGTTACCAACTACATGGTCTAATGCAATTAATCCTGTTTCATTTACTGGAATTGTGAAAGCACGATCTTTATATCCTGGTAAGAAAGGACCATTATAATCGCCTTTTTCGATTAATGTGTGAATTGTATCACCATATGTTCCGATTACAGCTTTTTTAACTGTACCATATTCATCGCTAACTTCAGTTGGAGGTAAAATTTTAATTGCTCCACGACTTACTGCACCTTGATATGCTGTCTCAAGATCATCAACTAATAAAGCGATATCTTTAACACCATCGCCATGCTTTTTAATAAAATCAGCAATTTTAGAATCTTCTTTTAAAGTTCCAGTAATAACTAGACGAATTGTACCATTTTTTAATACGTAAGAAACTTTATCACGTACTTTTGTTTCTAAACCAGAGTATGCTACTGGTGTAAATCCAAAAGTGTTTGCAAAGAAATAAGCTGTTTGTTTCGCGTTCCCCACATATAGTTCTAAATGATGTACATCTTGTACTGGAAAAACATCATAGCTAGTATTTGTTTGTTTTAATTCATCTTGTTTCATTTTAATTTCCCCCTATAAATTACGATTTTTGTAAAGAAAAGAAAAAAACTATGTAAGAGCGTTAAGTAAACGCTTACAAAACAAATAAACCGCATAAAAAAAATTCTTAACAAGGATGACAATTCGCCAAGAATACCATTTAGTAATATTTTGGAAACTCCCTAACGAACACACAACCTTTACTACTATATTAATGTAATGATCGTTTTATGAATCGATTTTACATTTATATAGTAGTCTCTAAATAAATATTTCTACACTTCATTTTAAATTCCTTCAAAAAATTTTCAATTAAATAAATTTTTTGTCGTTTCTTAATTTTATAACAATAATATTAACTCGTTTTGTTTTTCTTTATATGATTTGCACCCCATGTACATAGGAGATCCAAAATAGGTTTCATTGATTTACCGTATTCATTTAATTCGTATTCCACTTTAGGTGGAATTTGATCATAAGCAATACGATTAATTAGACCATCCGCTTCTAACTCTCTTAATTGCTGTGTCAACATTTTTTGAGTTATTTTAGGCATCAGTTTTCTAAGCTCATTCGTTCTTTTTTTACCAGTTTCTAAATGGCAAAGTATGATACACTTCCACTTACCGCCTATTACCTCAATTGCTGCTTCAATCGGCATATTATATTCTTTCATAGATCCTCCATCATTGCTAATTACTATTAAATTAAATTAACGTTATTTTACTCAACTATTTTAGTACAAATGAAAACTTCAAAATCACCAACTATTTTGGTTATTATAACTATTGTCCTATTAATGATTTTGCAGTCAACAGTAAAGGTTCATAAAATATAGCATACAAATAATTTATAGTTCAAATATTTATTAGTTATAAAATATCCAAACTTAGTTCTATAGACTCATATTACCCAAAAAGTTTTATAGGCACTTTTTAGTACGTACTTTATTTTAAGATCGTTATCATTCATAATTACAATCATAATTTATTCAAAAAGGGAGTGGAAACAATATGTTTATCATTCACGGTAGTTCTAGGGAGAACGGAAATACAGAGCAGCTAACAAGTATTATGACAAAAGGTGTTGCTAAGACGGAAGTGCAATTACGTCATAAAAATATTAAGGCGATTAACGACCAAAGGCACGAGCCAAATGGCTTCCAACCAATTAATGATGATTACGAAGAAATTATTAAAGAAATGCTCGAGCATGATACGATTATTTTTTCAACACCTTTATATTGGTATGGAATGAGTGGATACATGAAAAACTTTATTGATCGTTGGTCTCAAAGTCTTCGAAATAAAGATCTACAATTCGCTGAAAAAATGAAAAACAAAAAAATGTATGTCGTAATTGTTGGTGGAGATCAGCCAAAAATTAAAGCACTACCATTAATTTTACAATTTAAACATATTTTCGAATTTGTTGGAGCAACACTTGAAGGATATATTATTGGAACAGGAAATTCACCTGGAGCAATATTGGATGATCAATTAGCCATTCAACAAGCGAAATTGCTAAACACGACACTAAAAAATAAATAAGTACAACTAGAAGGAGCAAGACCTTGATTCCATTTTTACAACATAACCCAACTAAATTATGGTTTGGGAAAAATCAAATTGAACAATTAGCAAGTGAAGTAAACAAATACAATCGTATACTTGTCGTTTATGGTGGCGGCAGTATTAAAAAAAATGGCGTATATGATGAAGTAATGAATCAACTAAATGGAAAAACGATTTTTGAACTTTCTGGCGTTGAACCAAACCCGAGACTAACAACGGTGCAAAAAGGAATTCAAATCTGTAGAGATAACAAAATTGATTTTATTTTAGCAGTAGGTGGCGGCAGTGTAATTGATTGTGTTAAAGCAATCGCGATTGGCGTTCCATTCGAGGGAGATGTGTGGGATCTTATCACTAGAAAATCTATACCAACAAATGCAACTCCATTTGGTACTGTTTTAACTTTAGCTGCAACCGGATCAGAAATGAACTGCACATCAGTCATATCGAATATGGACGTGAATGAAAAAAGAGGATGGAGTAACCCACTCGTTTTCCCTAAATTTTCAATATTAGACCCTTCCTATACATTCTCGGTACCATTAGACCAAACAATCTATGGAATTGTCGACATTATGTCACATGCATTAGAACAATATTTCCACCGTGTTAGCAATACACCTATGATTGATCGCTTTATCGAAAGTTTATTAATTACTGTAATCGAAGCTGGTGGAAAGCTTGTTAAGGATTTAGAAAACTATGAATTACGTGAAACAATTATGTACGCAGGAACGACAGCCTTTAATGATACGTTATTAAACGGTACAGATGGCGGCGACTGGGCATCACATCAAATTGAACATGCAGTATCTGCCATTTACGATATTCCACACGGCGGTGGATTAGCAATAATATTCCCTAACTGGTTAAGTCACTGTTTAGACTATGATCCAAGCAGAATTAAAATGCTAGCAACAAATGTTTTTGGAATTTCTGAAGAAGGAAAAACAACAAAGCAAGTTGCAGAAGAAGGGATCCAAGCACTAAGAAAATTTTGGAATTCGATCGGCGCACCAAACCGTTTAGCAGATTATCAAATTGACGACTCACGTTTAGACGAACTAGTAGAAAAATCCTTCGTAAAACCAGTAGTTGGTGGTTACAAAATTTTAGATAAGGAAAGTGCGAGAGATATTTTAGTACGCTCTCTTTAATGATGGAAAGAACCTTGCATTAAGCGAGGTTCTTTTTTATGTAAGTGTGAATAGTTCTGAACTATTACCCTTTTGTATCAAAATAATGAGTTTTTTGATTAATATCTGCTGTTTTTTATTTTTCGTGGGTTAATTGTTGGCTTATTTGCAGTTATATTGGTTTTATTTGTAGTTTTGCTTATTTTTTTTTTTAGTTTCATCGATTTTAATTGCGGTTTCACAGACTTTTTTTTGTACCTATCCTTAATATTATCATAGAAAATCTATCTGTTGCTTACATAAATTTACTAACATATTTTCTAATTAAAACAAAAAAAGAACCTATTAAAGGTTCTAATCTAAAATTGCATTTCTACCCAATTAAGTTCATTAATATGATGATCTACAACGTTACAACACATATTCGGATTAATCGTGTCGACATGTGAAATTGTAATTGAAGACATTGAAACCGAATATTTAACTGTATCAACAATGGTCATATTATTCATATAGCCGTATCCGATCCCAGCAACTAAAGCATCTCCCGCTCCTGTTACATTAACGACAGAAACGCCATCGGCTTGGATAATACCTTCTTCTATTCCATCATTATAATAAATTCCTTCTGCATCTAAACTAATAAAAACTTTTTTAACACCTAATTCTCTAAAATATCTGCCGGCTTTTCGTATATCTTCAACAGAAGTAATTTCAAATCCACATAATACTTCAGCTTCATGTCGATTTGGTTTAATCGTATGAAAATATTGAATATAATCTTTTATTTTTGAAGCTTTTGAAGCAGAAACAGGATCTAAAATAAATTTTGTTTCATTATGAAAATTTGTTAATAAATAAGCTAAAATACTTGGATTATCTGCGTCAACCACCATATATTCAGCATTTCGAATAACTTCTGCTTTGGAGTCTATAAATTCTTTTGTAAAATTATTTGTGATATCTAAATCTACTACCGCAGAGACCATTTCCCCGCTTTCATTTAAAATGGCTAAATAGGTTGGAGTAGATTCTCCTTTAATAATTAACGTGTCTTCCATATCTATGTTCAAATTTTTTGCGTGATTTAACATATTGATTCCATTGATATCATCACCAATGACTGAAATAAACTTTGTATTTAAATTGATCTTTGCCATATTTTCTGCAATATTACGGCAAACACCACCAAACGATACTTTTACACTGCCTGGATTTGAATCATATGGACGATAATTTTTTTTCGTAAATCCGATAATATCACATATAGAAACACCAAATACTAATATATATGGATTAGAAGGAATTGTCATTTTGTCAGTCCTTTCACTTTAAACTGAAAGAAAAATAAATTGTTTTGATTCATTAATTATACCAGTATAATATATTTTTTATAAAGTATTTTTTATAACTTATTTTCATAATTAATTTCTTTATTATTATTGACTAAAATTATTTTTAAGTATAATATTTATTCTTACGTTTAAAAAATATTTTTTACGTGGTTCGAAAACCTCCCACGAAAAAAAACTAAGGAGAAACAAAATGAAGTTAAAAACAATTACTGTTAATGGAGTTTTTGCTGCACTTTATATTGCAGTAACGTACTTTATTCAACCATTCGGGTTTACGAATGTACAGTTTCGTGTATCCGAAATATTTAACCACTTAGTCGTATTTAATAAAAAGTACATATATGGAGTAGTTTTAGGAGTTATATTAGCTAATTTTTTCTTTTCTCCAATAATGGCATATGATTTAGTCTTTGGTGTTGGCCAATCGATTATTTCCTTATTAATTACAATTGGAACATCAAAATTTATAAAAGGTATTATACCGAGAATGATTGTTAATACAGTTGTCTTTACGATTACTATGTTCTTAATCGCTATCGAATTAAAACTAGCATTTCATTTACCTTTCCCAATGACTTATTTAACTACAGCCATTGGTGAATTTGTAGTAATGTGTGTAGGTATACCGATTATGTACTATTTAAATAAACGAGTAAAATTCGAACATCTTATTTAAGTAAAAAAGAGTTGTTTCTCTATATGGAAACAACTCCTTTTATTATATGTATTATTTGTCTTCTCTTAATAAATAATCATTACCATCTTGATCGTAAAAATTAAACATAGAACCATATGGCATTTTCATCAGTTCATCAACTTTTACGCCATTTTGTTTCATTTTTTCATATGCAGCCTCAATATCCGTTGTACTAAAAAGTACAGATGGATGAGCTATCTTTTCAGGTTTAAACTGTTCCATTGAAGGTTTAGAGTAAAGAACTAAAGTAGTAAACTCACTTTCACTTGGACCTACTTCAATCCATTTAGCATCTGGTCCCATTGGCATTTCTATTTTTAGAACAAACCCCATTTTATTAATCCAGAAATCTTTTGCTTGCTCTTGATCTTCTACATAAACAGTAACTTTACCGATTTTATTAATCATATAAAACTCTCTCCTACTGGTTAATTTTACTACCTATCTATTTTAGCAAACCCAAATTTGTAAAACAAACCGATTAAGTAAGAATTTTCACTTTATGTATCTGTCTTTTTTCCTGCATTTTTATCAAACAATACCATATACTTTTTTGAAAGCAGTACAAAGTAAGGGGGAAGTAATCTTGCCTAATAATGTAATTTGGAACGATGTTGATGAGTATTTTGTAGAAAAACTAATTCCAAACGATACAATCTTAGAAAATGTATTACTTGCAAATTATCAAGCCGGTCTACCTAGTATTGACGTGTCTCCTACTCAAGGTAAATTACTTTATCTATTGGCAAAAATTAAAGGTGCTAAAAATATATTAGAAATCGGTACTCTAGGTGGATATAGTAGTATTTGGTTAGCTCGTGCTCTTCCTGATGATGGAAAATTAACAACTTTAGAAATTAGCCCTGAGCATGCAAAAGTTGCCAAACAAAATATCAAAGAAGCAAAATTGCAAGATAAAGTGGAAATTATTATAGGTAAAGCGCTAGATACATTGCCAACTTTAAAAGACTCAAAGCCTTTATTTGATTTCATATTTATTGATGCCGATAAACCAAATAATCCTCACTATTTAAAATGGGCATTACAATTAGCAAACTCTGGCGCATTAATTATTGTGGATAATGTCGTTCGAAACGGAGAAGTAATTTATGAAACGAGTCACGATGAAAGTGTCAAAGGTGTCCGTCAATTAATGGATCTAATTACTACAGACTCACGAATTGACACTACCGCTATTCAAACTGTTGGATTAAAAGGATATGATGGTTTTGTGATTGGTATTGTTAAGTGATCCAAAAAATCAACTTTTTTGTTTTAGGCTTATTTAGCTACTGGGATGATATTTCATGCCCTGGTCCGTTCTAAACTAAATTGAATAAGGTTCTAAATAAGCAAAAAAGAAGTATGAACAAACTAAGAACGTCCATACTTCTTTATTATTTATTCGTAAAATTGTAGCTTAAGGTCATATATTAGTTCATCAACTACTTCATTAGCTCGTAAACCTGCAAGCGCATCTAGCGACTATGGAAGTCTCTAAAACAACCGTAGAAACATGTTTGAAATCAACGATATAGGAGATTTTCACTTCCCCTTTTTCATTATTTCTTCACAACAGGAATCCACATTTCTCCAAATACTAAGCCGTTTCGATTTCCCATAATAACCGCTGCGTTTGGCCCACCAACATAGGCAAAATCTTTTACTTCTGGTAATACTTGGCCAAAGGCGATGCCAGTAAGATTATTACACAATTCATCTGCAGAATTCCCTTCTCCTTCTACCACTAAGTATTCTCCTTTAGGGAATTGAATATCTCTGGATTCCTCAGCAACTGTTGCCTCAGTCATGACTCCAGCATAATGCATCATCTTGTTATTCACAGCTTCGTTCACAGAAAAAATATAGTCATTTTTAGCTATGGCTTTTAAAGCATCCAATCTACCATCTTCTTTAATAGTCCCCCAGAAGTTTTCCTTTTCTTTGTTTATCCCTACATAATCTGTATAATCGCTTTTAAGTTCAATTCCAATACCTAAAACTCTAAAACTGTCTTTTTCTTCTAATTTATAATTTGTCATATTCAAAACCTTCCTTTTCTAAATTTATCAAGCAATTTATTTCATCAGCTGATATGTTTATAATAAACTTAAATCATGTCAAAAAATGATACTGTTTAGGAGATACCGATGAAAAAAGTTGAACGCATTAATATCATCATGCGATATATAAACAATCGTGCTAAATTTACAATTTCAGAAATCATGCAAGAATTTAACATCTCTCGTTCAACTGCTTTAAGAGATATCAAAGAAATTGAAGCGATGGGGATGCCTCTTGTCGCCGAAGTTGGAAGAGATGGGGGTTATTTTGTTCTGAACAACTCTGTCCTCCCAACTGTTCGCTTTACAGATAATGAAATAAAGGCACTATTTATTGCATTTATGGCAACAAGAAATAAACAACTCCCTTACCTAAAGAGTCGTCAATCTTTAACTGAAAAATTACTTGGTCTAATCTCAGAAAACCAACAAGATGAACTTGTCCATTTAAATCAAATATTACTCTTTGAAGGGACAAATCCGAAAAATCCTGACTTACTTGATCTATCAGACTTACCTCATCCAATGTTAGAAAAACTCATCCAAGTCCTTCTAATGGATACTTGTTTATTAATTACCATCAAAGAAGAGTGTGAATCCATTTCTTATCCTATCTATCTTTTGCACTTATATCATGACAAAGGTTATTGGCTAATTGAAGGTTTTGACTTGGTGGATGAAAAGAAAAAAATTTTCCCTGTTGATAATCTTATTGATGTCATACCACACCATACAAAAAAAAGATTAAGTAAAAAAAGAATTCTAGAAAAACTAAGTAAGCAAGAAGATGAAATGAATCTTATCGTTGAACTTGGTCCAATGGCAATTGCACAGTTTAAAAAGTACCATCCATTAAAAGTCTCAATTTCCTATACAAATCCTTACCAATCCACAGCCATTCTAAGAACTTATATAAATGTTAAAAGTTCTGACGAATTAACCGAGTTTACAAATTGGCTACTGTATTTAGGTGAAGATATCAAGATAAGGAAAATTCCTGAACAAGTTTTTATAAGTTTTCAAAAAAGAATAAATTTATTTTGCCCATAAGCAGTATGAATAAATATTAAAAACAGATAAACCTCAACTAAAATTTATAAAAGAACCGACTCAAAATGCATAGATCAGCCCCCCATCAATTAGTTGAATTTAGCATATTAAAAACGTGCTGTTTCCCTAAATTCAGTTAACCTGATTAATGGGGTAACAGCACTTTAAAATTCAGATATTACATAACACGCTTAAACATTTTCTCTAACTCATATGAACTAAAATGAATAACAATTGGTCGACCGTGAGGACATGTAAATGGATTGCTTGATTTTCTCAACGATTCTAATAGATTAAAAATTTCATCGTTTGTTATATATTGATTTGCTTTTATCGATGCTTTACAGCTCATCATGATGGCTTTTTCTTCACGCAGTTTTTTTATATTAATTGTTCCGCGTTTTAATAGTTCTTGAATCATTTCATCAATTAATGTATCCTCTTGCCCTTCTGGAAACCAACTTGGATGTTCACGAATGACATAACTATTCGATCCGAACTTCTCGATAAATAGCCCGACTTCTTGGAGTTCATCTTGGTATTGGTCTAGCAAAATAGCTTGCTCCGGTGAAACATCAAAAGTAATTGGAATTAATAACGTCTGTAGTTCCGATGCAACTTCACCTATTTTTTCCTTAAAATATTCATAGTAAACACGTTCCTGTGCGGCATGTTGGTCAATTAAGTACAATCCTTTTTCATTCTGAGCAATAATATAAGTTCCATGCATTTGACCGATTGGGTATAAAGGAGGAAGTTGGTCTATATTTTGCTCATCATATACTTCTTCGTTCACAATGACTGTTTCTTCTATATTTGATTGGTCGTCCTCATTTACTAAATTTGAATAACCTGCGTCTTTATTAGATTCATGTTTTTCAAAATAAAGACTCTCATAATCGGTTGGAATTGATGTGTTATTTTGAGTAGAATCATTGAATTCAATAGAACTTTCTACACTAATTGTTTCATTAGTTTCTTCTGAATAATTCGAATTATAACGTTCTTGAAGCGAGAAAGGTAATTTCTTTTCTACATCTTCTTTTATAGAAGAATGTTCAAACGAAAATGTAGATTGTTCACTAAATACTTTTTCCTTTGGAGCTGTTCGGGTTATTTCAGGAATAAGAGAACGACCTCTAAAAACTTTTTTTATACTTTCAGTAATTAATGTAAATAATTGATCCTCTTTACTAAAACGAACTTCTTGTTTAGTTGGATGAACATTTACATCGACTAATTGAGGGTCCATTTTAATAAATAACGAAACGATTGGAAAACGGCCAATTGGTAGCAAAGTATGATAGCCTTCGCTAATTGATTTGTTTACGCCATAGTGTTTTACATATCTTCCATTTACATATAGTGAAATATAATTTCTAGTTGCTCTGGTATATTCAGGCATTGATAAATAGCCTTCAATTTGAAAGTCTAATGACTCGCCTTTAAAATGAACCATATTTTTAGCAATTTGAAGCCCGTATAATGATGCAAGAATTTGTCTTGCATCGCCAATTCCATTACTACGGAACATTAATTTATCATTATGTTTTAAATCAAAAGCGATTTGTGGATTTGCTAATGCTAAACGATAGACAACGTCTGTCACATTACTTAATTCTGTTTGGACTGTTCTCATGTATTTTAATCTAGCTGGTGTATTAAAAAATAAATTTGAAACTTCAATACTTGTCCCTTTAGATTTCGCAATTTCTTTTTGGGATTGCAATACGCCACCTTTTAAAATTGTTTCGATTCCAGGTCCGTCTTCAGTTGATGTTTTTACTGTAACATAACTAACAGATGCAATACTCGGTAATGCTTCACCTCGAAAGCCTAATGTACGTATTCGAAATAAGTCGTTTTCATCTTTTATTTTACTAGTTGCATGGCGCTCAAATGCAAGGATACTATCTTCCTTTGTCATCCCTTCACCATTATCACTTACAAAAATTCGTGAGAGTCCACCGTCGTTAATTTCAACTGTAATACGTGTACTAATTGCATCAATTGCATTCTCAAGTAATTCCTTAACGACTGATGCAGGACGTTCTACAACTTCTCCTGCTGCTATTTGATTGGCTAAAATCTCATCTAACTTCTGTATTTTCGACATTAGTGATCCTCCTCTCTAAATAAATGCTCTAATCATTAAAAAAAGGTATAGTACATTTAGCTATTATCATAATTTTAACTATTAATTAAAAAGAAAGGCCAATTGGCCTTCTTTTATTTTTTAACTTGCTTTTGAAGTTCATATAATAAATTAAATGCTTCCATAGGATTTAATTCTAGTATATTTATTCCTTTTAATTGATCAATGACTGGATGGTTTTTAACAACTTCTTTAACCACCGGTTGATGATCGTCAAATAAGCTTAACTGAGATTCAGCATCCTCTTTATCGTTTTTAAGAACAATTTCTTTTTTCGGTACTTGAATGGTTACAATCTCATTTTCTATATTTTCAATTTCCTCTTTAACATAGGAATGATTAGTTGATTCTAAATCATTTAATAATTCCTTTGCTCGAGTAATTACATCTTTCGGAAGATTTGCTAGCTCAGCAACGTGGATACCGTAGCTTTGATCCGCTGCACCTTCAAAGATTTTATGAAGGAATAATACTTTTCCATCTTGCTCTTTTGCTGCTACGTGAATATTTTTTAAAAACTTTAGTTGATTAGCCAGTACCGTCAATTCATGATAGTGAGTGGAAAAAAGCGTTTTTGCTCCGATATGATCATGTATATATTCGATCATCGCTTGTGCTAAAGCCATTCCATCATATGTTGATGTACCTCTACCAATTTCATCAAATAAAATTAAACTTTTTTCTGTTGCATTCGTAATTGCATAATTAGCTTCTAACATTTCGACCATAAATGTACTCTGTCCAGAAATCAAATCATCTGCAGCACCAATTCTAGTAAAAATTTGGTCAAAAATAGGTAATTTCGCATATTCAGCAGGTACATAGCATCCAATCTGAGCCAATATACTTATTAATGCAACTTGTTTCATATACGTACTTTTACCAGCCATATTAGGTCCTGTAATTAAAAATTGATGAGTATCAACATCTAAATTTGTATCATTAGGAATATATTCTGAACCTAGAAGTACCTTTTCAACTACCGGATGTCTACCGTTCTTCACGACATATTCTCTTTTCTCGGTGAATACTGGTCTTACGTATCCATTTTTTTCACTAACAACAGAAAAACTTTGTAAAACATCAATTTGGCTAATTACTTGTCCTAAAGTTTGAAGTCTAGATAAGTATTGTTTTACTTGTTCTCGAATTGAAATAAATAACTCATATTCCAATCCAATCATTTTTTCTTCCGCTTCAAGAATCATTGTTTCTTTTTCTTTTAGCTCTTCAGTTATAAAGCGTTCTGCATTTGCTAGCGTTTGTTTACGTTCGTAACGACCATCTGGTATTTGACTAATATTTGATCTAGTTACTTCGATAAAGTAGCCGAAGATTCGATTGTATCCAATTTTTAAGGACTTAATCCCCGTAATTTCTCTTTCTCTTTGTTCTAATTCCATCAGCCAATTTTTACCGTTCTTACTAACAAATCGATATTCATCTAATGTTTTATGGAAGCCATCTTTAATAATGTTTCCTTCTTTAATCGATAATGGCGCATCTTCAATAATTGCATTCTCTAAAAGCATTTGAAGCTCTTCACATGGATCGATTTGATGAATTAGTTCATCGATCGTTTCATGATGAATTGATTTTAAAGCATGAATAATTGAAGGTACTGTTTGAAGTGAACGTTTTAATTGTAATAAATCTCTTGCATTTACATTACCAAATGAGACTTTACCAGCTAAGCGCTCTAGGTCATATACATCTTTTAATAGTTCCTTCAGGTCTTCACGTATAAAATAGTTTTCCATTAGTAATTCCACAATCGTCAAACGTTGCTCGATTTGTTTAGTACTTACTAGTGGACGTTGGATCCATTTTTTTAGTAATCTTCCACCCATCGCTGTTTTCGTTTCATCTAATAACCAATTTAAAGAACCTTGCTTGTTTTTTGAACGTTGTGTTTCAACTAATTCAAGATTTCTCATCGAATACATGTCCATGTTTAAGAAATCATGTTGATGAATAACGACAATTTCTTGAAGATGAGAAAGCGTTCGTTTTTGCGTTCTCGATAAATAATTTAATAATCTTGCGGCAGTGGTTTTTAAACTAGTTTTATCAATTGATTTTACAACACTAGTAAACTCCTCTGATAATCGATCGTTCTCCTCGAATGAAACGGTAATTGAAAAACTTTTTTCTAATGTTTGAATCGCTTTAGATGAAAAATCTTCATTTACAACAACTTCTTTTGTACCAGTTGCTGCAATTTTTAAAACTGCTTCTTCAATTGAACCACTAAGTAGTAACGCATTGCCCTCACCAGTCGTCAAATCAATCCAAGCTAAAGCATATGAACTTGGTGTTACTTCTGATAACGTTGAGATATAATGATTTTGCTTTTCATCAATCGATCTCCCCTCCATTTGAGTCCCTGGAGTAATCAACTGAACAACCTCTCTTCGAACTACTCCTTTTGCAACCGTTGGATCTTCGACTTGTTCACAGATAGCTACTTTATATCCTTTTTCAACTAATTGTTCTATATATCCAGCAGCAGAATGGAATGGTACTCCACACATTGGAATACGTTCATCAGTTCCTCCTGCTCGTCCGGTTAAAGTTATTTCTAAAACTTGAGATGCCTTAATTGCATCCTCAAAAAACATTTCATAAAAATCACCAAGTCTAAAAAACAAAAATGCATCTTGGTAATTTTTCTTTATATTTAAATATTGCTCGATCATTGGCGTATAAGTTGCCATTTGTATCCTCTCCATCAAAAAACATTCTTCGCATATTATATCACATTTTGCGAAAAGGCTTAGAAAGTTCGAAAGTTAAGAAAAAGAAAACTTTCGATTGGTTTATGAATGGCAAAATAAAAAAGCTAGGAAGTATCACCTCCCTAGCCTAACTTACTCTTCTTCGCCCTCTAAAACAAAATCTGGATCTAAATCTTCAAACTCATCATCTACATCAAAGAAATCGTCATCGTCGTCGTGTATACCATGTGGTGCAACAAGTACGACTACTTTCGTTTCACCTACAACTTCAACTAATACTTCTTTCTCTACTGTTACAATAAATCGATTACCATTTGGAGAAATAATTGCATCTAAACAATTTGGATGTTTTAATGATCTAGCAATAACTTCACAATCTTCGCCAGTAAAATTTTCATCCCTGTGTCTTAATTTTACTACTTCATGATACTTAACAGCCTCTGGAACTACTTCTGTTTTCGTATTATCACCGTAGGAGTACCAAATATTAATATCATATTTACCGGATACTTCTACTCCATCTTTACATTTTTTTGCATCATATACATGGTTTATAACCCAGCAGCCTAAAATACTTGATGGAGTATGATTTGGTGTAATTGTATGTGTGACTTTGTTATATTTCTTGCCTCTTCCTACGACTGCCTTCGTTATAATCTCTCTATGTTCGCGTTCAGACATAGGTGTGACCCTCCTCGTTCCATTTTCATTTCATTCTATGCGTGACATATGCGGAATGTGTTAATGACATGAAAATTCTTTTATACAAGTTAAAAAAACATGTGATGATAAATTGTATGACGACAGCCTAATAAAGTTGACTCTAAATTGAAGAAATTAAAAAATAAACATGAAAAGTATGATATTTAGGCTATTTAGTAATTACTTTATTAGCTCTACATAAAAAAAAGACCCAAGCAGCAAAATTAATTGCTTCCTTGAGTCTTTTTTATTAATGGCTACAGCTATCTGTTTTGCAAGCATCAGGTCCATGTGCTACTTTTGAACCTGTCTCACCACTTAATAAGTTGCCACCTGTTGATTTAATGATTTCGTCTGTCACACCATTAGAGATCGTGTGAGCGATTAATTGAAGTAAATCGTTAACTTCTACTTGAGAAGATTGAAATTCTTGTACAACTGGAATTGTTTCTAATTTTTCATTTAATTCATCAAGCTCTTGTTCAACCTTTTTAAGTGCTTCTTTCTTACCCCAGTGCTCTAAATTAACTGCTTGTTTTTGTAATGACTTAATTTCTTCAATATAAGCTCTTACAGTTTCACTCTCGTTAATTTGTGCTTCAGCACGTTTAAAAAAGTCTACTTCTTCTGTTTCAGAAATCATTACTGCTAATTCTTTTGCACGTTCAACGATATCAGTTTTTGTATATTTTCCCATTATAGCACCTCTACTGTTTCTTCTACTAATTCTCCATCTAATGACCAAGTTTTTGCTTTTGTAACTTTTACTTTTACAATTTGACCAACGATTGATTTAGGACCTCTAAAGTTAACAAGTTTATTATAAGGAGTATACCCAGCAAGTACATCAGGGTTTTTCTTACTTTCTCCTTCTACTAATACTTCAAGTATTTGACCTTCAAAACGTTTATTAAATTCATTAGATTTTTCATTTACAAGTTTGTTAAGACGTTGTAATCTTTCCTTTTTCACACTCTCTGGTACATTATCTACCATTTTTGCAGCCGGTGTACCTTCACGTGGTGAATAAATAAATGTAAATGCTAAATCAAAACCAACTTCTTCATATAATGTCATCGTTTCTTCAAATTGCTCATCAGTTTCATTTGGGAATCCAACAATGATATCTGTTGTAAATGAAATATGTGGCATTGCTGTTTTTAATTTTCTTACAAGTTCTAGGTATTGTTCACGATCATATTTACGTGACATTAGTTTTAGAACTTCCGAGCTACCAGATTGAACTGGTAAATGAATATGTGGCATTAAATTGCCACCTTTTGCTAAAACTTCTATTAAATGATCATCAAAATCACGTGGATGACTTGTTGTAAAGCGAACACGTGGGATACCAATTTTACGGATTTCATCCATTAAATGACCTAATCCATATTTACCATCACCTAAGTCTTTACCATAAGCATTGACATTTTGACCTAATAAGGTAACTTCTTTATAGCCCAGTCTAGCTAATTCACGTACTTCATTGATGATATCCTCTGGTTGACGACTACGTTCTTTACCACGTGTGTAAGGAACAATACAGTACGTACAGAATTTATCACAGCCATACATAATATTAACCCAAGCTTTAATTTCTCCACGACGCACTTTTGGAAGGTTCTCGATTACATCCCCTTCTTTTGACCATACTTCAATAACCATTTCTTTACTAAACATCGCTTCTTGAATAATAAATGGTAATCTATGAATATTATGTGTACCAAATACCATATCTATAAATGAATGTTTTTGTAAAATTCGATTAACAACTGCTTCTTCTTGTGACATACAACCACAAATACCAATTAATAAATCTGGTCTTTGAAGTTTTAACGGTTTTAAGTGACCAATTTCACCAAACACTTTATTTTCAGCATTTTCTCGAATTGCACATGTGTTTAATAGAATAATATCAGCATCTTCAACTGATGTAGCTACTTCATAACCCATCGTCGTTAAAATCCCTGCCATAACTTCTGTGTCATGTTCATTCATTTGGCAGCCATAAGTACGGATTAAGAATTTCTTACCTGCACCTGAATTTCTCATTTCTTCAGGAATTTCGAAACCACGATCATACGTAACTTCTTCTTTACCTCGACGCTTTGCATCAGCTAAAGATGGAGCTTGGTAAACTTTTTCAAAATATTTACTATAATCTTTATCGTTTTTATCTTTTGAATTATTTATATTAGTGCCTTGAAGGCGTTGTTGTTCATTCATGAAACAATCTCCTTTCTTCTCGAGCGTCCACACATTACTTAAGTATATAACGTTATTCTACAATATACAATGTGCGTTACGCAAAAAAGAAAGCCGATAATAGTAGTATATTTGAATAATTTTATTTATTATAAAAAAAACAATTCTTAATATAATAAAGCGCTTAAATTATTAATAGAAGTATTTTCATTTCAAATCAATTGTACTCACTCTTGGAACCGTGGACTATGCCTCCAAGTCTTAAAAGCCCCCTTTTCAACATAAAAAGAGAATCCATCAAAGGATCCTCTTAAATCATTCTCAGTATGGTAACTTGTGTTTATAAGTTACATAAAAAAATAAAAATAGATGTAGCTCAAGAAACAACCTGTCCAGGAAACAATCGTAAAATTCATGACGATTATATTTTCTGACCAGCCATATTTCATTCCATAGTGAAAATGGATAGGAGCCATAAGAAATAATCTTTTTCTTGTTCTTTTAAAGTAGAAAACTTGAAAAATAACGGAAAACTGTTCAGCTAAATAAATAAAAAACAACATTGGTATCAAGATTTCTACTTTTTCAATAATCGCTAAAAAAGATAAAGAACCACCAATTGCCATTGAACCTGTATCGCCCATAAAGGCCTTAGCTGGATATAAGTTATAAATTAAAAAACCAGCTAGACTAGCAATCATTATGAGACTAAAAATTTTCACTTCAATATGATCTGAAATCAGAAAAAAGAAAAAAAAGGTAGGGATTGATACCATACCAAGCAGACCGTCCATCCCATCAGTAAAGTTAATAGCATTAGCCGTTCCTACAATAAATAAAGTGATTAGGGCCAAATAAACCCATAATGGTAAAAAGATTTTGATAGAATCTGAAATCCGAAAGGTTGTGTCTACTTCAAAAAAGTTAATTAATACAATAAGTAAAAAAATAGTAAAAGAAAATTGAAAAACTAATTTTGTTTTAGCTGAAATGCCTCCAGGATCCTGTTTTGATGCTTTCCAAAAGTCATCAAGAAAACCAACAACACTGAATAAAATAAAAGTTCCAACTAAAAAAAGCATGAGGGAACTTGAATAATTAAGGAAAGCTACTAAAGTACCAATTAAAAATATACTTCCAAGCATTAAAGGAGTGCCCTTTTTATTATGGTGTTCAGCTGGTAATTCCGCTCTTATCGGTTGAGTCAACTTCAATCTTCTTAACGTAGCAATTAAAAAAGGGGAAAGGATACTTACTAAAATAAAAGTAATGAAAGCAGGTACGAGTGAGGATAACAAATTTTTTCTCCTTTCAATTATTTTTAATTAAGAAATTCGATACGATGAAGCGATTTCCTTTATTTGCTTATTTTTTAATTTATGAATTAATTTAAGTAGTTCTTTGTCATTAAAAAGGAGGGTGTCCAAAATAGAAAACTTCTGTGACATGGGGAATATTCTTTAGAATATCTGAAAAGTGATAAATAATTTTTTAGGTTGCAAATAGACTATTGGAATCGCAAATAAAGGGTTCACTCCGTATATGCCATCGTTAAGTACTTTATAAAATGTAAAAATCTATTAATATTACTATATTAATAGATCGCTTACTTTAATTTTCCAAATCATATGATCAGATCCCTCTTCCCAATAGTCCTTTAATAAATAATCGGGTGCTCCAAATTTCTTTTTCCATATTTTTTGGGCATTACGATAGCCACTATCTAAACAAAATTCTTCTATCCCTTTATTCTGTAAAGTGGCGTACATATTCTTTAATAATAAATTTCCGATTCCATTTTTTTGATAATCCGGATGTACAAATACAGTACCGATCTCAGGCAGCCCTTTTAATGCATAATTTGTACAATTTAAAATAAGATTACTAGCTGGACCATATTCAATTGAACCTATAATCTTTTTGTTATCTAGAGCAATTAAAAAATATCGTTCCTCTCCTTTACTTTCAAAATCATTTTCTAAATATTTACTTTTTGTTTCGATTTCTTCATTCAAACTTTCCACCTGATTACTAATACCTTCTTTTGTAAAAGTGTCAGTAATCACTATTTTAAAAAAATGATTTAACTCTTTCATATCCTCTATTCTCGGTCTCCTGATTTTAATATTCATCCTCTAAACCCTCCTAACTATAAATTACTTCAACGTCAAATGGCAGTATCCTTCATATATATTGTTTTGCTCGTCTATATTTAAGATATAAAATAAAAAAACTCCTCAAAATGAGGAGTTTTTCTAATTATTACATGAATTCAGCAACTAATTTTTCGAATTGTGCTTTTTCTAATTGAAGTTCTGATTCAACTAATGGTGCTTCGCTGTAACCAGAAATCAATTGTTGGTATGATTTTTGCTCTTTGTTTTGGTAGATAAGACCAGTTACTAAACCTTTATTTTGCATTAATGTTTGCATAGCCATTTCTTTGTTTGATGGATCATATCCTTCAATATCAGAAAGTTTAACAAGATTTTCTTTAAACCAGTCATAAGTGTTTACTTTATTGTAAGTTACACATGGGCTGAATACGTTAATTAAAGAGAAACCTTTGTGGTTAATACCTTGCTCAATTAATGAAGTTAATTCTTTTAAATCACTTGAGAAACTTTGAGCTACGAATGTTCCACCAGCTGTTAATGCCATTTCCATTACTGAAAGTGCAGATTCAACAGAACCTTGTGGCGTACTCTTAGTTTTGAATCCTACATCACTACGAGGTGATGTTTGACCTTTTGTAAGACCATAAATTTGGTTATCCATTACGATATACGTAATGTCGATGTTACGACGAATTGCATGGATTGTATGACCTAAACCGATTGCGAAACCATCACCGTCACCACCAGAAGCGATAACAGTTAGATCACGGTTAGCCATTTTTACGCCTTGTGCAATTGGAAGAGAACGACCATGGATACCATGTAAACCGTAAGAGTTAATATATCCAGAAATACGACCAGAACATCCAATACCAGAAATTACTGCAAGATTATCAGGTTCTAAACCAACATTTGCTGCTGCACGTTGAATAGATGCTTGTACAGAGAAGTCTCCACATCCTGGGCACCAGTTTGGTTTAATATTATTACGAAATTCTTTAAATGTTGCCATTTAGAACAACTCCTTCCTTGCAAGTATTGTAAATTTCTTTTGGTAAGAAAGGATTTCCATCATATTTTAGTAAGCTTGAAATCTTTTCTGCATGACCACAATTCATTTTAATAATGCTTGCTAATTGACCAGTAGCATTATTTTCAACAACGATTACACGTTTAGCTTTTTTAAGCTCAGGCATTAATTCGTTTGTTGGGAATGGGTGAATTAGACGGATATGAGCATGGTTAACTTTGATACCATCTTGCTCTAAACGAACCATTGCTTCTTCAATTGCACCACGAGTTGAGTTGAAACCAACTAGTAATACATCAGCATCGTCGTGTTTAGAGTTCACTAACACTGGGTTAGGGAATTTTAGGTTATTTAACTTGCGCATACGTTTATCCATTTGTTGATTACGGTTAATTGGTGATTCTGATGGTTTACCCATTTCATCATGCTCAACACCAGTTACGTGGTGAATTCCACCTTTCATACCTGGTACTACACGAGGAGAAACGCCATCTTCAGTCACTTCATAACGTTTGAAGTACTCTTTGTTTTCAGATACAGGTAATTCTTGTTTGTAATCAAACTTACCACGGCGAATTTGTACTTTTTCAAATTGAAGTGGCTCAACAGTTTGTTTACCTAAAGAAAGTTGTAAGTCAGTAATTACGATTACAGGTACTTGGAATTCTTCAGCTACGTTAAACGCTTCCACCATATCGTAGAATCCTTCTTCTACTGTACTTGGAGCGATTACTACTTTCGGAATTTCACCGTGAGTTCCGTAGATCATAGCCATTAAGTCTGATTGCTCTTGTTTAGTTGGAAGACCAGTACTTGGACCACCACGTTGAGTATCAACGATTACTAAAGGAACCTCAGTCATACCAGAAAGACCGATTGCTTCCATCATTAATGAAAGACCAGGACCTGCAGATGATGTTAATGTACGAACACCAGCATAGTTAGCACCGATTGCCATTGTACATGCAGCGATTTCGTCTTCAGTTTGAATAACTGCTCCACCATACTGAGGTAATTTTTTGATTAAGTATTCCATAATTTCAGATGCTGGCGTAATTGGATACGCTGCCATAAAACGAGAACCACCAGCTAATGCACCCATTGCGATTGCATCGTTACCGATTAGGAACATACGTTTTTTACCATCAGCTTCTGATAATTGCATTTTATTTACATTCACGCCAAGCATTTCTCTCATTTCTTCTGCTCCACGTGCGATTGCTTCTATGTTTTTCTCAACAATTTGTTGACCTTTTTTACCAAAAATTTCATCTACAACTTCTCTGAAAACTTCAATTGATAGACCTAAAATCGCACTTGAAGCTCCAACTGCAACCATGTTCTTCATTAATGAAGTACCTAGTTCAGTAGCTAGTTCTGTAAATGGAATTGAATAAAGTGTTACGTCAGTTGAATCTGGAATTGTCGGATTAAATTTAGCATCAGCAATTACGATACCGCCTTTGCGTAATTCATAAAAGTTTACATCGATTGTTTCTTGGTCAAATGCTACTAAAATATCTAAGTCATCTGAAATTGCACGAACTTCAGTTGTACTTACACGAATTTTGTTATTAGTGTGACCACCTTTAATACGAGAAGAGAAATGACGATATCCGTATAAATAGTAACCTAAACGGTTTAACGCAATTGCAAAAATCTCACCTGTACTTTCGATACCTTCACCCTGTTGTCCTCCAACTTTCCACGAAAGTTGTTCAATCATTTCCTACACCCCTTTGAATGCCCTCATTCGTAATAAATTAAATTATAAATGGATAATTTTTTTGCATATCATTCATTTTATTATAAAAGAATGAAAGCGATTTAAAACATATCTTTTGATATGAGTTAATTCGCTTTCAATTCTAGACCTATTAACCAAAAAAATCAATGATTTTGAAAGAAATTATTCCTTTAATTTTTATATTTTTATTATTCTGAACAAGTAACGTGTTATTTGTAATGTATATATGATGAATAATTCTCATACATAAAGCCTTTAACCTGTTGTTCTGTATAGTGTTTAAGCAATTCATTTGTTAAATTTTGATAAAGTCCTACGTGATGTAAATTGGTTGGATGCGTATCGATTCCATCAAAATCTGATCCCATCGCAATAAATTTTTCTCCACCTAGAGAGCACATATAATCGATATGTTTAAGAATATCTGAAATATTTGCGATACCTTCATCTACTAAAAAAGTAGGATAGAAATTAATTCCTACAATTGCACCTCTTTTAAACATAGCCTTTAGCTGATCATCGTTTAAATTTCTTGGATGTTTACAAATTGCCTTAGCATTTGAATGAGTCGCAGTTGGATATTTTGCTTGTTCAAATGCATCCCAAAACGCGGCTTCAGTACAATGAGAAAGATCACACCACATATTATGCTCATTTAAGTAATGAACTACACTTCTTCCAAAATTGGTTAATCCCCCATTTCTTTCTTCAAGAATTCCATCTGCTGCTTCATTTGCATAATTCCATACTAAACCGACACTACGTACTCCTAGACGATGTAATATCTTTAGGCGATTAATATCACCTAAAAGTGCATCACAGCCCTCTAGCGTCAAAATAGCACCCATTTCGTGACTTTTTAATCCAACTTCATCTTCTTTTGTTCGAATTACTTTTATATTATTATTCTCTGTTGCTACTTTTTCATAAAAAAGTGTAACACATTGAAGAGCTGCATCGAATTTGATTAGTTTATGTACATTTTCGGGAATATAAATCGCATAACATTGTATTTTACTATTCCCCTGTTTTAATCGATTAACTGAAACTTGTAGTGAATCATCATTTTCAAAATTGATCGAAGGCTTTTCTAGTAATTTCATTAATACATCACAATGAGCATCAAAAACTTTCATAAATTAATACCCTCCCATTTTTTTGACTATTGAAACTAGTGTAACATATTAATAAATCCAATATTAAAAGTTATAATTATACGCAAAAAAACTCGTCGACTGACGAGCTTTAAGTCAGAGATAAAGTTTTAGCTCCACTTTTTAATTACATATTTCGTAATCTTACTCGCTTCTACTTAAGCTTTTTTTGAATTAAAAATAAAACAACCTGTCGCTTTAGGCTAACAGGTTGTTATTATTAACGAGGCTCTACGATTAATTTTATCGCTGTACGCTCTTCCCCATCGATTTGAATATCTGTAAATGCAGGGATACAAATAAGGTCTACTCCACTTGGTGCAACGAATCCTCTTGCAATTGCAACTGCTTTTACAGCTTGGTTTAACGCGCCAGCACCAATTGCTTGAATTTCTGCTGATCCACGCTCTCTCAATACACCTGCAAGTGCTCCTGCTACAGAATTAGGGTTTGACTTTGCTGAAACTTTTAATATTTCCATTCCTGATCCTCCTTGTACTTACAAAGCTATTATTGTGTACAATAAAAACTATTCTCGGTAACAAGAAGTTATTCCTGCAAATATTTAAAAGTTTTTTAAAAATTTTCACAATTCTTTTAATTAGTCTTAAAGCTCCTGATG
Organism: Gottfriedia acidiceleris; assembly: GCF_036421055.1. Lineage (GTDB taxonomy): Bacteria > Bacillota > Bacilli > Bacillales > Bacillaceae_G > Gottfriedia > Gottfriedia acidiceleris_C. The sequence goes on along the minus strand of NZ_JAZGQS010000001.1, from coordinate 116,684 downwards.
ATCATCATTTATTTGTATTCTTTTTATAGATTTTGCTAGCCCAGTTTGTTTGTCTAATTCGATAATCACACCACTTAACTGACCTCTACCTTCGTCTACTTCGAATCTAACTGGTAAGTTTGTTAGGAATTTTTTAATAACAGCTTCTTTCGTAACGCCTAGAATCCCATCATATGGACCAGTCATTCCAACATCCGTAATAAACGCTGTACCCGCAGGTAAAACTCGCTCATCAGCCGTTTGAACATGTGTATGTGTACCAACAACCGCTGTTACTCTTCCATCCAAATACCAGCCCATTGCAATTTTTTCACTTGTTGCTTCAGCATGAAAATCAACAAAAATGATGTTCGTTCGTTTTTTAGCGATTTTTATTAGTTCATCAGCTTTTTTAAAAGGACAATCAAGTGGTGGTAAAAATGTTCTACCTTGTAGATTTATAACGGCTATTTCAACATCATTAAAATTTAAAAATACTAATCCATTACCAGGTGTACCTTCTGGAAAATTAGCTGGTCTAACTAAGTACTTTGCTTGATCAATAAATTCAAAAATATCCTTTTTATCCCATGCATGGTTACCAAGTGTTACTGCTTGAGCACCTAATTCTAAAAATTCGCGGTAAATTTTTTCCGTTATTCCTTTACCATGTGCAGCATTTTCACCATTTATAATCGTTACTGAAGGATTATATTTCCTTTTTAAAGCTTGGATATTAGCCTTTACCATTGCCCTACCATTTGAACCCACTACATCGCCTATAAACATTATTCTCATTTCGTTACATCCTTCCAACTTGCCACTGTTAATTCACAGCATTGATTTTACTTTTAGATTACCCAAAAATACGAAAAGCCCCATACTAGCACAATCTGAATCTTTCATCTATGCCATTCAACTAAGATTAACTTCAGATATGTATTAGTTGGAGCTCTATTTTTAAAATTACTTTATTTTGTTACAAAAAAGAAAATAAAGTGGCATATACCACTTTATTTTGCATACTCGACAGCTCGAGTTTCACGAATAACCGTAACTTTTATATGGCCTGGATAATCCAGTTCATCTTCAATCCGTTTTCTAATATCTCTCGCTAATCTATGAGCTTGTAAATCATCAATTGTATCAGGTTTTACCATGATACGTACTTCACGGCCTGCTTGAATAGCGAATGATTTTTCTACACCTTCGTATGATTCAGAAATCTCTTCAAGCTTTTCTAAACGACGAATATAGTTTTCTAATGTTTCGCTACGTGCTCCTGGTCTAGCAGCAGATAATGCATCTGCAGCAGCTACAAGAACCGCAATGATTGAAGTCGGCGCAGCATCTCCATGATGAGATGCAATACTATTGATAACTACTGGATGTTCTTTATATTTCGTTGCTAATTCGACACCGATTTCAACGTGACTTCCTTCTACCTCATGGTCAATTGCTTTACCAATATCGTGAAGTAAACCTGCACGTTTTGCAAGTTTTGTATCCTCACCAAGTTCAGCAGCCATAAGTCCAGCTAAGTTCGCTACTTCCATCGAATGCTTTAACACATTTTGACCATAACTAGTTCTAAATTTCAGACGACCTAATATTTTAATTAAGTCAGGGTGAATTCCATGAACACCAACTTCAAAAGTAGTTTGTTCACCGACTTCACGTATGTACTCATCTACTTCTCGTCTTGATTTTTCAACCATTTCTTCAATTCGTGCAGGATGGATACGACCATCTTGTACTAATTTATCTAGTGCAATTCGTGCAGTTTCACGACGAATTGGATCAAAACCTGATAATATTACAGCTTCAGGCGTATCATCAATAATTAAATCTATACCAGTTAACGTTTCTAAAGTACGTATATTTCGTCCTTCACGGCCAATAATACGACCTTTCATTTCATCATTTGGAAGATTTACAACTGAAACAGTTGTTTCAGCAACATGATCTGCAGCACATCGCTGGATTGCTAATGATAAAATATCTTTTGCTTTCTTATCTGCTTCTTCTTTTGCTCGAGCTTCTGTTTCTTTTACTAGTATTGCTGTTTCATGGGATAATTCATTTTCGACTTTAGTAAGTATTAATTGTCTTGCTTCTTCACGATTTAAGCTAGAAATTCTCTCTAACTCTTCTTGTTGAGCAGCAATTAATGCTTCTATCTTGCTTTCCATTTCTTCTATCTGCTGTTGTTTTAAAACAAGAGATTCCTCTTTTCTCTCAAGAACAGACTCACGTTTTGAAAGTCCATCATCTTTACGATCTAAGTTCTCTTCTTTTTGCATTAAACGATTTTCTGACTTTTGTAGTTCACTACGACGGTCTCGAATTTCGTTCTCTGCATCTGTACGAATTTTGAAAATTTCGTCCTTTGCTTCCAATAAAGCTTCTTTTTTAATTGTTTCTGAATCACGTTTTGCATCTTCAATAATTTGATTTGCATGATTAGTTGCGCCATTTATTTTAGCTTCTGCAATGGACTTACGGACAAAAAATCCGACAGCATAACCGACTCCGAATGTGGCAAGCAATGCGAAGATGATCAAAATTATAGTATTTGCACCCATGATTTCACCTCCTCTTGCTATTTAGTTAGTTTCATTTTTGTCGGCTGTTATATTGTATAAATAATTGCATCAACATACAGCACACTTCAATTCAATTTTTCACAAAATAGTAATATTTTTTTAGAATATACACTTAAATATTAAATCTCTTACCAAATGATGTCAAGCCTTGTAAATCGCTTACTTACTTGATTTATCAATATTTATTACATTTTTACTAGATTTCATACATGAGAATCTAAATTTTATTCATTAATTTTTTTATTAAGATCTGATTAGTAAGTTAATTGATCGAATTTTTCATCTATAAAAACCAACTAATAAATATAAAAGAATGAAATGATCATATAAAAAAATGCAAGCACTTTTAATAAGCGCCCGCATTTTTTCTGTCGTTTTAAACTAACTTATGATTACTCATTTAATAAAGAGAATTGTTCTTCATCATCTGTTTCTGTTACAGTAACAGGGTTATCTAAACCATGGTGAAGACGGATTGATTGTTTAATCGTATCACGTATTTCTTTATTTTCTTTTAAGAATTGCTTAGCATTCTCACGGCCTTGTCCAAGACGCTCTTCATTGTAAGAATACCATGCTCCACTTTTAAGAACGATATCTAAATCAGATCCAATATCAAGAATTTCTCCTTCTTTAGAAATACCTTCTCCATACATAATGTCTACATCTGCTTGTCTAAATGGTGGTGCTACTTTATTTTTAACTACTTTAATCTTTGTTTTGTTACCTACAATATCATTACCTTGTTTTAACTGTTCAGCACGACGTACTTCTAAACGAATTGTAGAATAGAATTTTAACGCACGTCCACCTGGAGTCGTTTCAGGATTACCAAACATAACTCCAACTTTTTCACGAATTTGGTTAATGAAGATTGCGATTGTTTTTGACTTATTAATTGCACCAGAAAGTTTACGTAATGCTTGAGACATTAAACGTGCTTGTAAACCTACGTGAGCATCACCCATCTCACCTTCAATTTCAGCTTTTGGAACTAATGCAGCTACTGAATCGATTACGATAATATCAATTGCTCCACTACGTACTAATGCTTCAGCGATTTCAAGTGCTTGTTCACCTGTATCTGGTTGAGATAATAATAACTCATCAATGTTTACACCTAATTTTTGAGCATAAACCGGATCTAATGCATGCTCAGCATCTATAAACGCCGCTTGTCCTCCATTTGCTTGAACTTCAGCGATTGCATGTAAAGCTACAGTTGTTTTACCTGAACTTTCAGGACCATATACTTCGATAATTCGTCCTCTTGGATATCCACCTACACCTAATGCTACATCTAGTGCTAACGATCCACTAGAAATAGTTGAAATTTGGCGGTCAGTTTGTTCTCCAAGTTTCATAATTGAACCTTTACCGAATTGTTTCTCGATTTGTTTTAAAGCCATATCTAATGCAGCTTGACGATCACTCATTTAGATTCCTCCTTCAGGATTCGTTTATCTCTTAACTATATAATAACTGTTTTTTGTTCGTTTGCCAACAAAAAAATAGAACGTTTATTCGATATTTTTCGTATTTAAACTAAATTTTTAAAGAATAGAAACGCTTGTTTCGTATTTTTCGGTCTATAAAACTAGATTTTTATTAATATCGAAACTATAAAATTAAAAAACTCGGCTAAATTAACCGAGCTTTTATATTATAAAATATTCTATTTCATTTTATAAGTCTTGACTTTCAAAACTTGAATTTATTAATTTAATCAACAAGTTCGCGCCATTTTTGACACTTGATAATCTTATTTGTTCTCTAGTACCACTGAATTGAAACTCTTTTACAATTGAATCAGATTCACCAATTTTTATACCGATAAACACTTTCCCTACCGGCACATCTTCTAATGTAGAAGGTCCTGCTTCACCAGTAAAACTAATTGAAATAATACTACCTGTTAATCTTTGAATATTTTCAACTAGTGATTTTGCACACTCTGCACTTACTGCACCATTTTTATTAAGAATGTCTGATGGAACATTTAAAAGGTTTTGTTTCATTTCATTAGAATAACAAACAACGCTACCTTTAAAAATAGACGAGTTCCCAGGAATATCTGTCACTCTTTTACTGAATAGACCTCCAGTTAAACTTTCAGCTGCAGAAATTGTTAGTTTAAAATCTTTTAACTTTCTTGATAAAACTGTAAATAAGTTTTCATTATTTGTACCATATATAAACTGCCCAACACGTTCACGTATTTGTTCTTCAGCTTGTTCAATTAGTTTTTCTGCCTCTTGTTCATTACTAGCACTTGCAGTAACTCGAAGCATTACTTCTCCCTCACTAGCTAAAGGAGCAATTGTTGGATTTGATTGATTTTCGAGTAAATCAAGAATTTCAGTTTCTAAAATCGATTCCCCGATGCCAAAAAACTTAAGCTCTTTCGAAATAATCGTACTTGCTTCCTTACCTTTTAAAAAATATGGAATTAGTTCTTTTTCAACCATCGGAATCATTTCTTTAGGTGGTCCTGGTAATAATACAAATTGTTTATTTTTCGCTTCATAAACCATTCCAGGTGCCATACCGTTTTTATTCAATAAAACATGTGCATTATTAATGACTAATGCTTGTTTTTTATTATTTTCAGTCATTGGTCGATTAACTTTAATAAAATATTGTTCAATATACGCTAGTGATTGATCATGGTAAACAAGTGACTCTTGAACATATTCTGCGACAACTTCCTTCGTTAAATCATCCTTTGTTGGACCAAGTCCACCAGTTAAGATAATTAAATCACTTCTTGATGAAGCAATTTCTAATGCACTTTTAAGTCGTTTTGCATTGTCTCCTACAACTGTTTGGAAATGATGGTGATATCCTAAGGCAGATAAATGTTTAGCTAAAAATTGAGCATTTGTATTTGCAATTTGGCCTAAAAGTAGCTCAGTACCTACTGCGATGATTTCAGCACGCTTCATATCATTTCCCCCTATATTATTAATTACATTGATTTAAGAAGAACATCTCTATTTTTATAAAAATAATCCCAACCAGAATATACTGTAAAGAATAATGCCACCCAAAGTGATACATCCGCAATCGAAAATGGTAAGAAATTCAGTGGGAAGTCATGTAAGAAATATGCAGAAATCGCAACAATTTGTGCCCAAGTCTTAATTTTACCTAGCATTGCAGCAGCATGAACTTCTCCAGATCCAGCTAAAATCATTCGTAAACCGGTTACAGCAAACTCTCTACTTATTATGACAATCGTAATCCACGCAGGAACATATTGAAAATCAGTTAAGATAATTAGTGCTGAAGAAACAAGTAATTTATCAGCAAGTGGATCTAGAAACTTACCAAAATTAGTAACTAGATTATATTTTCTTGCGTAATAACCATCTATAAAATCAGTAACTGAGGCAATAATAAAAATTGCAGCTCCTACTAAATGATTAACTGGTATTGAATCACCCATTAACGAAACTTTTCCCCATCCAAAATCGATTAAAACGGCAATCATAAATAATGGAATTAGACAAACCCTTGACACTGTGATCTTATTTGGTAAATTCATGGTAAAACCCTCCAAAACTTTCTAAAAAATGAAGCATTTATAATAAATGAATAAAAGCCATCTTAAAGATGACTATTGATTCATTTTTAAATTTTTAATCGTAATCTTTTGGTGAACAGCATTTGTTGGACTAACAGGATATTTAAATACCTCATCGTTAATTCTTAGCTCAACATTATTAGAAGCACCAATATTTACAGTTACTTCATTTTCATCTGTTAAGTCGTAGTTTTGAGTTTGTCCTTGTTTTAAAATTCCTGAATAGAACATTTTTCCATCAGCATTTTTTAAATCTACATAACTTTCACCGTTTGCAACTACTTCTAATTTAAATACATCCGTACCAGATAAAGAAATAGTTGTTCGTTTACCCGCTGCAGAGTCAACAGTAATTTTTTGCGCTGGCGTTTGCTCAGTCACATCATTTTTCGGTTTCTCTGTTTTTTGCGTATTTTTAACTTTTGCCTGATCTAGCGCATTATTTTTTGGTTTTTCAATTTCAGAATTAGAGTTAGATTGAGTTTGATTCGTATCCGCAGATTTTCCATCATTTTTTGATGGGAACATCATATAAATAGCGATGCAGATCCCAATGATAAGAATCGCTATTAGTATCCTTGGTAAATAATCCATTACACGTGATGACTTAACATTGCTTAAAGGTTCTTTAAGCTTGGATGATCTACTAGGAATTTCTTCATGCTTTACTTCTTCTACTGTACTTGCCACAGTTGATTCTTCTACCACTGGCTTTTCAGTTAGAAATCCAGAAACGTCAACACCAATTGTTTCTGCATATTGTCTAATAAATGCACGAACATAAAATTGCCCTGGCAATATTTCATAATTACCTTCTTCGATTGCTTCAAGATAACGTTTCTGAATCTTAGTTAACTCTTGTACATCGTCAATTGATAAACCTTTCGCTTCTCTTGCTTCTCGTAAATATTTTCCTAATTCTGTCACAAGTTACACCCCAACTAACTTTAAAAATCAAACATCGAGAACGAGTTGTGTCCATTTTTATCCATTTGGTCTACAAGTTCATATTTAATTTCTTCATTTTCATCATTTCTTAGTTCAATTATGTAATCAAAATCTTCTAAAGAGTATTCAGTTTGCTGTACAAATACATCAGGATGCTCTACTACTTTCACAGAAGACATTGCCATAATTTCGCGAACCAATTGCCAATGTTGCTCATTTGCTCTTCTATGAGAAAGGATGCCATCAATAATAAATACATTATCTGAATTGTATTCGTCTTCTATTAATTGGCTTCTTAATGTTTGTTTAATTAATGTTGATGAAACAAATAACCAGCGTTTATTTGCACATACACTTGCTGCTACAACTGATTCAGTTTTACCAACACGAGGCATCCCTCTAATTCCGATTAGCTTATGGCCTGGCATTTTAAATAATTCTGCCATAAAATCAACAAGCATACCTAGATCATCGCGGACAAAACGAAAAGTCTTTTTATCATCTACGTCTCGTTGAATATAAGCACCATGTCTTACAGCTAAACGATCTCTTAGAGTTGGCTTTCTAAGTTTAATTATTGTTATATTGTCCATAGTATTTAAAATTGATTCAAATCTCGTAATTTGATCATCGTTATCGCAACCAAGTAACATGCCGCGTTTCATTGTATCGACACCATTGATTGTTAAAATATTAATCCCTAGCATACCGATTAGCGATGCAATATCTCCAAGTAGTCCAGGGCGATTCTTATGTATTTCATACTCAAAATACCATTCGATTAACTCCATACCTATACCCCCTATTTGTTAACTACTTAACTCTCCATTTAATAATAAACGATTTCGCCATAATATAAAAGGTAAAATATGTGAAATAAATAACTTTCGACCGGAAATTTTACTATGAAGTATGCCAACCGCCGTTTACTCCAAGTATTTGGCCAGTTATATAAGAAGATTGTTCGGAAATTAGGTAATTTACAGTATTCGCAATTTCACTTGGTAGAGCTAAACGATTCATTGGAATTTCATTTGCAATTTCATTTAAATCCTCTTCACTAAAGGAGTTTAACATATTCGTTTTTACGGCACCTGGAGCAACAGCATTTACTTTTATTCCACTTGGCCCTAATTCCTTAGCTAAGGCCATTACATAGGCATTTTGAGCACCTTTAGTAGTTGAATATAATACTTCACATGAAGCACCAATTTGTCCCCATATAGACGAAATAACGACTATACTGCCAGATTTTTTAGCCACCATATTTGGAAGAAAATGATTGACTATCTTAATCAAACTTTTGATATGTAATTGCGTCATTCGATCGATTTCTTCATCAGTTACATCGCTAATCAAACCAAGGATTGAAAAACCAGATGCATACACAATTGAATCAATTTTATCATGTATTTGTGATGTTAAAATTTTAACTCCATTTTCTACTGATAAGTCCGCTTTAACGAATTGGCAATTTACCTCAATCTCATTGGCCAGTTCGATTAGTTCATTAAGGGGCTCTTTCTTACTATTATAATGGACAACTAAATCGTATTTTTCATTGATTAATTTTTTCGAAATTGCTAAGCCAATGTCACCACTAGCTCCAATTACTAGAATTCTTTTTCTCATTTATTATAATCTCCATTTATTCGAGGTTTTAATGCAGGTTTAAATAGTATTAAGAAATATAAAGGTAAGCGAGGAAGCTCTCTTAAGAATTTTTATTAGTAAATATTACACTTAGTTTTATCAAAACTCTTAAATTTTTTAAATTTCAAAAAGCATCCAAAAAAGGATGCTTTTAATTCATTCAATGAGGAAGAACAAAAAATTCACTCATAAAGTCTTCATTTATTAGATGACTAGCACTTTCTTTTAGATCCTCTACAGAAATAGATTGTAACACAGATACAATGTCAAATAAATGCATATCTAAGAACGCATATCGTGTAAATTGGTTAGCGATATATTCTGGAGAATTTAATGAGCGTAAGAATCCGCCAATTTTCTTTTTAACTACGCGATCGACTATTTCTTTTTCCCACTGATGATTTTTTGAATCTAATAATACTTCTTTTATTTTTTCAGAAAGTTTTTCCGGTGAAGTAGAATCTCCTCCGATGATTGCAAAAGCAAAACCATTTTCTGCAGAGTAATCATATGAGAACGTATCATCAATTAAACCATCTTCATACATTTGTTGATACGTATTTGAGCCTTTACCAAATAAATAATCAAGTAATACTGAAATTGATAATTCATGCTTTAATAATTCGCTTCCACCTTTAGGTGCAGAAAAGTCTTTCACACCAACCAACACTTTCGATGATTGGACATTCATATGTAACACTTTTTTCTTTTCTGCAGATTCCGGAGTTTCTTCAGGGAAAAATCTTTTAATTTCATTTGCATCTTTAAACGTTTTTTTGCTTTGGTTTTCTCTAATTAAATTCATTGTTTTATCAGGGTCTACTGGACCTACAACGAAAAATAACATATTACTTGGATGATAAAAAGTTTCGTAACAAGTATATAGTAATTCTTTTGTAATTTTTGAAATTGATTCAACCGTACCAGCAATATCTGTTCTAACAGGATGTTTACCGTATAAATTTGCAATCATCCCAAAATATTGTCTCCAATCTGGGTTATCTTCGTACATTTTAATTTCTTGACCAATAATTCCTTTTTCCTTTTCAACACTTTGATCAGAAAAATACGGATCTTGAACAAAATCAATTAGAGTCATTAAATTTTGTTCAACATTATTCGTTGCTGAAAATAAATAAGCAGTTCGTGTAAAACTGGTAAACGCATTAGAAGAGGCTCCTTGTTTACTAAAAACCTGGAATACGTCCCCATCTTTCTTTTCAAACAATTTGTGTTCTAAAAAATGAGCAATCCCATCTGGTACAACTAATTTTTCATCTTTTCCTAAAGGAATAAATTCAGAATCAATCGAACCGTATTTAGTTGTAAAGGTCGCATATGTTTTGTTGTAGCCCTGTTTAGGAAGAATATATACTTTTAATCCGTTTTCAAGCTCCTCGAAATAAAGCGTTTCATTCAATTGTTCAAAAAACTTTTTTTCCATTATGCTCCCTCCTGACCTTTTAAGAAATAAGTTGTATGAAGTTTAATTTTATTAGCTACAGCTACAATTTCATCTTTAGTAACTTTTTCGATTTCAGGGAACCAGTCCTCGATCGGACGTTCATTTCCTGCAGCTTGGTCATTGAATAATGTTTCAATGATTCCATAAGCAGTGTCCATACTTTCTAATAGACTGTTTTTAATCACTAATTTTGTTTGATTAATTTCCTCTTCAGTGAAATTCCCCTTTTTCATCTCTTCAAGTTGTTCAGCAATAATTGTAGTTGCTTTATCATAATTTTCACTTGCTATACCGGACATAACCATTAAAATTGATTTATGACTTTCAAAACGAGAAGCAGCGTAGTATGCTAAGCTATTTTTTTCTCGAACATTTATAAATAATTTTGAATGTGAGAATCCTCCAAAAAGTCCATTAAATACTTGAAGTGCAAAGTAATCTGGATCTTTTATCGAGATTCCAGTAGTATAACCGATGTGTAGTTTAGCCTGATTTAGTTTTTGCTCTTCAATTACTTCATTAGGAGAATCGACTGGAGTTGCTTTTGTTGTATCAACTGTTAACTTTCCATTAGTTGTGTTTCTAAAGTTCTCTTCAACTAATTGTTTACATTGGTCAAATGCAACATCTCCAACTATATAAAGATCAATTAAGTCTTGTTGGAGAGCTTTTTCATAGTACTTATAAAGTGACTCAGCTGTAATTGAATTAACATCTTCTGTTTTTCCATTTGCAAGTAACGAATAAGGTTCATCTTTGAACATTTCTTCCACTAAACGTTGATTTGCATATTTCAATTTATCATCATTAATAGACTGAATTCGTTGTACTTGTGTTCGTTTTTGGGTTTCAACATGCTTAGCTGAAAATACCCCATTTTCTAAAAATGGATTTTGCCAAATTGAAGCAATTAGCAAGAGTGCTTCATTTAGTAATGAACCTTGATTTGAAAGATATTTTTCATTTGCAATATCAATTGTAAATGACATTACATGATAATCACCTTTTTTTGATACGTCTACAAAGAAGGTCGCCCCATATAATTCTTCCAATTTTCTTCGGATTTCACCATTGGTAGGAAGATCTTTTGTTCCACTTTGCAATACATAAGGTAAAATTCCGCGATATGATACTGTATCTTCTTCAAGTTTTCCACGTACTTTTAATGTAATCGAATTTGTTTTAAATTTTTCAGTTGTTACCACATGTAATTTAATACCGTTTATATCACTATTTTTGTACTGTAACAAATTCAAATTGAACCCTCCTTAGTCAAATACTATTTACTCATATTTATTTCCAATATCTTCATTGTATCTCTAATTTTACCAAAAATAAAACCTACTGCTTAGTTTACCCAAAATAATTATTTCAAATAAAAAGAAGCTTCTTATTTTAAAATTCTCTAGAGATATCGAAAAAGTCGATAGCCTTTTATTTTGTCTAATTCCGTTAAAATTGATCTTTTTATTCCTAATTTATGGATAACATTCTTTAATCAGAATAAAAAAAGCTTCCTAATTAAATAGGAAGCTTCTTAAAAAATTATTTATCGTTTACCTTTTTCATATGCAACACCAACTGATTTTGGCGCTTGAGATGATTTTGAGAAAATTACTAATGCGATTAAAGTTACTACGTATGGGAATAACTTTAATGCTAATGGTGGGATGTGAGCTAAACTTGGAATAACTTGCGATACATTGGCAATTGTTGTAGCTACACCAAAGAATAGGGTCGCTGCTAAAATTCCAAGTGGTTTCCATTGTCCAAAAATTAATGCAGCAATTGCTAAGAAACCAAGACCTGCAACACTACCTGTAAATTCGCCAGAGTATGTTACTAAAATAATTGCTCCACCTAATCCAGAAAATGCACCAGAAATAATAACGCCAAGGTAACGGATACGGTATACGTTAATACCTGCTGCATCAGCTGCTTGAGGGTATTCACCACATGCACGTAGACGTAAGCCTAAACGAGTTTTATAAAGTATAAATGTACTAATGATTAGAATACCAATTACTAACCAAGTTGTAGAATACGTGTTTTTAAAGAATAAATCTCCGATAATTGGAATGTCTTTTAAGACTGGGATATCAGTACGTGTAATACCGTTAATACTGATGTTACCTGATCCAGTAATATTTCTTGCTAAGAAGATTGTTAAAGCACCAGCAATCATATTAATTGCGATACCACTAATTACTTGATCTGCGTGTAAATTTATACTTGCAAAAGCATGTAGTAAAGAAAATAAAGCACCTGTAAGAACTGCAACAAGAATTCCTACCCAGATTACCCAAACTTCACCTTGATGAGTTTCTTGAAGTTTTGAAATTGTTAAGGCACTAGTGAAACCACCAACAACCATTAAACCTTCTAAACCAATATTTACGACACCGCTTCGCTCAGAAAATAAACCACCTAATGCTACGATTAATAATGGAATCGTATAGGCAATTGCATATGGGAAAATTTGTATAATTAAATCCATGCCTTATTTCACCTTCTCTCCTACATTGCTGTTTTTGTATTTGCGTGATTTCGATACTCGATCAATAACTTTTTTAATTAAAATACTAGTTGCTGAGAAATAGATAATGATTGCAATGATTACATCAGCAATATCTGGTGGAATTGAAGTCATTGCACTCATAAAACCTTTACCAGAATAAAGTAGCCCAAAGAAAATAGCTGAGAAAAATACGCCAACTGGTGTATTCATTCCTAAAAGTGCCACGGCAATTCCGTCGAATCCTTCAGTAGGTAAAACACCTATTTGAATTAGTGATGCATTACCAGCGAATTGAACAACACCTGCTAATCCTGCAAGACCACCTGAAATCATCATTGATAAAATAACATTTCTATTTACTGAAATACCAGCGTATTCAGCAGCACTACGGTTATAACCTACAGCTTTTAATTCATAACCTAATACTGTTCGATTAATAATAAATGAAATAACGATTACCATAATTACGGCGATAAATAAACCGAAGTTAATATATGAACCACCAAATAAATTTGATAAAAATGGCATTTTTAATGTTGCAGCATCTGCTAGCATTTTTGACTCTGTTTCAGTACTACCTTTAAAATATTGTGGTACTAAATAATAAACAGTCCAGTATGCTATCCAGTTCATCATAATTGTAGAAACTACTTCGTGTACATTAAACTTAGCTTTTAGTAGTCCTGGAATAAATGCCCAAGCCGCACCTGCAATAAAGGCTACAATTACCATAATCGGAACTAAGATAAGAGTAGGTAAATCGACAGTTAGACCAATTGCAGAAGCGCAAAATCCTGCGAAAAGCATTTGGCCAGCTGCACCAATGTTGAATAAACCAGTTCTAAATGCAAATGCAACAGAAAGTCCTGTTAAAATTAACGGAGTAGCAGTAGCAAATGTATTACCAATACGCTCCGGATCTTTTAATCCACCTTGGAATAAATAAGTAAATCCTTCTACTGGATCATTACCTGTTACTAAAATTAATAATGCTCCAGCTAGTAAACCTAATACTACGGCAATTAGAGAAATGATTCCTCCCTTTTTCATGCCCCTTCACCTCTCCTTATACCAGCCATCATTAATCCTAATTCATCTTCATTTGTGTCTTTTGCATTAACGACATCAATGATTTCACCAGCATTTACAATTGCAATGCGGTCAGATAGATTAAGAACTTCATCTAGCTCTAACGAGATTAGTAGAACAGCTTTACCACTATCTCTTTGCTCTATTAATCTCTTATGAATATACTCAATCGAACCAACATCTAATCCACGCGTTGGTTGACACGCAATTAGTAATTCAGGCTTAAGTTCAATTTCACGGCCAATGATTGCTTTTTGTTGGTTTCCTCCAGACATTGATTCAACGACTGTTTTAGCACCTTCACCAGAACGTACGTCGAATTCTTCAATGATTTTCTTTGCATGTTTGGCAATCGCAGCTTTATCTAAAACTCCATATTTAGAGAATGGTTCTTGATTATAAATCTCTAGAACAACGTTTTCTTCAATCGTATATTCAAGAACAAGTCCTCTTTTTTGACGATCCTCTGGAATATGAGCAATACCGCTTTTAATTCTCTCGCGAATACTGTGTTTTGTAATATCTTGTCCTTTTAATAGAATAGTACCTTCTTCAATAGACCTTAAACCTGTAATTGCTTCAACAAGTTCAGATTGTCCATTTCCTTCAACCCCTGCAATTCCAACGATTTCACCTGCTCGAACTTGAAGAGTAGCATTTTTTAACCCTAAAACTTTTTTATTATTTTTAACACTTAAATTATTTACATCTAGTACAACTTCACCAGGTTTTGATTCTACCTTATCTACCTTGAAAGACACCTGACGTCCGACCATCATAGATGCCATTTCAGATTCAGTGGTTTGTTTTACATCAACCGTACCAATGTATTTCCCATGACGAATGACTGTACATTGATCTGCAACAGCTTTAATTTCTTTTAATTTATGTGTAATGATAATGATTGACTTGCCTTCTTTAATCAAGTTTTTAATAATCTTCATTAAATCTTGTATCTCTTGTGGAGTAAGCACTGCTGTTGGCTCATCTAGTATTAGTACTTCTGCATTACGGTATAGAGTTTTTAAAATTTCGACTCTTTGTTGCATCCCTACAGTTATATCTTCAATCTTTGCATATGGATCAACATTTAAACCGTAAGTTTTAGAAAGCTCTTCAATACGTTTTGCTGCAGTCTTGATATCTACTACTAGACCCTTTTTAGGTTCAAGACCTAGAATAATATTTTCTGTTACTGTAAAATTTGAAACTAATTTAAAATGTTGGTGAACCATTCCGATTCCTAGTTCATTCGCAACATTAGGATTTGAAATTTTAACTTCTTTACCTTTTACTTTGATAATCCCTTTTTCAGGAGTGTACATTCCAAAAAGTACAGACATTAAAGTTGATTTCCCTGCTCCGTTTTCTCCTAATAAAGCATGAACTTCCCCTTTTTTTAATCGTAGTGTAATATTATCATTCGCTATAATGCCAGGAAACTCTTTTGTTATATTTAGCATCTCCACTACATATTCCATAATTTTCCTCCTTGTATATTACGAAGTCATTTATTTTTAAAGTTTTACTTGATTTCGAAATATTTTTCTATATTTTTTTAGGGAGGGTTTCACTCTCTCACCCGATAGTCACGCCCTAATCAATTGGAAGCACCAAATTAATGCTTTCAATTGATTAATGCATGAAAAATAAAATCCTTTATAGGTTAGAAGAAGCATATAAAAGGGTCTCCTTTCCTATGCTTCTTCTATCATTTATTAGAAATTTAATTACTTAATTAAATTTCCTCTTTCACTTGCTACTACAATTTCACCAGACTTAATTTTGTTAAATACATCATTAACTTTTGTTAAAGTATCAGAACTTAAGTTTGGATTTTCTTTTGGTAAACCAATTCCATCATTTTTTGCATCATAAGTTAAAGTTTGTCCACCAGGGAATTTTTTATCTTTTTCAGCTTTAACCATATCAGAAGCTGCTTTTGCAACACCTTTCATTGCTGAAGTTAAAATGACTGATTTGTTATCTTTATAAACACCATCAGCGTACTGATCTACGTCTACACCAACAACCCAAACTTCTTTACCACTAGCTACTCTGTTTTTAGCTTCAGTAATAGCACCTTGTCCTACTCCACCTGCTGCAGTGAAAATCGCTTTAACACCGCGGTCATACATTTGAGCTGCAATTTGTTGACCTGCTGCTTTGTCTGTAAAGCTTCCAGAATAAACTACGTTATTAGCTTTTAAAGTAATGCTTGTTCCAAGTTTTTCGTTTGCATATTTAATACCTTGTTGGAATCCCCAGTTATATTTTTGAACTGCTGGAATTTCCATACCACCGATAAATCCAACGTCACCAGTTTTTAATTGAACTGCTGTTGCAATACCAGCTAGGTAGCCAGCTTCATGTTCTGCGAAGAAAATTGAAACTGTGTTACCTTTTACATTTGGAGTAAAATCTTTAGCTGTGTGTGGAGTACCATCGATAATTACAAATTTGTCATCTTTATATTTATCTTGCGCTTTATTAATTGCTGTTTCAAATTTATAACCAGGAGTTATGATAAATTGAAACCCTGCATCATTTAAATTACCGATTTCTTTTAAGTAATCAGCTTCAGTTTCACCAGCAGGCTTTAAGTATTTTGTATCTTGCTTAAGATTGAAACCTAAATCTTTAGCTCCAGCTTGGATCCCTTCCCAAGTACCTTGGTTAAATGACTTATCGTCAATCGTACCAGAGTCAGTTACCATCCCTACTTTAAATGCGCCTTTTGCGTCTTTTGTATCTCCACCTTTACCACAAGCACCTAAAATTGTACCTGCTGCTAAGGCCATTGAAAGAACAAGACCAGCTTTTTTCATCTTCATAAAAATTTTGCCCCCTTAAATTTTTATTTACATTTGTACTAGCTTGGTTTATAATCGTTATCTTAACGATCCACCTCCCTAATAATTTAATGAAATTTCAGTAAACAACATTTGAAAACCAGCCAAACTTTATTTTTCGTAAATATTAATTTGGCTATACAATTTAATTTCTTTTTCTTAAAACATTAAAGCTGAACTGATCCGCTCTGAAGTAATTATAAGAATGTAAAACTGCGCGGTTTAAATCGTCAAAATGTAATTGCTCGATTAATAATAATGAAACATCTGGTTCACACTGTAATAAAGGAGAAACTTTATCGTGGTAACCGATCGGTTCAATTCTTGCACTTGAATATTCGATATTTCGACCAGTTTCTTTTTTGATGAATGAAAAGAATGAATGATCTTCATATGATGGAACCTGTTTAAAATAATTAGTCGGTAATTTATCAATGCAATAAACTACAGGTTCACCATTAGCTGTTCGAATTCTTTCTACTACATGCATTCGATCATCTTCAGTGATTGTGAAGCTTTTTAAATCTTCTTTCGTTGGAACTAATAGTTTAGAAGATAGAAAGATTGTACCAGGCTCTTTACCTGCTTCAATAATCATTTCTGAGACACTACTTAATTGTTCAATGCCTGTCCTAAAAATTGGTTTCGGTTTCACAAACGTACCGACTCCGTGTCTTCTAACTAAGATATTTTCTTCTTCTAAAACCCTTAATGCTTCTCTTAATGTTGCTCTTGATACTCCAAATATTTTAGATAACTCATACTCTGATGGTAACTTATGATGTGGCAAGTAAATACCATTCTCAATATCTTGTTTAATTCGATCCATCACTTGGAGATAAAGTAATCTGGTGTCTGTTTTAATCTTCATTTCCCATCCCCCAAACTTCGGATTTCAGACATCAGTTGTTAGACATCTGTCGTATAATCCTTCTTTACTATACTGTTATTTTTTACTCATTTCAACATTTTTTTGTAAACGCTTTATTTTTTATTTCGTTAATGAATCATTTGTTTATATTTAACAAGAAAAAACTCTTATAATCTACTGTTCCACTTAGTGAAAAAGCTAGATTATAAGAGTTTTTGATTTTCGTAAATATAAATCATTTCTCCATAATAATGCTTTTTCCCCATAGTATTGCAAATATTGGTTGCAATGTAGAAACTTCCGACCCATTATGTCGATATTATATGAGGACTATCAATTTATCTGAAGAAATAATATCATTCTATGTCTAAAAATGTCAACAATGTTTCGACAATTTTTTCTTTTTGCTAAGACAAGGCTTGCTCATCTTCCACTGGTTTACTAATTAATACTTCCCTAGGTTTGCTACCTTCATACGGACCAACTATTCCATTATCTTCCATTGCATCAATTAGTCTGGCAGCTCTTGTATAACCAATTCTAAATCTTCTTTGAAGTAGTGATACCGAGGCTGATTGCATATTTGTTACTAACTCAACCGCTTCATTATAAAGATCATCATCTACTTCAGATTTTCCATCTTTTTCCTCTTTCACCATCATTTCTTCTTGGTATTGTGCCTTTTGTTGAGAGATTGAAAACTCGACTACTCTTTCAACTTCATCATCAGATAAAAATGCACCTTGTACTCGGATTGGTTTAGATGCACCAATTGGTTGATATAACATATCTCCTCTTCCTAATAGTTTTTCTGCTCCGCCAGTATCAAGAATTGTTCGAGAATCTGTTTGAGAAGATACACTAAAAGCAATTCGGGAAGGTATATTTGCTTTAATGACCCCTGTAATAACATCAACAGACGGTCGTTGTGTTGCAATAATTAAATGAATACCCGCTGCACGAGCCATTTGAGCTAATCTAGTGATTGAATCTTCCACGTCACTCGAAGCTACCATCATTAAGTCAGCTAACTCATCAACAATCACAACGATAAATGGTAATAAAGGTTGCTTCGAATCGGTCATCGTATTATTTTGTCTAGTTAATTCGTTATAACCTTCGATATTTCTAGTACCTGAATGAGAAAAAAGCTCATATCTTCTTTCCATTTCACTAACAACTTTTCTTAATGCTTGTGAAGCCTTTTTAGGGTTTGTAACAACCGGTGTTAGCAAATGAGGAATACCATTATAAATATTTAATTCAACCATCTTCGGATCAATCAGCATTAGCTTTACTTCAGATGGTTTTGCATTCATTAGGATACTAACAATGATTCCATTTATACATACACTTTTCCCACTACCTGTCGCACCAGCCACTAGTAAATGCGGCATTTTATTAAGCTCAGCAAATACAGCATCACCAGCAATATCTTTTCCTAACGATACAGCTAATGGATTTTGTAATTTCGGATTTTTAGCTTCGAGAACTTCTCTTAATAATACAGTCGTTATATTCGTATTAGGCACTTCAATTCCTACAGCAGATTTACCTGGAATCGGAGCTTCAATTCGAATGTCTTTGGCTGCAAGTGCAAGTGCTAAGTCATCACTTAGATTTACAATACGACTAACTTTTACCCCTGCTTCAGGGTATACTTCATATTTTGTTACAGCAGGTCCATGATGTACTTTTGTTACTGTAGCCTTTACACCAAAACTTTGAAATGTTCTTTCAAGCTTGTCCGCGTTTTCCTTTAGTTTGGATTCATTTTCACGTTTTTTAGCACCCTTTGGGTAGGCTAATAAATCCATTGATGGTAATACGTAATCTACCTTATCATCCATTCCTACTTCTGCAACTGGCAATTCAATTGACTGATCGTCTTCCTCTGCAAAATGAGCCTGGATTTGATTTGAATTATTTGCAATAATCAATTCTGGTTCCTTAGGTGGCTGATATGTAGGAGAATATTCGATTTGAATTTCTTTTTTCGGCTCGATGATTTCATCTTCATATGAATTTTTAACTTGGTAATTTAAACTATTACCAGTAGACACCTCTACTTCATTATCATTGTCTTCATACGAATCTTTCTTTGCTTTTCTCTTTTGCTTAGCTTCAGCTCTTCTACTAGTAGTTTTTTGTTCACGACCACGTTTCCAAAAATTTGCAAAATCCTTCCAGCTATCTGAAATTAAATTTCTTACTTTTGGCATGATATATTGATAGATATAACCACCAAGTGGCTTACCAGTAATAAATAAAACTCCCGCAACAATTGCAATAATTCCGAATAGAATCGCACCCGTTCGATCAAATAAGAAATATAAAACTGCAAAAAGTATCGCTCCAATCATACCTCCACCAAGATCCACCGTACTAATTTTTCCTTTGGCTTCAATTAAAAATAAATCTAGCGTACTTTTTATGACAGATTGATCATGAAATTGATTATTTTTTGCTAATAAATCAAATAGAGTAACATGACTAAACATCAATATACTAAAGAAGATTAACATTCCACCAATCGTAATACTCGAAACAAATGGAGGTCTTTTTCGATAAATTATGCTATATGCAGATAAACCGATGATAAATAGAAAACTAAGCATGTACCATTCTCCAAAGAAAAATCTCAAGAATAATACAAAAGCTTTACCTACAATACCAAGCTTTAAAATTGTTACGATTGATAGTGCTAAAAATATTAATCCACTAATTTCATACCATATTGAACCATTACCACTTACTGATTTTCGAGCTTTTGACTTTTGCTGCTTCTGCTTTGCCATGTAATTCACCCCCATCAAAATTTGCAGATTCGCCAAAGAAAGCAGCCTTTTGGCTGCTTTCTTAAATTGAATTTATTATAACATATCAGAACATATGTTTACCATGTATTGTTAATAATTACCTCAAGTTGGAAGAACTAAAATTCTTTGACCAGGTGTATATTGCATAAAATGCTGCGGATCGGTACTTACAATTCTTTTAATTTCAAAAGCAGTACCCCCAACACTATCAACCAACATTGGGACACCATTGTATTCCAAAAACTGCTGCGATGTGTATTCTTGTTGATCAACAGGAAAAATCGATTCAATTGGCATTATTGTATAAAGAATCAAAATTCATTCTCCTCTTTATTAGATTTTTCTTTTCGTTCATCAATTAATTCCTGCAACTTGCTTAGTGCTTGCCCAATTCCACCTACATCATCAATTAGTCCATATTTTACTGCATCTCCACCGACTACATTTGAGCCGATATCTCTTGTTAAATTACCTTTTGTAAACATTAATTCCTTGAAACGTTCTTCTGTAATATTCGAATGCTTCGTAACAAAACGAGTTACCCTTTCTTGCATCTTATCAAGATATTCAAATGTTTGTGGAACACCAATCACTAAACCTGTTAGACGAATTGGATGAATCGTCATTGTTGCTGTTTCAGCAATAAATGAATAGTCAGTACTTACTGCAATCGGTACTCCGATACTATGTCCACCGCCTAAAACGATTGATACAGTAGGTTTCGTTAATGTCGCAATCATTTCTGATATCGCAAGGCCTGCTTCCACATCTCCACCAACTGTATTTAGAACAATTAATAATCCTTCAATCTTAGGATTTTGTTCTATTGCCACTAATTGCGGGATTAAATGTTCATATTTAGTTGTCTTGTTTTGAGGCGGTAATGCCACATGCCCTTCAATTTGTCCAATTATCGTTAGACAATGGATTTTTGAATCATTGCTTGCTGGAACATTTGTTTGTCCTAATTGCTGAATTTTTTCAACAATGCTCATATCCTTTTGATCATTTGGCTTTGGAGGTGCATCTTCGTTTGGAATAGGTGTTTCATTATTTGAATTTGTCAAAACGGTTCCCCCTATCATTTTTCATACAAGTTAGTATGTGAAAATAATAAGGAAATCATACCCATCTTGAAATAAGAAGTAACTCGTTATTTTAACTTATACTTCCATTAATATTGGAAGAATCATTGGTCTTCTTTTTGTTTCTTCATATAAGTAAGCGCTTAATCCATCTCTTATTGAATTTTTTAATAAGGTCCATTCAATTTGATCATTTTGTAACATTTTTTCTGTAATGTCTTTAACAATTTCAGTTGATCTAGTTATTAATTTTTCGGACTCACGAACATATACAAAGCCACGAGTTATAATTTCTGGACCTGATATAATTGCTTTTTTTTGCTTGTTAAATGTTACCACAACGATTAGTATTCCATCTTGAGAAAGTAGCTTACGATCACGTAATACGATATTTCCAACATCACCGACACCAATTCCGTCAATTAAAACATTGCCAACTTCAATTTTTTCAGTACGTGAAGCTTGACCATTTTTAAACGAAACGATGTCCCCTTTTTCAAGAATAAAAATATCTTCTTTTGCCATTCCTACTTCTTGTGCAATATGTGAATGTGCTTTTTGCATTCGATATTCACCATGAACTGGTATGAAATATTTTGGCTTCATTAATTCAAGCATTAATTTTAATTCTTCTTCATATCCATGGCCAGATACATGTACCTTTTTATAACCATAAATAACATTTGCGCCAGCTCTAAATAATAGATTAATCGAAGATGAAACTAACATTTCATTTCCTGGAATAGGTGTTGCCGCCATTAGTACAGTATCACCTTTTCGGATTGAAACTTGTTTATGTGTACCTTTTGCAATTTTTGAAAGAGCTGCCATCGGTTCTCCTTGAGTACCTGTTGTAAGGATAACAATATCTCTTTCTTTATAATTATCTGTATCCACAACTGAAATCATTAAATCATCAGGAATCGATAAATAATCTAATTCCTTTGCTATTTCTATCGATTTCATCATACTGCTTCCGACTACTGCTAGTTTTCTACCAGAAGCTACACTTGCATCAATAACTTGCTGAATTCGATAGATATTTGAAGAAAAGCAAGCTACTAAAACTCTTCCTTTTGCATTCATTATTTCTTTTTTTATTTCTTCCGATACTTTCTTTTCAGACCCCGAGAATCCTTGTCTTTCTGCGTTTGTGCTATCAGATAGCAAACATAAGACACCTTTATCTCCAATTAATGCTAGTTTACCTAGATCAGCACCTGGATAAGGACTTTTCGATTGATCAAATTTGAAGTCTCCCGTAAAAACGACAGCACCTTGTGGTGTATTTACACAAAATCCAAATGAATCTGGAATACTGTGAGTAGTCCTAAAAAAACTAATTGAACTATTTTCAAATGTTAAGAAAGTAGTTTCGTCATATAGTTCAAATTGCTCAAGGGTTTTAATACCCTTTTCACTTAATTTTTCTCTTATAAATAAATAAGCTAATTTATTCGTGTAAAATTTTACTTGTGGAAGTTTATTCATAATATATGGAATTGCACCAATATGATCTTCATGTCCATGTGTTATAAAAACACCTACTACTTTATGTGCATTTTTTTCTAAATAACTTACATCAGGTATGACATGATCTATTCCGTACATTTCTTGGTCAGGAAATTTCAAACCTGCATCTAACACGTAAATCAAATCACCAACTTCGACTATATACATGTTTTTTCCGATTTCTCCGACGCCCCCAAGGGCAAAAACTTTTACTTGTTCCTTCATTTCCTTCACCACAACCTGTTCCTCCTAGTTAATTCTTTAAATTTACAGACCGTTCAAAATCTTACAAACATTATATCCTAGTCCGAACAGGTAAAACAAGATACATTCTTCCTTAAATAGGAAAATCGGATTACTTTTGGGATGTATTTTTAATCATTTTTAAAGCATAAATTGTTATAGCGAACATAAAAAAGAAAAATTGTTGTTTCTACATCTTCTTTCTTCTTAACGATAGTAGTAAAGATTATCTTATCTCTTATTCTCTTTTAACTTCTTTTTAATAAAGTAATTTATAAAACTTTCAATGGTGAAAAAATGACAGAGTCAGCTCTTTGGTGTTGTCCAAAAGTGTCTAGATTGAATTTCTTTATTTATAGTAATTGAATGGTCAATTATTATTTATTGTTGGAATATGAATATGTTAGAAAAGGAGGATCGATATGAATTTTAATGATAGGGAGCCCCCAAAAATGAATCTTTCTAAATTTGTAGATGAACTACCAATCCCACCAATTTTAAAACCTCACTGGAAAGATCATTTTTATACTTATTACGAAGTATCGATGACGGAGTTTAAGCAATCGCTCCATAGTGAGCTAAATGACTCAACTGTTTGGGGGTATGAAGGAAGCTATCCTGGACCTACAATTAAAGTAGAAAAAGATGAAATCGTGTTTATTAAATGGATCAATGACCTCCCAAATAAACACCTGTTTCCGATAGATTATACTGTTCATGGTGCTCATAAAGATGTCCCTGATGTAAGGACAGTTGTACATGTACATGGTGCTTGTGTTGAACCTGAAAGTGATGGCTATCCTGAAGCTTGGTTTACAAAAGGCTATAAACAAGTTGGTCGTTATTTTAGTAAGCAAGTATATCGATATGATAATTGCGATTGTGCATCTACACTTTGGTACCATGATCATGCACTTGGTATTACAAGGCTTAATATTTATGCTGGTTTAGTAGGATTCTATCTAATTAGTGATCAGAAAGAAAGTTCATTAAATTTACCGAATGAGAAATATGATGTTCCGCTATTGATACAAGATAAAAGTTTTAATCATGATGGTTCACTTTATTATCCAAAACAACCAGAGCAACCAATCAAAGAACTACAAACGACTATTATCCCGGAATTTATTGGTGATACAGTGATCGTGAATGGTAAAGTTCATCCCTATTTAAAAGTTGAACCAAGAAAGTATCGATTTAGGTTATTAAACGGTTCTAACTCACGCTTTTTTCGGTTAAAGCTTGATACTGGTCAACTTATGTATCAAATCGCAACTGAGGGTGGATTCATGCAGCATCCGATTGGAATAAACGAGCTCATGTTATCACCTGCAGAACGAGCAGAAGTAATCATCGATTTTACGAATCTTGAAGGTAAGAAGATAATTATGCTCAATGATGCTCCTACCCCATTTCCATCTGGAAAACCTGTTGATGAAAATACGGGAACAGTGATGCAATTTCAAGTTACATTGCCATTGTCAAACGTGGATACGAGTATGATACCAGCAAATATGGTAACAATTCCAAAAATGAATGAACAATCTGTTTCAATGAAGCGATACTTAACATTAGATCATAAGATGGATCAATATGGACGAGAAATTATGTTATTGGATAATAAACATTGGGATGCCCCCATTACAGAAAGTCCGAAATTAGGAACGACCGAAATATGGTATTTAATTAACTTAACGCCAGATGCTCATCCTATCCATCTACATTTAATTAATTTCCAAATCTTAGATCGTAGAAACTTTGATGTAGAAAAGTTTAAAAAGGAAAGGATCATTCATTACACAGATCCACCGTTTCCACCAACGCCACAAGAATGTGGATGGAAGGATACCGTTCAAGCTAATCCAAATCAAGTAACTAGAATAATCATGAGATTTGGGGCATTCACAGGATTGTATGTTTGGCACTGTCATATGTTGGAACATGAAGATTATGAAATGATGAGACCATTTATTGTGATTCAATAGGAGAATTCTATTTTTTTGAGGATGAGTCCATCCAATAATAAAAAAACCACTTACTTTATCCAAATTAATCGGATTATTTGTAAGTGGTTTTGTTATTAATTACTTTGTAATGCTTCGTCTAATTTATTTATTAATATACCGATCGTTGTGCGTTCAGCTTCTGAAAGTGGTACAAGCGGTAAACGTACTCCACCAACATCTAAACCTTTCATCTGTAAAGCTGTTTTGATTGGACCTGGACTTGGAGCCATGAAGAATCCCTCAAATAATGGTAATAGTTTACGGTGTAAGAATTGTGCTTTAGCCATATCTCCTGTGAAGAAGCTTTCAGCTAATTGCTGCATTTCATTTCCTAACACGTGTGATGCAACTGAAACAGTTCCCTTTGAACCAATTGCAAATGCAGGTAGTGTTAGACCGTCGTCACCACAATATAATTCAAAATCTTCAGGAGTACGATCAATAATTTCTGTCATTATGCTTAAATTACCCGTCGCATCTTTAATTGCCACTACATTCGGAATTTCTGCTAATCTTACAACTGTATCTACAGTAAGGCTAGCAACTGTTCTACCTGGTACATTATATAACATTACCGGCAGTTCAGTACTTTCCGCTGCGGCTTTAAAGTGTTGATATAGTCCTTCTTGGTTTGGTTTATTATAATAAGGTACAACTACCATTATTGCATCTACACCTAAAGCAGAAACCTTTTTCGTTAATTCCACTGTTTCACGAGTATTATTACTTCCCGTACCTGCGATTACAGGTACTCTTCCAGCTACAGTTGAAACAACATGGCTAATTAATGCTAACTTTTCTTCAGAAGTTAACGTTGGAGATTCTCCAGTTGTTCCACAAACTACGATTGAATCCGTGCCATTATCAATTAAGTAGTTCACAAGTTTTGTTGTTTTTGCGAAATCTATATTTCCTTTTGAATCAAAAGGTGTTACCATCGCTGTTGAAATTTTACCAAATCTACTCATTGTTCCACTCCGATCAAATATTAATCCATTTTAACTGAACTAAGTTCAAATGCATCATGCAGTGCAGTAACTGCTTCGACCATATCTTCATTTTTAACAAGCACCCAAATAGTTGTATGACTGTCAGCTGATTGCAAAATTTGAATCCCTTTTTCAGCTAATGCAGTTACAATTTTTGAAGTTACGCCTGGTACTCCTGCGATTGCCGCTCCTACTATTGATACTTTTGCACATCCTGTAGTATATGAAGGCTCATACCCAATTCCTTTTAAAACATCAATCGCTTTTGAAGCTACTTCATCACTTACAGTGTATACTACACCATTAGGTGAGATATTAATAAAGTCTACACTAATTCCTTTATTTGCCATAGCTTTAAAGACTTGAGAGTGTAGGTCAAAAGTATGTTCCTTTGAAGTTACTCTAATTTGCGTAACATTCGGTACATGTGCGATTCCTGTAATTAAACGGTCTTGAATATTTTCACCAATAATTCTTTTAGTAGGATTCGAAGTTACAAGTGTACCTAAACTATTTGAATAAGTTGAACGAATTCGAATAGGTACCTTCCCTTGCATCGCGATTTCTACAGCTCTAGGATGAATTACTTTTGCTCCTTGATATGCCATATTGCAAATTTCTGCATAAGTAACAACTGATAAAGGTCTTGCTTCTTTTACAATTCTTGGATCTGCTGTCATTACGCCTTCAACGTCAGTAAAGATTTCAATTGTTTCTGCACCAACAGCAACGCCAAGTGCAGAAGCAGAAGTATCACTACCACCTCTACCTAAAGTCGTAATATCACCATTAGATGTTGATCCTTGGAATCCTGCGACTACTACTACATCATAGTTTTCTAGTTCTTTAATTAGACGGCCACATTTCATATCAAGAATTTTTGCATTTCCAAATTCATCATTTGTTCGAAAACCTGCCGTTGCACCTGTCATTGCCATTGCATGAATACCGTTTTCATTCAATAAATTTGAAAAAACAATCGATGAAATTGTTTCACCACATGACATTAATAAATCAAGTTCTCTTTGTGTAACTTTACTTTTTTTTGCGCCAACTAAATTTAATAGTGTATCTGTTGCATATGGTTCACCTTTTCGTCCCATAGCAGAAACAACTACTACTAATTTATATCCTTTTTCTAATGCTTCTTTTATATGCTTAAGTGCGTGCTCTCTTCCATTTTCGTCACGTACTGAAGTCCCTCCAAATTTTTGGACTAATATTTTCATTCTTGCACCTCTCTAGCAGTTTTCACTAAATGATGCTTAACTCAATTAATCTTTCAGCAATTTGCACTGAATTCCAAGCAGCACCTTTTAATAGATTATCTGAAACGATCCATAAGTGGAATCCATTTGGATTATCTAAGTCTTTACGGATACGTCCTACAAATACTTCATTACTTCCAATACTGTAAAATGGCATTGGATATAGTTGTTGTTCTGGATCATCTTGTAAAACAATTCCAGGTGCATCACTTAAAAGTGATTTAAGTTCAGCAACCGATACTTCCTTATCAACTTCAATGTAAACTGACTCAGAGTGACCAGAAATTACAGGAAGTCTTACACAAGTTGCGCTAATTTGTAATTCAGGTAAATGCATGATTTTTTTCGTTTCATTAATCATTTTCATTTCTTCATAAGTATATCCATTCTCAGTAAATACATCGATTTGTGGAATTGCGTTAAAAGCAATTTGATAATGTTTCTCACCACTTTTTACCGGTAATACTGATGGAGTTGCTTCTTCACCATTTAAGAATGCTTGCGCTTGTTCCTTTAATGCTTCGATTGCTGTAACTCCAGCACCAGAAACGGCTTGGTAAGTTGAAACTACTACTTTATTTAAACCAATTGATTGACGAATTGGTTCTAGGGCAACAACCATTTGGATTGTTGAACAGTTAGGATTTGCAATAATACCTTTATGATTAAATAAATCTTTGTCATTTACTTCAGGTACAACTAAAGGTACATCTTCAGCCATTCTAAATGCACTAGTGTTATCTACTACTACTGCCCCTCTTTTAACTGCTTCAGGAGCTAGATCTTTTGATACTGATCCACCAGCACTAAATAAAGCAATATCAACACCTTCAAAAGCTTCAGGAGTAGCTTCCTGTACGATTACTTCTTCACCTTTATAAGTTAATTTAGTCCCTGCTGAACGTTTTGAAGATAAATATTTAATTTCTTTTACTGGAAAATTTCTTTTCTCCAATGTTGCAATCATTTGTTGTCCAACTGCTCCAGTTGCACCAACTACAGCTACTACATAACTTTGTTTATTCCCCACTTTTTTTGCACCATCCCTGTTTTCACTTTTATTAAATAGTTTACGTCAAATGAAGTTTATATTCAAAGGTTTTCGCTTGAATAATTGATTTCATAGTAACGAGTATGTATCCTAATGACACATACTCAATTTTCTTCATTCTAACATAGAAAAAATATTTCAGTCCTATTTTTTCTAAAATATTTATTGGAGATCGCGATATTTTTCAACTAAAACAGGTTGAAGTTGTTTTCCTTCAATAGAAGATTTCACTGTATCAAGTAACGAATCCATTCTTGCCACTAATGAATTCGGTTTTTTTATTGGATCATCTTGACCAAAGGGAATAAAATAGATATTTTTTGTACTCATTAATCGCATTAAATTTTGACCTAGAGGATAATACCTATTTAAACGGAATATCTTTGATTGGGACGGTAATATATTGACTTTAAAGGGAGCCGATTAAAGGATTTAAAAGGGGATTGAAACAAAAAATTAAACTTAGCAAAATAATTTTTAAGATCTCACCCTAATGATTGTAATGAACGATATATTTAGCGTAAACCGAATCAAGTTGTTTTTTTATGCAAGTATTATAAAATGTTTGTTTATAATCTGAAAATAGTACCTTTAAAAACCGATCTCTTATTGATTTAATCGTCAAATTATGAAACCGCAAATAGGTTTCAGTCCAAAATACCATATTGTTTGAAAAAGTTTCATCGTCGATTTCAAAAAATGTCCGTACAGCTCGAACGCCAATATTCCCCATTAAAACGGTCACATCTTCAACGTCAACATTTGCATCTAGTTCAAAAATAATAATCTCATAGTCGTTTCTAGTTCTATTATTTGCACCCTTAATTGAATAACCGATCAATTCACCATTTGTAAGATTAAAAGCAACTACACCTTTAGCATAATCTAAAGCCCAGTTATTATAAGCTAGTTCTAAGACATCTTTTGTTCTGACATTTAAAATTAAATGATCAGCAAGCTTTCGTTCGATCAATTTTTCTTTTGAAAACAATTGTTTTCTTAAATGATATTCGATAATAACCAACATTCCTCTCTATGATGAATATTTAGATCACTATCACTATAATTACGATCGTTATGTAAAAAAAATGACAGATTTTTGAGTAATCTGTCTCAGAAATTTTTTTAAATACATGAATCATCCTTGATCATGGTCACTATTATATCTGCAGATAAATTGAATGCATATTTAGTTTTTTACCGTTGTAAAAAGTAAAAAATATTGTTTTACTAAGCAATTAAATTTTGAAATAATAGCTAATTCTTCATTACTCAAGATAGCAAATAAAAAAGCACCCCTTTATAGGTGCTTCCTATTAATTTCATCTTACTAATCATGTTTCTTATACAATTCTTCTTTAACGATCTTCCAGCCAATCGTATGAATTTCTTCAATAATTTTCTTTTTATTTTCTTCTGTAACATCATTTGGTGCAATTATATTCACTTTTGTTTTTCCAAATTGATAGGTAGCAGTAAATTCTGTTTGTTTACTCAGTATCACCACCCCCATAATTCATTGTATGTTTAGTTTTATGATGGACTAACCAACCTTTTATAGCTGATTGATTCAAAAATTAATTAATTCCTAATATAGACATATATATAGTCTATGAGGTGATTAAATGGAACGCGTTGCATTGTACTTGCGTAAAAGTCGAGCAGATTTAGATGCAGAAGCTAGAGGTGAAGGTGAGACCTTATCAAAGCATAAGGAGCAGCTTTTAAAATTCGCTAAGGAAAAAAATTTAAATATAATTTGTATCCGACAGGAAATTGCATCTGGTGAATCGCTTGTTTACCGGCCAGAAATGTTAAAGCTCTTACAAGAAGTTGAAGAATTTAAATATGATGGCGTATTAGTAATGGATATGGACCGTCTTGGACGCGGTAATATGAAGGAGCAGGGTATTATTTTAGAAACATTTAAATCTTCTAGAACAAAAATTATTACACCAAGAAAGACCTATGACCTTCATGATGAGTTTGATGAGGAATACAGTGAATTTGAGGCCTTTATGGCACGAAAAGAATTAAAAATAATTACACGTAGGCTACAACGAGGTCGAGTTTTATCAGTCCAAAGAGGAAATTATTTAGGAAGTTTTGCACCTTATGGATATGAAATTTATGAAACGAAGGAATTCCGCTCTTTACGAATTAATAGCAATCAGGCAAAGGTAGTAAAAAGTATTTTTGAATGGTATACGAAAGATTTAATTGGTGCAAATGAAATTGCTAAACGTTTAAATCAACTGAATATCCCTTCCTATACTGGGAAAAAGTGGAGTTACCATTCCATTTTGGAAATGATCAAAAATCCTATTTATATCGGTAAGGTGACTTGGAATAAAAAATCTAATAAGGGTAAAAGAAAGCCAAAATCTGATTGGTTAATTGTTGATGGAAAACATGAAGCAATCATTGACCTTACTATATACAACTCAGCGCAAGCTATTTTAAATAGTCGTTACCATGCCCCTTATAATAGTAAATTAAGTAATCAGCTAGCTGGAATAATGTTTTGCAGTAAGTGTGGATCAAAATTACAGCAGCGTTATCCAAAAGGCAAGCCTAGACAAATTGTGTGTACAAATAACCGTTGTAACACTCGCTCTTCCTATACTCATTTAATTGAAGAGAAACTCTTAAAAGGGTTAGAAATTTGGTTAAAAGAATACAAAATAAGTTTTACAAATCAAACAGATGAAGAAGATTTTGAAATAATTAATTTAAAAAAACAGGCGCTTAAACAAATCGAAAATGATTTAAACGAAGTAGTAAAACAAAAAAATAATTTATTTAATTTACTAGAACGTGGTGTTTATGATGAATCGATATTCAATGAACGTTCTGAAATCCTCTCTAATCAACTAGAAGACCTTGCAAATAGTAAGACGTTAATTTTGGAAGAACTCGCTTTATATTACAATAGAGGGTTGCTAAACGAACAATTTATTCCAACCTGTGAAAAAGTGTTAGATTTATATTACAAAACAACTGATACTGAACTTAAAAATCGTCTCCTTAAATCAGTTTTATTTAAAGTTGAGTATCAAAAAGAGCCACATCAAAAACTAGATGATTTTACACTTATACTTTACCCAAAGCTCCCTAGGTGATCTCTTGTTCATGATTAGGTATTACCATCTAAGTCACATTAAATTAGTTCCATTTAAACCTAAAGCATCGTTTGTAGAAATACCTAAAACAACAGGTTTTCCATTTCTTAATGTAGCCTTAGCTGCCATTAATACAGGGCTATCAGTTTGAGCATTAGCGAACTTACTCATTGAATTTCCTGTTAACGGTGCAATTACCATACAATCTAATTGTACTTTTGGACCAAATGGTTCTGCTCCTACAATTGAATCAACTGTTTTACGCCCTGTAATTTCTTCTATTTTTTCAATCCAGTCTTCTCCTACTCCAAAACGAGTTGTTGTGCTTTTTACAGTAAAAGTAACAACAGGGTATACGTCAGCTCCATCATCCACTAACTTTTGAATTTGTGGTACTACCTCTTCATAAGTACAATGTGATCCTGTAATACCAAATCCAATTTTCTTACCTTTCAACGTCATTTTTGTTGCTCCTTCCTTTTATCTAAATCTACCTTTAATAGCTGTGTTAGTACGTTTCCAATTATTTGACCTGCTGTTTTAGGAGCAACGATTCCTGGTAAACCTGGTGCTAGTAATGCCTTAATACCTCTTTTTTCAGCATAACGAAAATCTGTTCCTCCAGGTTTAGAAGCTAAATCAATGATTAATGAATGAGGTTGTAATTTTGAAATGACACTTGCTGTCACGATTTGAACTGGAACAGTATTAATTACAACATCTACATCCTTTAAAGCCTCTTCAATATTCTTAAATTCAAAAGCTTCTAAGCCCATTTCAACAATTCTAGCAATATGTTCTGATTTACGAGCCCCTACTTTAACTTTTGCGCCCAAATTATGAAAAGACCTCGCGACACTCATTCCTGTACGACCTAAACCTAATACGGCTACTTTCGAATTATGAATTGTATATTCCGTATGTTGAATAACCATCATAATCGTACCTTCAACGGTCGGAATACTATTATAAATAGCTACATCGTCTCGTTCAAATAATTTTACTAACTTTCGATTTGAAGCTGTAACTATACTATCTAAGTAAGAGTTACTTATTCCAGAGTAAATCGTACAATGAGAAGGAGTACTGTCTAAAATTTCTTTTGTCAGCACTACTTTCTCATTTGAAAAAATTGTATCGACAACTCCTTCAATATTCGTACCAGGTACAGGTAGAAGGATTGCATCTAGATCTTCAAAATTTGCATCTGCCATTAATTCTTTTGATGCACTGGTAAAGCCACTATCTAATTGTTCAAAACCTATTAATGTTACCTTTGCGTCTAACTCTGTTAACTTCCGAATAACTTCCAGCTGTCTGGCGTCCCCACCAATAACAGCAATATGCAAGCCAGTTAACATGCAGCATTCACCTTCTTTACTTCACTATGGTAAATGGAAATTAATCTCTTGTAAGCAGGACTACCGCCTAACATCTTTCTCCTAAATATCTTATGAATCTTCCATTGCATTGGTGAAGATTCTTTCTAAAATTAAGGAGCAGTAATGAAAAACTGTTAAAATCTGACTCCATTTATTTTCTGTCTTTTGAAAAATAAAAAAGAAGGCCCTATAAGAGACCTCCTAATTTATCAACTTATTGTTTAATATTTGTTGGAATTACTCCATCAGGACTTACTAATGAAACTGCATAGTCGTCAGTAAAAACAAACTTCGCAATATCATTTACTTTGTCAATTGTTACATCATCTATCAGTTGAATTACTTCATCTAAAGTACGGTGATTACCTAACATTAATTCATTTTTACCATTTCGGCTCATTCTGCTATTTGTACTTTCTAATCCTAACATTAAATTACCTTTTAATTGCTCTTTACAATTATTTAATTCCTTTTCTGTTATTCCATCTGCATTTAATACTTTTAACGTTTCTTGGATTGTTTCAAATAATTGATTTAGTTGACTTTTTCCAGTACCTGCATAAATTGCAACAGTACCGCTATCTTGGTATGCAGAGTGATAAGAAAAAACTGAATATGCAAGTCCTTTTTGCTCACGAACATCTTGGAATAAACGACTACTCATACTACCACCAAGTATATTATTTAGGGCAATTAATGGATATAAATCGCTATGTCCAAGTTCAAGACCTCTATAGCCAACACAAAGATGTGCTTGCTCTGTTTCTTTTTTGCGAGCAATTTGTCCATAATGGATTGTAGGAATTCCAAAGTTTATATCTTTCTTTTTACCCTCATAATTTCCAAATAGATCTTCAACACGTTTAATAAAGGATTCATCTATATTACCCGCAATTGAAATAACTACTTGATCCGGAGTGTAAAAATCTTTCATATACTGACGTAAAGTATCCCCATTAAAAGTTTTTAAAGTTTCTTCTGTACCTAAAATTGGATAACCTAATGGATGAGTTTCATACATAACTTTACTTAATAAATCATGAACTAAATCATCTGGTGTATCATCATACATTTTGATTTCTTCAAGTACAACATTTTTTTCTTTTTCTAATTCACCTTCATCAAAAGTAGAATTAAAAAACATATCTCCTAACACTTCTAACGCGTAATCCGCATGAGTATCTAATACTTTAGCGTAATAACAAGTATATTCTTTTGATGTAAATGCATTTACTTGTCCACCTATTGAATCGAAACTTTCAGCTATTTCTTTTGCGCTGCGTGTTTTAGTACCTTTAAAGAACATATGCTCAAGAAAATGTGATATCCCATTTAGTTCTGACGTTTCATTACTTGAACCTGTTTTAATCCAGACCCCAAGTGCAACTGAACGGACAGTTGAAATATTTTCAATTACTACTCTAACTCCATTTTTGCAAGTATGTCGTACAATCATGTAATGCCTCCTATGTATACACCATCTATTTACACTTTTGTAATAAGATTGAAAAATTTAACTATATTTTACAATCATCTTAACAAAGCTGAAAGTAATTGTCATTTGTTTTCAACTTTTTTAATTGTATCGTACCGTTTTTCATCTAATAAAGTTGAAATATTTACAACTTTTCGACCTGATGCTTCTATGTTTGTAATTAGTTCATCAAGCGCCTCAGCTGTCGGTTTCGTTGGATGCATAAGAACGATTGTACCATTGCCTACTTTTTTCATAACACGATTAATAATGACTTCTCTTGGCGGTTTTTGCCAATCAATCGTATCTGCTGTCCACATAATTGTTTTTAAACCTAAATTTGAAGCGATTTTAACTACTTCATCTCGATAACTACCGCTTGGAGGGGCAAACCATACAACTTTTTGATCGGTTGTAGCTAGTATGACTGAATTTGTTTGGGTTATTTCATTTCTAATTTGCTGACTACCTAATCTTGCCATATCGGGATGTGTATAAGAATGGTTCCCTACTTCTTGGTCTGCAGCAGTGATTAATTGAGCGACAGTTGGATTATTTTTTACCCATCTACCCTCAAGAAAGAAAGTGGCTTTTGCGTTGTGCTTCTTTAATACTTCTAACATTTTCGGAATATATTCATTTCCCCATGCAACATTGATTGTAAATGCTACCATTGGTTTTTCAGGATTCCCTTTATACACTGGTGATGGTGGTAAATCCTTTAAATGAACTTTTGGAGAAACTTCTTTAAATACTAGTTTATTCTTATCAAATTTACCTTTTTCTTTCATTTTCTTATATGACGCATTAACATCGACTGTTAAACCGTTATAGCCAGGTATTGCTTTCCAAACCGAGTCCACATAGGCATCTTTTGGAGGTATCTCGAAAGTTGGCGCTTTTGTTTTGATTTCTTCATATAACCCATTTGTTTTTGCTGTTACAAATGAGGACTTTGAAGTAAAGTTCCTCACATATTGATTGGTATATTGATTTCTAACTACTAAAATTGCTAGAAATAATGCCATAACGAATGCTAAGACTTTTAATCGACTTCTACTCATTTCCTAAACGCCCTCCTACTAGAAGGAATATGATATTTTTTAATAAAATAGAACAAGCTTGCTACAACATATGTACGACTTAATTAGCAATAACTAATTTAACTGGTAATTTCTAGTTCTACTTTTCTTATTGTAACCAAAAAATTTTTAGGCACACATGAAATTTGGAAAATTAAAAGAGAGGATTAAGTAGGTGTTTGAAAGTAAATAAAAAAACAACAGGCTCATTTTTATTTGTGCCTGTTGTTTTTATTGTTAAGAAGGCGAACGCCTTTTAGCTTTTCGTAATGTCTAGTTCCGCAAGCTTGCTCTTTAAGTAATATTCCATTCATCTTTGAAGTGGAAAAACCGTTACTCCTTCAGATGGAGATTTCAGAGCTGGACGAGCTTGCTCCACGTTTTATTGTTGCTCAGCTTTTTCTTTTTGTTCTTTTAATACAGCTTTGCGAGATAGATTTACGCGTCCTTGTTTGTCGATTTCAGTTACTTTTACTAGGATTTCATCTCCAAGTGAAACTACGTCTTCAACTTTTGCAATGCGTTCTTCTGCAAGTTCAGAAATATGGACTAATCCATCTTTACCTGCAAAGATTTCAACGAACGCGCCGAATTTTTCGATTCGTTTTACTTTACCCATATATAATTGACCTACTTCTACTTCACGAACAAGGTCTTCGATAATTTGTTTTGCACGTTCATTCATAGGTTGATCTACAGATGAAATAAATACTGTTCCATCTTGTTCGATGTCAATTTTTACACCAGTTTCTTCAATAATTTTATTGATCTGTTTCCCACCTGGTCCAATAACATCTTTAATTTTATCTGGGTTAATTGTCATCATTAAGATTTTAGGAGCAAACTCAGATAATGCCGTTCTTGGTTCACTTATTGTTGCAAGCATTGAATCAAGAATTTGCATACGACCAATTTTTGCTTGATCTAATGCTTCTTTTAAAATTTGTTCTGATAAGCCTTCAATTTTAATGTCCATTTGAAGTGCAGTTACACCTTTAGCTGTTCCTGCTACTTTAAAGTCCATATCTCCTAAATGATCTTCCATACCTTGAATGTCTGTAAGAACTGAATAATGTTCACCAGATTTAATTAAGCCCATTGCAATACCAGCAACAGGTGCTTTAATTGGTACACCTGCATCCATCATTGCTAGAGTACTTGCACAAATACTTGCTTGTGAAGTTGAACCATTTGATTCAAGTACTTCTGAAACAAGACGGATTGTATATGGGAAATCCTTTTGATCTGGAATACTTGGTTCAAGTGCTCTTTCACCTAATGCACCATGTCCAATTTCACGGCGACCTGGTCCACGAATTGGTCCTGTTTCTCCAACACTAAATTGTGGGAAATTATAATGGTGCATAAAACGTTTTGATTCTTCTATTCCTAATCCATCAAGAATTTGCACATCACCTAGAGCCCCTAATGTACAAATGCTTAGCGCTTGAGTTTGTCCACGAGTGAATAAGCCAGAACCATGTGTACGAGGTAGTAAACCAACTTGTGATGATAATGGACGGATTTCATCTAATTTTCTTCCATCAGGACGAACTTTTTCAACCGTGATTAAACGACGCACTTCTTCTTTTACTAGCATTGAAAGGATTTCTTTAACTTGTCCAATCGTCTCTTCGTCTGCTTCATTTTCTTCAAACTGAAGAACCACACGTTCTTTTACTTCATTGATTGCAGCTTCACGAGCATGTTTTTCATGTACTTGAATTGCTGCATTTAATTCTGTTTCACAAATTTCACGAATTTGTTTTTCTAATTCAGCATCAAGTTCATGAAGCTGAATTTCCATTTTTTCTTTTCCAATTTGAGCTACAATTTCTGCTTGGAATGCAATTAATTTTTTAATTTCTTCATGACCAAACATAATTGCTTCAAGCATAACTTCTTCTGGCACTTCATTAGCTCCAGCTTCAACCATGTTAATTGCATCTTTTGTACCAGCAACTGTTAAATGAATGTCACTGTTTTCTGCTTGCTCAACAGTTGGATTAATAATAAATTCACCATTAATGCGACCAACTACAACCCCAGCAATAGGTCCGTTAAAAGGAATGTCAGATACGCATAGTGCTAGTGAACTACCAAACATAGCAGCCATTTCTGATGAACAATCTTGATCAACACTCATTACCATGCTGATTACTTGTACTTCATTACGGAATCCATCAGCAAATAATGGTCGAATTGGGCGGTCAATTAGTCGACTCGCTAATATTGCTTTTTCACTTGGTCTACCTTCACGTTTAATAAATCCACCAGGAATTTTACCTACTGCATATAAACGCTCTTCGTAATTTACTGTTAATGGGAAAAAGCTAACTTTTTTAGGTTCTTTTGATGCAGTTGCTGTTGCTAATACGACAGTATCTTCGTATCTTACTAAAACTGCTCCATTTGCTTGTTTTGCTAATTGTCCTACTTCAACTGTAAGAGTTTTGCCAGCAAGCTCCGTGGAAAAAACGTGCTTTTGTTGTTCCATATGGTATAAATACCCCTCTCTAATTTACAATTCAAAGTCTAAACTAATTATGTAAAAAAATCGTATATTCTCTATTATCTCCTATGTTTAGTAAAGAAATCAACTAACGAGAAAAAGAGAATAAATATTTATAAATTTAAAATTCAATTAATCAGTAATTTTAAATCGATATGTATAAGAAAAAGCGGGAAGAATCCCGCTTTTTCTTAAAGTATCAAATTAATACTCGAATTAACGACGTAAACCTAATTTGTTAATTAATTCACGGTAACGAGTGATGTCTTTGTTACGTAAGTAGTTAAGTAAGTTACGACGCTTACCAACCATTTTTAATAAACCACGACGAGAGTGGTGATCTTTTTTGTGAGTACGTAAGTGCCCATTTAAAGAGTTAATGTTTTCAGTTAAAACTGCAATTTGAACTTCTGGAGAACCAGTATCGTTTGCATGAGTTTTGTAAGTGCTGATAATTTCGTTTTTACGTTCTTGAGTTAATGCCATGTTTTTTCACCTCATAATAATATTGTTGAACACCTATCACCTAGCAGTCGTCGGTGAATCGATTTGCCAAGCAACGGTTTTTCAAGTACTTTAATAATATTACATTGTTTTAATTATAAAAGCAAGTATTCTAAATTAGTTATTCTCGAAAATAATTTTTTACTGTTTCACGATCTTTTTGTAATTGATCGATTAACTCATTTATACCATTAAACTTCTTTTCATCACGTATTCTAGCATACCAAAAAATTTCAACTTCTTTTCCATAAATATCTTCATTAAATTCAAATATATTTACTTCAATTGTTTGTTTTTGGAACTCATGATAGAAAGTTGGTTTGTATCCAATATTACACATACCTTCATATATTTCACCGTTAACAATGCATTTTACAGCATAAACACCTACTGATGGTAATGCATACGGAATTGAAACAGAAATATTAGCTGTTGGAAATCCAATTGTTCGTCCACGTTTGTCACCATCTACAACGATCCCTTTAATTTGATACTGTCTGCCAAGTAAGTGAGTAGCTTCTTCCATTTCACCGGCTTTTATCGCTTCTCTAATTCGTGTTGAACTTACTTTCTCATCGTCTAAAACGAATTTTGAAACTGTTGTTTGTGTAAATTCACCTCTAGAATGAAACGGTAATGATTCCATATTCCCTTTACCAAACTTTCCAAATGAAAAATCAAAACCAGCAACAACATGTTTTGCATTTAAAGCAATAATGTATTGATCGACAAATTCTTGTGGTAGTAGTGTCGCAAATTCCTCTGAAAATTCAACAACAAATAATTGGTCTACACAAAGTTTCTCCATCCACTTCACTTTTAGCTCCAAAGGTGTCAAATAAGAAATCGCATCATCACGATTCCCTAGAATTGCAGATGGATGAGGATCGAATGTCATCACTGATAATAATAATCCTTTTTCATCCGCAATTTCTTTAGCAGCTTTTATGACTTGTTGATGACCTTTATGTACTCCATCAAAAAAGCCAAGTGCTAAGACCGTTTCTTTACAATCTTCTTTTTTTATTGAATGAGGATGGGTGATTTTTATTATTTTAGTCATATTATCACCTTTTCTATAATCAAGTCTCTTTTCCCATTATAGAACAACGTATAAAATTTATATAGTTTTTTCTATTGATTATGAAATACTCTAGTCGGTTTAATCACATTATTATTTTTAGGATTTGGAGTGTACATTGCAATAATTCGATTATTTTCATTGT
Source organism: Gottfriedia acidiceleris (assembly GCF_036421055.1). Classification (GTDB taxonomy): domain Bacteria; phylum Bacillota; class Bacilli; order Bacillales; family Bacillaceae_G; genus Gottfriedia; species Gottfriedia acidiceleris_C. The sequence goes on along the minus strand of NZ_JAZGQS010000001.1, from coordinate 76,842 downwards.
AGACTGCAATATATTCTCCTTCTTTACAGTTCATTGTATTTGGAAAAAATCCACCGTTAAATACTCTTACTTCTTCTTCTTCATTCACATTTAGACGTGGATACTCATTAAGAGCCTGCTCCATTGTTAACATTACACGATCTAAAGTGTAATCATTCGCATATTCTTCTAATTCAGCAAAAGTAACGCAATCCTTAATCGTAAATGCGCCTGCTTTTGTTCTAGTTAAATAAGACATATGAGCTGGGAACCCTAAAAGTTCACCTATTTGAACTGCTAAAGTTCTAATATATGTACCTTTACTACAGAATACTTCAAACTTAAAAGAAATTGTATCGCCTTCGAATACTTCTCGATCATCAAGTAAAATAATTTGATATATTGTAACCGTTCTAGTTGGACGTTCAACTTCGATTCCAGCTCTAGCGTATTCATATAGCTTTTTACCATTTACTTTAACAGCAGAATACATAGGAGGAGTTTGACTAATCTCTCCTGTTAATTGATTTAATACATTTAAAATCTCTTCACGAGTAAAAACTCGATTAACCTTTTTTTGCTCAATCATTTCACCATGAGCATCCTCAGTTGTTGTAGAAAATCCTAAAGTAATTTCTCCAATATATTTTTTCCGATCATCGGTTAAATATGGTATTAGCTTTGTAGCTTCACCTACACATATCGGTAAGACGCCAGTTACTTCTGGATCAAGAGTTCCTGTATGACCAACTTTTTTTGTCTTTAAAATTTTTCTAATTTTAAAGACACAATCATGAGAAGTAAGACCCGCTGGTTTATTCAATGCAATTACACCATTCATCTTATCACCTATCATTTATTTTTTAGCATGATGAAAAATGGATAGACGAATCTCTCGCCTATCCATTCATTATCAGTTATTCTCTTTATTAATTTGAGTTAGCAATGTCTCAATTCGATTTCCATAATCGACTGATTCATCAAATTCAAAAATTAATTCTGGTGTCTTACGTAAACGAATACGTTGACCAATTTCAGAACGAATAAATCCTTTTGCTTTCGCTAATCCAATTAATGTATTTTGACGTTGTTCATCGTCACCTAATACTGAAATATAGACTTTAGCTTGTTGAAGGTCACCAGTTACTTGAACATCAGTAACAGTTACGAAGCCGATTCTTGGATCTTTAATTTTTCTACCAATAATCTCACCAAGTTCTTTCTTCATTTGTTCCCCAACACGATGTGCTCTTACTTTCATACTTTCACCTCAATCTTACAAAGCAAAACAATTCGTGCTTCATACAATTAGTTTAACTAATGTATAAATAATTATTTATTATGCTGAACTTATTCATTTGTGATAAGTCCATTATTTATTTCCAGTTTTAAAACATCTTCAAAAAGAAAATAATATGATGTTTAGTTCCAGCGACTTGCCCCTCTGGGTCATAAGCCCAATAGCAGTAAAGGTTAAAAACCAACCTTTTCTGCTATTGTTCTTATGCTTGTCGGGGATGAGCAAACGCCTTCCACATTTCGCTATTATTTACGTTTAATTTCTTCCATTACGTAAGCTTCGATTATGTCGCCTTCTTTAATATCATTGTATTTCTCGATTGTGATACCACATTCGTAGTTTGTCGCTACTTCTTTAACGTCATCTTTGAAACGTTTTAATGTGTCTAATTGACCTTCAAATACAACAATACCGTCACGAATTAAACGAACACCGCTGTCACGAGTGATTTTTCCATCAGTTACATAACATCCAGCAATTGTACCAACCTTTGATACTTTGAATACTTGACGAACTTCTGCTTGACCGATTACTTTTTCTTCAAACTCAGGGTCTAACATACCTTTCATCGCAGATTCAATTTCTTCAATTGCTTTGTAAATAATACGGTGTAATCGAATATCAACATTTTCTAAATCTGCAGTACGTTTTGCATTTACATCAGGACGTACGTTGAAACCAATAATAATCGCATTAGATGCAGATGCTAAAATTACATCAGACTCAGTAATTGCACCAGCGCCTGTGTGGATGATTTTAACTTTTACGCCTTCTACTTCAATTTTTTGTAATGAAGCAGCCATTGCTTCAACAGAACCTTGAACGTCTGCTTTTACAATGATGTTAATTTCTTTTACATTGCCTTCTTGAATTTGAGCAAATAAATCTTCAAGAGATAATTTTGAGCTTTCGTTACGTTGTTGAAGAACTGCTTTTGAAGCACGTGCTTCACCAACTTGACGTGCGCGCTTCTCATCAGCAAATACCATAAAACGGTCACCCGCTTGAGGTACTTCATTTAAACCAGTAATTTCAACTGGAGTAGATGGGCCAACTTCTTTAATTCGACGACCTAAGTCATTTACCATTGCACGTACACGACCAAATGAAGTACCAACAACTATTGGATCTCCAACTTTTAATGTACCATTTTGTACTAATAAAGTTGCTACTGCACCTTTACCTTTATCTAATTCGGCTTCAATTACTGTACCTAGTGCTTTTCGTGTTGGGTTAGCTTTATATTCTTCTACTTCACTAACTAAAAGAATCATTTCAAGTAACTGATCAACACCGTCACCGTTTAATGCTGAAATCGGAACAAAGATTGTGTCTCCACCCCATGCTTCTGATACAATACCGTGTTCAGTTAATTCCTGCATTACACGATCTGGGTTTGCTGATTCTTTATCCATTTTATTCACAGCAATAATAATAGGTACTTCTGCTGCTTTTGCGTGATTGATTGCTTCAACTGTTTGAGGCATAACACCGTCATCAGCTGCTACAACGATAATTGTAATATCAGTAACTTGTGCTCCACGTGCACGCATTGTAGTAAATGCTGCGTGTCCAGGTGTATCTAAGAACGTAATTTTCTTTCCTTCGATTTCTACTTGGTAAGCACCGATATGTTGTGTAATTCCACCTGCTTCTCCAGCAGTAACCTTAGATTTACGGATGTAGTCAAGTAAAGTAGTTTTACCATGGTCAACGTGACCCATAATTGTTACTACTGGTGGACGTTCTTGTAGACTAGCTTCATCATCAGCTTCATCAATAAAGCTTTCGAAATCTGTTTCATCAACAATAATTTCCTCTTCAACTTCAACTCCGTAGTCACTTGCTAATAATTCGATTGTGTCTTTATCAAGGTCTTGGTTGATTGTTGCCATAATGCCTAACATAAATAATTTTTTAATTAATTCTGATGGTTCTTTACCTAATTTTTTTGCAAGCTCAGATACTTTTAATGAACCTGAGAATATTATTTTATTTGAGGTGTTCTCGGTTGAGTTATTTTTATGATTCATATTTTGATTGCCTTTCTTTATCCCTGTCGTTTGTCGATCTTCAATTTGACTGCTTTGCTTTTGGCTATCAGTCTTTTTCTTTTTATTACTGTTCTTTTTTGATTTTACTTTTGTATCTTCTAATTGATAGTCTACTTCATAATCAAGCTCTTCACTAGCTTCTACATTAAATGCAGGAATTACCTTAAAAGAAGATTTTGACACAGCTTTTTGGGGTTGTTTTATCTCTACAGACTTTGGTTGAAAGCTTTTATTTAACTTTTCAACAATATCCTCTGCAATTGTGGCCATATGATTCTTTACTTCGATTTTTAAATCCTTGAGTCTTTCAATAATTTCCTTACTTGAAACATTTTGCTTTTTAGCATACTCATAAATTCTAATTTTCGTCATACGTTCACCCCCAGATTAGTCCATTAATTTAATAATGTCTGAAGTTTTGTTGCAAATCCTTGATCAGTAATTGCAACGACCACTCGAGCGTCTTTCCCAATAGCGTGCCCTAATTCAAATCGATTTTCAACATAACAAAGTGGAGTATTGTAATAAGTTGTCTTGTCTTTTATTTTCTTCGCAGTTAAATCGGAAGCATCCTTTGACAAAATGACTAGTTTTGCTCTTTTTTGCTGGACTTCTTTTACAACTAACTCTTCGCCTGAAACCACTTTACGAGCTCTAGCTGCAAGTCCTAATAAAGACAATCCTTTATTTGTCATGCTTTTTCCTTTTCAATAAACGCTAAAAGTTCTTCATATAAACTAGCATCAATTTTAGTATTTAATTGCTGTTCTAACGTATTTTTTTGCTGCGCTTGTTTTACTACTTCAACAGATTTTGTTAAGTAAGCTCCACGACCCGATTTTTTTCCACTTGGATCAATAGACACTTCACCTTCTTTAGAACGAACAATTCTTATTAATTCTTTTTTTGGTTTCATTTCTTGTGTGACAACACACTTACGTAAAGGAATTTTTCGATTCATGAGTTTACTCACTCCTCATTAAAGTCGTCAGCGTAAGCATCGAAATCATCATTAGATACTGTTACTTCTTGCGCTGGAGATGTATAGTCAATACCAATTTTATCTGCATCAGATTGTGATTTAATATCAATTTTCCAACCAGTTAAACGCGCAGCTAATCTTGCATTTTGACCTCTTTTTCCAATTGCTAGAGATAATTGGTGATCTGGTACTACTACTGTCGTTGCTTTTTCTTCTTCATTTACTAAAACTCTAATAACTTGAGATGGACTTAATGCATTTGCAACAAATTCAACTGGATCTGAAGACCAACGTACAATATCAATTTTTTCACCTTTTAATTCATTAACAATTGATTGTACACGTTGACCTTTTTGACCTACACAAGCACCCACTGGATCTAAATCAGGATTGCTTGTATAAACTGAAATCTTAGAACGGTCACCTGCTTCACGTGCTACTGAACGAATTTCTACAACACCATCATAAATTTCAGGTACTTCTGTTTCAAATAAACGCTTTAATAATCCAGGGTGAGTACGTGATACAAAAATTTGTGGACCTTTTGATGTTTTTTCAACTTTTGTAACAAATACTTTAATGCGGTCATGGATTCTGTATTTCTCAGTTGGAATTTGTTCTGTTACAGGAAGTACTGCTTCAATTTTACCTAAGTTAACATAAATTGCGCGTGAATCGATACGTTGAACTGTACCTGTCATCATATCTTCTTGGCGGTCAATATATTCTGAATATATTACTCCACGTTCTGCTTCACGAACTCTTTGTGTTACTACTTGTTTAGCAGTAGTTGCAGCAACTCGTCCAAAGTCTTTAGGTGTTACTTCTAATTCAATGATATCTCCCACCATAAAGTTTGGATTGTGTTGTTGTGCCTCTTCAACTGTAATTTCTAAACGTGTATCAAACACATTGCTTACTACTTCTTTTCTAGCAAAAACACGAATTGAACCGTTATGTAGGTTAAAATCAACTCGAACATTTTGTGCTTGATTAAAATTACGTTTATATGCTGAAATTAAAGCTGCTTCAATTGCTTCAATTACTACATCTTTACTAATTCCTTTTTCTCTTTCAATTATTTCTAATGCTGTTAATAACTCCGAACTCATTAAAAGTACCCCCTACTTAGAAAAACGTAACAGCAAGTCTTGCACTTGCGATTTTTGGTGTTGGAATTGTAATCATTTTTTTTCTAGTTTTAATTGTTAATTCTAACTGAACTTCCTCTGACGTATAGGAAATTAATTTTCCTTCGAATTTCTTTTCGTCCAGGATTGGTTCATACGTTTTAATGAAAACTTGTTTTCCAATTGCTTTTATAAAATCTTGTTCTTTCTTTAAAGGACGTTCAGCACCTGGTGAAGAAACATCTAAAAAATAAAGGTTTTCAATTGGATCTTTTTCATCTAAGACTTCACTTAGTCTTTCACTTACTGCAGCACATTGCTCCAAATCAATTCCAGACTCACTATCTATAAATACTCGAAGGAACCAGTCTTTTCCTTCTTTTACGTATTCGACATCAACTAACTCTAATCCTAGTTGTTCAATTATTGGTTGTGCTAATTCTGATACAACCTCTGTGACCTTCTTACTCAAGAAGTATCCTCCTTCCAAACATTACAAGATGAAAATTCCCTGCTATTTAGCAGGGAAATTATCTTTAGTATTTCCAATTTACGTATTTATTGTAACTTAAAATTCAAGTTGCGAAACTACGTAAGAGATGAATTGGGTCATAAGGGTAATAAGAAAGAGCAGGTTGCCCCTGCTCTTCAAGAAAAATCCCGTGCTAAATTACATCTGTATCTACTATATCATAATTCCCAAGTTTTGCAAACTGTTAAAAGCCATCGAATAAAGATAATTGGTTTTGATCAGGTAAATTTTGTAAACACCCTTGTTTATCTAAATACTCCAACACTGTTTTTGAAATTTTACTTCTTTGTTGTAAGTCTTCTTTCGAAAGGAATTCTCCATCTTCTCTAGCTGTAACAATATTTTTAGCCGCATTCGTTCCCAATCCAGGAATCGAATTAAACGGTGGGATTAGCTTATTCCCATTGACTAAAAATTCATCTGCACTTGAGCGATATAAATCCATTTTTTCAAACGAAAAGCCTCTTTCACACATTTCCAAAGCAATCTCCAAAACAGTCATTAAACTTCTTTCTTTTACTGAAGCATCTAATCCTTTTATTGCGATTTCTTCTATTTTAGCTTTAATCGCACTTGGACCTGCAATCATTGCTTCAATATCGAAATCTTCAGCACGAACTGTGAAGTATGCAGCATAATAAAGGATTGGATGGTGCACTTTGAAATATGCAATACGTACTGCCATTAAAACGTAAGCAGCGGCATGCGCCTTAGGGAACATATACTTAATTTTTTTACAAGAATCAATATACCAAGCAGGTACATTATTTTTTCTCATTTCTTCTTCCCACTCTGGTGGTACACCTTTACCTTTACGAACAGATTCCATTATTTTAAATGCTAATGAAGGCTCTAATCCTTGATAGATTAAATAAACCATGATGTCGTCACGACAACCAATTACTTCAGAAAGTGTACAAGTACCACTGTTAATTAGTTCAGATGCATTTCCTAACCATACATCTGTACCATGAGATAAACCAGAAATTTGAACGAGTTCTGAGAATGTAGATGGCTTCGTATCTTCTAACATTTGACGAACGAATTTTGTTCCGAATTCAGGTATTCCATAAGTACCTGTTTTACAGAGTATCTGCTGTTCAGTAACGCCTAGCGACTCAGGTCCAGCAAATATCTTCATAACTTCAGGGTCATCCGTTGGAATCGTTTTTGGATCGATTCCACTTAAGTCTTGAAGCATACGAATAACCGTTGGATCATCGTGTCCTAATATATCAAGTTTTAATAAATTATCATGAATTGAATGGAAATCAAAATGTGTCGTTTTCCATTCAGACTTTACATCATCAGCTGGGAACTGAATCGGTGAAAAATCATAAATGTCCATATAATCTGGAACTACTATAATTCCACCTGGATGTTGTCCAGTTGTTCTTTTTACACCTGTACATCCCATAGCTAAACGATCATATTCAGCCCCACGTAAATTTAAATTATGATCATTTGCATACCCTCTTACATAACCGTATGCTGTCTTATCAGCTACAGTACCAATTGTACCTGCACGATAGACATAGTCCTCACCAAAAAGTACCTTTGTATAATTATGAGCAGTTGGTTGATATTCACCGCTGAAATTCAAATCAATATCGGGTACCTTATCTCCTTTAAATCCAAGGAAGGTTTCGAAAGGAATATCATGACCATCTTTTTTATATGCAGTACCACATTCTGGACAATCTTTGTTCGGTAGATCGAATCCTGAACCAACTGATCCATCATTGAAAAACTCTGAATGCTTACAATTTGGACAGACGTAATGTGGTGGGAGTGGATTTACTTCCGTTATTTCTGTCATGGTCGCTACTAATGATGAACCTACAGATCCCCTTGAACCTACTAGGTAACCATCATCTAAGGATTTTTTTACAAGTTTATGGGAAATCAAGTAAATTACGGCAAAACCATGTCCAATAATACTTTTTAACTCTTTTTCAAGACGGGCTTCTACAATTTCTGGTAATTGCTCTCCGTAAATAGATCTTGCCATTTGGTAGCTCATATTACGAACTTCATCTTCAGCACCTTCAATTTTTGGTGTATATAGGTCATCCTTAATTGGTTTAATATCTTCAATTAAACTAGCAATTTTTTGAGTATTTGTAACAACTATTTCTTTTGCTTTTTCTTCTCCTAAAAATGCAAATGAAGATAGCATCTCATTGGTTGTTCTAAAATGAACATCTGGTAATCGATGTCGATTTAAAGGATTTGCTCCACCTTGAGAACCAACTAAAATTTTCCGATAAATTTGATCTTCTTTTTGTAAGTGATGTACATTACCAGTACCAACAACAATTTTTTCTACTTTTTCAGCCATTTTTACAAGCTTTGAAATTACTTCTCTTAAATGTTGTTCATTTCGAACAATTTCTAATTCTACTAAATGTAAAAGTGTCTCTGGTGGCATTACTTCGATATAATCATAAAACTCCATTAGTTTTTCTGCTTCTTCAGGAGATTTTTGAACACTTGCCTCAAAAACTTCACCTTTATCACATGCAGATCCAACTAATATTCCTTCTCGATGTTTTACTAGTAAAGATCGAGGAACTCTTGCAACTCGATGATGATAATGTATATGAGAATATGATACAATTTTAAACAAGTTTTTTAGTCCAGTTTCATTCGTAGCTAATAGAGTAGCATGTGATGGTCTTGCTCGTTTATAAGCATCACCTTTACCCATGTTATTATTTAGCTCGTCATGATAATACATATCCTGCTCTGCGGCATCTTTCAGCATTTTTAGGAGTAAGTAGCCAGTGGCCTCTGCATCATAAATCGCTCTATGATGTTGTGTTAAATTAATATCGAATTTTTTACAAAGTGTATTTAATCGAAAGTTTTTAAAATCCGGATACAAAGTTCTAGCTAACTCAAGCGTATCAATTACACCGTTATTTGTAATGCCAATTTCATATTTTTTAAAGCCCATTTGAATAAAGCCCATATCAAAAGAAGCATTATGAGCTACTAGTATATCGTCACCCATCCACTCTTTAAACTCACGAAGTACTACATCAACATTTGGGGCATCTTTTACCATTTCGTCAGTAATTCCCGTCAATTCAATTGTAGTTGCAGAAAGTGGATGATGAGGATTTGCAAATCGTTCAAATCGGTCAATGATTTCACCTTTATGAATCTTTACAGCAGCTAATTCGATGATCGTATCATAAACTGCAGAAAGACCTGTTGTCTCTACGTCAAATACAACATAGGTTGCTTCCTCTAATGAAATATGGGATGGATTATATGCTGTTGGTACACCATCATTTACTAGATTTATTTCAACGCCATATAGTATTTTTACACCGTGTTTTTTCCCAGCTCCAAATGCTTCAGGAAAGGCTTGAACAACTGCATGATCCGTTATTGCAATTGCTTCATGTCCAAACTTGCCTGCTTGTTTGACTAAATCAGCTGCTGAAACGACTGAATCCATTTGGCTCATATGTGTATGAGCATGCAACTCAATTCTACGCTCTCCTTCTTTTGCTTCGTCCTTGCGTTCATCTGGCGTTATTTCATTTATATCATTTGCAATCATGACTAAATCACGGACAAATGTATCATTTTGAACTGATCCTCTAACTTTTACCCACATACCCTTTTTAATTTTATTTAACATAGGGATATCTTCTTTATCTCTAGAGAACATTTTAACTAGTATTGAGCTCGTATAATCAGTCATTTTAAAGGTAATTAAGACACGGCCACTCTTAAGTTCACGAATTTCAGAATCGAATACATATCCTTGAAGAACTACTCGTTTTTCTTCTTCAATAATTGACGAGATTGTGTTAATTTCAGTTTCCTTAATATAATATCCAACAACAAGAGGACCCTGAGGCTCATCTCCTTCTGCTTCTTCAGCCGCCTCTTTCTTTTCTAATTCAACAAGCACTTCCATCGCTCGCTTGCGATCTTCTTCAGCTTTTTTCTCAAGAAACTCAGTTTTTTCTTCAACATTATCTTTTATCGTATTCTCAAAAAACAACTTAGGAAAACCTACTTTTTGATATAAATCTTGCAATTGAGGAACGTATCGATTTGTAAAAGCATTCTCTTCAATTAGACTATTTAAATGGATCATTACTTTATTATTTTCAACTGAAGGTACGGCAGTTTCAATATGCTGTAATATAGGGGATTTCGATTCAACAGATTGAATCATAAATGACCAGTAATCAATTACTTTTTGTTCTTCTATTTTTGGATTTTCAGTATTAATAACGACTGAAACATCTGCTATATGTTTAAAAGTTCTTAATAGACTTGTAACAAATACTTGAAATGTTGCAAAAGGTAAAACATTATCTATTTTAAAAGTAAACTGCCATTTTTTTTCACTTTTATTTACTTCAAGATTTACGATTTCCCCATTTTTGAAATACAGATCTCGCATATCTTCGGGAAACTGAAGCTGATCTAATAATAGCTGAAACCGCTCTTGACGTGTTTGTCCCATTTTTTCACCAACCTTATTATATAAATTGCAGTATATGTGTAAAAAAAATCGAAAGTACCTCTAATATAAGAGGTACTTTTTATTTGTGTGCGATTTCCGTAAGGTGTCGCTTCCACATTTATTTTATTTTAACATATTTATTTCATTCACAAGGTTAGAAATTTCTACTTCTTTACTAACTTGTCCATCTCTGGTTTTAAGTTCAACTATTCCTTCTGCAGCTTTTTTACCAACAACTACACGTACAGGAATTCCGAAAAGATCTGCGTCTGCGAATTTTACACCTACACGTTCATTTCGGTCATCTAATAATACATCTTGTCCAATCTCTTTTAACGTTTTATAAATATCGTCTGCTAAGTTTACTTGCTCTTCGTTCTTTGTATTTACAGTAATAACATGTACATCAAAAGGAGCTAAGTTTTTAGGCCACACAATCCCTTTCTCGTCATTGTATTGCTCTACAATTGCAGCTAATGTACGAGATACACCAATTCCATAACATCCCATAATGATCGGATTCGATTTCCCATTTTCATCAAGGAATGTTGCGTTCATAGACTCAGAATATTTTGTACCTAATTTAAATACATGTCCTACTTCAATACCTTTTGCAAATGAAATAGTTCCTTTACCGTCTGGTGATAAGTCACCTTCTTGTATAAATCTTAAATCTACAAAATCTTTCACATCATAGTCTCTATTGACAGTTACGTTAATGTAGTGATAGCCTTCTTCATTTGCTCCACAACAACCATTTACAATACCTTTAATTGCATTATCTGCTAATACTAATAAATCAGATTTAACTCCAATTGGACCTAGTGATCCTATTTCACAATTCATTAGTTCTTTAACTTCTTCTTTAGAGGCAAGCTCTACTGAATGTGCACCTAAATAATTCTTTAATTTAATATCATTGATTTCGTGGTCACCACGAGCAAGCACTAAAACAAAACGATCATCTGCTTTAAAAATAATTGATTTAATGCTTTTTTCAATCGGTAAGTTTAAGAATTCAATTACTTCATCGATTGTTTTTTGATTTGGCGTTTCTACTTTTTGAACTTCTTCTAATTTCTCATCAGATGGTTCGTATTTCGTAACAACTGGAGCCATTTCAATATTTGCTGCATAGCTTGATTCATTAGAAAATGCGATTGTATCTTCACCAATGTCAGATAACACCATAAATTCGTGCGTATCTTTTCCACCCATCGCTCCTGAATCAGCAACTACCGCTCTGAAATTTAATCCACAACGAGTAAATACGTTGCTATAGGCCGTAAATAAACGATCATATACTTCATCCAAGCTTTCTTGTGTTGCATGGAAAGAATATGCATCTTTCATTAAAAATTCACGCCCGCGAAGTAGTCCAAAACGAGGACGTTTTTCATCACGGAATTTTGATTGTACTTGGTAAAGTGTAATCGGTAATTTTTTATATGATTTTAATTCATCGCGAATAATGGAAGTAACAACTTCTTCATGTGTTGCCCCTAATGCGAATCCTCTTCCATGACGATCTCTTAAACGCATTAGTTCTGGACCAAAATTATCCCAACGACCTGATTCTTCCCATAATTCTTGCGCTTGCATTGATGGCATTAACATTTCCATCGCACCAGCATTATTCATTTCTTCTCGAACGATATTTGCAACTTTTTGAAGAACTTTATTGCCTAAAGGTAAGAAACTATATATACCAGATGCATTTTGTCTAATAAAACCTGCTCTTAATAATAATTGATGGCTTTTTATATCCGCATCTGCTGGTACTTCACGAAGAGTTGGACTATATACGATACTTTGTTTCAAAAGGATTCACCTCATATTTTTTCTTTTATTCTAATATTCTTTTTTATAAATTTTAAAATCGTTGCTATTTTAGTATGTGTATGTAAGCGAACGATTCTAAAAAAGAGCCTGGCATGATAAGAATCCGCTCCCACTTAAAACGGGCTAATTGACAATCAATATGTCACTAAGCCCGTTTTATAAGCAAGTAAGTCGCGGATTCTTTAACAAATACTTAAAATTACACGATTAAATTAAACAGAGCTTCTTATAAGAAAAATCTTTTAATATCGTTCCATGTAACGATGATCATTAATAACATTAAAAGCGCAAAACCAATAAAGTGAACGACACCTTCTTTTTGGCGATCTATCGGTCGACCTCTTAATGCTTCTATTGCAAAAAATGTTAGTCTTCCTCCATCAAGAGCTGGTAATGGTAATAAATTCATAATACCAAGGTTGATACTTAAAAATGCTGCCCATTTCATTAAGTAGAAAATACCTGATTGTGCAGCTTGATCTGTTACCTGATAAATACCAACTGGACCCGAAAGATTATTGATTGAGAATTGACCAGATACTAAATGACCTACTGCTAATACAATTTCTTTTGTCCATCCAATGGTTTCTGTTATTCCATATTTAACCGAAGAAAAAACATTCTTTTCGACAGGTGCATATACACCGATTAAGCCATTAACTTTATGATCGATTGTTTCTGACTTTGGAGTGATTGGAATCGAAATAACTTTGTTATCTCTCTTCACTTTAAATAATAATTCTTTACTTGGGCTTTCTCTAACAATTTTAACTACTTCTGCCCATTTTGAAACATCTTTATTATCAATTGATAAAACAATATCGCCTTCTTTTAGACCAGAAGTTTGCGCTGGACCTTTTGGAAGTAATTCACCAATTTTAGCATCATTTACTGGAGTTCCTTGAAGTAATCCCAACAAGATAAAAATGACTAAAGCTAGAACAAAATTCATCATTGGGCCAGCAAAAATGGCAATCGCTCTTTTACCTACTGATTTACTATTAAATTGTCGGTTATACGGAGCAATCTGATGACCTTGTCCTTCACTATAAATAAACGCTTTTTCATTTACATTGAATTTTGATACGCCTTCAGTTCCTTCTTCAATACCAATAATTTCTAACTTATGCTCTAAATCTATTGAATCAACTTCAACGAAACGAAGATCTTGGAAACGATCAAACTGATCAACGACAATTTTAGTAACTTCACCAATTGAGTTGAATTGTAAACCGATATGTGATCCAGGCTTTACTTGTACCATTTCTGGATCTTCTCCAGCATAACGAACATAACCACCAAGCGGCAATAATCTTATTGTGTATGTAGTTTCATTTCGAAAAAATGAGAAAACTTTTGGACCAAATCCAATCGCAAATTCTCTACATAAAATACCTGCACGTTTTGCAAAATATAGATGTCCTAATTCATGAAAAAATACAAGTGCGCCAAAAATTACAACAAACGCTATAACTGTATTCATCTAATTACCACCCTTACTTTATTAGTGATGAAACGAATTGTCTTGTTTGTTCATCAATGTTACGAATTTCTTCTAATGAAGGTTTACTTATTACATTGTGTTTTTCAAGAGCGTTTTCTATTAAATTCTCAATTTGTAAGAATGATATTTTTTTCTGTAGAAAAGCAGCTACCGCTTCCTCATTTGCTGCATTTAATACAGTTGGTAAACTACCGCCAACTTTTCCTGCGTGATAAGCATAATCCAAACATTTAAACCTGTTAAAATCCATCTCTTCAAAATGAAGTGTCCCAAATTTAATTAAATCTAATGGTTTATGATTATGAATTGGTTTTCTTGAAGGATAGTTTAGTGCATAGGCAATCGGTACTCTCATATCAGGTGTTCCTAATTGAGCCATTACACTTCCGTCATCAAATTCAATCATAGAGTGAATAACACTTTCTCTATGAAGTACTACATCAATTTTTTCATAAGGCATATTAAATAGCCAATGTGCTTCAATCACTTCTAAACCTTTATTCATCATTGTAGCTGAATCAATGGTAATCTTTGCACCCATTGACCAATTTGGATGATTTAAAGCATCTTCAATTGTAACATCCTTTAATTGGTCTCTTGTTTTATCTCTAAAGCTACCACCAGAAGCTGTGATGATTAATTTATGTATTTCATTAGGGTTTTCACCATTTAAACATTGATAGATTGCTGAGTGCTCACTATCTACAGGTAAAATTGAGACACCATATTTTTTTGCTTCTGCCATTACAATATGACCTGCTGTTACTAATGTCTCTTTATTCGCAAGTGCGATTGTTTTACCAGTTTGGATTGCTTTCATAGTTGGAACTAAACCGACACTTCCAACTACTGCGTTAACAAGTATTGTACTGTCATCATGGACTGCAACTTCGATCAAGCCTTCTTCACCATATAAAACCTTAGTATTCGAAGGGATACCTAAGTTCGACAGTTTTTCAGCCTCTACTTTGCCTGCAACTGAAACTAGTTTTGGTTTAAATTCTAAAATGATCTTAAATAATTCATCAATATTTTTCCCAGCTGAACACGCGACTAATTCAAAATCGTTCGATTGATTTCTAATAATATCTAGTGTTTGTATACCGATTGAACCAGTTGCTCCAAGTAAGCTGATTTTCTTCATTTTCATATATCTCCTTAAATACAAAAACTAATACTATAACGTAAATAGTAAATAGACGATTGGCAATGTGAAAATGATACTATCAAATCTGTCTAAAATCCCACCATGACCAGGTAATAAATTTCCTGAGTCTTTAACACCGTAGTGCCTTTTATATGCAGATTGTACAAGATCACCTAATTGACCAAAAATCGAAACAAGAACTGCTATTAGTACTAAATATAGTATTGAATGATTTAAAGTTAACATAATCGATAAAATTACTGCAACTACTACAGCACAAATAATTCCACCTATCGAACCTTCAATCGTTTTATTTGGACTAATATCTGGCCAAAGTTTTGTTTTACCAGTGGCTTTCCCAATAAAATATGCACCTGAATCAGTTGCCCAAATTACGAATAATGGAAAGAAGAAGTATGAAATGCCCATATTTCTCATCTCGTACATATAATGAAATCCGAATCCTACATACAAACTGCTTAGTACTACAAAAGAAGCATCTTCAAAAGTAAATGTATTCTTTGTAATTACCGTATATGATAAAAGTAATAGGATTAGTACAATAGAAATTTCAGTTTTACCGATTTCTATAGGAAATAACTTATTTGGTGTAATTGCTACCCATGTTAAGATTAATCCAAGTACAGTTTGTGCACTAAATAAATTAAACCTTTTCATTCTAATCAATTCAAAATAACCGATTGTGCCAAGAGCAAATACAAGTAATCCAAACGGCCATCCACCAAATATTACTAATCCTAAAAATAATGCTCCAGCTATAACTCCTGTTATAATACGCTGTTTCAAGTTCGTTCACCGCTTTCTTAAATACCACCATATCTTCTTGCTCGATTTTGATATTCTTTTACCGCATCAATTAAACATTCTTCAGTAAAATCGGGCCATAATACATCTGTAAAATATAGTTCAGAATAAGCAATTTGCCAAAGCATAAAATTACTAATCCTTAATTCACCACTAGTTCTAATTAACAAATCTGGATCCTTAAAATCACTAGTCATTAAATAACGATTAAACAATTCTTCATTAATTTCTTCTTTATTTATTTTATTATCCGATACATCTGAAGAAATTTTTTTAACTGCAGAGATAATTTCGTCTCTAGAACCATAATTTAGGGCAAAATTTAATACCATACCCGTATTATTTTTTGTTTCCTCTACTGCTTTTAATACAGCTTCTGTTGTATAGCTTGGTAATTGCTCTTTATTTCCGGTTAATCTTACCTGCACATTTTCTTTGATTAATTCAGGTAAAAATGTCCCTAGAAATTCTTGTGGTAACTTCATTAAGAATTCTACTTCAGTTTTAGGCCTTTTCCAATTCTCGGTTGAAAAAGCATATAACGTTAAAGTCTTTACACCTAATTTACTAGCAGTTCTTGCAATTTTCCGAACTACTTTCATTCCCTCATAGTGTCCTTTAACCCTAGGAAGATTTCTCTTTTGTGCCCATCTACCATTACCATCCATTATTATTGCAACATGCTCAGGAATTACTCCATCGACCCCATTTAATTGCGAACTTGGAGGTACATTTTTCTCTTCTTTATTTCTTTTAAAAAAAGAAATTAATTTAAACATCTTTAATCCTCCGTCTAAGTATATCTAATTAAAGCATTGAGTAAAAAAACCCCCTTAAACAGAGGGTCTTTTTACTCAAAGCGCTTAGTTTATTTAATTATAATGCAATAATGAAATTATGTAATAGCATAATGTGAAAAATTCATTATTTTTCTAAGCGCTAATAAGATATACCTTGCAATGCAGTATTAAACTTCCATTATCTCTTTTTCTTTTTCTTTTGTGATTCCATCGATTTTTTCGATATGTGAATCTGTTTGTTTTTGAATGTCTTCTACAAGACCACGTAATTCATCTTCAGTAATTTCACCATTTTTTTCTGCTTTTTTAAGATCGTCATTTGCATCACGGCGGATGTTACGTACTGCAACTTTAGCATCTTCAGCAGATTTTTTAACTACTTTTACTAAATCGCGACGACGCTCTTCTGTTAATGGTGGGAAACTAATTCTGATAACAGTTCCATCATTTGAAGGGTTTAAGCCTAAGTCGGCTTTTTGAATCGCTTTATCCATATCATTAATGACCGTTTTATCATAAGGAGTAATTAATAATAATCTTGCTTCTGGTACTGAAATATTTGCCATTTGGTTAATTGGTGTTGGAGCACCATAATATTCAACTAAAACTTTATCTAAAATAGCTGGGTTTGCACGACCAGCACGTACTGTTGCTAATTCTCTAGAGAAAGCAGAAACAGCTTTTGTCATTTTTTCTTTTGCTAAAGAAATGATTTGATTAGACATCTTTATTTCCCCTTTACTATTGTTCCAATATTTTCGCCAAGTACGGCACGTTTAATATTACCTTCTTCCATAATTGAGAATACAATTAATGGAATATCATTGTCCATACATAAAGAAGATGCAGTTGAATCCATTACACCTAAACCTTCTTTTAATACATCTAAATATGTAAGAGTTTCGTATTTAACAGCAGTTTTATCAATTGATGGGTCAGCTGAATATACTCCGTCTACATTATTTTTTGCCATTAAAATAACATCTGCTTCAATTTCAGCAGCACGTAATGCAGCAGTAGTATCAGTTGAGAAATAAGGATTTCCTGTACCAGCAGCAAAAATTACAACACGTTTTTTCTCTAAATGACGAATTGCTTTACGACGGATATATGGTTCTGCAACTTGACGCATTTCAATTGATGATTGTACACGAGATTGCACACCAAGTGTTTCAAGACTATCTTGAAGTGCTAATGAGTTCATTACAGTACCTAACATACCCATGTAGTCAGCTGTAGCTCGATCCATTCCCATTTCGCTACCTGTCTTACCACGCCAAATGTTACCAGCACCTACTACTACTGCAACTTCAACATCTAGTTCTGCAATTTCCTTAACTTGTTCAGCAATTGATTTAATAACTGATGGATTAATTCCAAAACCTTGTCCGCCAGCTAGTGCCTCACCACTAAGTTTTAATACTACGCGATTATACTTTGCTTTACTCATAATACCCTCCATTTACGTACATCTATATATTTACGTTTCTTTAAAAAATAGGGAACACATAGTGTCCCCTATTTTCATTCAAAGTAACTTAAATTAGTTACCTTTTACTTGATTCATTACTTCTTCAGCAAAGTTATCTTCACGTTTTTCTAAGCCTTCTCCAACTTCATAACGAACGAAAGATTTAACAGTTCCGTTAGCAGCTTTAACGAATTGACCTACTTTAACGTCTGGGTTTTTAACGAAAGATTGATCTAATAAGCAGATTTCTTCGAAGTATTTACCAATACGTCCTTCTACCATTTTAGCAACGATGTTTTCAGGTTTACCTTCGTTTAATGCTTGTTGAGTTAAAATTCCACGCTCATGCTCAACTTCTTCTTGAGAAACAGCATCACGAGAGATATATTTAGGGTTGATTGCAGCGATGTGCATAGATACGTCTTTAGCAACATCTTCTTTAGTTGTTCCTTCTACTACTGAAAGAACACCGATACGACCGCCACTGTGTAAGTAAGCACCAAATGCATCAGCATCAGTTTTAGAAACTAGTTCAAAACGACGTAAAGAGATTTTTTCTCCGATTTTAGCAATTGCATGGTTGATGTATGTTTCAACAGTTTCACCATTTTCCATTGTTTGTGCTAAAGCTTCTTCAACAGTTGCAGGTTTGTTAGCAACGATGTGTTTAGCAAGAACAGAACCTAATTCTTTGAAACCTTCGTTTTTTGCAACGAAATCAGTTTCAGAGTTTACTTCGATTAATACTGCATCGTTTCCTGATACTTCAACGAAAGTTAAACCTTCAGCAGCGATACGGTCACCTTTTTTAGCAGCTTTTGCGATCCCTTTTTCACGAAGGTAGTCGATTGCTTTGTCCATGTTACCTTCAGTTTCAGTTAATGCTTTTTTGCAATCCATCATACCAGCGCCAGTTTTTTCACGTAATTCTTTTACCATTTGTGCAGTAATTGCCATAATATTTCATCTCCTATATGTAAGCTTATTTTATTCAATCGTTTTATAAGGTAAACAATTTCCGATTATTTTAACCTTAAAAAAGGTGATAAAAGGCTAAAACCTCTTATCACCTTTCAATTTCTCATTAAGCAGTTGTTTCTTCGCCTTGTTTCGCTTCAAGAATCGCATCTGCCATTTTTGATGTAAGAAGTTTTACAGCTCTAATAGCATCGTCGTTTGCTGGGATAACGTGATCGATTTCATCTGGATCACAGTTAGTGTCAACAATACCGATGATTGGAATGTTTAACTTACGAGCTTCAGCAACAGCGATACGCTCTTTACGAGGATCAACAACGAATAATGCATCAGGAAGTTGCTTCATGTCTTTGATTCCGCCTAAGAATTTTTCAAGACGTTCTAATTCTTTTTTAAGTTGAATAACTTCTTTCTTAGGTAACACTTCAAAAGTGCCATCTTCTTGCATTCTTTCGATATCTTTTAAACGTTTAACACGTTTTTGGATTGTTTGGAAGTTTGTTAACGTTCCACCTAACCAACGTTGGTTAATGAAGTACATACCAGAACGGATTGCTTCATCTTTAATAGCTTCTTGAGCTTGTTTTTTAGTACCAACGAAAAGGATGTTTCCACCTTCAGCAGCGATACCTTTCATTACGTTGTAACATTCTTCAACCTTTTTAACTGTTTTTTGTAGGTCGATGATGTAGATACCGTTACGCTCAGTGAAGATGTAACGTTTCATTTTTGGGTTCCAACGGCGTGTTTGGTGACCGAAGTGAACACCAGCTTCTAATAATTGCTTCATAGAAATTACTGACATTTTATTTCCTCCTAATGGTTCTTTTTCCTCCGCTCACGTCATCTTCTCCTATCACTCCCAAACTGGGTAGCACCAATAAGAAAATCGGCAAGCGTGTGTATTAACACCATGGACTACTATAGCATATACATCATTATTTATCAAGAGAAAACGAGAAATTATTGTCGAAGATTCAACAATGTTTGCTTTTCCTTTTCTCAATATAAATCCTTCTTCCATTTCCATCCATAGAAAGTCAAATTTTCGATCAAACTGCTATTATTCGAATTTGGACTATTCTTCCAAACCGTATGTTTAACACAGAGCAATCATTAATCATTAAAGTGATTTAGAAATAGAGATTTTCCCTATCCCCACTGATTCTTTAACAGTATTGGGAATTTTTGTTAATTTATTCAATTTAATCGTATACTTCTTCATATTTTATAAAATTGTTAAAAAAGAAATTGTTAATAATAGAGTTATGTGAGGTTTTTCCCACTTCAAAAATAGAAATAAGTAAAAAACTTTATTCTATGCTATTAAAAATCTAAATCAATACAAGGTAGCGTTTACAAAGCTCCTATCTATAATTTTTACTTAAAAGATCCCTTAATTTAAAAATAGATTTAGCATGAATCTGAGAAACTCTAGAAGTCGATAAATTAATAATTGTTCCAATTTCAGTAAATGTTAATTCTTCATGATAATACAAACTTATTACTAACTGCTCTTTTTTATTTAATTCAGTCATAATCGTCTCGGCTAGCAGCCTTATTTGTTCATCTTTCAGTAGCTTTTCTTCTGGGGTTAATGTTTCATGATCTTTTATTGAATGAATAAAATTAACTTGTCGATCTCCAGCATCATTGATTTGTTCATTTACAGACAACATATTAGAAAAAAATACATCATTTAAGACATTAATAACTTCCCTCGAAGTATAACCAGTATACAGTGCTATTTCCTCAGGTGTAGCTTTTCGTTCAAGAGCCGGTTCTAACTTTTCAATAGCACATTCAATTTTTTTTGCTTTATCTCTAATTGATCTAGGTAACCAATC
The DNA here is from genome assembly GCF_036421055.1 of Gottfriedia acidiceleris. Lineage (GTDB taxonomy): Bacteria > Bacillota > Bacilli > Bacillales > Bacillaceae_G > Gottfriedia > Gottfriedia acidiceleris_C. Next base: position 55,956 of record NZ_JAZGQS010000001.1, on the reverse strand, counting down.
TTCTTTACGAAGACCATCCAATATATTACCACTTATTCTAATTGAAGCATAAGTTTCGAACTTTAAATCTCTTTTCGGATCAAATTTCTCTAGTGCGTCATATAAGCCCATCATCGCTAAACTGTGTAAATCATCTCTGCTGACACTTGAAGGTAATCTTTGAGCTATACGATTTACTTGAAAGTGGACTAGAGGCATATAAATCCGCATTAACGAATCTCCAGCATCTAAATCACGATCTTCAATCCACATTTTCCAATATCTTTGTGAAACATTTTTTTGAACTTGCAACACGTCTTTCACCTCAGCGAATTACCATATTATGTTTATTACTTGATTGACAATTTGTTTTTAAATAGTGATTTTTGGTGAAAATTAAATTTTTAGGCATCATTTTAATAAATTCAATTAATACTTTACACAAGTTTTATTCGTGTTATTGAAAATACAATTCTCAATTAAATATGTAATATCATGTCTAATTCACAAGGAGTCCAGTGAGCTACCTTTTCGTTCCAATCAAATATTTATCAAAAGGAGATTACAGCAAATCTAGAATGGATTCATCAAATTCTTCTTTTATTACTATTTAGCCTTTCAATTTCCCTATTATTAAACGGCTAAATAGTAATAAATATGAATCTATTAATTTTATTCAACGAATCAATCCATTTCGCGTGAATATACCGCAGAATGACAAAAACTAATTGATTATTTCATTTCTCCCTTCTTAAAAATTATATTATTAAAATACTTTAATTTATTCACCTATTCTTTAAAATAATGTGAAACTTTACATAACACAATAAAAAATAGTATTTTTTCATTTTTTTAAAATAATTGTTCCTATATTCCAGAATTCTATTTATAAATAAAATAATTATTTTTCAAAATGATTTTAGTTCTACTTAATAAAGAACAGATTTAAACAGTTTATAATTCATTAATTCATACTATTGAAAAAGTAATCTTTATTCTATATTGTGCTTCAGTAATTAACTGTTAACGACAAAAATTTATTAAAGAAAGCGAAGTAGACATAGTAATTGAGTAAAGACAAAAAGAAAGTAGGGGAGATCTAGTAATTCCCTCTACTTGTTTGATATTGTACTTTTTTAACTTCGTCTTAGGGAGAGTATCTATCTGGAGTAAAATTAACAGACATATACAAAAAAATACAAATATATTTGAAAACAACCAGTAGTATAAAAGTAGAAATTACCATTACAATTCTATGATCTAATTCTACTCAAAATTGTATCCGAATCAAACGAATAATTATTATATTTTATCACTATAATCAAGTAAATATTTTTTAATCATACCATAATTTCCATTACGTCTATATAGATCATTTATACAAAAAAAACAAATAGTCATTATTTATTTATTTTTTTATTCCAATATAAATTTATGTAAAATTCTTAGCATAATAAAAACCTTTTCCCAATTATTCATCGAGAAAAGGTTTATACATAATTTTATCTTCTAGTGTTCTTTAAGAAGAAATTTTATTAATTAGTTAGATTTTAATTTCTCTAACTCTAATAAGAATTTATCATTTAGTACTTTAATATAAGTACCTTTCATTCCAAGCGATCTAGACTCGATAACACCAGCACTTTCTAATTTACGTAGTGCATTTACGATAACAGATCTTGTAATTCCTACTCGGTCAGCAATTTTACTTGCTACTAATAAACCTTCATAGCCATTTAATTCTTCAAAAATATGTTCGATTGCTTCTAATTCGCTATAAGAAAGAGATGAAATAGCCATTTGTACAACAGCTTTACTTCTTGCTTCTTCTTCAATTTCTTCTGCTTTTTCACGTAGAATTTCCATCCCTACTACTGTAGCGCCATATTCAGCTAAGATTAAATCATCATTTTCAAAATCTTGATTAATTCGAGCTAGAACAAGAGTACCTAAGCGCTCACCACCACCGATAATCGGTACAATAGTTGTTAAACCGCCAGAAAATAAATCTTTATTTTCTACTGGGAATGCAGTGTGCTCACTGTTGATGTCTATATTTGATGAAGTTTCATTAATATTAAATAGGTTTTGTGTATATTCTTCAGGGAATTGGCGATCGCTGAACATTTTTTGCATACGCTCATTTTCGATTTTTTGGTGAAGACCGTAACCTAATAATTTCCCTTTACGACTTAAAATAAATACATTTGATTCAATAACCTCTTCTAATGTATCTGCCATTTCTTTAAAGTTTACTGGTTTCCCTGCTGATTGTTGTAATAACTTATTAATCTTTCTTGTTTTTTCTAATAATTGCATCTTTCTAAATGCCTCCTATTTAATTGTACGTTTCCTTTGAACTTCTTAGCAATATCATAGCTGAATTCAAAAATGTTCTTTGTTAAATCATAAAATGAATTGACTTATATCTTTATCTTTTGCAATATTTGCGAGCTTTTCATTTACATATTGTGGTGTAATCATAATTGTTCCCATTTGAATTTCAGAAGCTTCAAACGATAGGTCTTCAAGAAGCTTTTCCATAATAGTATGCAATCTTCTTGCGCCTATGTTGTCCGTCGTCTGATTAACTTCAAATGCTATTTCTGCTATTCTACGTATAGCATCGTCAGAAAATTCGATTTGTATACCTTCTGTAGACAATAAAGCTTTATATTGTTTAATAATTGAAAAATCAGGCTCAACTAGGATACGAACAAAATCTTCAACAGATAATTTCCCTAACTCTACACGAATTGGGAAGCGACCTTGTAATTCAGGTATTAAATCTGATGGTTTTGAAATATGAAAAGCACCAGCTGCAATAAATAGAATATGATCCGTTTTAACCGGTCCATATTTTGTTACAACTGTACTTCCTTCAACGATTGGTAATATATCTCTTTGTACACCCTCTCTCGAAACATCTTGAGTAGAGTTTTGTTTACTTGCAATCTTATCAATTTCATCAATGAATATAATACCTAATTGCTCAGCCCTATATACTGCTTCTTGTGTTACTTCATCCATATCAATTAATTTCTGAGCTTCTTCATTCGTTAAAATCTTACGAGCTTCTTTAACAGTAAGCTTTCTTTTTTTAGTTTTCTTTGGAAATAGACTTCCTAATGACTCCTGGAAGTTCATTCCCATTTGTTCCATTCCAGTTCCTTGCATAAAATCTAGCATCGGAGCTTGTTGTTGCTCAACTTCAATAGACACAAGATCTTCTTCTAGTTTTCCAGATAATAGTTGAAATTCTATATTTCTTCTTTTAGATGTTAATTCTGTGTCATTCTCTTCTTGCTCAGCATTCGAGTTTTGTGAATCTTGATTAAAAAGCATCTCAAGTGGGTTTTTGAATGAAGCTTGTTTTTTCGTACTTGGTGCTAGAAGTTTTACTAATCTTTGATTCGCATTTTTTTCAGCTTGATCTTTCACCTTATTCATACGCTCTTCTTTTACAATTCGAATGGAAGTTTGGACTAAATCGCGAACCATTGATTCGACATCTCTACCAACGTAACCAACTTCTGTAAATTTAGTAGCTTCAACTTTAATGAATGGTGCGCCAACTAGTTTTGCCATTCTTCTAGCAATTTCAGTTTTACCAACACCTGTTGGGCCAATCATTAAAATATTTTTTGGTGAAATTTCATCACGGAATGACTCTTCAAGTAAACTTCTACGATATCGATTTCTGAGTGCAATTGCTACTGCTTTTTTCGCTTGTTGCTGTCCAACAATATATTGATCAAGTTTTTCAACAATTTGACGAGGCGTGAAAGAAGTACTCATAATACACTCTCCTATTCTAATTCTTCTAAAATTATATTTCCGTTCGTATACACACAAATATCACTTGCAGTTTTTAAACTAGCATATGCAATTTGTTTTGCTGAAAGATTTTCCCCTGCGTTTTCCTTTAGCGCACGGCCTGCTGCAAGGGCGTAATTCCCTCCAGAACCGATTGCAAGAATTCCATCGTCAGGCTCAATTACTTCACCAGTACCAGAAATTAATAATAATGAATTATGATCCATTACGATTAGCAATGCTTCAAGTTTATGTAATACTCGATCTGTTCTCCATTTTTTCGCTAATTCAACAGCAGCTCGTTGAATATTACCATTATATTCAACTAACTTGCCCTCAAAAAGTTCGAATAATGTAAATGCATCGGCAACAGATCCTGCAAAACCAGCTAAAACTTTTCCATTAAAAAGCTTTCTAACTTTTCTTGCAGTATGCTTCATTACCACTGCATTTCCAAAAGTTACTTGGCCATCACCTGCCATGGCACTTTTACCATCGTGTCTGATTGCGAAAATCGTTGTAGCATGAAAATTGGACATGTGAATCCTCCTTAGAAACGTCGATAAATTTCTAAAAATGAGCGAATTTATGCTCTAGGATGATGTAAATTGTATACCTTTTGTAATCTTTCCTTCGTTACATGTGTATAGATTTGAGTAGATGATAAATTTTCATGTCCAAGTAATTCTTGAACACTACGAATATCAGCACCGTTATCAAGCATATGCGTAGCAAAAGTATGCCTTAACATATGTGGATAGATTTTATTCGTCAACGAAGTATCTTTGATCATTTTTTCTAATATACCACGGATACCTCTTGCCGTTAGTTTTGTACCACGGTGATTCAAAAAAAGATCATCATTCATTTGCTTGTTAGCTACTATCAGTCTATTTCGGCCATCTTCTATATATGTATGAAGAGCTTTTTCTGCATAACTGCCAAAGGGAATATACCGCTGTTTATTCCCTTTGCCTGTTACTAAAATAGTCCCAATTTGAAAATCTATGTCTTTTAATTTCAAATTACAGCATTCGCTTACTCGGATTCCGGTAGCATATAGCAATTCTAAAAGAGCTTGATTTCTTTGTCCAAGTTCCGTATCTAGATCGCTAATCTTAAATAGTTTTTCAAGTTCTTCCTTGTATAAAAATCTTGGTATCATAGTTTCTTTTTTAGGAAGTGACGCTAATACAAAAGGATTCTCTTTTGCTTCATTTTCTCTCATAAGAAAACGATAGAAACTTCTTAAACAAGAAATATGCTTTGAGACTGTACGTCTTGATAGCTGTTTATCATGCAAAGTTGTTAAATAGAGACGAACATCAGAATAAGTAACAGAAGAAAATGAAATAATAGATTGTTGCTCCATAAAAACTAGAAATTGTTCAACAATTTTTTTATAACTATTTAATGTGTATTGTGAAGAGTTTTTCTCTAATTGTAAATACTGAATGAATAATTGACACAATATTTTAATATTCAAGGTAATTTCTCCTCACAAGCCACTACATACTAACATATTAAGTAGCTATTTGCAATTTATTTTCTTAACATTCTACAAAATTCATAATTGATTCTAATGCACGGTTTGCATACGCTTCATATCGTTCTTGTTTTCTTTTAATTTTGACATCAAGCCTAGGGAACAGACCGAAATTAGCATTCATAGGTTGGAAGTGTTTTGCACTTGTTGTCGTTATATAATTAGCCATACTTCCAATTGCAGTTTCTGCTGGGAATACGACTAACTCTTTCTCCATTACGTATCTAGCTGCATTTATTCCCGCTACTAAACCAGATGCAGCAGATTCTACATAACCTTCCACTCCAGTCATTTGACCTGCAAAGAATAAATCCTTGCGACCTTTAAAACGATATGTTGCCTCTAATAGATTTGGTGAATTTATAAACGTATTTCGATGCATTACACCATATCGTACAATTTCAGCATTCTCTAGGCCAGGTATTAATTGTAATACTTCTTTTTGAGGCCCCCATTTTAAATGTGTTTGGAATCCTACAATATTATATAAAGTTCCTGCACTGTCATCCTGACGTAGTTGAACGACTGCATACGGCGTCTTACCAGTCTTTGGATCCTCTAAGCCTACCGGTTTCATTGGTCCAAATAATAATGTTTGCTTTCCACGTTTAGCCATTACTTCAACTGGCATACAGCCTTCAAAGAAAATCTCTTTTTCAAATTCCTTTAAAGGAACTGTTTCAGCCGTTGTTAATGCTTCATAAAAACGATCGAATTCCTCTTCTGTCATTGGGCAGTTTAAGTAAGCTGCTTCACCTTTGTCATATCTTGATTTTAAATATACTTTATTTAAATCAATACTTTCTTTTTCCACTATTGGAGCCGCTGCATCATAAAAGTAGAAATAATCTTCACCCGTTAATTCTTTTAATTGTTGTGATAATTCAGGTGATGTTAAAGGTCCCGTTGCAATAACTGTTGGTCCTTCAGGAATTTTTGTCATTTCCTCGTTATGCACAATTACATTTGGATGATTTTTTACATACTCAGTTACACGGCTAGCAAACTCATGTCGGTCTACAGCTAACGCACCACCTGCTGGTACAGCACACTCATCAGCAGATCGAATAATTACTGAATCTAATCTTCTCATTTCCTCTTTTAAGACACCTACAGCGTTCGTTAAAGTATTCGCTCTTAGTGAATTACTACAAACTAATTCAGCAAACTTATCAGTATGATGAGCAGGCGTTTGTCTAACTGGTCTCATCTCATATAAATGTACTTTAATTCCTCTTTTTGCGATTTGATAAGCAGCCTCGCTTCCTGCTAAACCTGCTCCAATTACATTAATAAATTGTTCTTTCATTGTTAACTCCTTCTACGCTGATTCAATCCAAATTACGTAATAATATTTTATAATTTTTTTCTTAAAGATTTCTTAATAAAAAGTTGATATGAAAAGTAAAAGTGAGCAAATTAATTGCTCACACTTGTATTTAGACTAAGTCCCTTAAATTTGATTTTCAGACTGATTCTTGCTGGCAGTCTAAAGATGCGAAAGATCAGTTGCTTACACTTGTTGATCCTCTTTGTAGTCACATGATACACATTGAACTTGAATACCTTTTTTCATTTTCTTTTCAACTAATAGGTTTTCACACTTCGGACATGGTCTCGCAATTGGCTTATCCCATGATAAGAATTCACATTCCGGATAATTCGTGCATCCATAGAATATTCGATTCTTTTTCGATTTACGCTCAATTATATTCCCATCTTTACATGTAGGGCATTTGACACCAATATCTTTTACGATTGCTTTTGTATTTCTGCAATCTGGAAAGTTTGAGCACGCCATGAACTTACCGTATCTGCCCATTTTAAATACCATCGGGCTTCCACATGCTTCACAGTCTTCACCAGCAGGTTCATCTCTTATTTCAACTTTTTGCATTTCTTTCTCAGCTATTTCTAAGTGTTTCTCAAAACCTTTATAAAATTGATCGATGATTTGAATCCAGTTCACATTACCGTCTTCAATTTTATCAAGGTCACCTTCCATTTGAACCGTAAATTCAATATTAATTACTTCTGGGAAAAACTCAACGACTAAATCGAATACTATTTGACCTAGTTCAGTAGGTACAAATCGTTTGTTATCTAATGAAACATATCCACGTTTCTGAATCGTTTCTAAGGTAGGTACATAGGTTGATGGTCGACCTATTCCTAACTCTTCAAGCGTTTTTACTAATCTAGCTTCCGTGTATCGTGGAGGTGGTTGAGTAAAATGTTGTTCAGGTAATAGATCTTCAAATTTAACTTTTTCACCTTCAGCTAACGGTGGAAGGAGACGATCTTTCTCTTCTGTGCCATCATCGTTACTTTCTATATACACCTTCATAAAACCAGGGAATTTTACTACTGACCCATTAGCTCTAAATATTACATCATTATTAATTAAGTCAACTTTAACAGTATCTAGTACTGCTGATGCCATCTGACTAGCAACAAATCGTTCCCAGATTAATTTATAAAGTCGATATTGATCACGGCTAACATGTGCTTTAATTGTATCAGGCGAACGTAATGTAGACGTTGGTCTAATTGCTTCGTGTGCATCTTGTACTTTATCTGATTTTTTTTCACTTTTTTTATTTGTAGCAACAAAATCTGCACCATAAGTATCAATTATATAAGATTTTGCTTCCTCAGCCGCAACATCGGATATTCTAGTCGAATCAGTTCTCATATATGTAATTAATCCGACTTGTCCTCCACTACCTAGAGAAATTCCTTCATATAATTGCTGTGCAATCATCATCGTTTTCTTTGCACGCATATTTAATTTTCTAGCTGCTTCCTGCTGTAGTAAAGAAGTAGTAAAAGCAGTTGCTGGATTACGTTTACGTTCTTTTCTAGTAACACTTTGAACTTCAAAGTGTTCACCTTTAATTTGTGATAAAACATTTTTCACGTCAGTTTCTGAATTTAATTCCACTTTTTTACCATTAACTCCGTAAAAAGAAGTATCAAATGTTTCTTTCTTTGTTAAAGCCTTACTTTTAATTGTCCAATATTCTTCAGGTTGGAAGATTTCTATCTCTTTTTCTCGTTCGATGATCAGTCTAAGAGCGACAGATTGCACTCTACCAGCACTCAAACCCTTTTTTACTTTCTTCCATAGTAATGGACTTATGTTATACCCTACTAAACGATCTAGTACACGTCTTGCTTGCTGTGCGTCTACTAAATTCATATTAATTGGTCTAGGTTTTTTAAAAGACTCTTTAATAGCATCTTTTGTAATTTCATTAAACACTACACGACAATCCGATGATGTATCGATATTGAGAGTATTCGCAATATGCCAAGCTATTGCTTCTCCTTCGCGATCTGGATCGGCTGCTAGATAGATTTTTTTTGCTTTTTTCGCAGCAGATCTTAAATCCTTTAATACTGGACCTTTTCCACGGATTGTTATGTATTTTGGGTTGTAATCGTTTTCTATTTCAATCCCCATCTGGCTTTTAGGTAAATCTCGTACATGTCCCATTGATGCAATTACTTTGAATTTTTTACCTAAGTACTTTTCTATTGTTTTAGCCTTTGAAGGGGACTCCACTATAACTAAATTTTCTGCCATCTTTTAAGCCTCCCGAGAGTTTCCTATTCATTACTCTCTGTATTCCTTATTTCTTTCTTTTATTCTTATGTATTCTCAAATAGATTCATAATAAGAAGAGTTCAATTATATTTTTGATTTTCCTTCATACAATTTCAAATTGTATAGTTTATTCTATACATTAGTCAAATTTTATTTAGATATAAAATAACACAAGTCGCATTAGTATTGTCAATATTTTGTAATATAAACATATTTTTTTATTTTTTAGTATATTCCTAAAATTCCTCTAAAATATCATTTGTACATGTAATTAATTTCGCTCCATCCTGAATTAATCGATGATTTCCTTTATATTCTTCCATTATAATCGGACCTGGCACTGCAAATACCTCTCTATTATATTGAATTGCAAAATTTGCAGTAATCATCGTCCCACTCTTCTCCTTAGCCTCTAAAACAATTAAACCTTTGGATAAACCAGCAATAATTCTATTTCTTCTAGGAAAATATCTTTTTTCTGGTCTAATATAATATGGATATTCGCTAATAACTAAATGATTTAGAGATATTTCATTAAATAAGGTACGGTTTTCTTTAGGATAAATATAGTCTAACCCACATCCGACAACTGCAATCGTTGTACCATTGTGGAAAATAGCTGAATTATGTGCAATTGAATCGCATCCAGATGCCATTCCACTTACGATCACACATTTTTCTCTTATCAGACCTATTATTAATGAATCACAAATAATTTTTGCAAATGAAGTTGGTTTTCTAGCACCTATTATACTCAACATAAATTGTTTAGTAAGGAGATCTTGATTACCTTTTAAATATAAAACAAAAGGAGGGTCACATATTTCCCTTAACAAATCCGGATAAACATCATCATAAATTGTAATAATTTTAATATTTTTTTTATAGCTTTCTTTTAAAATATCAAAAATGGAAGTTGTATGAAGTTGGTCATATAATTTTTCAGCGGCTTTAGAAGTCATTTCAAAAGTAGTTTTAAAAGTAGAAGGTGTATAGTGATAGAGGTTTTCTAAATGTGGATCATAGAGAAGAATCTTTTTAATTGCTTGATAATTTTCAAATAAAAAATGATGCAAATGAATTAGTCGAATTTTCTTTTTCATACATTCTCCTTTCTTATAAGAAAGTAGCCTCCTAACGGAGGCTACTTATTTATCATTCTTATACTAAAGCTTCGTGTGTCTTACATTGTTCATATAAGCCACGCTCTTTTAATACACCAATTAAAGTTTCGCCCATTACTGCTGGAGTAAGTGCAACTTTAATGCCACAGCTTTCCATTGTAGCCATTTTCTCTTTAGCAGTACCTTTACCGCCTGCGATGATTGCACCAGCATGTCCCATACGTTTACCTTCTGGAGCTGTTTGACCACCAATGAATCCTACTACTGGTTTCGCCATATTAGCTTGTACCCACTCAGCAGCTTCTTCTTCTGCAGTTCCACCGATTTCACCAATCATAATAACTGCATAAGTTTCTGGATCTTCATTGAATGCTTTTAATACATCGATGAAGTTTGTTCCATTTACAGGGTCTCCACCAATACCTACAGCTGTAGATTGACCAATACCAGCTTGAGTTAATTGATGTACAGCCTCATAAGTTAATGTACCAGAACGTGATACAATTCCTACATGACCTTTTTTATGGATATAACCAGGCATGATACCAATTTTACACTCATCTGGAGTAATTACACCAGGGCAGTTAGGACCAACTAATCTAGTCTTTTTGCCTTCCATGTACTTTTTAACTTTTACCATATCAAGTACTGGAATTCCTTCTGTAATACAAATTGCGATATCTAATTCTGCATCAACTGCTTCCATGATTGCATCAGCAGCAAATGCTGGTGGTACATAGATTACAGATGCATTAGCACCAGTAGCTTCAACTGCATCTTTAACTGTATTGAATACAGGTACGCCTGCAATATCAGTTCCACCTTTACCAGGAGTTACACCACCAACGATTTTAGTTCCATACTCTAACATTTGAGTTGTATGGAATAAGCCTTGTGAACCAGTAATACCTTGTACAATGACTTTTGTATCTTTATTAATGAATACGCTCATTTTTATCCTCCCTTTCTTAGCCTACAAGTGCAACGATTTTTTCAGCGCCATCAGCCATTGAATCTGCTGCAACAATGTTTAAGCCTGACTCATTAAGAATCTTCTTACCTAATTCAACATTCGTTCCTTCTAAACGAACTACTAATGGTAAGTGTAAACCAACTTGTTTAGTTGCTTCGATTACACCTTCAGCAATAACATCACACTTCATGATGCCACCGAAGATATTAACGAAAATCCCTTTAACATTTTGGTCAGAAAGGATGATTTTAAACGCTTCTGTAACTTTCTCAGCTGTAGCACCGCCCCCTACATCAAGGAAGTTAGCCGGATCTCCACCGTAGTGTTTAATGATATCCATTGTAGCCATTGCTAGACCAGCACCATTAACCATACAACCGATATTTCCGTATAAAGAAATATAGTTTAAGTCATACTTAGAAGCTTCGATTTCTTTTGGATCTTCTTCTTCTAAGTCACGGTAAGCTAAAATGTCTGCATGACGATATAAAGCATTTGAGTCAAAGTTTAACTTTGCATCTAATGCCATTACTTCTCCATCACCTGTAACTACTAATGGGTTAATTTCAGCGATTGAGCAATCTTTTTCGATAAACGCAGTATATAAGCCCATCATGAACTTAACAGCTTTGTTTACTAAGTTACTTGGAATGTTGATATTGAACGCAATACGACGAGCTTGGAAGCCTTGTAGACCTACTGCTGGATCAATATACTCTTTAAAGATTTTTTCTGGTGTTTTTTCAGCTACTTCTTCAATTTCAGTTCCACCTTCTTCAGAAGCCATTAATACAACTTGTGAAGTAGCGCGGTCTAAAACTAAACCAACATAATATTCTTTTTTAATATCGCAGCCTTCTTCGATAAGTAAGCGCTTAACTTCCTTACCTTCTGGTCCAGTTTGATGAGTAACTAATACTTTACCTAGAATTTCACTAGCATATGTATTTACTTCATCTAAATTTTTCGCTACTTTTACGCCACCCGCTTTACCGCGGCCACCAGCGTGAATTTGAGCTTTTACTACGCATACAGCTGTACCTAGTTCTTTAGCTGCTTCTACTGCTTCTTCAACTGTGAATGCAACTTTACCATTTGGTACTTTTACGCCATAGCCTCGTAGGATTTCTTTCCCTTGATACTCATGGATATTCATGATCCATCCTCCCCTTTTAGAACAAGACAAATTAAAACACATCCCTATTGTATCTCTTACAGAATATACTGTAAATACTTTAGTAGAAAAGAATTTAATATTCTATGTTTTTATATAGAAAACCCTTTCATATACAATAGTCAATGTAGTTTATCATATTACAATATTATTTATCCAATAATTTATCCTTGTCTAATAAAAAATAGATTAACGACAGTTAAAATCATTTTTTATTTTAGGTTTGCATCATTTCGATTTGTTTATCTACTTTATACAAACTAAAAATATTAGGTAAATTTAAACGTCGTTAATCTATTCTATTTTAGTCCACTTTTAGTAAACAATCTAACTACCAATTATTTTTATAATTAAACTTTTTCTTTAATAGGAGCAAAAGATCTTCTATGTTCATTAATAATTCCATGCTCATCGATTGCTTTTAAATGTTCCTTTGTTCCATATCCCATATGTTTTTCAAATCCATAGTTTGGATATTTTAAACTTAGTTCGCACATTAGTGAATCTCTTGTTTCTTTTGCAAGTACTGAAGCAGCTGCTATACTAATACTCGTTGCATCGCCCTTAATGATTGATGTTTGGGAAATATCCAGCGGTAGTTTCATTGCATCAATTAATAAATGTTCAGGTGAATGAGTAAGTTGATCGATTGCACGTCTCATCGCTAATTTAGTCGCTTCATAAATATTGATTTCATCTATTTCAGTTGAACTAGCCATACCAACCCCATAAGAAATTGCTTCTTCCTTAATCCGCTTTACAAAATACTGTCGTTTCTCTTTCGATAATTTTTTTGAATCATCTAATCCAATTAGCTCAGTATTTTCTGCTAAAATTACTGCCGCTGCTACAACAGGACCAGCTAATGGACCTCTACCAACTTCATCTACTCCTGCAATTAACTTTATATTTTGGCTATAAAGATTTTGTTCATATTCCATCATTTTAAGGAATTTCTCCCTAGCTAAATCTCTTTTTTCTTGTTCTTTATACCATTTAGCTACTAGCTTTTGCACACCAATTCTTTGATCACTTTCAAATTCTTTTAAGAGTTCATTCTTTGGGTCAGTTAATTTACTTAGTATATTTTTTATTTCATCTATTTTCAGAGACATAATTTAGAACTCCTTTTATACATATGTACTGTTTGAACGATAAAAACTCATTAAAAAAGAAGAAAGTACGCCTATTCTTGCGCACTTTCTTCTAATATTTCATCAGTTACTTCAAGCATTGATGGATTTTCGAAAGTTAATCTTCCTAATTTCCCAGCTCTTAGCTCACGTAAAAATAAATCAGCTGTCTTATCATAATCTATCATTCCGCCTGACATAAGTAATCCACGTTTCTTACCAATATGATCAAAAATATCAACGACTTCTTCAGAAAATAAAACTTCCTCATTCATGTCATATCTTTCTTTTAATACATTTGGATAAAACTCTCTTAAATATTTAATCGCATAAATCATTACTTCTTGTAGGTTAATGATACTATCTTTTATTGCTCCTGTAGTTGCTAAACGAAGACCCACAAGTTGATCTTCAAATTTAGGCCACAATATACCTGGTGTATCAAGCAGTTCGATTTCTTTCCCTACTTTTATCCACTGCTGTGCTTGCGTTACGCCTGGACGATCACCAGTTTTAGCAATATTTTTTCGTGCGAGCTTATTGATTAAAGTCGATTTTCCAACATTCGGGATCCCAACAATTAACGCTCGAATTGCGCGAGGTTTAATTCCTTTTGATCTCATTTTATCAAATTTCTCTTTTACAAGTATTTCACAGGAAGAAATAATTGCTTTTAACCCTTGTCCAGATGCTGCATCAATAGCAATTGCCATTACACCTTGTTTTTCATAATGTGCTAACCACTGCTGAGTAATTCTTGGATCTGCTAAATCTGCTTTATTTAATAAAAGCAATCTTGGTTTATTTGAAATTATTTCATCGATCATTGGATTTCTAGAAGCAGCGGGTACCCTTGCATCCGCTAATTCAATTACAACATCAATTAATGATAGTTTTTCAGTAACTTGTCTTCTAGCTTTTGCCATATGGCCAGGAAACCATTGAATCGTCATGTTGCCACCTTCTTATATATTGAATAATCAAGATTAATTTGGCTTTTATTTAGCCATTTTAACCTCAGATAACGGCCAAAAAACAAAACTTGCTCGGCCTAAAATTTCTTTTTGACTTACTGTTCCGATAATACGACTATCTTTACTTAATCGACGATTATCACCTAAAACGAATACTTGTCCTTTAGGTACGGTTTTTCTACCAGTAATCTCTTCTAACTTAAAGTCTTCAGTTAGAGGACCATCTGTCGTTTCTTTTTTATATTCGTTCAAATATGGTTCTTTATACGGTTTACCGTTAACATATAGGACATCATTTCTATATTCTACTGTGTCACCAGGTAAGCCAATAACTCGTTTAATATAATCTTTTTCCTTTGTAGCATGGAAGACTACAATATCAAAACGTCTAGGTTCATGTAGTTTGTATACGATCTTATTTACAATCATTCTACTTTGATCCTGTAGAGTTGGCATCATTGAGATACCGTCAACTAAAACCGGTGTAAAAAGGAATGTTCGAATACCAAGTGCAAGTACAAGCGCAATAAAAATTGTTTTAACTAACTCCCAAATTCCACCACTATTGCTTTCTTTCAACCTAATCCCTCCATTTTATAACCATACGTTTTGCAGTTTTAACCAGTTAAGTTAATAACTTAATTTATGTATTCTATTTTACTTTTTATTATATCCATAATCTACAAATATTGGAAAAAAAGGAGCTTGTTTTATACAAGCTCCTTTCAAAAGACTATCGAAGTTCTTTAATTCTTGCTTTTTTACCAGTAAGTGCACGTAGGTAGTAAAGTTTAGCACGACGTACTTTACCGCGACGAACAACGTCTAATTTAGCAATTTTTGGAGTGTGAATTGGGAACGTACGTTCAACACCAACTCCGTAAGAAATTTTACGAACTGTGAAAGTTTCGCTAATTCCGCCACCACGACGTTTAATAACTACACCTTCGAATAATTGGATACGCTCACGAGTACCCTCAACAACTTTAACGTGAACTCGTACAGTATCACCAGGACGGAATGCTGGTAAGTCAGTTCTTAGTTGTTCTTTTGTAATTTCGTTGATTAAATTTTGCATAATGTATGCTCTCCTTTTCCAACCGATGCTCTTACAAGATTTAGTGACTCGCAGCGGAACACCGAGAATAAAGGCTTAAGTATTACTCAAGCCACAAGTTATATTAACATATTCTATTAGTGTACGCAACTAGTTTTCTTGTTTTAATTCTTCTTTTACTTGATCCATCCATTTTGACTCTATTTCAGAAAGAGAGTAGTTTTCGAGTAAATCTGGACGACGCGTTATCGTGCGTTTAAAAGATTGTTTTGTTCGCCATTCTTCGATTTTCGCATGATTTCCAGATAATAAAACATCTGGTACTTTATGGCCTCTAAATTCGGCAGGTCTCGTGTAATGAGGATGCTCTAATAATCCTGTACTAAACGAATCTTCAATTTTTGAAGTCGTATTACCAAGCACCCCAGGTAATAAACGAACAACGCTATCAGCAATGACCATTGCGCCAAGTTCTCCTCCTGTTAATACATAATCTCCAATTGAGATTTCATCCGTCACAACATGTTCACGAATTCGTTCATCATAGCCTTCATAATGTCCACAAATAAAGATTAAGTGCTCCTCTTTTGCAAGCTCTTCTGCTTTACGTTGATTAAATCGCTCTCCTTGAGGGCATAGAAGGACTACTCTCGGCTTATTTTCACTTTTTGAAACTAATTCATCAACAGCATCAAAAATTGGCTGTGGAGCTAGTACCATACCAGCGCCACCACCATATGGATAGTCATCAACATTTGAATGTTTATTCGTAGAGAAATCTCTAAAATTTACACAACGAAACTTAACAGCCTCTTTTTCTTGTGCTTTTTTTAAAATAGAAGAATTTAAAACTCCTTCAAACATTTCTGGGAAAAGGGTTAAAAAGTCTAATTTCATCATAATAGACCTTCCATTAATTCGATTTTAACTTTTTTATTCGCTACATCTATCTCTTTTACAATTTGCTCGATATATGGAATAAGGGCATCCTTTTGACCTTTTCTTTGAATAACCCAAACATCATTTGCTCCTGGAGATAGTATTTCTTTTATTTTGCCAATTTCTTCTCCATCAATTGTCTCAACAACACAACCAATAATTTCATGGTAATAATACTCATTTTTATCGAGTTCGTGTAATTGATCTTCAGTTATCTTTAAAATCCCATTTTTAAGTGGTTCTACTGAGTTTAGAGACTCATACCCTTCAAATGTAAGTAAATCAAAATTTTTATGTACACGGTGACTTGTTACGATTAATTCGATTGGTGTCGATTCGTTTTCTTTAAAGAAATATAGTGTATTGCCTTTTACGTAACGTTTTTCTGGAAAATCAGTTCTTGAAATAACACGAACCTCTCCTCGAACTCCATGTGTATTTACAATTTTTCCGACATTTAAATATTTTTTCATTCTTTTACCTCTATATTAAATTTTCTTATGTTCATTATTAGTTTGACCATTTAGATTGTTTATATGTCTACCTAAGACAATAGGCGGTTTTAACAGATTACTTCATGCCAAGTATAGCATATTTTAAAGTCATTAAATCATCAAATCCCACAATTCCTCGTAAAACTCTAAAATGTTGAAAACGGCCCTTAGCTATAGCCAAGGACCGTTTTACATTACTGAATATCTAAGTGAATACGTTTTGCGTGTTCATTACTTGCTGCATATACAACCGTACGAATCGCTTTAGCAATTTTACCATGTTTGCCAATCACTCTACCAGCATCTTCAGGGTTTACCTGTAAATGAAAGAATAGATTGTTCTCATCTTCTTTAACTTGAAGTGAAATATCCTCTGGATGATCTACAAGACTTGAAACAATTGCATTTATGAGTGTATTCATCTTTTTTTCCATAATTACTTGCCGTTGCGAGCGTTGTGGAATTTCTCTAAGATACCAGCTTTAGAGAATAAGTTACGAACTGTATCAGATGGTTTAGCACCTGTTCCTAACCATTTTAATGCTGCTTCTTCGTTAATTTTGATTTCAGCTGGTTGAGCAACTGGATTGTAAGTTCCAATTTCCTCGATGAAACGTCCATCACGAGGAGAACGAGCGTCTGCTACTACTACACGGTAAAAAGGAGATTTTTTAGCTCCCATACGTTTTAAACGAATTTTAACTGCCATTTTTAAAGCACCTCCGAAAATATTTACAACGATTTATATATTATCAAAAACCAATACTGTTTGTAAAGTAAAATTTCTTAACAGCATAATTTTTTATTAAATGATGTTTAAATGCTGGAAAATTATACAAATAGGTTAGAATAAGCCCGGAAATTTAAAACCTTTCTTCTTCCCTTTTTGCATACCACCCATCATTTTCATCATTTTTTTCATTTCTTCAAACTGTTTTAATAAACGGTTTATTTCTTGTACAGGGCGACCAGAACCTCTAGCTATTCGCTTTCTGCGACTTGAGTTAATAATATCTGGTGTAAGCTTCTCCTGCTTTGTCATTGATTGAATAATTGCCTCTACATGAGCGATTTGTTTATCGTCAATTTGCAGATCATTCAATCCTTTAATTTTGTTTGCACCTGGCATCATTTTTAAAATATCACCAAGTGGTCCCATTTTTTTAACTTGAGAAAGTTGGTCTAAGAAATCATCTAAAGTAAAAGATGCATTTCTTAATTTTTGTTCCATCTCTTTTGCTTTTTCTTGGTCAACGTTTTCTTGTGCCTTTTCAATTAAAGTAAGCACATCACCCATTCCTAGAATACGCGATGCCATTCGTTCTGGATGGAACGGCTCAATTGCATCTAGTTTTTCACCAAGTCCAACAAATTTAATTGGAGTATTTGTAACTGCACGAATTGATAATGCTGCACCACCACGAGTATCGCCATCAAGCTTCGTCAAAACGACTCCAGTTAAACCTAATTGATCATTAAAGCTTTGTGCCACATTGACTGCATCTTGTCCTGTCATTGCATCAACGACTAGGAAGATTTCTTCAGGTTTTGAAAGCTCTTTAATTTGTGAAAGTTCTTCCATTAAACCTTCGTCAATATGTAAACGACCTGCAGTATCAATTAGGACATAGTCATGATGTTCATCCTTAGCGTGTTGAATCGCTTGTTTCGCAATTTCAACTGGACTTACTTGATCTCCTAGTGTAAATACTGGCAAATCTAATTGTTTACCTAATGTTTGAAGCTGTTTAATCGCGGCAGGACGGTAAATATCTGCTGCAACTAAAAGCGGCTTACGATTGTACTTTTTTCGAAGTAAATTCGCTAATTTACCAGTCGTTGTTGTTTTACCAGCACCTTGTAAACCAACCATCATAATAACAGTCGGAGGGCGATTTGAAACAGCAATTTTGCTTTGTTCTCCACCCATTAATGCCGTTAGTTCTTCTTGAACTACCTTTACAACTTGTTGACCCGGCGTTAAGCTTTGTAATACTTCTTGTCCTACAGCTCGTTCAGAAACACGTTTCACAAAATCTTTAACAACTTTAAAGTTAACATCCGCCTCTAGTAAAGCAAGACGAACTTCTCTCATCATTTCCTTGACATCAGATTCAGATACTTTACCTTTGCCTCGAACCTTTTGTAATGTCTTTTGAAGTCGGTCGGCTAATCCTTCAAATGCCATAAAACCGTCCTCCTTATTATTCTAATTTCTCTAACGCATCGATCACTCGAAGAAACTCGTCATCTACAACTTTACCTTTTTTAGCATAAGTTTTCAAATGATTTAAAAGTTCATTTCGTTGTTGAAATTTTTTTAGAAGTAATAATTTCTCTTCATATTCTTCTAACATAGCTTCAGTGCGTTTTATATTATCATAAACCGCCTGTCTACTAATGTTAAACTCTTCCGCAATCTCACCTAAAGAATAGTCATCCAAGTAATATAATGACATATAGCTTTGTTGTTTAGGAGTTAAAAGAGAATGATAAAAATCATATAGATAATTGATTCTCATCGTTTTATCTAACATTGTATGATCTGACAAAACTATCACTCCTTTGTTAAGTGAATTGCCTTTACATATGCTAGTTTACCTAATACATAAATATCTGTCAAGTTTTTCACTTGACGATTAATTAAAATTAAAACAACAAAAATTAATTTGAGGTTTTATCCTAATTGTCTTAACTAAAGCAAAGCTGAATCCCCTGTGGAGTGCTTGCCTTTTGTGGTTCTTCTTGTATCTCATACTATCTGCTATTCTTACATTTTAAAAAAGTGGATATGTCTTTTTAATCTATACATATCCACTACATTTCTTAATTATTTATGCTTCTTTATTCATCAAATCTCCAAATAAGCCATAGACAAATTGTTCTGCTTGGAATGGTTGTAGGTCGTCCATTTTTTCTCCTAATCCGACAAATTTTACTGGTACTTTTAATTCGTTTCGGATTGCTAAAACAATTCCACCTTTAGCCGTTCCATCCAGTTTTGTTAAGACGATACCAGAGACATTTGTTGCTTGAGAGAATGTTTTCGCTTGAACAAGACCATTTTGGCCAGTTGTAGCATCAATTACTAGTAATACTTCGTGTGGTGCACCAGGTACTTCTCTAGCAATGACATTACGTACTTTTTCAAGTTCTTTCATTAAGTTTACTTTATTTTGTAGGCGGCCTGCTGTGTCACAAAGTAATACATCAACTTTACGTGCTTTTGCAGCTTGAACCGCATCATACATTACTGCAGCTGGGTCAGATCCTTCACCTTGTTTAATTGTTTCAACACCAACACGGTCTCCCCAAACTTCTAATTGTTCAATAGCACCGGCTCTAAATGTATCACCAGCAGCAAGTAGTACTTTTTTGCCTTCAGTTTTTAGTTTATGAGCGATTTTACCAATTGAAGTTGTTTTTCCTACCCCGTTAACTCCAACGAATAAAACAACTGTTAAACCATCAGGATTTAAATTTAACTCAAATGAATCATCAGTTAAATCATCACCTTTGTACAATTCAACTAATTTTTCAGAAATAACCTCTTGTACACCTTTTGGATCTTGAATATTTTTTCGTTTCACTTCAAATTTCAAGTCTTCCACTAATTCCATTACTGTGTTTACACCAACATCAGCCATAATTAGAATTTCTTCAAGTTCTTCAAAAAAATCTTCATCTACTTTACGGTATCTGGCAAATAAATCGTTTAAACCTTCTGTCAGGTTATTTCTAGATTTCTCTAATCCAGATTTAAATTTTTGAGTCACTGACTCCGTTTGCTTCGAGATTGTTTCTTTTAATTTTTTAAAAAAGCTCATAATTTCAATCCTTTCTAATTACCATTCGATAATAATGCTTCGCCCTCATCTAAACGAACTGATACTAGCGTAGAAACTCCATATTCTTGCATTGTAACACCGTATAATACATCACATTCTTCCATCGTACCTTTACGGTGTGTAATAACAATAAATTGAGTTTGTTCACTAAAATATTTTAAGAATTTTGCAAATCGTGCTACATTCGCTTCATCTAGTGCAGCTTCAACCTCATCAAGTACACAGAAAGGTACTGGACGTACTTGTAAAATTGCAAATAGTAGAGCGATTGCTGTAAGGGCTCTTTCGCCTCCTGATAATAAGCCTAAATTTTGAAGCTTTTTACCTGGTGGCTGAGCAACAATATCAACACCTGTTAACAATAAATTTTCCTTATCCGTTAAAACTAAATCAGCTCTTCCTCCACCAAACAACTGAGTAAAGACGACTTGGAATTTTTCACGAATTGCACTAAAACTTGTTTCGAAACGTTTTGTCATTTCTTCATCCATTTCACTAATTACATTGTAAAGTGTGATTTTTGCTTCATTTAAATCAGTTCTTTGTTCTTGAAGAAAATCATGGCGTTCGGATACACGTTCGTACTCATCAATTGCACCAATATTAACAGTTCCTAATTCCTCAATGGAACGCTTTAATAGTTTAACTCGCTTCCTTGCATCATCAATTGTCATTTCTAGAGTATATTTCATTTTTGCCGCTTCGTAAGTAGTCATATACTTTACATTCAATTGTTCAAGACGATTTTCAAGCTCTACATCAAGTCGATTACTATTTACTTCTTGCTGTTTTAGTAAATCAGATAGTGACTTATATTGACGCTGCTTTTCACGTAATGATTGAACATAATCTTCTAGCTCTGTTTGATAAGCAATTCGTTGCTCTCGGCGTTTCGAAATAATTTCCGTCGTTTTTGAAAATTCAATGCGAGTATCCGAAATTATTTTCTCGAGCTCTTCCTTACCATTTTCATTCGTCATAAGTTCACTAGATAAGAAGATTATTTTTTCTTTCGTTTCTTCAAGAATTTGCTTTTGTTTTATAGAATTTTCTTCAAACTGGCGAATTCTTTCGTTACTATAACTTAACTTTTGCTCTTCTTGGGCTAGAGAAATTTTCAGACTTGTTAACTTCGATTGCAATTCATCTTTCATTTCCTTTTGATTTAGTTTCCGTTCAGTTAATTCATTGATCTTCTGTTCTTTTGAAATAATCTCATTTTTCACTTTCGCATTTAATGAAGATAATTCCTCTAGACGGTCTTTAACTTTTAATAAATCACTTGCTGAACTTCCCATTTCTAAATCATAAATTGCTAAAGCATCATTTATATTTTTTTCTTCAAATTCGATACTTTTTAGTTGTTCCATAATTGAAACAATTATTTGCTTAATTTTTTGAATTTCATCATTTAATGTTTGAGCTTTAGAAGAACTTTCTAGATTTGTCACTTTAAGGTTTTGAACCTCATTCTCAAGCAAGTTCGTCTTTTCTTGCATATCTTTAAGTTTTAAGGTGATTTCTTCTAACTCACGCTGTCTACCAATAAGTGAAGAATTAGTAGTTCGAACAGCCCCACCAGTCATCGCTCCACCAGGATTAACTACATCACCTTCAAGCGTGACAAAGCGATAGCGATGTCCAACGAGTTTAGCCAGTTCGTTAGCACCTTTTAAATCTCGTGCGATTAAAACAGTTCCAAGTATGTTTTGGATCACCTGCTCATACTCCCCTGAATAATGAACAAGAGATGATGCCACTCCAATAAAGGAAGGATTTCTTTTTAATCCTTCAATAACATTAGCAGGTACAAAACGCGCTTTAACAATATTCATTGGCAAAAATGTAGCTCGTCCTAATCTTTGTTGCTTTAAGAATTGAATTGCCCTTCTAGCATGCTCGTCGTTTTCAACAACAATTTGTTGTGTAGCTGCACCTAGTGCAATTTCAATTGCAATTTCGTATTGTTTGTTTGTTGTAATTAACTCAGCGATTGCACCTTTAATACCATCTAATTTAGTGCCTCTTGCTTTCAAAATTTCTTTAACACCTTGATTAAAACCAGCAAAATCTTCTTGAAGTTCTTCAAGTGTTTCTTTTCTTGATTTTGTTTGTTGAATAAACTGATAAGCTTTATTTAGTAATTCTTCTTTTTCCTTTAAGACTGTAGAAGTTTCATCAAGCTGATTATTCAGAAATTCAAATTTTTCATTTAACTCTTTAAATGTTAAATCAAATTGTTCTTTTTCATTAAGCAATTCAGTTTTTCTATTCTGTAATTGTTCTCTTTGACGAATATATTTTTCATTTTCTAAATCTAAACGACTTGATTTTACTGAGTATTGTTGGCTTTGCTTTTCAAGCATTGTTTTTTCATTTTTTATCGATGCTTGATTATTTAGAAGTTCAATATAATCGGATTTTATTAATTCGATTTGTTCTTCAATATCACCTTCATAAGATGTAATCTCATTTTGGATCTCAATAATTTTTGTTTTTGTTTTATTTACATTTTGACGAGAATATTTTTCTTGTTCTTTTTCTGCTTCGATTAATTTAGTCATCTCGTTAATTTGTTCTGTAACCTCATCAACTTGTTTTCTTAATTGTTCAGATTGAGTTGAAGTATTTCTTTTTCGCTCCTTCATTAGCTCTTTCTGACCTTCATATTTTTCCAAGTTCTTCGTAACAGTTAATAAAACTTGCTGCAATTGATCGATTGATTCATCTAATGCATTTAATTTTTCTTGTAATTCGTGTTGTTTTGATTCTTCAGTTGAAATCTCTGTCGATAACGAGATTTCTAAATCAGAGTTTTGGGCAATTTCTAATTTAAGCTCCTCCCATTTCTGATGAAGAGATTCAATTTCGTATACTAAGAGAGCTGCCTCAACCTTCTCTAACTCATCTCTATGTTCTATGTATTCCTTTGCAATGGAAGCTTGCATTCTTAGTGGTTCAATTTGGGAACTTAATTCAAATAATATATCATCAACTCGATTTAAGTTTTCTTGCGTTTCGAATAATTTTGCTTCAGCCTTTTTCTTTCTGTTTTTATATTTTAATACGCCAGCAGCTTCTTCAAAAATTCCTCTTCGTTCTTCTGGCTTACTACTTAATATTTCTTCTACTTTACCTTGAGAAATAATAGAAAATGCCTCTCTGCCAAGTCCAGAATCCATAAATAAATCAACAATATCTTTTAAGCGACAAGATTGTTTATTAATATAAAAATCACTATCTCCAGAACGGTAAACACGTCTAGTTACACTTACTTCACTATACTCTAGTGGTAATTGTTGATCTTCATTATCTAAAGTCAGCGTAACTTCTGCATAATTTAACGGTTTTCTTCCATCACTACCAGCAAAAATGATATCCTCCATTTTCGCTCCTCGTAATGATTTGACTGACTGTTCGCCTAGTACCCACCTAATAGCATCTGTAATATTACTTTTACCACTTCCATTTGGTCCTACAACTGCTGTAACACCTTTTACAAAATCTATCGTAACTCGCTGAGCGAATGATTTAAATCCAATTATATCTAGTCGTTTGAGGAACAACTGAATTCCCCCTTTTTTGATTTAATTATATACACAAAAACTCCCCCATAAAAGGGGGAGCAGACTGCCCGCCAAACGCTCGCTTTTTTCGTTGCTTCACCTGTCTAACAGTGCTCTTTACCGTCTATGGGCAACTTAAGCTCCTTAAGGCAAGATTCAACCTTCGAATGTCAAGCGCTTGCAATCAGTCTAAAAACTAAGTTTGATCGTTTAATTGACAAGTTTCTACTAGAATTATTAGATAATCTATTTACTTGACTCTTTTAATTTTAATAATGCTTCTTTAGCTGCTTGTTGCTCTGCTTCCTTTTTAGATCTACCACTACCGATTCCTAATGTTTCACCATTTAATAATACTTTTGAAACAAATTCTCGATTATGAGCTGGTCCTTTTTCTTGAAGTATTTTATACTCAATTGAACCTGTGGAATCCCTTTGTACAAACTCTTGTAATTGACTTTTAAAATCCATCACATGCGAAAAAGCACCATCGTTTATTTTTGGGAATATATGAAGAGATAAGAAGTTAATAACTGTTTGTAATCCTTGGTCCAAATATAATGATCCAATGAATGCTTCAAAAACATCCGCAAGTAGTGCTGGACGTGTTCGACCACCTGTCATTTCTTCTCCGCGACCAAGTAATATATATCGACCAAAATCTAATTCATTCGCAAATTTCACTAGTGATGGTTCACAAACGATTGCGGCACGTAATTTTGTTAACTCGCCTTCACTCATTGTAATATATTTTTGAAATAAATATTGTGAAACGGTAAGCTCTAAAACAGCATCCCCTAAATATTCTAATCTCTCATTATCTTCATATGGTTTTTTACGATGCTCATTCACATAGGATGAATGTGTAAACGCTTGGATTAGCAAGCTCTCATTATTAAAACTAATATTTATTTGTTTTTGTAATTTAACAAAGTTATCTTTTTCAACATCAGAAAGTTTATATTCTCTTACTCTTCTTGAATGCGGCATATTTACCTCCAACTAAAAGCAGTTTGATATGCTGCTAAACCTACTAGTCAAGAAAATGATGAGAAGTCCCGTATAAAATACGGGACTTTTCTCATTACATGTTGCTCTCTATGTAGTTCACAACATCACCAACTGTGACGATTTTTTCAGCATCTTCGTCAGAAATTTCTAATTCAAACTCATCTTCTAATTGCATTACTAATTCAACTACGTCTAATGAGTCTGCGTCTAAATCTTCTTTGAAACGACTTGTAACTTGAATCTCAGATTCTTCTACACCTAAACGGTCAACAATAATCTTTGATACGCGCTCTAATACATCTTGCATTATTATTCACCTCCCCCCAAAGATTGTCTACTTATGCATTATACATAAAAATGTGGCAAACGCCAAACTAAATCATTACAAGGCCACCATCAACATTAATTGTTTGTCCCGTAATATATCTACTAGCATCCATTGCTAAGAATATTACTGCATTTGCGATATCTTCTGGTTGTCCAAAAGACTGCAATGGAATATTAGATAACATTTGTGTTCTAACTTGCTCATTTAATTCATTCGTCATATCAGTTTCAATAAAACCAGGTGCAATTGCATTAACAGTAATATTTCTAGAAGCTAATTCCTTTGCTGCTGTTTTAGTTAAACCTAATACGCCAGCTTTTGCTGCTACATAGTTCATTTGTCCTGGATTACCAATTTGTCCAACAACTGAACTAATATTTATGATGCGGCCATTACGTTGACGAGTCATAAATTTAGCTGCTGCTTTGATACAATTAAATACGCCTTTTAAGTTTGTATCAATTACATCATCCCAATCAGCATCTTTCATACGTAATAAAAGACCATCTCTTGTAATACCTGCGTTGTTTACTAGTATATCAATACTACCAAATTCATCAACAGTATTTTTTACTAATGCAGCAACTTCTTCACTATTTGATACATTTGCTTTAAATGCAATCCCTTTAACTCCAAGTGCTGTAATTTCTTCTACAACTTTAAGAGCAGCCGCTTCATTCCCAGAATAATTAACAACGACATTCGCACCATTTTTTGCTAAAGATAGCGCGATTGCTCGTCCGATACCACGAGATCCACCTGTAACTAATGCAACTTTCCCATTTAGCATGATTTTATTTCCTCCCATTCATTTAAAAATTGGTTTAATGTTTCAACATCATAAACATTAACTAATTTTGATGATGGAGAGATTGCTTTTACTAATCCAGTTAAAACTTTTCCAGGACCAATTTCAACAAATGTATCAACACCAAGGTCAACTAATTCCTGAATAGATTGGTTCCATTTTACTGGAGAATATAATTGATTAACTAATAATTCCTTAATTTCATTTGCATCTGTAACCACTTTAGCAGTTACATTTGAAATCAATGGCGTTACACAATCATTAACATTTATTTTACCAAGTTCATTTTGGAATTCTTCGCTTGCAGGTTTCATTAAAGATGAGTGGAATGGACCACTTACTTTTAAAGGTAATACACGTTTAGCTCCAGCTTCTTTTAGTAAACCAGAAGCAATTTGTACACCTTCTGCATCTCCAGTAATAACTACTTGTGTAGGAGAATTATAATTCGCAATCCCTACAGAATGACCATTTTTATTTACTTCAGAAATAACTTCTTCAATTTTTTCTGGCGCTAAAAATAATACAGCTGCCATAGCACCTTGTCCAACTGGTACAGCTTGCTCCATTAATTTTCCACGTGTATGTACTAATTTAACACCGTCTTCAAATGAAATGCTTTCAGCTGCAACAAGTGCTGTAAACTCACCTAAACTATGACCAGCAACAAAATCTGGTTTAATTCCAGCTTCTTTAATCTTCTCAAGCATAGCAATTGAAGTTGTTAAGATTGCTGGCTGTGCATGATATGTAGCAGTTAACTCTTCATCTGTTCCATTGAAAATAATCTCAGAAAGACTAAAACCAATTTGTTCGTTAGCAGTTTCAAAAATTGATCCACATTCATTATAGCTCTCAGCTACATCTTTACCCATTCCAACTTTTTGTGATCCTTGTCCAGGAAAAATAAACGCCACTTTACCCATTGGAGTGACCCCCCTTATGCATTTGATTCGATTTTCTCCATGTGATCACTTACTAGTTTTACAACATTCTGTTCAACCATCGTTTGCGTTTGCTTAATTGCACTAAAAATACCCATAGCATCCGAACTTCCATGTGCCTTAATGACAGGTGATTTTAAGCCAAATAAAGCTGCTCCACCATACTCAGAGTAATCCATTTTCTTTTTAACACCTTTTAAGTTTGGTTTCAATACAGCTGCTGCAAGCTTCGATGTGAAATTAGTAAGCATCGCATCTTTAATTAATGAAAACATTGCAAGTGCAGTACCTTCAATCGCTTTTAAAGCTACATTTCCAGTATACCCGTCTGTCACTACTACATCTGCTACTGAGTTCATTAAGTCTCTAGCTTCAACATTTCCTATAAAATTCAAATTACTTTCTTTAAGTAATTGGAAAGTTTGTTTAGCAAGTTCATTACCTTTTTTATCTTCCGTACCGACATTTAGTAAGCCTACAGTTGGGTTATGTACGCCTCTTACTTTTTGTGCATATACAGAGCCCATTATCGCATATTGAAGTAAATGATTTGCTTTTGCATCAACATTAGCACCTACATCGAGGAAAACAAAGCCTTTTCCATCTAAAGTAGGCATAGTAGGTGATAGTGCTGGTCGTTCTACACCTTCCATTCGACCAACCACTAATAATCCCGCTGTCATTAATGCTCCAGTATTTCCAGCAGAAATACATGCATCAGCAAAACCTTCTTTTACTTGGTTTGCCATTAAGACCATCGAAGCATTTTTCTTTCTTCTAACCGCTCTAACTGGCTCTTCAGTTCCTTCAATTACTTCATCTGTATGGATAATCGTTATATTTTTATCATTCGTTAAGAATGGTTTAATTTTTGATTCATCGCCAATTAAAGTAATATGTATATCATTTAATTTTTCAACTGCAAGCATCGCACCTTCAACGATGGCTTTTGGGGCATGATCTCCACCCATTGCATCGATAGCTAATTTCATCTTGTTCACTTCCTATTCTTCAATACTTCGGTGGTACATTTCGAACAAGCCATGGAAAACATGTTCTTTTTCTACATAGCCATTGATATCAACTGTAGTACGCCTCGGATCTCCTTTTTGCGGTAAAACCTTTGCTTTTGCAATTACTCGGTCATTTGTTCTTACTGGTTTAATAAAAACAAAATTGGATTTAGCTGTAAGAGCTAAATCATCATGAATAACTGCAACTGCTAAAGAATTAGCCTGGGCAAATAAGTGATGACCTCGGGCAATTCCATTTCTACTAAAAGTATGCTCTTCCTTAACGTCAAATATAGAAATGGCACTTTCGTTTAAATGAATATCAATAACTTCACCGATTATTTCATCTACTGGTAGTGATTTTACATCTTCTAATTGCTGAGTGGCAACATTTTTGATGCGCTCCCTTAACTCAGGAATTGATAATTCAAGACGATCAAGACGAATAGTTTGTATGCTCACAGATAATTGATTAGCTAAATCTTCATCTGTAATAAACGGATTTTCTTTTATAATTTTTTTTAACAATTCATGACGATCTTTTTTATTTCTTCTCATATTACATACCTCAACTACTAATTTGTGACCAGGTATTAAATACAGTTTATATTAAAAATCCATGTATTACAATAGTTTTTTACAAATTTTTAATACCTAGTACTAATCTAATTTTTCTGAATTAAATATTCCCGTTCTGTCTAAGTACATTCTTAATCCTTGATATTCATTAGCTTTCCAAAATACATCTGAATTAACTAATAATGTTGCATCATTTCGTGCAACTTCTAATGCACGATAGTCATGTACCATATCGGCCATTTTAAATTCAGGTACACCACTTTGTTGTTTTCCAAAGAAATCTCCTGGTCCTCTTAATTCCAAATCTTTTTCGCTTAACTCAAAACCATCATTTGTTTCTGTCATGATTGTTAGTCTTTCTTTACCTACTTCACTTTTTGGATCACCAACTAAAATACAATACGATTGTTCAGAACCTCGTCCAACTCGTCCTCTTAGCTGATGTAATTGTGAAAGTCCAAAGCGATCTGCATCATAAATAACCATCACAGTTGCATTCGGTACATTTACACCTACTTCTACAACCGTTGTTGATACTAATATTTGAACCTCATTAGCAGCAAACGCCTTCATGACGTCATCCTTTTCTGTTGATGAAAGCTTCCCATGCATTAATCCAACTTTCGCTAAGTTTTGGTAATGAAAAGTTAGAACACTATGTAGATCTAATGCATTCTGAAGATCTAATTTCTCTGACTCTTCGATAAGTGGACAGATTAGATATGCTTGTCGTCCATTTTTGATTTCTTTACTGATAAAATCTAAAACGCGATCAAACATTTCTTGCTTAACCCAATAGGTTTCTATTTTTTTACGACCAGCCGGATATTCATCAATGATTGATACATCCATTTCACCAAAAGCTGTAATTGCCAAAGTTCTTGGGATTGGAGTTGCTGTCATAAATAAAACGTCAGGGAAATAGCCTTTTTCTCTTAAAACTCTTCGTTGACCAACACCAAATCGATGTTGTTCATCCGTTATGACAATGCCTAATTTTTTAAATTGAACCTCATCTTGAATTAAAGCATGGGTACCGACTAAAATATGTACCTCACCGTTCTTTAATCGGTCCAAAATTTCACGACGCTTTTTACCTTTTACAGAACTTGTAAGAAGCTCAACATTTACTTCTGTATGTTGTAGCATTTTTGCTAAAGATTCAAAATGTTGCTCAGCTAAAATTTCTGTAGGAACCATTAATGCCCCTTGATAACCATTAAGTGTACATGCATACAAAGCAATGGTAGCGACCACGGTTTTTCCTGATCCAACATCACCTTGTAATAAGCGATTCATTCGATAAGGACTTTCTAAATCTGTGAATATTTCTTGTACAACTCTATTTTGAGCTGATGTCAGAGGGAATGGTAAGGATTGGATTAGTTGTTGAATTTTTTCAATGTTTAATTTTTTTGGGATACCTTTTGATTGATTACGCTGAATTTTTCGAAGTGCTTGCATTTTTAGTTGAAAAAGAAAAAACTCTTCATAAACAAAACTTCTTCTAGCTTGCTTTAAACTATTCGCATCAATTGGGTGGTGAAGTAATCTTAATGTTTCTGAGCGATTTAAAAGTTTATATTTTTGAATTAGTTCGTTTGGGACTAAATCATTGATTAAATGTCCAAATTTTTTAAAAGACTGCTCAACAAATTTTCGCATTGTTTTTACAGACATTTTCCCCTTAATTGAGTAGACAGGCTCAATTTCATGACTATTCGTACGAGAGCCAAATACAAGGTCTGTTAATGAAATGGTTTGTTTATGTTGATCCCACTTACCAGAAACAGTTACATGCTCATTTAAATTTAACTTTGTTTTAAAATACGGTCGATTAAAACAAATAACAGTAATTAAGTATCGATCAACTAAAAGGCGAAATGTTAGTCGTGATTTATTTTTGCCAAAATATTGAAGAAGAGGAGCGCTATGAACAATCCCCTCAACAGTCACGCGCTCTTCATGCTTCACTTCTGATAAATCTTTATTTCGAAAATCCTCATATCGATACGGTAAATATTCGATTAAGTCATTTATAGAAAAAATACCCATATCATTTAACTGTGCTTCAGTTTCCTCGCCGACACCACTTAATACAGATACTTTTTGTTCAAGTTCACTACTCACTATTTTTTTAGCGAAACACCAAATATTTTAGCTTCCAATTCACGTCCTGTTGGCGTTGCCGCTAGTCCTCCTTCTGCAGTTTCTCTTAGCGCAGATGGCATTGTTTGTCCAATTCGATACATAGCATCAATTACTTCGTCACATGGAATGCGACTTGTAATACCTGCTAATGCCATATCTGCTGCTACCATTGCGTTAGCAGCACCCATTGCATTTCGCTTAACACATGGTACTTCTACTAAACCTGCAACAGGGTCACATACTAAACCAAGCATATTTTTTAATGTAATGGCAAATGCTTCGGCACTTTGACTTGGAGTACCGCCAGCCATTTCAACGATTGCTGCTGCTGCCATACCACTTGCAGAGCCTACTTCCGCTTGACAGCCACCTGCAGCACCTGAAATTGACGCATTATTGGCTACAACAAAACCGAAAGCACCTGATGCAAATAAAAATTCAATCATTTGCATTCGAGTAGGATTTAATTTTTCTTTTACAGCAAACAGAGTTCCAGGAACTACCCCAGCAGAACCTGCTGTAGGAGTTGCACAAATCGTACCCATTGCAGCATTTACTTCATTTGTAGCAACCGCTTTACTAACAGCATCTAAAAGTAAATGACCAGAAAGCGAATTACCTTTTGCGATGTAATTTTGAAGTAATACAGCGTCTCCTCCTGTTAAACCTGTTGGCGAATGAACACCTGCAAGACCTCTTTCAACTGCCTTTTCCATAACAACAAGATTTTGCTCCATTTTACCGATAATCTCTTCACGGCTTCTTCCTGTAAAAACCATCTCTTGTTGAATCATTATTTCAGAAATTTTAACATTTTTTGATTCTGCTAATTCAACTAATTCTGCAACATTTTTAAACATTTTAGTTCCCCCTCTCTTTAGTCAACCATTTTCGTAACGCGAATGATATGAGGTAAAGATTCGATTTCTTTAATAATTTTATTATCTAGATCTTGATCGACCTCAATTGCCATTAAAGCAATTTGTCCGACTTCTTTACGTGAAACTTCCATATGGCCAATATTTACAGCATATTTCATTAGGACATTTGTTACACCAGCAATCGAACCAAAACGGTCATTATGAACAACAAGGATTGCAGGGTAATTACCCGAAAGTTTAAGTTCAAATCCATTCAATTCGATAATTTCAATTTTTCCACCACCAATTGAAATTCCTACTAATTCAAATGGTTGGTCATCATCAAGAATGGAAATTTTCACTGTATTTGGATGCTCAGTTACTGCATCTTCTTCAACGAAATCAATTGACATCCCTTTTTCCTGTGCAATACTTAATGATTCTGGAATTCGCTCATCAAATGTATCAAAATCTAATAATCCACCAATAAGCGCAACATCTGTACCATGTCCACGATATGTTTTAGCAAATGAACCATATAATGAAATCAAAATCTTTTTTGGTTCTTTTCCATAAAGATTTCTTGCTACCCGACCAATTTTAGCCGCTCCCGCTGTATGTGAACTTGATGGACCAATCATAATTGGACCAATTATGTCAAAAACACTTTTATATTTCATCACGTTTCCCCCAATACGTTATTGTAAAAGCGTATTATATTTAGTTTTTGTTTTGTTAGAACAAATCATTTATATAAAAAGTTGGTATTATGGACAAAACAATGTCCACCTTATAGTGTAATACGAAATTCTACAGAGTTCTACGTTATTTTACAAT
The DNA here is from genome assembly GCF_036421055.1 of Gottfriedia acidiceleris. Lineage (GTDB taxonomy): Bacteria > Bacillota > Bacilli > Bacillales > Bacillaceae_G > Gottfriedia > Gottfriedia acidiceleris_C. The sequence continues at coordinate 23,192 of NZ_JAZGQS010000001.1, read as the reverse complement.
ACTCCTTAAATAATTTACAAAAAAAGAAGACTAAATAGTCAATTTCGCTCCAGGTTGCTCCCTTTCCGTAAGAAAGGTGAGCCTTATCGTCGTCGCGTCTGCTAAGTAATTAAACCTTCCTTCTATTCCCCACAGGTGACTCGCTCCTTACGCTCCAATCTTTACACAAAAATTATTGTAATATCTAATGGTTCGAATCAACAATCCATTATACCAAAACCTAATAAAGAAGTGTTTTAAATTAAGATTACTAATGATATCTAAAGTTCGAATTAAAAGAAGTATAGACTAAAAACGTTGTATACAAAAAAAGAAGAAGTGCTCTACACCTCTTCTTTTTGCTACCTTATTCAACTGAAAAAATATATGAATATAAAGGCTGATTACCGTTATGAACTTCAACTTCTAAGTGATCAAAGCTCTCTTCGGCAAATTCAACTAATTTTGAAATTTCTTCATCTGATACATCTTGACCATATAAGACTGTTAATATTTCAGAATCTTCATCAATCATATCCTGTAATAATTTTTTTGCAGCCTCTAATTGATTTGCATCAGTTGTAACAATTTTACTTTCAAGGATCCCCATGAAATGATCTTTTGTTATTTCTACACCATCAATTTCTGTATCTCGAACCGCATAAGTTATTTGACCTGTTTTTACTGTCTTTAATGCCTCTTGCATACCTGATTTATTTTCATCTAATGATGCAGTAGGATTAAATGACAATAAAGCTGACATACCTTGGGGTACTGTTTTAGACGTTACAACTGCTACATTACATTCTGCAACAGATGCAGCTTGCTCAGCAGCCATTACGATATTTCCGTTGTTAGGAAGAACAATAACATTTTCTGCGTTGCATTGCTCAATCGCTTTTACAATGTCTTCTGTACTAGGATTCATTGTTTGACCGCCTTCAATTACAACAGTTGCACCAATACTTTCAAATAATGCTTTAATCCCTGATCCCATCGCTACCGTAACGATACCAAATTCTTGTTTTTCAGTAGTTTGTAAAGACTCATTTTTAGAAGGAGATTCATTTGAAACCTCTTCATGTAGTAAGTTAGTATGTTGTTCGCGCATATTTTCAGCTTTTAGTTTTAAAAAGCTTCCAAATCGTTGACCTAAATTAAATACTTCTCCAGGATACTCAGCGTGAATATGAACTTTTACAATTTCATCATCAGCAACTACTAATAAAGAATCACCCCATGCACTTAGCTCTTTACGGAAAGTGTCTATGTCAAAAGGATGTTTATTTAATTTATCTTTTTCAAATCGCACCATAAATTCTGTACAGTATCCGTAAACAATGTCTTCAGTATTTAACATACTTTGTACATTTCGATGTTCAGCTTCAACAAGTTCCTCAAGTGAAAGATTCGCCTCAGCACCTTCTAGCGAAATTTCTTCACCTTTTAATGATGCTAAGAATCCTTCATAGACAAGTACTAAACCTTGACCTCCGCTATCAACTACACCTACTTGTTTTAAAACTGGAAGTAAGTCTGGGGTACGGTTTAAAGATGCATTTGCTTCAATAATTGTTTCCTCAAGAAAAGGAATAAATTCTTCATGTGTTTTTGCTATGACAACTGCTTTTTTTGCTGTTTCTCTTGCAACTGTTAGGATTGTTCCTTCAATAGGCTTCATAACAGCTTTATAAGCAGTTTCTACCCCTGCTTCTAATGCTAAAGCAAAATCAGTAGTTGAAATTGAATCCTTAGACTCAATTGATTTAGAAAAACCTCTAAATAATTGAGAAAGGATAACACCAGAATTTCCGCGCGCCCCCATCAATAAGCCCTTTGCAAAGCTTTGACCAACTTTCCCTACATGACTATTTGGTTTTTCTTTTACTTCCTTTGACCCAGAAGTAATAGAAAGATTCATATTTGTTCCAGTATCACCATCTGGTACTGGGAATACATTTAATGAATCTACAAATTTTACATTTTTCGTTAAGTTATTTGCACCTTGAATCACCATATCTGCAAATAATTTACCGTCAATACGTTTTATCGACACAAATTCTCCTCCTTAATGCGTCTTTACAGGTTAGCTACTTTCACACCTTGAACAAAAATATTAACAGAGTCAACTGACAATCCTAATGTTTGATCAAGAGTATATTTCACTTTATTTTGTACGTTATTAGCAACTTCAGAAATCTTCGTACCATAGCTTACAATTATGTACATATCGATATTAACGTCCTCACCTACTTGACGAACAATAACACCTTTTGTAAAGTTATCTTTTTTTAGGATTTCTGTAAGACCATCCTTAATTTGTTTCTTAGAAGCCATTCCAACAATACCGTAACAATCAACGGCAGCCCCACCAGCAATTGTAGCGATCACATCTGTACCAATCTCGATTGTTCCATATTGAGTTTTCATTTCTAATGACATAATTTGGTCCCCCTTATTGGATAATCCAAGTATAGTTAGTTATACTACTTACTTATTATTGTATACCTTTTTCCAAAATAATTCTATTGACTCACTATTATTATTAACATTTCAATAGACAATTTTGAATGAATTTCTTTTAAGGTAAGTCTAAGGTCCCTCTTTAATATTTAGTATATCATACATTTCGATGTCAAGGTTTTTTTCTTGAACAACTTATCAATAACTGTTGCATTAAGTAAAGCGGTATGATAAATTATAGTAGTGTTTGAATGAAAATAATCATTGAAATGTTATTCCGTTTTTTGTTAGGAGGGAAATAGATGGCTCGTGTTTGTGTAATCACAGGAAGAAAATCTCGTTCTGGTAACAGTCGCTCTCACGCTATGAATGCTTCAAAACGTACTTGGGGTGCTAACCTTCAAAAAGTTCGTATTTTAGTAAATGGTAAACCAAAGCGTGTTTACGTTTCAGCGAGAGCATTAAAATCAGGTAAAATTGAGCGCGTTTAATTTATTAACGTACTAAAAAGCATAGCGATCCGCTATGCTTTTTTACTTTTTTTATGATACCTGTTGCCTCTAAGCAAAAAACTCTACTCCAACTAAGCTAAGCGTCTTTTTTAAATGTACTCAGCATGGCGCGAACAAGTCCGCCAAGAAATTTAGGTAATTTAATCGTATAAAATCTCATGCTTTCCCTCCTACAAGCTTTCTAGCATTTTTAAGGAAAAGATTAATCCTATTACATTCTACTTGCGTTGAGCGAAAACTATGACATGAAATTGTTAATCTTTGCTCCTTACTACTAATGCTATGCCTTCGCTAAATGAAATAGACCCTTCATTCTCTAGCAGTTCATTGCTTACACAAAGGGATGATCCAATCTCCAATAAATGATTAGTTAGTGGATATTTAAATCCTATTAAAGTTAAATTTTCTACTTTAGTACCTAATGAAAAAAAGGAAACATATTTAAAATGCTGCAGCTTACTAATGAAATGTGTACCTTCCTGAATGACATATATTTCGTTATATTCATCAACGATTTTTATTGGAACATTAGAATTCATAAATTTAATTAATAATGTGATACTGCCAAATTCATGATCTAAACGTTTTCCGGTTACACAATGGATTAAAATCTGTTCTGGTTTTTGTTTAATTGCCCATTGAATTGCAAGTTCTAAATCTGTTTCATCTTTTTCCGGTGGGTAAATAAAAACATTTGGGACAAGCATTTTTATCTTTTCTAAATTTTCATCACTTAAAGAATCAAAATCTCCGAATATTGCGTCTGGAATTAATCCTTCTTCAATTAAGTAATGCGCTCCATTATCTACACCAATAAGTAACTTGTTTTCATCTTTCTGAATAATTTCAGTAATTGTATTTGATTTCGGTCCTGCTCCTACAATATGTATAATCAACTTTTTTCCACCTTTAAAAAAAATGCAATCGAATGTCGATTGCATTTTTTATTTCATAATTAATAATTAGATGTTCCATGCAACTTTAGATGATTACATTATCCTCTAATTTTCGCTATTGCTTCTTTTCTGTCTTCCTTATTATAAACTGCTGAACCAGCTACTAATACGGTAGCACCTGCTTCAATACAAATTTTAGCTGTATGCTCGTCAACGCCGCCATCTATTTCGATTTCGACTGATAAATTGCGTTCTTTAATTAAATTAGCAACTTGTTTAATTTTAGGAACAACTGAATGAATAAATTTCTGTCCGCCAAAGCCTGGATTTACTGTCATTAATAGGACCATGTCAACATCATCAATAATCTGTTCAATTGTTGAAACTGGAGTCGCTGGATTAAGAACAACACCTGCTTTAATACCAAATGATTTAATTGTTTGGATTGTGCGGTGCAAATGTGTACAAGCTTCAACATGAACTGTAATAATGTCCGCTCCAGCTTTTACAAATTGCTCTATGTATTGATCTGGTTTTTCAATCATTAAATGTACATCAAGTGGAAGCTTCGTCACTGGTCTAATTGCTTCTACAATTAGAGGTCCAATCGTAATATTTGGTACAAAATGACCATCCATTACGTCGACGTGAATATAATCTGCTCCTCCACGTTCTACATCTAAAATTTCTTCTCCAAGTTTAGCAAAATTCGCTGAAAGGATTGATGGTGCAATTTTAACCATGATTAATACCTCGGCTTTCTATCTCTTATTTCTTCTATGAATGATACATAATGATCATATCGTTTAGGAGAAATTTCCCCACTTTCAACCGCAGCTTTTACAGCACATTTAGGTTCTTTTAAGTGGGTACAACCTCTAAATTTACATTCTTTACTTTTTTCTCTCATTTCAATAAAACAATACGATAAATCTTCAGATTCGATTCCCATAAATTCCAATGAACTAAAACCAGGAGTATCTGCAACTAGCCCCTGTCCAATTTTTATTAATTCAACATGTCTAGTTGTGTGTTTTCCTCGTCCTAAATGAGAGGAAATAATACCCGTTTTTAAATCTAGCTCTGGATTGATCGCATTTAGTAAAGTTGACTTACCAACGCCAGATTGTCCTGCAAATACAGATATTTTATTTGAAAGATGTGGAAGTACTTTTTCTAATCCTTCCTCAGTTTTTGAAGAAGTTAAACATACTTCATATCCAATTTGGCGATAATAAGAAACGTATTCATACACTAATTTTAATTGTGCTTCTGAACACAAATCAATCTTTGTAATGACAATTAATGGTTTAATTTCATTAAACTCAATTAATACAAGGAATCGATCTAATAATATTGGAGAAAAATCGGGCTCTACTGCTGAAAAAACTAAAATTGCTTGGTCAACATTTGCAATTGGCGGTCGAACAAGTTCATTTTTTCGCTCTTTAATTTCAAGTAGATAACCTTCTCCACTTTTTTCGATATGATATTCTACCTCATCTCCGACTAAAGGCGTTATTTTCTTATTACGAAAATTCCCTCTACCACGACAAGCAACAACTGTCTCATCTGTTTCGACATAATAGAATCCACTCAATGCTTTTATGATTTTGCCTTCTGGCATATACTCACTCCTACAGCTCTTTAATTCGATGGATAAGGTACATCTCTTTCTGCAATAACTTGACCATCTTTAACAATTTTATAGGAAGCAGTTTGTCCAGGATCAATTGTCACTTCTACTGGTATAGTAGTTGTTTCGGTGATCGATTTTGAAATTGCAGGTTTTTCACCATTATTCTTTTTATCCCTAATATATACCTCTATTAGTTGAGGTGTACTAGGATTGGTTGGGGTATATGGTACTTGTATATTGATTGTTACTTTTTTCGTCTTTTCTTTTTGTTTTCCAGAAGAAATAACGACATTTAATGTATCCCCTTCTTTTACTGCAACGTTAGCAGATGGAGATTGCGATATAACATGATTTTCAGCAACTGTACCAGAATCTTCTTTCGTTACGTTAAGCTTTAGGTTATTGTCACCTGCATAGGTTTCAACATCTTTTCTAGACCATCCTTTTAGGTCACGAAGAGTGATCGTAGATGTCCCTTTACTAATCCATACATTTAAATCCGTTTCTGATGGCACGACTTCAGCCCCAACATTCGGAGATTGGTCGATTATTTCACCTTCTGATTCATCACTTTCGATAAAATGCGTTGTAACAGAGCGATAATCGTCTTGTAATCGAGATTTTATCGTGTTATATTGGAACCCTTTTAGGTCTTCCATCTCGTTACTTTTTTTACCTTTTGATTTATAAATCGTTATCGATGAATTTTCTTTAACAGTTTCCCCAATATTAGGAGAAGTTTTAACTACTTTCCCTTCATCCACTTCATCATCAAAAATTTCTTTAGGATCGCTTATCTTTAACCCTTTTGATGCAAGCAAAGTAACAGCACTTTCGTATGTCATATCCTTTACATCTGGAATTTCTACGTCTTCAGGCAAAAATAATGCAGGAATCAACGTTATCGCTAATAAACCACCAATTAAAAGTGCAATAAATGTACCTATAATAAACTTTGCAAAAGAATTTTTCTTCTTCCGTTTTAATTTATCAGAGTCTTTTTTTACAGCTTCTTTTTTTACAGCTTCTTTTTTAATCGGTTCATTTTCTTTATTTGATTTTTTCTTTGTTGGTACGACAACAGTATCATCATTAGTCGATACAGGAATGTCCTTTATGATCGGAATTACCTTCGTTTCATCATCATTTGTAGGAATCACAAAACGTTTTTCATTCAAGCGATCACTATCTAATGCTGTTTGTAAATCTAGCTTCATCTCATCTGCAGTATCATATCGATAAAAGATATCTTTGGCAGTAGCTTTTAAAACGATATTTTCTACACTTTGCGGTATTTCTGGATTAAATTTTGTTGGTGGCGGAACTTCGCTTTGTAAATGTTTTAATGCAATCGCAACTGCACTCTCACCCGAAAATGGTAGTTTTCCAGTTAAAAGCTCAAACATTACAATTCCTAAAGAATAAATATCTGACTTTTTATTCGCAACTCCACCTCTTGCTTGTTCAGGTGAAAGGTAGTGAACAGAACCAAGTACTGAATTTGTTTGTGTAATTGTTGCAGCTGTCGAAGCTGTTGCAATTCCAAAATCAGTTATTTTCACATTTCCTTCTTTATTGATTAAAATATTTTGCGGTTTTACATCTCTATGAACGATTTGAAAATGATGCGCATGTGCTAATGCTGAGGCTAATTGTTCCATAATCCTCAATACTTCTTTTGGCTTTATAGGTGTATGATGCTGAATATACTCCTTTAAAGTCTCACCTTCAACGTATTCCATGACGATATACTGTAATCCATCTTCTTCCCCAACGTCATATGAGCTTACGATATTTGGATGAGATAACGAAGTAACTGAATATGCTTCACGTTGAAATCTTCTTAAGAAATCAGGGTCATTTGAAAAATCAGCTTTTAACATTTTTACAGCTACATCTCGATCTAATATCATATCACGGGCTAAATAAACGTTTGCCATACCGCCAACACCAATTAATTTTAAGATCTTATATCGGTCGTTTAGGCGTCTACCAATCATCACGCTCATCATCACCCTTTCTCTATATTTCTAGGCTCAAACTTAATAATGGCAAGCGTGATGTTATCTTCTCCACCAAGATCATTTGCGATTGAAATCAATTGGTTACCGAGAATATCGATTGGTAGATTTTCATTTAATTTTTCATTGAAAAGTTCATTTGAGATTTTATTCGATAAACCATCTGAACATAAAATGATTAAATCATCTTCTTCCCAAGTTAAAGTTTTAATATCAACATCAACTGTTTCCTCGGTACCAAGTGCTCGCGTTATAACATTTTTACGTGGATGAATTTCTGCATCCTCCATAGAAATTTGCCCAAATTTAACGAGTTCAGCTACAAAAGTATGATCTTCTGTTATTTGCTTAAACCCTTCATCATTTCTTAAATAACTTCTACTATCACCGATATGTGCAATCGTAAAAAATAAAGGAGTACAAATAATTGCTTCAAGGGTTGTCCCCATACCCTTGCACTCTTCATTTTGCTCTGAATGAACTAATAAGTTTGTATTTAATTGCGCTACAATATTTTTTAGCCATGATTCGGCTTCTACCGGTGTTTCAAAATTACTAGTATTTTTCCACTCTGCTTCAAGGAAATTGATTGCCATCATACTGGCAACTTCACCAGCTAAATGGCCACCCATACCGTCAGCAACTACAGCTAATACGATCCCTGAATCGTTCGTAAATATACCTACGCTATCTTCATTATGCTCTCGAACTTTCCCCGTATCAGTTTGAAAAAAAGTTTGCATTCTTTCACCTCGTCTCCTCTTTACGCTCCTTTGCACGCAACTGTCCACAAGCCGCATCTATATCATGACCTTGTTCACGACGAATTGTAACATTAACTCCATTATTTTTAAGTACTTTTTCAAATGCAAAAATTTGTTCCTTTGGTGTTCTTACGTAATCTCTTTCAGGTACGTAGTTAACTGGAATTAAATTAACATGACACTTAACTCCTTTAAGTAATTTAGAAAGTTCTTCAGCATGCTCAACTTGGTCATTTTCACCACCGAATAAACCATATTCAAACGTTACACGTCTACCAGTTTTTTCAACATAGTAACGAACAGCGTCCATTAAATCCGGTAATTTGTATGCACGATTAATTGGCATTAATTTGGAACGCAACTCACTGTTAGGAGCATGTAATGAAATCGCAAAATTAATTTGAAGTCCTTCATCAGCAAAGTTATAGATTTTTGGAATGATTCCACTTGTTGATACTGTAATATGTCTTGCACCAATGTTAAGACCTTTATCAGAATTAACAATTCTTAAGAAATCCATTAAACCGTTATAATTATCAAATGGTTCACCTATACCCATAACTACGATTGAGCTAACTCTTTCTTCAACTTCATCGATAGCACGTTGTACTTCTAATACTTGTGCAACGATTTCACCTGCTTCAAGATTTCGTTTTAAACCACCAAGTGTCGATGCACAAAAAGTACATCCAATTCGACAACCTACTTGTGTCGTTACACATACAGAATTGCCATAATTATGTCTCATTAAAACAGTTTCAATCGAATATCCATCATGTAATTCAAATAAAAATTTCATAGTACCATCTGAAGAGGTTTGTTTCACTAATGTTTTTAATGTTGTTATAGTAAAATTCTCTTCAAGTAACATACGTAGCTCTTTTGGAATATTTTGCATTTCTTCAAAGCTTTCAACTCGTTGTACGTATAGCCAATTATAAATTTGCTTTGCACGGAAAGCCTGCTGCTTTTGCGCCTTTAACCAATCCTCTATATCACTCACTTTTAACGAGTAAATTGAGGGTTTATGAGTTTTTTCTATTTTGACTGAATTTGTAGTATTTTCTAATTTCAACGTTACACCTTCTTCCTTAATCTTGCAATAAAAAATCCATCCGTTCCAAAATAATGCGGTAGAAGCTGTACATACCCTTTTTGAACGGATTCATTTTCATTTAATTTTTCCGGAACATGATCAATTAATGAATGATCTAATTCATAATCTTTATGCTCATCTAAAAAAGCTTCGACTACATCAATATTTTCTTCATGTCCAACTGTACAAGTACTATATACTAAAGTTCCACCTGGCTTAACTAACTTTGAAGCTTCGTTTAAAATAGACTTCTGGACTCTTTGTAAATTTGTTACATCAGTAGCATTCTTTTTTAATAAAATATCTGGTTTACGACGAATAACCCCTAAACCAGAACATGGAGCATCTACTAATACTTTGTCAAATAATCTTCCTTCAAACTCTTCAGGTGCTTTTCTAGCATCTAGCGCTTTCGTTTCAATATTATCTAACCCTAAACGATTAGCTTGTTCTTTTATTAATTTTACTTTATGCTTGTGTAAATCTAATGAAGTAACTGATCCAGTACCGCCTAACAACTCAGCAATATGTGTTGATTTCCCTCCAGGTGCTGCACATGTGTCTAAAATATCTTCACCTTTTTCAACTCCAAGTGCTTGTGCAACTAACATCGAGCTTTCATCTTGAATTGAAAGGAAACCTTCTTTAAATGCTTTTGTATGAGCAACATTTCCTTTTTGGATTTCTATTGCAAATGGAGACAGTTTTCCTTTCTTAACTTGTACTCCTTCATCTTCAAGCATATTAAGCACTTCTTCTCTTGTTGCTTTCATTGTATTGACTCTTGCAGTTTGAAACGGTGGAAGTATGTTCTCTTCACAAATTTTTCTCGTTTCTTCTTCTCCAAATTCTTTTACCCATTGTTCAATTAACCATTTTGGATGATTGGTTTCTATTGAAAGCTTTTCAATTGGGTCCTTTATTTCATCAATTGATCGTAAACCATTTCTTTGAATATTTCTTAAAACCCCATTTACTAAAGAAGCAATTCCTTTATGTCCTCGCTTTTTAGCAATATTAACAGCCTCATTTAAAACTGCGTGAGGGGGAATACGATCTAAAAAATGCAATTGATATAATGAAAGTTTTATTAAAATATAAACCCATTCTTCTAATTTCTTCTGATTTTTTATGAATGGCTCTAAATAAAAATCTAATAATTGATCTCTTTGGATTGTTCCATAGATTATTTCTGTTAATAGTCCCGAATCAGCAGAAGATAAATCATTCTTTTGAATATAGTTATTTACTAACAAATTACTATACGATTGATTTTTATAAACTGAAAGAAGAGCCTCCAAGGCAATCTCTCGTACATTTTTACTCATGTTATTCTCCTAACTTCATTCCACGTTCAATAAAAGAACCTGCTCCATTAATATATTGCTTTGCTTCCATACGCTTTTTACCAGCAGGCTGTAAATCAGTAATTTTGATAGCCGTATGATTACCAGTTGCCACTAATATGCCATCGTTTAAAACATCAATGATTTCACCTGATGTAGAATTTTGATTCGTATTTACTTTTTCACCCCACCAAACTTTTAAAACTTCTCCGTTTAATGTAGTATAAGCTACTGGCCAAGGGTGTAAACCTCTTACGTGATTATAAATCTCTTCACCAGTTTTTGACCAATTTATTTGTTCTTCCTCACGCTTAATATTTTTCGCAAAGCTAACTTTACTTTCATCTTGCTTCACTGCAGTAATTTCACCTTTTAATAATGGTGGGATTGTTTCTGAAAGTAAATTCGCACCAGCAATACTTAATTTATCATGAAGCGTTCCAACGTGATCTTTTTCTTCAATTGGAACAACGACTTTAGCTAACATATCACCTGCATCCAACTTTTCAACCATATACATAATTGTTACACCAGTTTCACTCTTACCTTGAATGATTGAATAATGAATTGGAGCCCCACCTCGTAATTCTGGTAACAATGAAGCATGTACATTTATACAACCAAATTTAGGAGCTTCAAGAATATCTGTTGGAAGAATTTGTCCAAAAGCTGCAGTTACAATTAAATCTGGCTTCAATGCCAAAACTTTTTCTGTTTCTTCTGGCAGTCTAATTTTTTCAGGTTGTAATACTGGGATATTATGTTTTAAAGCCTCTACTTTAACAGGTGGTGGAGTTAGCACTCTTTTTCGACCAACAGGGCGATCTGGCTGAGTTACTACACCGACTACATCATATCCTTCTTCAATTAATCTTCTTAAAACAGGAACAGAAAAATCTGGCGTCCCCATAAAAACAATCTTTGTCATTTTTTTGCCTACCCTTCTAATTCACTTTCTTCATAGTATTTCGAGACTTTAGAAGTGAATAAAACTCCATTTAAATGATCAATTTCATGTAAAAGTGCACGAGCTAAAAAACCACGAGCTTCTATAATAAAATATTTTCCACGTTTATTTTGTGCTTTGATTTTTGCATAGCTAGGTCTTGTTACATCACCATATAAGTTAGGGAAACTTAAACAACCTTCCACATCAGTTTGCTCGCCTTTTGTTTCCATTACGATTGGATTAATTAAATCAATTCTTCCATTCTCATCTTCAACATCAACAACAGCTACTTGTTGCAGAATTCCAACTTGTGGAGCTGCTAAACCAACACCATCTGCTGCTAGCATTGTTTCATACATATTATTTAAAAGTTTTACTAAATTTTTATCAAATGTCGTCACTTTTTCACAAGGTGTTTCAAGAACTTCATTTGGATATTCTACTATTTTTAATAAAGCCAATTTCACAACTCCTATCTTGATTGAACGTTAAATTTAACTTCTAAAAACGACCTTTGTCTTATGCTTGCCTTTATCTAACCAGTCGCCTCCACTTTTCGCTATGTCTAGTTCCAGGCGTTAGCCCCTCGAGGTCATAAGTCAAAGTCCAATTAAGGTAAAAACCAACCTTAATCGGCCTTTGTCTTATGCTTGTCGGGGCTGAGCAAACGCCTTCCACTTTTCGCTATGTCTAGTTCCAGGCGTTAGCCCCTCGAGGTCATAAGCCAAAGCCCAATAAAGGTTAAAAACCAACCTTAATCGGCCTTTGTCTTATGCTTGTCGGGGCTGAGCAAACGCCTTCCACTTTTCGTTACATAAACATAGTAGGTTGAAAGTCGATTGTTAATTGTAGTTTGCTTTTGTCCGTTTCGTCTTGGTAGTATTGTTGGATTCGGTTTAGGACGTCATAGAGTGCAGGTTCAGATTTGTATTTTATCACACATTGGTAGCGAAAATGGTCTTTTATTTTTGCGATTGGTGATGCTACTGGTCCTAGTACAATTGATCCTTCTGATAAGTACTCTCTTAAATAGCCTGCAATTTGTTCACTTACTTTTACTGTTTTTATCAAATCATTATGTGCTATTGAGATTAACACTAAATAGTAAAAAGGTGGATATCGAAATGAACGTCTTATTTTCATTTCTTCTTCATAAAACGCAACATAGTCCTGTGTTTTAGCTAATTCAATACTATAATGCTCTGGTGAATATGTTTGTATAACTACTTCACCTGGTTTATCATGACGACCAGCTCTTCCACTTACTTGTGTCAATAAGCTAAATGTTCGCTCACTTGCTCTGAAATCAGGTAAATGAAGAGAACTATCTGCTGCTAAAACACCAACCAATGTAACATTTGGAAAATCAAGTCCTTTTGCAATCATCTGTGTACCTAGTAATATATCAGCCTCACCGTTTCCAAATTGCTTAAGCATTTTTTCGTGGGCACCTTTACGACTAGTTGTATCATTATCCATCCTAATTACTCTTGCTTCTGGGTAGGTTTTTGTAATAGCCTCTTCTACCTTTTGCGTTCCAGTTCCAAAAAATCGAATATGTTCACTTTGGCAAGATGGGCATTGTTTTGGCATATAGGTTTCATATCCGCAATAATGACATTTTAGATGATGATTATGTTTATGATAAGTTAAGGAAACCTCGCAATGGGGGCATTGAATCGTGTAACCACAATCCCTACACATTACAAACGAAGAATAGCCTCGACGGTTTAAAAATAAGATGATTTGTTCTTTCTTCTCTAATCGTTCAATTATTTTTTCATGTAAAGCTGTAGAAAACATCGTACGATTTCCGATTCTTAATTGTTCTCTCATATCGACTATTTCCACTTCAGGTAATGGGCCTTGATTAACCCTTTTTGACATTGTATTCAGTTCATAAACACCTTTGCTGGCTCTAGCAAATGATTCAAGTGTAGGAGTTGCACTTCCTAAAACAATCGGACAATGATGATATTCTCCTCTCCAAATTGCAATATCTCTTGCATGGTATCTTGGATGTTCATCTTGTTTATATGTTGTCTCATGTTCTTCATCAATGATGATCATGCCTATGTTTTCAAATGGTGCAAAGATTGCTGAACGGGCGCCAACTACTACCTTAACTTCTTTTCTTTGAATCTTTCTCCATTCATCATATTTCTCACCAATAGATAAACCACTATGTAGAACTGCAACATCATTTCCAAATCTACTTTTAAAACGTCCTACAATCTGTGGGGTAAGTGAAATTTCTGGTACTAATACGATTGCTTCTTTCCCAACAGATAGGACCTCTTGAATGGCTTGTAAATATACTTCTGTCTTTCCACTACCTGTTACGCCGTGTAAAAGATGAATCTTATTCTTTTTTTCATGGAATGAAGAAACGATTTGATCGAATGCAATCTGTTGTTCTTCTATTAATGGTAAAGGCTTAGAACGTTCAATTTCCCTACCCACATATGGATCACGATAAACTTCAACTGTTTTAATTGAAATTACCTCGTTTTTCTCCAATGTCTTTATAGGTGAATCAGTGATTCCAAGACATTCTTTCAACTCCTTCACACTTGTTTGTCCATTCATACGTAAGTATTCTATAATGTCTTTTTGTTGTGGAGATTTAATGACAGGTAATTCTTCGTCCAATACCTTTAATAGAGAAACTACACGTTCTGTTTTTTTATTTGCTTTATTTTTCACTTCATATTCAATTTCAAGCAATCCTTCTTTAATTGCTCTTTGAACTAATGAAATTTTACTAACAAGACTTTCTATTTCAGTCCATTCTCTTCTTTTAACGATTGAAAAAAGATTTGCTAATTCAGGGACTAGACGTTCTAAAGCTTCTTCAGATGTTACTTGAACATGTTTTTTATATACAGCTTTAATAGCAGTCGGAAGCATTGCTTGATATGCAGAAATGAAAAAACAAAGTGTTTTTTGAGATAGATAAGAACCTAAAAGAAGAAGTTCTTCTGTTAAAACTGGCATGACATCAAGAACTTCCTCAATTTCTTTTACCTTCTCTAAATTAGTCGTTTCTTTAATAGACAATACGAATCCTTGAACTTTCCTTGGCCCAAAAGGAACAATTACTCGCATTCCAGGTTGTATTGCATCCTGCCATCTAATTGGTACTTTGTAATCAAAAGGACGGTCTGTTTGTCTGACTGATACATCAACTAATACTGATGCGTATGTCATCTTTCTACCTCATTTAATAAGTGATGAATTTCAAGTAATATTTCTTCTGCTACTTCTTTTTTACTCATTTTAGGAAGTGGCTTAACTTCACCATTACGCTTAAAAATGGTTACAATATTCGTATCAGATCCAAAGCCAGCCCCTGCTTTTGTTACATCATTAGCTACAATCATATCAGCATTTTTCTTTAAAAGTTTACTTTTTGCATACTCATCTACTTGATCAGTTTCTGCAGCAAACCCTACTAAAATTTGATGTGTTTTATGTTGACCTAATGTTAGAAGAATATCCTTTGTACGTTTAAAAGCTATTGAAAGATCACCATTAGCTTTTTTCACTTTTTGATCATAAGTAATTGAAGGTGTGTAATCTGCAACTGCTGCTGTTTTTATTACAACATCCGCTTCATTATAATAAGACCAAATGGCTTCAAACATTTCCTCAGCAGACTCAGTTTGGATAAATTTACACCCTTTAGGTGGTGTTAAATTAGTTGGTCCAGAAACGAGAATAACCTCTGCTCCTAAAGAAACTGCAACTTCTGCGATACTATAACCCATCTTACCCGTTGAATGATTTGAAACAAAACGAACTGGATCAATTTTTTCAACTGTTGGGCCAGCAGATATAATAATTTTTTTACCTTTTAATAAACTAACATCACTTTGAAAATGTTCATTCACGATTTGAACGATTTCTTCTGGCTCTGCTAATCTACCTTTTCCAACATAGCCACATGCTAAATATCCTTCATTTGGCTCAATAAATCGTTGACCAATCTCTTTTAATATGTTCATATTCTTTTGAACAATTGGATGGTTATACATATTAACATTCATAGCTGGTGCGATCCAAACTGGTTTTGTTGCAGCCAGTAATGTTGCCTGAATCATTTCATCTCCAAGACCATTTGCTAATTTTCCAATTGTATTAGCAGATGCTGGGGCAACGATTATTAAATCAGGCCAATCACCTAAATCGATATGTGCAATTTTTGAACTATCTTTTTCATCAAAAGTATCTATATAAACATCATTTCTTGATAAAGCTTGAAACGTTAAAGGTGTCACAAATTTTGTAGCGGATAAGCTCATCATTACTTTAACGTCATATCCTGCTTGTACTAATTTACTTGTAAGTGCTGCTGCTTTATAGACTGCAATTCCACCTGTAACACATAGGAGAATCTTTTTTTGTTCCACTCACCTTCACCCTTTCAAATTTTATTCTTTCTATGTTATATGTCAAAAAATAGGTCTTTTTGACGTTCTATGTCTAAGATACCACAAATATGCTTGAAATAAATGTTATAGGCTTTTCTAAAAAAGCTCGTCATAGGCTTTTCGTCGATTAAATTTCTTGGCAATTTTATCACAAAAATAAGACTGCCCCCATTTCTAATCACCACGAAACTTTTAGGAGAGGTGTTAAACACCACGTTGTCCTTTTTAGTCATATGGATAATTAGCAAATGTTTTGGGACAGCCTCATCACACAGTTAAATATTAATCTTCTTTAACTTCTTCAAGTTTTCTATATGATAATAATCCAGCATTAATTTCTTCTAATGCTTTTCCTACAAATTTATCAGACACTGGTTTTTCAACACGAATATCTTTATTTACTTGCATTTCGCGAGCACGCTTTGAAGCAACTGTTACTAGCGTATATTTTGAGTCTAATTTTGTTAATAAACGGTCAATCGAAGGATATAACATAGTTTATTCGGCCTCCATCATTCTTTTATAATAATTTGCAACTCGTTCACGTTTTAAATGTTCACTTAAAATAATAGCTTTAATACGGTCACAAGCTAAATCAACTTGATCATTTTCAACTACATAATCGTAAGCATCCATCATTTCAATTTCTTCTTTTGCTGCATTCATACGATTCATAATTACTTCTTCAGTTTCTGTACCTCTTGTTACAATTCTATTTTGTAATTCTCTCATACTTGGAGGGGCTAAGAAAATAAAAATTCCTTCTGGAAAGGCTTTTTTTACTTGTAAGGCACCTTGAACTTCAATTTCTAGGAAAATGTCTTTTCCTTCGCTTAATGTTTTTTCAACATAATCAATTGGCGTTCCATAGTAATTACCTACAAACTCTGCCCACTCAAGAAACTTATTTTCATTTATTTTCTGTTTGAAATCTTCTTTTGATGTAAAGAAATAATCTACTCCATGTACTTCACCTTCACGAGGATTTCTTGTCGTCATCGAAATACTATATTGCAGATCTAAGTCCTTATTATCAAAAATAGCTTTACGCACCGTACCCTTACCTACTCCTGATGGACCAGAAAGTACGATTAATAAGCCTCTTTCATGCCTCATTTATGACCCTACCCTTCTAATTCTAGACAGTTTAATTTATTAAAGGTCAATCTATTGTTACTTCTTGTGTATTTAGAGTCAATTAATAAAAAATTAATTAGTCTTCTACTTCACATTGTTACCGGACCTTTGCAACTATAAACAAATCTTTTACATTATTCAATATTTTGAACTTGCTCTCTAATTTTTTCAAGATTATTTTTAATTTCAACAACTTGTTTAGAAATATCTAATGAGTTTGCTTTAGAACCAATCGTATTTACTTCACGATTCATTTCTTGTACGATGAAATCTAATTTTCGGCCAATTGATTCTTTTATTTGTAACGTTTCATTAAATAATTCTAAATGACTAGTTAGTCGAACTAATTCCTCAGATATGTCACATCGATCGGCAAAGAGCATAATTTCTGTTAATAATCTTTGCTCATCAATCGCTGTTAGTTCAACTTCCGCTAATTTCGATTGAAGTTTTTCACGATATGATTTCAAAACAAGAGGAGAATGCAAAGTAATCTGTTTTTTACATTCTTCAATTGCTGTTAATCTTTCTATTAAATCTTTTTTAAGTTGTCCACCTTCTTTGCACTTAACATCAAAAAATTGCTGACATGCATTTTCAGTAGTCGTTAATAATAATTCTTCAAAATTATCATTGATTTGTTCTACTTCACTTACTGTAGTAACTTCAGGTAGCTTTAATAAATCGATTGGATTATAAGAAGATTTATTTTGCTCTTCACCTGAAAGATGTTCAATCGCTTTTTTATATTGTTGAATTAAGCCTTCATCTATTTGTAACGTACGTTGTAATAAGCCCTCAATTGTAACAAAAACCTCAACTCGCCCTCGACTAGTATACTCAGCTACAATTTTCTTAATTGCATCTTCATATGCTAATAATTGCCTAGGCATTCGAACGATTGTCTCTAAGTATCGATGATTCACTGCTTTCATTTCAATATGTATTTTGTACTGTTCATTTGACAAAATGGCTTTACCATACCCTGTCATACTTACGACCATTGTTCCACTTCCAATACACTAATTTTCTCTCTAATTTATTTCCCAAATTTCATTCAATATGTAAAAGAGAAAAGGTAATAGAGCATACCTCTACTACCTTAAGGAATTATAACATATTTTAAATTGGTTATCCATTTTGTTCGTAAATTATTTTTTCTTAGTAAATAATGCTCCCGCAAGCATAAAAGTTGGAATTGATGATAGACCTCCAATTAAGAACCAATCTCTTGGTACAATCGGAATCGTTTTGAAAATAGGTTGTAATGGTGGATAGTAAATAACGACGAGCATTAATAGCATTGAAACGATCACAGCACCAATTAAATATAAATTTCCAAATACATTTCGATGGAAAATGGAACGCTCACTTCTACAATCAAACACATGAATCAATTGAGCTAAAACTAAAGTAGAAAAAGCAACTGTTTGTGCATATTCTAGTTGATTCGGATGTTGATTATAGGAAATAATGAAAGCTAATAGTGTGACAAATCCAATTAAAAACCCTCTTGAAATAATTTTCCATCCTAATCCTCTTGCAAAAATACCTTCTGTTAAGGAGCGGGGACTCCTTTTCATTACATCATCTTCAGCTGAATCAACACCTAATGCCATTGCAGGTAAACCATCAGTCACTAGATTTACCCATAGAATTTGTACTGGAACAAGGGGTAGCGGTAAGGCTAATAACATTGCAAACAACATAACTAAAATTTCACCAACATTTGAAGCTAATAAATAACGAATAAATTTACGAATATTACTATAAATATTGCGACCTTCTTTAATTGCAGATTTAATTGTCGCAAAATTATCATCTAGTAATACTAATGATGAAGCTTCCTTTGCTACATCTGTACCAGTAATCCCCATTGAAATTCCAATATCGGCTGCTTTAATGGCTGGTGCATCATTTACACCATCACCAGTCATCGCTACAATATGTCCATTCGCTTGAAGTGCTTTAACAATTTTCAATTTATGTTCAGGTGAAACTCGGGCAAACACAGCAGCATCTTCAACAAATTCCTGAATCTGCTCTACAGAAAGTGCATCTAATTCTTTACCTTCTACTACTCTACCGTTATCTCTTAAGATTCCTAGTTTTCTAGCAATACTAGAAGCAGTTAACTTATGATCCCCAGTAATCATAACCGTCCTAATACCAGCTTCTTTACATTCTTGAACGGCTTGTGCAACTTCTGCTCTAGGTGGATCAATCATCCCTTGTAAGCCAATAAAAGTTAAATTGCTTTCGAGTTCCCTTTCATCAATGATCGAATTTGGATTTAATGGTTTAAAAGCAATCGCAATCGTACGAAGTGCATTATTTGCATATGTTTCGATTATACTTTCAACTGAATTTTGTCTAAACGTATTTAATTGTTCTTCTCTTTCATGCCATAAAATTGTATTACATTTTGAAAGTAAGACGTCTGGTGCACCTTTTGTAATTACAAATTGTTCACCTGATTTATTTTTTACAACGACCGACATCATTTTCCGTGTACTATCAAAAGGAAGCTCATGTATTCTAGTAAAATTTGAATTGACGTATTCACGGTCAATCCCAGCTTTATAACCTGCAACAACAATTGCACCTTCAGTAGGATCTCCATCAAGTACGATTTCTTTTTTCTTTTGAATTAATTGTGCATCACTACAAATTGATCCAAATACAAGAGTTTGGAATAATTGTTTATTTAAAGTTGGATTAATCGTTCTCTCTTTATTTGTAAATTCTCCATCGATTGCATATCCGTTTCCAGATACTTCATAACTAGTTCCGCCCGACCAAATATTTGTAACAGTCATTTTATTTTCTGTCATAGTCCCTGTTTTATCTGAACAAATGACTGAAGCACAACCCAATGTTTCAACGGCTTGAAGTTTTCGAACGATTGCTTTCTTTTTAATCATCCGTTGCACACCAAGTGATAAAGCTACTGTTACAATTGCTGGCAAACCTTCTGGAATCGCAGCAACTGCAAGTGACACACCCGCTAAAAACATATGATATAATTCATTTCCTTGATAAACACCGATAAATACAACTAAAGCTGTTAAAAACAATGCTAAAACAATCAATATTTTACCTAATTGTTCTAATCGTCTTTGTAAAGGGGTAACAATGGTTTCAGTATTTTGAAGTAAATTCGCAATTTGACCCATTGCTGTTTTCATTCCTGTCGATACAACAACACCTTTACCATTTCCCCGCGTTACGAGTGTTCCCATAAA
Source organism: Gottfriedia acidiceleris (assembly GCF_036421055.1). Classification (GTDB taxonomy): domain Bacteria; phylum Bacillota; class Bacilli; order Bacillales; family Bacillaceae_G; genus Gottfriedia; species Gottfriedia acidiceleris_C. The sequence goes on along the minus strand of NZ_JAZGQS010000001.1, from coordinate 2,712 downwards.
GCCCATATTATCTTGATCACCAATACCAATATCATCTACCTGTATGGATTCAAATCTTTTTTGAACCGGAACAGATTCCCCTGTTAGCGCTGATTCTTCTATGTATAAACTTGATGCTTCGATTATGCGAATATCAGCACCAATCCGATCGCCACTTGAAAACTTAATAATATCCCCAACAACTAAATCTCTTGAAGGTAGCTTAACAAATTGCCCATCACGCAAAACATTTACTTGTGGAGCAGCCAATTCTTTCAAAGCTTCCAATGATCTCTCTGCCTTAGCTTCTTGAAAATATCCTAAAATCCCGTTAATTAATACAATTGCCATAATCGCAACTGCATCTACTACTTCCTTTAAAAAGATTGATATAATCGTTGCACCTAATAGAACAAATACCATAAAGTCATTAAACTGATTTAAAAATAAAACGAGTTTGGAAGTTTTCTCTGATTCCCTTAATTCATTTGCCCCAAAAGTTGCTCGCCTTTTTTTTACCTCCTCATCAGTTAAACCGGAGGAAACATTTGTATTCGTTACTTGCACGACTTCTTCCGCTCTCATCCGATAAAAATTCATACCCGCGTTCACCCCTAATTATACATTAGGTAAGTTGTCCCCCTTACCTCTCATAAAAGCATATTCAGACTCGTCCAAATAAATGATATAATGATGAAAATAAATCTAGCTATTAACCAACTAGAACTGTGACAAAACCAATCAAGATATTGTATGATTGAAATCCATGAGAAATTTCTTGATTGTTTATTTAATGGATATGAGCCAGTTAAAGAATTATGTTGATTTAAAGAGTAGTAATTAGAAGTTAATTGGAATTTTAGGATAGTATTCGGGCACTCTGTAGTGGAACTCAACTTACTAATCCCCATTCATATTAAGTCACATTTAACATCTCATCGTTTTTTGATAATGATAAAAAATTTATAAATTTAAAAAATAAAAATAGTGTTTTTAAGAGTAGGACGTGATACATATGTCTTTTGACGGACTTTTTACAGGAGCTATGACAAACGAGGTAGCTTCTAAATTAACAACTGGAAGAATATCAAAAATTGTACAACCAAGTAACTATGAAGTACTACTTACTGTAAGAGCAAATGGTGCCAATTACAAACTTATAATAAGCGCTCACCCTAGTTACGCAAGATTCCATTTTACAAATCAAAACTACGATACCCCTTCAGAACCATCAATGTTTACAATGCTTTTGAGAAAACATTTAAATGGTGGAATTATTGAAAGCATTACACAATTTGAACACGAGCGAATTGTTAACATTAAAGTTCGTAGTAGAAATGAAATTGGTGATGAACAATACCGAACATTGATCATTGAACTAATGGGTAGACATAGTAATATCCTTTTAATTGATGAGGAAAGACAAGTAATTTTAGATAGTATAAAGCACGTACCGATGGCTGTTAACCGTCATCGAATTGTACAACCCGGTGCTACTTATATATCTCCTCCTAATCAAGAAAAACATGATCCATTTCAAGTCACTTCCAAAGAGGAATTTAATCTTTTAATTACTCAAAGTGATCAATCACCATCCGAAGCAATTGTTCAACAGTTCTCCGGAATCTCTCCATTGCTCGCAAATGAAATTGTCTATAATGGAAAAGAAGAAGTGTATAATTCATTTAAATCAATTATGAATGAAATACAATTAAAAAAGTTTACTCCTTCACTTTTCCGCTTAGAATCGAGAGAAATGTTTTATTTCATAAATTTATCTCACTTACAAGCCAAACAAACTGTTTTCGACAGCTTAAGTGAGCTGTTAGATGTTTATTACTTTGGTAAAGCTGAACGTGACCGTGTAAAACAACAAAGCGGAGACTTAGAAAAACTGTTACAAAATGAACTAACAAAAAATAAGAAAAAAATTAAAAAGTTACACAAAAGTCTTGAAGATACAGATAAAGCAGATAAAATTCAGTTACAAGGCGAATTGCTTACTGCAAATATGTTTGCACTACAAAAAGGTATGAAAGAAATAGAAGTAATTAATTATTATGATGAAAATGGTGCTACTGTGGTCATTCCTTTATCGCCATTAAAAACACCTTCTGAAAATGCACAAGCTTATTTCACCAAATATACAAAGCTTAAAAATTCAGTCGCTCATATTAAAGAACAAATTAAATTAACGAAAGAAGAAAATGATTATTTAGAGACAGTTATCCAGCAAATCGAGTCTGCTTCTCCTCGTGATTTAGAAGAAATTAGAGAAGAACTTGTGGAGACGGGTTATATAAGAAAGAAAAAATTGAAAAAAGCCCAAAAGTCTAACAAACAAAAAGTTACATTAGATGAATACATCTCTACGACTGGCGAACAATTATTAGTCGGTAAAAATAATAAACAAAATGATTATTTAACAAATAAACTTGCGAGTAGAGACGAGCTTTGGTTCCATACAAAAGATATCCCAGGATCCCATGTTGTCATTCGTGCTAAGAATCCTAGTGAAACCGCGATTAAAGAAGCAGCTATTATCGCTGCATATTTTAGTAAAGCACGACAATCAAGCTCGGTCCCAGTTGATTACACAGAAATTCGCCATGTCAAAAAACCAAATGGTTCCAAACCAGGTTTTGTCATATACGAACAAAACAATACAGTTTATGTAACTCCTGACGAAGAACTTGTTTTAAAATTGAAGAAGTAAAAAAATGGTGCCTATAA